>JAEUJY010000023.1 GCA_016794525.1 Myxococcales bacterium
GGCACAGGACCTGCGCGTCGGGCCGCGGACGGGGCGAACACCAACCACGGAGGACGGAATGCTGGATGCACAGAAGGTGTCGATGGAGTTGATCGAGGTGCTGCGGGAGATCGTCGGGCGGGTGCGGACGGGGTCGCCGGAGCTGGCGGACCAGGTGCGGCGGGCGGCGACGTCGGTGGCGCTGAACCTCGCCGAGGGCACGCGGCGACAGGGCCGGGACAAGAAGCGCGTGTACCGGATCGCCGCGGCGGAGGCGCAGGAGCTGAAGACGGCGCTGGCCGTGGCGGCGGCGTGGGGCGACGTGGAGGCCGAGCAGGTCGCGGCGGCGCTGGCGCTGGCCGAGCGCCTCGGCGCGATGACGTATCGCCTCGCGCGGTAGCGCAGGGGAGCCGGCGTCGACGCCGGCTCGGGCTCCGGCTCGGGCTCCGGCTCGGGCTCCGGCTCCGGCTCCGGTTCCGGCTCCGGCTCGGGCTCCGGCTCCGGCTCCGGTTCCGGCTCCGGTTCCGGCTCCGGTTCCGGCTCCGCTCTCTCAGCGCCGGCGGCGCAGGTAGTAGTGCACGCCGTGCTCGGGGTGCGCGAGGCGGATCGCGATCACGTTCTTGCCGGCGGTGGGGACGGCGGCGCGGAAGCGGCCGCTGCCGTCGAGGTCGGGGGCCTTGCCGTCGACCAGCACCTTCCAGCCCTCGGCGGTGACGCCGGTGACGACGACCGGATCGCTCCAGTCGGCGCGGGGCGGGGGGGCGGTGATCTGCGCGGTGGGGGCGGCGTTGTCGAAGTCGATGCGCACGATCGTGGGCGGCGATGTCCGGTTGCCGGACACGACGTAGAACGTGTAGCTGCCCTCGGGCAGCGTGCCCGGGGCCAGCGTGTGGGTGCCGTTGGGCGACGACAGCGTCTGCGGGGCGCCCTTGGCCGGCTGGAGCTTGAGGGTGGACGCGCCCTTGGCCTCGCTCCAGCGGATGATGATCTGCGGGATGCGGTTCTGGTACGTGACCATGTACTTGTGGCCGTCGGCCTCGAGCACGTTCTCGGGCGGCGTGCGCACCACCGCGGCGGCGCCGGTGTCGCCGGCGACCCGCACCGAGCCGGCCTTGGTGTCGCCGCTGTCGCAGCGGACCCGGTAGCGGGTGACGCCGCCGGTGGCGAAGAACCGCGCGCGCTCCTTGCCGCCGGTCTTGCGCGGCGTCTTGAACGAGCCCTTGCCGTCGGCGAGCTCGACGGTGCCGGGGCCGCCGCACAGCCGCGCGAAGTCGAGCTCGACCGCGACCTTCTTGCCGGGATCGTGGACGGTCGCGCCCTCGCCGGCGGCGACCTCGACGTCGACCGTGGTCGGCGCGGGATCGCGCACGGTGGCCTCGCCGGTGTGGGCCAGCACGCCGGTCTCGCCGGCGGCGGCGCTGGCGTCGGAGACGTCGCCGTCGACGGTGACCGCGCCGCGCTCGACCCGCGCGACGCTCTCGGCGCGCCCGGGGGTGATCGCGGCGACGCTGTCGACGGTCGCGATCATCGCGCCGCCGGGCAACGCGACCCGGACGTCGGCGCCCTTGGCGGTGACCGTCGTCGTGCCGGCGGTGGGCGTGACCAGCGCGCCGTCGGCGCCGCCGATGGTCAGCTCGGCCGGGCCGATCGCGGTGGCGGTGTCGTCGCCGCGGCTGATCGTCACCGTCGCCTTCTTGGGCACCTTGATCACGTCGCCGTCGGCCAGCGCGCCGCCGGTCGCGAGCGGGCGCCCGGGCGCGCCGGCCGTGCTGGCGGTGACGCCCTTGCCGCTGACGGTGACCGCCAGCGCCGACGCGGCGGCGGGCGGCGGGGTGGGCGGGGGCGGCGGTGGGGGCGGCGCGGCGGCCGCGGCCTCGGACTTCTCGACGATCGCGCCGCCGATCGCGACGGTCAGGTGGCCGCCGGGATCGAGCGTCACGGCGCCGTCGTCGCGCTGGATCACCGCGCGGCCGACCGTCACCTCGAAGCGCACGCCGTCGGCGGTGCTCGACGCGCGCACGGTGCCGCCGGGCGCGATGATCGCCGGCCCGGCCTCGGTGATCAGCCGGACCTCCACGGCCTCGGCGCCGGCCTCGCCGCGCTCGAGCCGGGTGCCGGCGGCGACGAAGCGTACCAGGCTGTCGGCGCCGAGCCGCAGCACCGGGCCGCCGCGCAGCTGGAGGCGCGCCCAGGCGCCGGCGCCGGTGCGGGCGGCGTCGCCGAGCACGAACGGCTGGCCCAGCGGCGCCGCGGCCTCCTTGCCGGCGTGCTCGCAGCTGACCGCGCCCTGGCCCTCGGCCAGCGTCGCGACCGGTGGCGTCGGCTTGCCCTTGCACGCGCCGAGCAGGACGACGAGCGCGACGAGCGCGACGAGCGCGACCCGCGCGACCCGCCCGACCCGCCCGATCAGCGGCGCGCGGCAGCTCACTTGCGGCCCTTGACCAGCTCGATGTTGAGGATCGGCACGCCGCCCTCGACCACCACCGCGGTCTTCTTCTGCGCGCGGTAGCCCGGCAGCGCGACGGTCACGGTGTACGTGCCCGGCGGCACGTCGATCACGAACGTGCCGTCGGCGTTGGAGGTGAGCTCGGCGCCGAGCGGATCGATCGTGACCTTCGCGGCCAGGCCCTTGCCGTTGAAGTCGCGGACGACGCCGCGGATCTGCGACTTGGGCTGGACCCGGGCCAGCGTGAGCTCGACGGTCGCGCCGGTGCCGCCGACGATCGTCGCGGTCGCGGTCGCCGACTCGTAGCCGCCGCGCGCGGCCGCCACCTCGATCGGGCCGATCGGCAGATCGGGGATCGTGAAGCCGCCGTCCTCGCCGGACAGCACGGTGGTGGCGCCGACGGTGATCGTGACGTCGGGCAGCGGCGCGCCGCCGGCATCGGTGACGCGGCCGGTGAGCGGGCCGGTGGTGGGCGCGGGCGGCGGCGGCGGCGGCGGCGGGGTGTCGTCGACCGGCGGCGGCGGCGGCGGCGCGATCACCGGCGCGCGCGCCGGGGCCGGGCGCCACGACAGCCCGACCGCGACCGCTAGCCGCGGCTCGACGTCGACCAGCGCGTCGGGCGCCATCGCCATCAGGTCGGGGCGCTGGCTGAGCCCGATCTCGGCCAGCGCCTCGAACGTGAGCGACGCGTCGAGGGCGCGGCGCACGCCGACGCCGGCCCGCAGCGGGCTCTCGAGCGCGGCCGGCGCGCCGGCGCCGACCAGCACCTCGCCCGACAGCTCGCCGAACAGCTGGGTGGCGCCGGCCTGGTGGGCCAGGCCCACGCCGACCAGCGCGGCGTCGGCGTCCGACAGACCGAGCCCGAGCCGATCGGCGGGCGTCAGCGTGGCGGCGTCGACCGACTCGGTCGAGCGATCGAGGCGGTAGCCGGCGCTGACGGTCAGCGCGCTGGCGCCGAACCGCCGGGTGAGCACCAGGCTGGCGTCGAGGGTCGTGGCGCCGAACTCGATCGACGGCGCGTCGGCGCCGGGCAGCCACACGCCGAGCCGCACGCCGAGCGCGGTGGCGGGGTCGAGGTGGCCGCCGGCGGTCGCGCCGATGCGCGGATCGCCGATGAAGCCGTCGTCGGAGACGCCGCCGGTGTGGCGATCGTAGCGGCCGGCCAGCGAGCCGGTGAGCTCGAGCCACGGCACCGCGCGCACGGCGATGGCCAGCGCGCCGCTGGCCCGGTGGTGGCTGTCGTCGACGGCGAGCACGTCGCCGGTGAAGCCGTAGCCCGAGGCCAGCGCCGCCGACAGGGTCGGGCCGGGGCCGACCGGGCGGACGCGGCCCAGCGCGGTGAGGCCGCGGTCGGCGCGCGCCGACGACGTGAACGCCGCGCAGGCGATCAGCAGCGAGACGAGCACGCTGGGTCGGATCATGGGTTCCCTGGTTGTTGGCTGACTTGCAGGTTGATGCGGAAGGTGGTGGGGCCGCCCTGCGGCGGGAACCGTGTCGAGCGGCCGACCTCGGCGATGCACGCGCCGAGCGGCGAGCCGGCGATCGCGGCCGGCTGCACGTCGACGCGGGTCGGCGCGCCGGCGGCGTCGATCTCGAAGCGCAGCGTGAGCTGCGGCGCGGCGGTGGCGGCGGCGCGGTGACGCTCGAGGCAGGCCTCGACCGCGCCCTGGCGCCGGGCGAACGCCGCCGACAGCGGATCGCCGGCCGGCGGCGTCGGGCGGGGCCGCGTCGCCGAGCCGCGGGCGCCGGCGTCGCGCGGGGCGGGCGGCGCGTCGGGCCCGGCGGCCCCCGCGTCGACGGTGGGCGCGGGGGCGCCGGCGTCGCCGTCGGTGCTCTCGACCGCCGCGGTGCCGCGCTCGGTGACGACCGCGACCGGCGCGGCCTCGGAGGTGTGCTGGCCGCGCGCCAGCACGACGGCGACGGCGCCACCGGCGATCGCGACGGTCGCGCCGGCGATCAGCCAGGGCGCGCGCGAGCGGGGCGGCGGGGCGACGGGCGCCGGCGTCAGGAGCGGGGCCGGCGCCGTCGCCGCCAGCGCGGGGACGCGGGCCGGCGTCGCCAGCACGGCGGTCGGGACGTCGGTGGCGACGGTCGGCGGCATCAGCGTCGCGCTCGGCGTCGGCGTGGCGGTCGCGGCCCGGCCCTCGCCGTCGCGCCACGGCTCGGGGCGGGCGCCCATCACCTCGGTGAAGAACTCGGCGAGGCGGGTCGGCGCCAGCGTGTGGCCGGCGTCGCGCGCGAAGCCCTCGACCGCCTCGGCGAGATCGCGCGCGGTCAGGTAGCGCTGGCCGCGCTCGAAGTGCATCGCGCGCTTGATGATCGCCTCGAGCGCGGGCGGGTAGTCGGGATCGAGCTGGGTCGGCCAGGTGACGTTGCCCGACATCACGGCCCAGATGATCGCGGCGTCGTTCTCGCCGGTGAACGCCCGCCGCTGCGTCGTCAGCTCGTACAGCAGCACGCCGAGCGCGTAGACGTCGACGCGGCGATCGAGCGGCTCGGCGCGGCACTGCTCGGGCGCCATGTACGCGAGCTTGCCCTTGGTGACGCCGGCCGCGGTGGCGTCCTCGCGCTGCGTCGCCTTGGCGATGCCGAAGTCGACCAGCTTGATCGCGCCGGCGTAGGTGATGACGACGTTGGAGGGGCTGACGTCGCGGTGCACGAGGCCCAGCGGCTTGCCGTCGTCGCCGACCAGCTCGTGGGCGAAGTGGCAGCCGGTGGCGGCGCCGACGACGATCGTCAGCGCGTGGGCCAGCGGCATCTTGCGCCGCTGCTGGGCCAGCTCGCGGAGCAGCGCGCGGCAATCGTCGCCGTGCAGGTACTCCATCGCGTAGTAGTAGAGGCCGCCCTCCTGGCCGAAATCGTAGACGTGGGAGATGTTGGGGTGGTCGAGGGTCGCGGCGTAGCGGGCCTCGTTGAGGAACATCCGCACGAACTCGGCGTCCTTGGCGAAGCTCGGCAGGATCCGCTTCACGACGACGTGCTTGGCGAAGCCGGCCAGGCCGGTCATGCGCGCCAGGTAGATCTCGGCCATCCCGCCGATCGCGAGCCGTCGCACGATCTCGTACCGTCCGACCCGGGAGCCGGCCGCCAGGGCATCGTCCATGAGCCGCGCGAGGATACCGCGCCTGGCTCCCGCGCGCCTGCGTTCCAGGGGGCTCGTCGCTGAGCGCCGCTCGATCCCGGCGTCGCGCGGGCGCCGCCCCCGGCGACGCGCGACCGGCGCGTCCTGGGAGCCTTACATGTTGCGTCGCGCGATCGTCGGCCGCGCCCGCGGTACTGTCGGTCGCGATGACCACGCCCGCGCCGATCGGTCCGCGGCTCGCCGACGCGGTGCCCTTCGATGGCATCCAGCCGGGCGGCGGCGCGTGCCTGACCGTCGAGCGCGGCTGGCGGAGGGTGCGGCGGGCGTGGCTGCGCGCGGCCCGGCGCGGCTACCTGGCGCGGATGGCCGCGGCGCGCACCGGCCGCTGCCCCGGCTGCACCCACGATCCGCTCGACGCGCGCGACGGCAAGCTCGATCGCAACCAGTGCGGCTACCGCTTCCCCGACGACGCCGCGCTGTGGCGGCCGGTGCTGGGCCTGGCCCGCGCCGGGCTGGCCGAGGTGGCGGTGACGCTGGCGGCGTGCGCGGCGCTGACCGTCGTCGTGGCGCTGGTGGCGCGCGCGACCGCGCAGCCGCTGGCGTGGCTGGGCCTGGCGCCGGTGATCGCGCTGGCGGCGTTCGGGCTGCACTTCTTCCGCGATCCCGAGCGCGCGTCGCCGGTGGCGCCCGACGCGCTGCTGGCGCCGTCGGACGGCGTCGTGACCCAGATCCACACCGTCGACGATCCCGACTTCCCCGGCGGCCGCGCGCTGCGGATCAGCGTGTACCTGTCGCCCTACGACGTGCACCTCAACCGCGTGCCGCGGGCCGGCACCGTGCAGGCGGTGCGCTACTTCCCGGGCCGGTTCCTGAACGCGCGCCACCGCGACTGCGCGCGGGTCAACGAGCAGCTGTGGGTCGACCTCGTCGACGACGACGGCCGGCACCTGCGGGTCAAGCAGATCTCGGGCGCGCTGGCGCGGCGGCTGGTGTGCTGGCTGGCGATCGGCGAGCGGGTGGTGCCGGGCGATCGCTACGGGATGATCAAGTACGGCTCGCGCGCCGACGTGCTGGTGACGCCGGGCCCCGACGTCCGCGTCGCGGTCGAGGTGGGCCAGCGCGTCGTCGCGGGCCAGACGGTGATGCTGCGGTTCGGAGGCGCGGCGTGACGCTGGCGCTGTACAGCCCGAGCTACTGGGACGTCGTGGTCGACGTCGCGCCGGCGGCGCTGGCCGGCGGCAAGGGCAAGCACGCCGCGCCGTCGACGGTGGTGCTGGGCGGCTTCGCGTGGAACGCGGCGCGGGTGCTGGCGGCGGCCGGGCGCGCGGACCTGCGGGTGGTGACGGTGGTGCCCGTCGACGAGGACGCCCGGGTGCGGGCCGCGGCGCCGGCCGGCGTCGCGCTCGCCGCGCTCGCCGCGCCGCCGGGCTGGCTGCCGATCACCGTCGTGCTCGATCCCGGCGGCGCCTGCCGCATCTTGCGCGACCCCGGCGCGGCGCTCGACGCCGCGTGGCGCTGGGAGGCGGTGGCCACGGCCGCGCCGGCGGCAGCGGTCCACGTGCTCGGGCGCGTGCCGGCGGGCTTCGCGGCGGCGGCGCTGGCGGCGGCGCGCGCGACCGGGGCGCGGATCGCGTGGTGCGGCGGCGCCGGGCTGCCGCTGGCGGCGCTGGCCGGGTTCGACGTCGCGTGCGACACCGCCGCCGTGGCGGCGCCGCTGCTCGACGCGGCCGCGCCCGCGACGACCGCCGACGCGGCGCAGGCGCTGGCCGAGCGCGCCACCGGCGCCGACGCGGTGCGGGTCGTGACCGGCGGCGCGCGCCAGCCGACCGTCGCGGCGGTGCGGCGCGGCACGGCGATCGAGCTGCACGCGGTCGAGCCGGCGCCGCTCGCGCCGGGCGCGATCGTGACGCTGCTGGGCGCCGGCGACGCGTTCGCGGCGGCGCTGGTGGCGACCGCGTGTCTGACCGACGCCGGCGCGCCGCGGGTCGACCTCGACGTGGCGGCCGGGCTGCGCGCCGGTCAGCGCGCGGCGGCGCGGCTGATCACCGGAGGCCGCGATGGCTGATCGCGCGGCGGATCCGCTGGCCGCGTTCCGCCTCGACGGGCAGCTGGCGGTGATCACCGGCGGCGCCGGCGGGCTGGGCCGCGCGATCGCCGAGGCGCTGGCCGCGGCCGGGGCCGCGCTGGTGGTGACCAGCCGCGATCGCGCGCGCGCCGAGGCGGCGGCGACCGAGCTGGCGGCGGCCCACGGCGTCGCCGCCACCGGCGTCGCGCTCGACGTCACCGATCCCGCCAGCGTGACCGCGGCGTTCGCCGGGCTGCCGCGGGTCGACGTGCTGGTCAACAACGCCGGCACCACGCGGCGCGGCGCGCTGACGGCGCTGACCGCCGACGACTGGGACGCGGTGGTCGACACCAACCTGCGCGGCGCGTGGCTGTGCACGCGCGCGGCGGCGGCGGCGCTGGCCGGCGGCGGCCGCGTCGTCAACGTCGCGTCGATGTTCGCCGCGGTGGGGCTGCCGGCGCGCTCGCCGTACGTGGCGTCGAAGGGCGGGCTGGTCGCGCTGACCCGCGCGCTGGCGATCGAGCTGGCGCCGAGCGGCGTCCGCGTCAACGCGCTGTGCCCGGGGCCGTTCGCCACCGCGATGGCCGACGCCGCGGCGCGCGCCGACATGCTGGCGGCGATCCCGCTCGGCCGCTGGGGCCAGCCCGCCGAGCTGGGGCCGGCGGCGCTGTTCCTGGCGTCGGCGGCGTCGAGCTACGTCACCGGCACCGCGCTCACCATCGACGGCGGCTACACCGCGCGATGACGCCGGCGTGGGCCGAGGCGATCGCGCGCGCGCACCCGCTGCTGGCGATCGGGGCGCGGCAGCCGTGGCCGGCCCGGCCGCGCGCGCTGGTGGTGATCGGCGGCGCCGGCGCCGGCAAGACGACCGCGGTCGACGCGGTGCGGGCGGCGGCGGTGCCGGGCGTCGTCGTGCCGCTGCGCCGGGTGACCCGCCCGCCGCGCGCCGGCGATCATCCCGCCGAGGCGATCGTGTGCGCGGCCGAAGCGATGGCGGCCGACGTCGCGGCCGGCGTGGTCGCGCCGAGCTGGTGGCGGCGCCTCGACGGCGATCGCCGCGAGCGCTACGGCTTCGTCGCGAGCGCCGCGCCGCTGGCCGTGTACTCGGCCAACAACGCGATCGTCGATCCCGGGTGCGCGCTGGCGCCGCCCGACGCGCTGGCCGCGGCCATCGTCGTGGCGATCGCCGCGCCGGCGGCGGTGCGCGCGGCGCGGCTGGCGGCGCGCTCGCCGGACCTGGCCGCGGCCGAGCGCGCGGCGCGGCTGGCCGAGTCGACGCCGGCGGCGCACCTGGTGATCGACGGCGGCGGCGACGATCCGGCCGCGGTCGGCGCGGCGCTGGTCGCGGTGGTGCGCGTCCTGGCCCGCGCGGCGGCCGCGGCGGCGGCGCCGTGACCCCGGCCACCCGCAACGTGCTGCTGTTCGCGGCCTCGTTCACGCTGCTGACCGTCGGCGGCGCGGCGATCGCGATCGCGCGCGCGCCGATCGGCTGGCACCAGCTGGCGGTGGTGACGACGCTGTCGGCGGCGGCGATCGCGGTGATCGCCGCGGCGACGCTCGCGACCTACGCCGCCGACGTCGTGCGCTACCGCGCGTGCGGCCGCGCGGTCGGCGTGGTCGTGCCGTGGCGCGCCGCGCTCGACACCAGCGTGGCCAACTTCTTCTTCTCGTGGCTGACGCCGGGCTCGACGTTCGGCGTGCCGGCGACGATCTACATGCTGGGCCGCCGCGGCGTGCCGTGGGACGCCACCGTCGTGATCGCGTTCGGCAAGGCGTTCACCGGCGTCGCGGTGATCGTCGTCGCGTCGCTGGTGATCCTCGCGGCCGGGCTGGGGCCGCGCTACGACGGCCGGCTGGTCGCGACCGCGCTGTTCGGCGGCACGATCTTCACCGCGCTGTTCGCGACGCTGGTGGTGGCGGCGCTGCGGCCGGCCGCGGCCCAGGCGCGGGTGGCGCGGATGTTCGCGTGGCTCGGGCGGCGGCTGCGCGGCGCGCGCTGGGTCGCGACCGGCGAGCGGGTCACCCACGACGCGATCGATCGCCTGGCGGGGTTGCGCCACGGCGGCGCGGCGCCGCTGGTGCGGCTGGCGCTGGCCCACGCCGCGTATTACCTGGCGACCGCGACCGCCGGCGTCGTGCTGCTGACCGCGTTCGGCGGCGCGATCGACGTGCGCTCGGCGTGCGCGGTGCTGGTCTACATCGCGTTCACCTACCTGGCGCCGACGCCGGGCGGCGCCGGCTTCGCCGAGGCGATGGCGGTGCCGTTCTTCGGGCCGCTGGTCGACGATGGCCAGGCGGTGGCCTACGTGCTGTGCTTCCGCGGCTTGACCCTCTACGTGCAGGTCGTGTTCGCGGTCCCGTACCTGCTGATCGCCGGCGGCGTCGGCGAGATCCTCGCCCGCGCGGCGCGGGCCCGGGGCGGCGCGTGAGCCGGGCCCGGCTGGACGCGCTGCGCGCCGACCGCGCGGCGATCGCCGCCGAGGTGCGCGCCCACGTCGGGGCCGGCGCGCCGCACCGCGCGCCCGACGACGCCGCCCGCGTCGACGGCTACCTCGCCGAGCTGGAGCTGCGCTGCCGCGGCTGGGCGCAGCGCGGCGTCACCCGGCTGCTCGGGCCGGTGCTGGGCGCGGTGTTCGCGCCGCCGGCGGGCGACGGCGGCGGCGCGGGCGACGGCCTCGACGCGCGGCTCGAGATCGGCGGCGACGTCGCGGCAGTGCAGGCGGTCGGCGCCGACGCGCTGGTGTTCGCGCCGACCCACGGCGCCAACCTCGACGCGATCGTGCTGGGCATGGCGCTCGCGCGGCTGGGCCTGCCGCCGGCGCTGTACCTCGCCGGCGAGCACCTGTACCGCAACCCGCTGGTCGGGCGGCTGATGGGGCCGCTGGGCGCGGTGCGGATCGATCGCGGCCGCGCCGATCGCCGCTACCTCGCGGTGCTGACCGCGTACGTCGCCGCGCTGGCGGCGCGCGGCGCGGCGTTGACGATCTTCCCCGGCGCGACCCGGCGCCGCGACGGCACGCTCGAGGACGGCCTGCGGCTGGGGCTGATCGCCGCGGCGGCGCGCGCGGCGGCGGCCCGCGGCCGGCGGGTCCACGTCGTGCCGGTGACGATCAACCTGCAGATCGTCCTCGAGGCGGCGTGGCTGGTCGACTACCACCTGCGCGGCCGCGGCCACGAGCGGGTGGTCGGCGACGAGCTGTTCGTGCCCGGGCGGCTGGCCGCCACCGCGCGGCGGCTGCGCGCGCTCGATCAGCGCGCGGTGCTGCGGTTCGGCGCGCCGATCGCCTGCGATCGCCGGGTCGACGCCGACGGCCTGGCCGCGGCGCTGCGCGGCGCCTACCGCGCCGGCGCGGTGTTCCTCGACACCCACGTCGTCGGCCGCGCGCTCGACGATCTGCGCGTCGCGGCCCGCGGGCGCGCGATCCCGCGCGGCGCCGTGGGCGCGCTGGCGTGGCCGCGGGTCGAGGTCGAGCGCGCGGTCGCGGCCACCACCGCCACCATCGATCGCTACCCGGCTGAC
>JAEUJY010000060.1 GCA_016794525.1 Myxococcales bacterium
CCGGGGGCGCGGTCACCGCCGGCGCCGCGGGTGCCGCGGCTGGCGGGGGGGCCGCGAGCGGCGGGGGCGCCGGCGCGCGCACCGCGGGCGTCGCGCGGGCCGCGCCGTGGCGACGCAGCAGCTCGGCCAGGTCTTCGCTGCGGAACGGCTTGGACAGGAACGCGTCCATGCCCGCGGCGAGGCAGCGATCGCGATCCTCGCGCGAGGCGTTGGCGGTGAGCGCGATCACCGGCACCGGCGTGGCGCCGCTGGCTTGCTCGCGCCGGCGCAGCTCGCGCGTCGCCTCGAAGCCATCGAGCACCGGCATCTGGCAGTCCATCAGCACGACGTCGTAGGCGTCGCGCGCCAGCTCGGCCAGCGCCGCGGCCCCGTCCTCGACCGAGGTCGGCTCGCAGCCGAGCGCCTCGAGCAGGCCGATCGTGACCAGCTGGTTGATCGGGTTGTCCTCGGCGACCAGCACCCGCATCGGCGCCAGCGGCACGATCGCGTGCGACGCCGTGACCCGGGCGCGCCGGCCGCCGCCGAGCGCGTGGCGCAGCGCGCTGTACAGCCGCCAGCGCCGGACCGGCTTGGCCAGGTCGGCGGCGGGGCTGGCGCCGATCGGCGCGGGGTCGCCGTCGCGGCACAGCCGGATCCACGCGGTGGCGACGCCGTCGACCGGCGCGGCCGCGATCACGACGTCGTGGTGGTCACCGCCCGCCTCGGCCGCGCGCGCGCACACCGCCGCCTCGGCGGCGTCGGTCACGGCGTCGCACACCATGCCCAGCCCGCGCAGCTGATCGATCAGCCCGGCCCGCACCGGCCGACTGGCCTCGACCACCAGCGCGCGGCGGCCCGCGACCTCGGGCGCCTCGTCGTCGGTGACGATCGCGGGGTTGCGCCGCAGCGCCACGGTCGCGGTGAAGGTCGTGCCGTGGCCCGGCTCGCTCTCGACCCGGACGTCGCCGTCCATCAGCGTGCACAGCCGCCGCACGATCGCCAGCCCGAGGCCGCTGCCGCCGTAGCGGCGCGACGTCGAGCCGTCGGCCTGGGTGAACGCGTTGAACAGCCGCGGCAGCACCTCGGGCGCGATGCCGATGCCGGTGTCCTCGACCGCCAGCTCGATCCGCCGCACCCGGTCGTCGCCGCCGACGTCGCGCAGCCGGACGATCACGTGGCCGGCGCTGGTGAACTTGATCGCGTTGCCCAGCAGGTTGGTGACGATCTGGCGCAGCCGGCCCGGATCGCCCAGGCACCGCGTCGACAGCGACGGCGGGATGCAGCTCACCAGCTCGAGGCCCTTGGCCACGGCCGAGTGCGCGAGCAGCTCGACGGTGTCCTCGACGACGTCGCGCAGGTCGACCTCGAGCTCCTCGAGCTCGAGCGCGCCGGCCTCGATCTTGGAGAAGTCGAGGATGTCGTTGATCACCGTGAGCAGGCTGCGCGCCGAGGTGCGGATCGTCTCGGCCAGGTGGCGCGGCCGCGGCGCCAGCTCGCTGGCGAGCAACAGCTCGGTCAGGCCGAGGACGCCGTTCATCGGCGTCCGGATCTCGTGGCTCATGTTGGCCAAGAACTCCGACTTGGCGCGGC
Organism: Myxococcales bacterium; assembly: GCA_016794525.1. GTDB lineage: Bacteria > Myxococcota_A > Polyangia > Haliangiales > Haliangiaceae > UBA2376. The sequence goes on from JAEUJY010000060.1 coordinate 1,570, forward strand.
TGGCGGCGTCGGCGGCGTCCTTGGCCGTCATCAGCTCGTAGTTCGAGGTCTCGAGCCGATCGAGGGCGCCCGACAAGGCGCGGGTGCGCTCGCGGACCTTGGCCTCGAGCGCGGTCGCGGCCTGGAACAGCGAGAAGCCGCCGCCGCCCTGCAGATCCATCGCGCGCTCGACCCGCGCCATCAACTTGTCGTTGACCTTGCGCAGCCGCGCGATCTCGCGCTCGAGTTCCTCGATCGTCGCCATCTCAGCCCTGGGTGGCGGCGATCGCGACGCCGGTGAAGGTCTGGTTGACGTGCATCGCGTTGAACTGCTCGCCGTAGGTGGCGAACCCGATCACGTTGTGGCGCGTCATCAACGCGTCGATCGCCGGCCGGAACTGGCCCTGCTCGATCTCGAGGTAGCGCAGCACGCAGTCGCAGCCGAGCACCAGCGCCGGCACGCCGATCTCGCGCACGACGCCGGCGAACGCGTCGGCCAGGTTCTCGACCATGTCGCCGCCGCGCGCGACCCGCAGCACGATGCCCTCGTCGATCGCGCAGAAGAACGTCAGGCTGCCGTCGGGGTTGACCTTCTGGATCGAGCGCACGAAGACGCTGCCGCCGAGCGTGACCACGACCGGGTGGGTCGCGAACACCAGCGGCGTCAGCGCCTCGGCGGGCACGCCGCAGATCCGCGCGTACTCGACCGCGGCCGGCTCGCCGTTGATCTCGGTGACGACCCGGCGCCCGGGATCGGCGCCGGTGACGACCAGCTGCTCGCTCGACGGGACGAAGTGCTCGGTCTTGAACACCCGGAACGGGGCCGGCGAGCGCACCAGCGTCAGCAGCGCGCAGTCGGTGTGGAACCGGCCGCCGTGGAACAGGTGGGTCTGCTCGAAGCGCACGCCGTCGCCGGCCGAGCCGCCGCACAGCTGGATGCCGCCGAGCGCGTGGTAGATCGAGGTGACCAGCGCCTCCTCCTGCGAGGCCAGCCCGTCGGCCAGCAGGAACGCGAAGGTGTTGGTGGCGTCGGCGTGGCCGCCGTGGGCGGTCAACGCGTCGCGCGCGCGCAGGGCCGCGGCGGCGCCTTGCTCGAGCTCGAACGCGTGCAGCGCGTCGATGCGCTCGACGCGCACGGCCAGGCCCGCGCCGGCGAGGCTGACCGCGGTGAGCGAGCCCTCGTGGTAGCCGGTCGGCGCGATCTCCGCGGCGGTGGTGCAGCCCAGCAGCGGCGCGTCGGCGCCGAACCGGTCGACCATGGCCGCCGCCAGCGCCGGCAGGTCGTAGCGCGACGAGCAGTAGAAGATCGTCAGCGCCGCGTCGGGCTGGTGGACGCCGGCGAACACCTCGGCGACGGCGACCGCGGGGTCGGCGGCGCTCGAACCAGCACGCTTGATGCGAAGGGACATGGATCGGCTCCCGGGGACGGCGCTCAGGCCGCGGCGGCGCGGGCCCGCTCGAGCAGCGCGAACCACGCGTGCTTGGGCGGCCCGTTGAGGGCGAACGGCGCGATGACGATGTGGAAGCCGCGGGGCCCGCGCGCGCACGCGAGCACGTTGGCGAGCAGCTCGACGCGGCCGCCCGGCAGGGCGAGCGCGACCGAGACCAGCCAGTTGATCGGCAGCGCCACCGGGCTGGCGAACTCGAGCGTGGTCGGCCCGATCGCGGTCGCCCGGCCGGGCGCGCGGTTGGCGCCGGTGTCGACCTCGAAGTCGACCGCGAACGTCGCGGGGCGCGCCGCCGGCGGGGGCGGCGGCGGGACGGCGGCCGGCGGCGGCGCGGCGTCGGGCAGCTCGGCGGCGAAGCTGGCCATGATCTCGCCGACCCGCGGCAGCAGCGCGACGATGCGGAAGCGCTCGTCGTGCTCGAGGCCGGGCAGCTCGCGCAGCGCCTCGGCGCCGGCCGGGCTGGTCAGCGCCGTGATGATCCGCTCGACCAGGCCGATCAGCGTCACCTCGGGCCGGTAGACCCGCAGGCACGCCGTGGGGTCGTGGTGGAACGAGATGATCTCGCGCAGCACCTCGGGCAGCTGCCAGCGCTCGGCGACCAGCAGGCCCAGCTCGATGTGGGACTTGTGGACCAAGGCCTCGCAGGTGCCCGCGTCGAACGTCGCGGCCGGGTGGTGGCCGAGGTACTCCTCGAGGAGCCCGACCGCGATCACCGCGCCGAGGTCGTGGATCAGGCCCGCCAGGAACGCCTGATCGGGGTGGATGCCCCGGCGCGGCGCCAGCTCCTGCGCGAACACCGCGGCGAGCAGCGCGTGGCGCCACTGGTCGCGACGCACCAGCGCCAGCGGTCCGCGGCGGGTCGCGGCGGCGCCGACCGACACCGCCAGCGCCACCCGCGCCAGCTCGGCGACGCCCAGCTTGCACACCGCCTGCTCGAGCGTGAGGACGCCCGCGCGGCCCGCGGCCGCCGCGCTCGACGCGCGCCGCACCACCGCCGCCGCCAGCGCCACGTCGCGCCCGACCACCTCGGCCAGCGCGCGGCTGCCGCACTTCGGGTCGGCCGCGAGCTCCTGCAGCGCCGCGGCGACCGCCGGGTACGGCGGGATGACGACGTCGCCGCGACCGATCCGGTCGCGGAGGTAAGTCGCGGGATCGTCAGCCCGCGCCGGTAGCTGGGCGGTGGACATCTTGCACGATCGGATATCGACCGCGCCCACGCCCCATGCAGGGGTGGCGATCCCCGCGCGCCCTCTCAGGAACGTAGAGGGTCGATCCAGCTACCGATCCGCGCTGTGGGCCTCTCGCGTATCGGGAGGGGGCCCCACGGGGGCATGACCCCGTGGGGGAGGGTTTGTCGACAAACCCTCCCGGTAGTTCAGGACAGCGACAGCCAGGTATCGGCGGCGGCGCGCAGCCGCTTGCCGAACGTGGCCGGGAAGCACTTGATCACGTACTCGACCGCCTGCTGCTTGAGCTCGCCGTCGAGCGGATCCGGCACTTCCATGTTGCCGTCGTCGGCGTTGGGCCGGATGCCGTGGCGCACGACCTCGGTCAGACGCAGCACGTGCAGGCGGTTCATGAAGAGCGCGTAGGCGATGCCGAGGAACAGCTCTTCCTGGGTGGAGTCGAGGGCGGACATCGCCCAAAGGGGTATCACATCGCGCCGGCGAAAAGTGATGCCTGGTCAGCGCTTGCGCGCGGCCAGCGCCGCCAGCCGCGCCTTCAGCTCGGCCTCGAACCCGGACTCGGTCGGCTGGTACAGCCGGGTCCCGATCAGCGCCTCGGGCAGGTAGTCGGCCGGCACGTAGGCGCCCTCGAAGTCGTGGGGGTACTTGTAGCCCTGGCCGTGGCCCATTGCGCGGGCCAGCCCCGTCGACGCCGGGCGCAGCGCCGCCGGCACCGGCAGCGCCCCGTGCTCGCGCACCGCCTTGCGGGCGGCGGCGTAGGTGGTGAGCGCGGTGTTCGACTTCGGCGCGCACGCCAGGTAGACCGCCGCCTGGGTCATGACCAGCGCGCCCTCGGGCAGCCCGACCAGCTCGTAGGCCGACAGCGCGCTCACCGCCACCACCAGCGCCTGCGGATCGGCGTTGCCGACGTCCTCCGACGCGAAGATCACCAGCCGGCGCAGGATGAAGCGCGGATCGTCGCCGGCCTCGAGCATGCGCGTCATCCAGTACGCCGCCGCGTCGGGGTCCGAGCCGCGCAGGCTCTTGATCAGCGCGCTGACCACGCCGTAGTGCTCGTCGCCCGCGCGGTCGTAGGTCAGCACCTTGCCCTGGGCCGCCTCGGCGACGTGGGCCCGCTCGATCGCCACCGGCGCGACCCCGCCGGCCAGCTCGGCGGCGGCCTCGAGGATGCCCAGCGCGCGCCGGGCGTCGCCGCCGGCGAGCGCCACGACGTCGGCGATGGTCTCGTCGGCGATCTGGACCTCGAGCCCGCCCAGCCCGCGCTCGCGGTCGACCAGCGCCCGCCGCACCAGCGCGTCGATCACCGGGTCGGTCAGCGCCTCGAGCCGCACCACCCGCGCCCGCGACAGGAGCGCGCCGACCACCCCGAACGACGGGTTCTCGGTGGTCGCGCCGACCAGCGTGACCGTGCCGGCCTCGACGTGGGGCAGCAGCGCGTCCTGCTGGGTCCGCGAGAACCGGTGGATCTCGTCGATGAACAGCACGGTCCGCCGCCCGTATTGATCGCGCCGGGTGGCGGCCTCGGCCACCGCCTCGCGGACGTCCTTGACCCCGGCGTCGACCGCCGACAGGGTCACCAGGTGTGCGCGGATCGCCTCGGCGACCAGGCGCGCCAGGGTGGTCTTTCCGGTCCCAGGTGGGCCCCACAACAAGAGCGACGGGATGTTTCGCCCCGCCGCCAGCTGGCCGAGGAGCTTGCCGGGACCGAGCAGGTGCTCCTGGCCGGCGAACTCCGCCAGCGATCGCGGGCGCATGCGCTCGGCGAGCGGCTGTCCGACGCGGCGCGCCGCGGCGTTCTGGGCGAAGAGGTCCACGGGGTTGATCGGGACGATCGCGGCCCCACGGCGGCCTGTCAATGTGGCGAGGTCGATGCACCCCTGGTGACGGCAAACCCGGCCACCCGATCCGCCAGCCCCCCTCCCCCGATCTGTGATCTTCGCCGGTTAAGCAGGCGCCGGGGCCAGCGTACCCGTGGCCCGAGGCTTGCTCTAGGTCCAGGCATGACCGCGCTCGACCGCGTCTACCAATACCGGCTCCTGCTGGGGAAGGCTGCGTCGGGGGCGGGGCTCACCTTCGACGAGATCGAGGCGCTGACCGCGCTCGAGGCGGCGTTCGCCGAGGACGCCAGCCCGGCGGTCGACGGCCGCCGCTTCCGCCGCGAGCACGTGCGCCTGCCGGCGGTGGTCCGCGGCGGCAAGCTGCACGACGCGATCACGGTCGACGACATCGGCCCCGGCGGCATGGTGTGCGGCCGCGCGCCGTACGCCGAGATCGGCAGCGCCGTCGAGATCATCATCGACGACGTCGAGCTCGGGCTGACCTACCGCTTCAAGGCGCGCGTGCAGTGGACGCGCGAGGACGGCGACGACTACCTGCTCGGCTTCGCGTGGACCGGCACGCCGGTGCTGCTGCGCCACGGCAACTCGCTCGCGGCCGACCCGGCGCTGTCGAAGCTGGCGGCCTAGGCGATCGACCGCCGTCTGGAGGCGCAGGCCCTGACCGCGGCGCGGTGGTAGCCTCGCTACCATCTGATGCGCGCCGCTCTCCTGTGTGCGATCGCGGCCCTCGCCGCCGGCTGTTACACCAACGCGTTCTCGAACGCGGCCAAGGAGAAGGAGATCCAGCGGCGCAACCTGAGCAAGGCGCTGCCGGCCGGGCTCGAGGTCGCGCGGCCGCTGCCCGGCGAGGCCCGCACCGCCCACGTGCGGGTGTGGGTCGACGAGGACTACCGGGCCGCCACGCTGCACTGGCGCCAGCAGATCGAGGAGCAGCTCGACGAGGCCAACCAGTTCCTGGTGCCGGCGGTCGGCGTCCGCCTCGACGTCAAGGCGATCGAGCCGTGGCCGGCGCGCTCGGCCGATCGCAAGCTGGGTGACGTGCTGACGGCGCTCGAGGCCCAGGACCCCGGCGACGACGTCGACTGGGTGATCGGCTACGCGTCGGCGCTGACCCTGGTCGAGGGCACGTTCGAGGAGCTCGGCGTGGCCCGCCCGCTCGGCCGCCACCTCGTCGTGCGCGGCTACGCCGACGGCGCCGAGCGCAAGGCGTTCGCGCAGCTGTTCCCCGACACCAGCGACGCCGAGCGCGAGCGCGTCCACCTGGCGCGGCGCCGCCACAAGCAGACCGTCGTGCTGCTGCACGAGCTGGCCCACACGCTGGGCGCGCCGCACGAGACCGATCCGACCTGGCTCCTGGCCGCGACCTACAGTCCGGAGATGCAGACGCTGTCGGAGCCGAGCCGCGCGATCATGCAGCTGTCGCTCGAGACCTGGCTGGCGCCGCGGGCCAGCTTCGACGTGCGCACGCTGGCGGCGCGGCTGACCAGCTACTTCGAGGGCAACCCGTGGGGCGGCTGGGACGACGACGCCAAGGGCGAGTTCCTCGCGGCGCTGCGGGTCATGGTCGACGCCAGCGGCGGCGCCGCGACCGGCCTGGCCGGCGCCGCCAACGAGCAGCTGCTGGCCGCGCGGCGGCTGGCCCAGGCCGGCAAGCTCGGCGAGGCGCTGGCCGAGCTCGACGCGATCGCCGCCGCGTACCCGGCGTCGCCCGACGTGCGGATGGCGATCTGCGAGCTGCGCGTGGCCCGCGACGGCGCGACCGACGACGCCGCGGTCAAGGCGTGCCAGCGCGTCGCCGACGTCGCGCCCGACGATCCGCGGCCGCAGATGGTGCTGGCCGGCGCGCTGGCGTCGCAGGGCGACCTGGCCGGCGCGCGCACGCACCTGGCCGCGGTCGACGCGATGGCCGGCGATCGCGTGCCGGTGTGGATGGGCGCCGCCGAGGCGTACCTGGCGCTCGGGCTGGTGTCCGACGCCGAGCGCGCCGCGCGCAGCGCCGAGCAGCGCCAGCCCGGCGTCGGCGCCGACGTGCTGGCCTGGGTGCTGCGCACCCGCGGCCGCTACGGCCTGCCGCCCGGCGGCGTCCCCGGCAAGATCGCGCCCGCCGACGAGCCGGCCTACGTCGCGGCAGTGCGCGACCTGCTCGCGGCGATCTACGCCGACAAGTTCGCCGAGGCCAAGAAGCTGGCCAAGGCCGCGGGCAAGCGCTGGCGCGGCGCCCCGGGGCTGCTCGCCGCCGAGTGCGATCTGGCGCTGCGGCAGCAGGCGCTGCCCGCCGCGCGCAAGCTGTGCGATCAGGCGATCGCGGCGTGGAGCGGCGCGGCCTGGGCGCTCTACCTGCGCGGCGTGATGCTGGCCCAGGCCAACAAGCTGCCGGCCGGGATCGCGTCGCTGCGCGCGGCGATCGCCGCCGAGCCGGAGCTGGCCCAGGCCTACCGCGCGCTGGGCAAGGCCCTCGATCGCGCCGGCGACGCCGCGGCCAAGGCCCAGCTGGCCACCGAGTACCAGGCGCGCTTCGGCGCCGCGCTGCCGTGACTGTATAATCGGCCTCCGCGTGGGCATCTTCCGCCAGCTGTTCTCGACCGACCTGCGCGCCGCGCGCGCCGCCGAGGCCGCGGGCGATCCCGACACCGCCGCGACCCACTACGGCCTCGCCGGCGATCGCGCCGGCGCGGTGCGCATGCACCTGGCGCGGGCCGCGCGCGCCGCCGATCGCGCCGCCGAGCTGGCCGCGCTGCGCGACGCGGTGCACTGGGCCGGCGACGAGCCGGCGCTGGTCGCGCAGGCGTCGGCCGCGCTCGGCCGCGCGCTGTACGCCAAGACCAAGGCCGAGGGCGTCGCCACCGCGCGCGATCGCGAGCGGGTCCGCGAGGCCGCCGCGCTGCTCCTCGCCGGCGGCGCCCACCGCGAGGCCGGCGACGCGCTGGCCGCGATCGGCGAGCTGGCCGGCGCGGCCCAGGCCTACTCCGACGCCGGCCTGATCGATCGCGTCGAGGACACGCTGGCCGCCGACGAGCGCCGCGCCACCGCCGAGCAATCCGCGCGCGACGCCTTCGCCGACTACGAGCTGCACCGCCGGCTCGGGCGCCGCGGCGAGGCGCGCGCCGCGCTGGCCAGGAGCCTGGCCGCCGAGCCGTCCGACGATCGCCAGCGCGTGCTCGACGCGCTCACCGCCGACCTGATCAGCGGCGGCAAGGTCGAGCTGCGCCCGCGCGGCGGCGACGCCGTGATCGTCAGCGTCCGCCCGCTGATCGCGATGGGCCGCGACGCGGTGTGCGATCTGCCGCTGCGCGCCGGCGGCGTGTCGCGCCGCCACGCCGAGATCACCGTCGGCGCCGACGGCTTCGCGATCGGCGACGCCGGCTCGCGCAACGGCACGCTGATCGGCGGCCTGCCGGTGGCGGGCAAGGTGCCGCTGGCCGGCCGCGGCGCGGTCGAGCTCGGCGAGGACTGCCGCCTCGAGTTCGAGGTGATCGACGGCGTCGCGTACCTGCGCGTGGCCAGCGGCCTCGACCGCGGCCGCCGCCTGGTGATCGGCCGCCCCGATCAGGTGATCGATCTGGCGCCGGCCGGGCTGCCGTGCGAGGTCGCGTTCACCGCCGGCGCGCCGTGGCTGGGCCGCGCCGCCGGGCCGTTCACGCTGGGCGACGATCGCATCGGCGCCGGCCGGGTCCAGCTGATCGTCGGCGACGTGCTGGCCTGGGACGGCGTCACGCTGGACGTGTCGGCGTGAGCCTGTGGTCGCGGTGGTTCGGCAAGAAGCCGACCGCGGCCGCGCCGCCGCCGAGCGAGCCGGCGGTGCTGCGCGACGAGGACGACGCCTGGCTCGAGACGCTGACCACCGCGTGCGGCGACGGCCGGCGGCTCGACGAGCTGGCCGCGGTCGACACGCTGGCCCACGTCGACGGGCTGTGGCAGCGCGGCCACGAGCGGCTGGCCACCGAGTGGCTCGAGAAGCTGATCGCGGTGCCCGACGCACCGGCGGCGGCGATCACGACGCTGCGGGCGCGGCTGGTCGATCGGCTCGAGGCGCGCCACGAGCTCGAGCGCGGCGTCGGCCACCTGCAGGCGCTGACCGCCGTCGACGCCCACGCGGCGCGCGCCCACTACCTGCTGGCCGAGCACTACCGCAAGCTCGGCGACGACGGCCAGGCGCTGCGCCACTACGAGGCGGTGCTGGCCCGCGACGTCGACTACCCCAACGTCCGGGCCCGGGTCGAGCGGCTGCGCGCGGCGCGCGGGCTGGCCGCGCCGTCGGCCGGCGAGACGATCGCCGGCGCCGACGTCGTCGGCGTGGGCGCCGGCGCGCGCTACCGCCTGGTGCGCGAGCTCGGCCGCGGCGCGACCGGCGTCGTCTACCTCGCGCGCGACGCCGAGCTCGAGCGCGACGTCGCGGTCAAGCTCCTCCACCCGCACCTGGCCGCCGCCGGCCAGGCCGAGGCGGTCGAGCGGTTCTTCGCCGAGGCGCGGCTGATGGCGTCGCTGCGCCACCCCAACGTCGTCGCGGTGCTCGACCTCGAGGAGAAGTCGCGGCGGCTGGTGCTCGAGCTGGCGGCCGGCGGCACGCTGCGCGACCTGCTGCGCGAGCGCGGCGCGCGCACGCTGCGCCGCGGCATCGAGCGCCACGTCCAGATCCTGTCGGCGCTGGCCGCCGCCCACCGCCGCGGCGTCGTCCACCGCGACCTCAAGCCCGGCAACCTCATGTTCCGCCGCGACCCCGATCAGGCCGGCGTCGAGATCATGCTCGGCGACTTCGGCGTGGCCCACCTGCCCGACGCCCACGGCGCGACCGGCGCCGAGGCCAGCCGCGGCAAGCCGGCCGGCGAGGCGGTCGGCACGCTGGCGTACATGAGCCCCGACCAGCGCCGCGGCCTGCCGCCGGTGCCGGCCGACGATCTCTACGCCGCCGCGGTGGTGCTGTTCGAGATGCTCACCGGCCGTCACCCGTGGTCGCGCGAGCAGCTGATGGCCGGCGCGCGCAGCGCCGAGGACTTCCGGCTGCCGCCGGCGGTGCTGGCCGGCGTCGATCCGGCGCTGGCCGCGGCGGTCGACGCCCACCTGGCGCGGCTGGGCGCGATCGACGTCGCGGCCCGGCCCACCACCGACGCGGCGCTGGCCGAGGCGCTGGCGCTGCGCGCCCACGCGATCGCGATCGACGCCGCGTAGCTCACCGCGTCGCGGCGACCGCCGCCGTCGGCGGGCGCGCGAACCGCGCCGGGCCGAACAGCGTCGCCTCCTCGTGGTTGCGCACCCACGGCGCCGCGCCGTCGTCGAGCTCGACCAGCTCGGTCAGGCGGCCGGCCTCGTACTGGTAGTGCTGGGTGATGCGGTAGCGATCGAACGGCGCGAACATCGACACGTCGGCGGTGAGCTCCATCGACGCCTCGCGGAACTCGGGGTCGCTGGTGCCGCGGCCGGCGCCCAGGGTCGAGGTCACGCGGTAGGCGACGCCGGTCGGCCCGGGCGTGAGGTCGATCCGGAACAGGTAGACCTGCACCCGCGGCCCGGCCGAGCCGTCGTACGCCGGGTGGTAGCGCCGCAGCGTCTTGACCGAGTCCCAGTGGTCGGCGTAGCGGCGTTGCTCGACGGTGAACTCGTAGTCGAACGCCGGCGCCGGCTGCCAGCCACCGGCGACGCGGCGCTCGGCGACGCCGCGGCCGACCCACACCAGCGTGGCCAGCGGGGCGGGCGGCGCGGTCGGCGCCAGGGTCATGCCGACCGGCGTCCCCGGGCGGGGCGGGCGGCACCCGACGGCGGTGGCGAGGGCGAGGGTGGCGAGGGACGCGAGCGCGACGCGGGTGAGGGGCTGCATGGCGCCACGATGCCGCCGCGCCGCATCTGCGACAATCCGTGAAACTGGCACGTCATTGATGCCACTATTGCATCAATGGATCTCAACCACCTCGCGGTCTTCGCCCGGGTCGCCGGCGCCGGCTCGTTCAGCGTCGCGGCCCGCGAGCTGGGCGTCGATCGCACCCGGGTCAGCCGGGTGATCGGCGCCCTCGAGCGCGACCTCGGCGCGCGGCTGTTCGTGCGCACCACCCGCTCGGTCCGGCCCACCGCCGAGGGCGAGGCGCTGGCCCGCCAGGTCGCGGCGCCGCTGGCCGAGCTCGAGCGCGCCGCCGGGGCGGTGCCGGCGGCCCACGCCATCCCCACCGGCACCGTCCGCCTCACCACGACGCCCGAGCTGGCCCGGGCGCTGGTGGCGCCGCTCCTGCCCGGCTTCCGCGCCCGCTACCCGGCGGTGCGGCTGGTGCTCGAGCTGTCCGATCAGCTGGTGCCGTTCACCCGCGGCGTCGATCTCGCGTTGCGGCTGGGGCGGCCCGGCGCCGGCGGCCTGGTGGCGCGGCGGCTGCGCGCGCTGACCGCGGGGTTCTTCGCCAGCCCGGCGTACCTGGCCCGCCGGGGCACACCGCGCAGCGCCGCCGAGTTCGCCGGCCACGAGGTCATGTGGCCCGACGCGCGCGGCCACAAGAGCTTCGCGCCGGCGGCGCGGCCGCGGCCGCCGTCGATCGCCTGCGCCGATTTCGGCACGCTGGCCGAGCTGGCGGTGGCCGGCGCCGGCATCGCGCTCTTGCCCACGTTCGTCGCGGCGCGGCCGCTGGCGCGCGGCGAGCTGGCGCGGGTGGTGCCGGAGTACGCGCTGGCCAGCGCGCCCTTGTACCTGGTGTCGGCGCCGATCGCGCAGCTGCCGGCGCGGGTGCGCGCGCTGCGCGACCTGCTGCTCGCCGAGCTCCCCGCGTGATCACGTCGGCAGCGCGATCACCTCGGTGCCGGCGTCGGCGCGCGCCGCCTCGGCGGCGGTGACCACGCCGATCGGGCGATCGCGCAGGCCGGGGTCGCCGGCCATCCGCACCGCCAGCGGCGCGACGACGACGTCCTCGATCAGCCGGCGCAGCGGCCGGGCGCCGAGCGTCGGGTCGACGCCGCGCGCCGCCAGCTGGGCCCGGGCCGCCGGCGACGACCACAGGCTCAGGCCGCGGGCCACGACGCCGGGCCGCTGCCGCACCTTGGCCAGCTCGAGCTCGACGATGCGCTCGATCGCGGCGGCGCCCAGCCGGCGGAACGCGACGACGTGATCGAGCCGGGCGGTGAACTCGGGGCGGAAGTGCGCGCGCACCGCGCCGACGAAGTCGGGCCCGTCGTCGCCGCCGAAGCCGACGCCGCCCTTGGCGCCGACGCCGAGGTTCGACGTCATCACGATCACGCACATCCGCAGATCGATCAGCCGGCCCAGCGAGTCGGTCAGGCGGCCCTCGCCCAGCACCGCCAGCAGCAGATCGAACACCTCGGGGTGCGCCTTCTCCAGCTCGTCGAGCAGCACCACCGACAGCGGCTGGCGGCGCACCGCCTCGGCCAGCGAGCTGGCGCCGCCGCCGACCTCGAGCAGCCGCGCGGCCGCGCCCGGCGTCATGTACTCGGACAGATCGATCCGCACCAGGCGATCGGCGTCGCCGAACAGGTAGCGCGCGATCTGCTTGGCCAACTCGGTCTTGCCGACGCCGGTCGGCCCCGCGAACAAGAGCGACGCCACCGGCCGCTCGGGATCGTCGAGCCCGACCTTGAACCGCGCCAGCGCGCCGGCCACCACCGCGCACGCGTGGTCCTGGCCGATCACGCCGGCCGCCAGCGCCGCGGCGATCGCCGCCTTGCTGGTGGGCTGCTCGTCGGTGATCAGCTCGACCGGCAGCCCCGACCACCGGCCGAACGCGCGCGCCACGTCGCGCGGCGCGATCAGGCTGGGCGGCGGCGCGGCGTCCTGGTTCCACCAGTCGAGGAACGCCAGCGCCTTGCCGGGGAAGCGCAGGTCGCGCCGGAAGGCCGCGCACAGCGTCAGCAGCCGGCGCAGCCCGGCCGGGTGCAGCTCGCGCGACGGATCCTTGCGCCGCTGGTACGCGACCACCAGCGGGCCGACCTCGGCCGGGCTCGGCTCGTCGACCCGCACCACGGCCAGCGCGTCGACCAGCGCCGGGAACCGCCGCCGGCACTGCGCCAGCTCGGAGTCCGAGCACTCGACGATCAGCCGCAGCTCGCCGGCGACGATCGCCGGCAGCCACAGCTCGGCGATGCTCGCGCCGTCGGCCTGGGCCGCGCACAGATCGACCAGCCGATCGGCGAACAGCCAGTCGCGGGTCGCCGCCAGCTCGCGGGCGATCGCGAGGCTGCGCTCCTGCCACATGCCGAGGTAGGTCATGCCGGCGGTGATGTGGCCGGCCGCGGTCGCCCACAGCCGGCGGCGCTCGTCGGCGCGGTCGCGCTCGCCGAGGTGCTTGGCCAGCCGCCGCACCAGCGCGGTCTTGCCGACGCCGGCCTCGCCGCACAGCACGATCGAGCGCGGCGGGTCGGCGTCGGCGATCGCCGCCAGCCGCGCGGCCAGCGGCAGCTCGCCCACCGGCGCCGCCACCAGCCGCCGGCCCAGCTTGCCGGTCCAGTCCTCGGCCACCGCGGCCAGGGTCGGCGGCGGCGGCTCGGCCTGGTCGCCGTCGGGCGCGTCGTCGTCCTCGAACCGCGGCAGCGACCACGGCTCGATCCACTCGCGCACCGCGGCGCGCACGTCGAGCACGTCGGACGGATCGCTGCCCAAGGTCGCCGCGAACACCGCCGAGCGGATCACGTCGGGCGCGTCGTCGAGCGACTCCAGCGCCAGCGACCAGCCGAACCGCGGCACCAGCGCCCGCCACACCTCACCCTCGGCGTAGGCGCCGTAGGCGATCCGCACCGGCACCGTGCGGCTGCCGACCACCCAGACGCCGTCCGCCGCGGCCCGCGGCCGCACGTCGATCGCCACCCGCCGCAGCTCGAGCTCCTCGCGGAACCGGTAGCGCTCGAGATCGCCGTCGGCGGCCGCGGCGACCAGCGCCGGCTCGAGCGCGGCCAGCACGTCGGCCAGCGTGTCGCCCCACGCCGACGGCGCCGGCCGATCGAACAGCCGCTCGCGGCGCCGCATCAGCACGCCGACCAGCTTGCCGCCGTCGTGCTCGCTGACGAAGACCCGGAACCCGGCGCGCCTGGTCATGGCTGGTGGCTCCAGCGGATGTGCCACAGCGCCCGCACCACGTCGGCCAGGCTGGCGGCGTGCTGCCGGGTCGCCAGGCCGATCACGAAGTCCTCGACGTCGGCGACGAACGCCTCGCCGGGCCGCTGCCCGGGCGCCGCCGCCAGCGTCCGCACCGCCGGCAGCAGCGCCTCGGGGTTGGGCGGGCCGGCGACGCCGGCGGCCTGCGCCGCCTCGAACGCCGCCAGCGCCTCGGCGTGCGCGCGCAGCAGCGGCACCAGCGGCTGATCGCCGGGCCGCACCTCGACCCGGTACACCTCGGGCTCGTCGGTCAGCGACTGGAAGAAGTGGGTGCCGTGCTCGGCGGTGAACGCCGCCCGCGCGAACAGATCGCGCACCACGAACGCGCGCTGGACGTGGCCGACCGCCGGCGCCTTGTAGTCCTCGATCCGCCCGTCCTTGGTGCGCGCCATCGCCTGATCGGCCACCTCGCGCAGCGCCTCGAGCAGGCCCCAGCCCAGCGGCCGCGGCCCGCCGCCGACGACGCCGACCGGCGTGACCAGCACGGTGACGACGTGGGCGTCGGGATCGGCGAGCTCGTCGACGTGGCCGAGCAGCAGCTCGGCGCGGGCCAGCGCCGCCAGCGTGGCCGCCTGACCGGCCGCCGCCTTGGGCGCGCGATCGCCCGAGCGCGGATCGTAGCGGCGCACCTCGCGGCGCTGCGACCACGCGCCGCTCTTCTCGACGTGGGCCTCGCGCGGCCAGGCCTCGAGATCGTGCTCCTCGTGGGCCTCGGGCGCGATCGGCCCCGGCCGGGCCCGGCGCCGCCCGACCAGCGTCGTCCGCAGCGCGGCCAGCTCGTCGGCGAAGTGCTCGACGAAGTACCGCCCGCGCTCGCCGTCGGGGCGGGCCCGCAGCGTCGCCAGCGCCCGCCCGACCGGATCGGCGGCCAGCGCCGCGTCGATGCGGTCGGCCATCGCCTCGGCCGCCGGCACCAGCGCCGCCGCCGACAGCTCGCGCGCCTCGATCAGCGGGAAGCCGCCACCCCACGCCGCCGCCTCGGGCACCAGCTCGAGCGTCACCGCGATCGCGCCGCCCTCCTCGCGCAGCCGCGCCACCGTCATCCGCGCCGGCGGCGCCTCGGTCAGCGCCTCGGTCAGCGCGCCGGCGACGTGCTCCTCGAGCCAGCGCTTGACGGTGCGCGCGCCGAACCGCGGATCGAACGCCTGCGCCACCGCGCGCTCGCGCACCGCCCGGCCGGCGTAGACGAAGACGTCGCGCTCGCGCAGGCCGCGCCGGCCCAGCAGCTTGGCCAGCTCCTTGTCGACCACCCGGGCCGCGACCTCGGCGGTCAGCGGCCGGAACCGCACGACGCGATCGATGCGGTTCCACAGCTCGGGCGGGAAGAACTCGCGCACCGCCTTGGCGATCTGCCCGAGCACCGCCTCGGTCGAGTCGCCGAACCCGATCGGCTGCTGCACCCGCGCGCCCAGGTTCGACGTCATCACGATCACCGCGTGGCGGAAGCTCGCGACCTCGCCGCTGGCGTCGGTCAGCCGACCCTCGTCGAACAGCTGCAGGAGCAGGCCGAGCACCGACGGGTGGGCCTTCTCGATCTCGTCGAGCAGCACCACCGCGAACGGCTGCTCGCGGATCCGGCTGGTGAGCAAGCCGTCGGGCGTGAAGCGATCGCCGATCAGCCGCGCCACCGCGTCGGGGCCGGCCAGCTCGCTCATGTCGAGCCGCACCAGCCGGCGGCGCTCGCCGTACAGGTACTCGGCCAGCGCGGTCGCCAGCTCGGTCTTGCCGGTGCCGGTGGGGCCGGTGAACAGGTAGACGCCCAGCGGCCGCCCGGGGTCGGTCAGCCCGGCGCGCACCTTGACCACGACGTCGGTCGCCACCGCGACCGCCTCGTCCTGGCCGATCACCCGGGCCGCGAAGTGCGCGGTCACCGCCGCCGGATCGAGCGGCGCGTCGAGCGTGATCAGGTGCTCGGGCAGGCCGGTGTCCCGCGCCGCCTGCGCCACCGCGGCCTCGGGCGGCAGCGCGCGCCGCGCCCCCGGCGCCGGCCGCGGCCCGGCCGCCGCCACCAGCTTGCGCAGCATGTCGATCGGGCCGCCCGGCGTCGCGGTCCACGGATACAGGCTGGTCGCCAGCTCGTAGACGGTGCGCGGCGTGAACGGGTGGACCTCGACCGGGTGCTCGGCCTCGAGCCGCCGCACCTCGGCCAGCATCAGCGCCGCGGTCTCGGCGGCGTCGGTCGGCTCGACCGCCACCCGCGCGAACAGCTGCGCGAACGACGGCGCGTCGTCCTCGAGCCGCGCCAGCTGCTCGCGGGTCGCGGTGGCGACGATGGTGATCTCGCCGCGCTGCACCGGGCCGCGGAAGAAGTCGGCGAACGAGCGCTCCGACTGCCGGGTCACGCCGAGCCGGCCGAACAGGTGCAGGTCGTCGAACCACAAGAGGCCGCGGTGCGCGCGGGCGTCGGTCACCAGATCGAGCAGCCGGTCCTCCCAGTCGCCGAAGTACTGCATGCCGGCGATCAGCCGCTTGCCCGACAGCCGCCACACCCGGTGGACGCGATCGGCGTTGCGGTGCAGGTACCAGCCGTCGGCCTCGAGCCGATCGCCGACCCACCGCGCCAGCAGGGTCGCGCGTCCGGATCCCGGACGTCCCACCAGCACCGTCGAGCGCGGCCGCGGCCCGCCCAGCAGCCGCGCCAGCTGCGCGCGGTAGGCCGGCCGGGCGACGCCCATCGGCAGCGTGCCGTCGATCGCGCGCGCGGTCTGGTCGACGCCGAGCTGCGCCAGGTGCTGGCGCACCGACCGCGCCAGCCCGGCCCGCTGCTTGCCCTCGGCCGCGGCCTTGGCGCGATCGAGCAGCGTCCGCGGCGCCAGATCGAACGACACCGTGATCAGCCGCTCCTTGGCCGCGCTCTTGCGCGCCTCGAGCGCGGTGACGTCGTCGCTGGCCCACGCCTGGCGCGCGAAGTGCGGCGCCAGCCGCTCGACCTCGTGGACGTCGTCGGCGTCGAACCACGCGCTGGGATCGGCCGGGTGGTACGCGAGCAGCCGCTGCCGCGCGTCGGTGAACCACCGCGGCTCGAGCACCAGCGGGAAGCGCCCGCCGATCCGGCCGCGCTCGCGCAGGTTGAGATCCAGCGAGACGTGGTGCAGCCGGGTGCCGGGCGCGGTCTCGAACAGCTCGTGCTGGTCGGGCTCGACCTGGCGCACCGCCGCGGCCAGCAGCTTGCCGAGCTGCTCGCGCAGCCGCACCTCGCTCTTGCCGCTGAGCGCGGCGATCAGCCCGGGCGGGACCAGCGGCGTCCAGGTCAGCGTGCCCTCGACCTTGCGCTCGTAGACGGTGATCGCGTAGGTGCGCTTCACGGCGCGCCCTCGGCGTCATCGTCGGCCGGCTCGTCGTCGACCAGCTCGTGGCGGTAGGCCTCGTCGGGGCTACGGCCGGCGTCGAGTTCCGCGGTCAGCACCGCCAGCGCGACCTCCTCGGGCCGCGCCCACCGCGCCGCCCAGCTCATCGCCCGCGGCACGCCGCGGACCACGACGGTGTCGAGGTCGGGGTACTCGCGCTCGACCTTGCCCCGCGGCGGCACCGCCGGCGTCGCCAGCGCGCCGAGCTTGAGCCAGGCCGCGTCGTCGAAGTCGATCGTGTACGCCATGCAGCGGATCACCAGGTGGCAGGGCGACTCCTTGGCGATGCCGACGAAGCGGTGGGCGCCGACCTCGAGCCCGAGCAGCAGCGCCGCGCCCGGGCCGCGCACCCGCAGGAGCACGTTGCGCAGCCCGCCGTCGGGGCCGGTCTGCCCGGCCAGCCACGCCCGCGGGCGCGGCGGTCCCCACACCCGGGCCAGCGGCCAGTCCGGCGCCGGCTCCTTGGCCACCGTCGGGTGCGCGTGCACGGTCCAGCCGCGCGCCGCCGCCAGCTCGAGCATGCCGGTCACCCAGTGGCCCAGCGCGCGCGGGTGCTCGGGCGCCGACAACGCCAGCGTGATCTCGTCGCGATCCTCGCGCCGCGCCACCGCCAGCCAGAACATCGCGGTCGTGAACGCGTCCTCGAGCGGGCCGGCCATCGCCACCGCCGCCTCGACGTCGTCGCCGGCCTGGGCCGCGGCGATCGCGAGCTCCTCGGCGGCCGCCAGATCGTCCTGGGCCGCGGCCGCGGCGTCCCACGCCCGCTCGAGCCGCGCCAGCTCGATGCTCATCTGCTGCACCTGCGCGCTCGACAGCACCGCCTTCTTGCGCTTGCCGGCCAGCGCGCCGCCGGGCTGCGCCGCGCCGCGCGCCAGCTGCGACTTGAGCCACGCGATCTGGGTCTTCACCTCGGTCGCGACGTCGTGGCGCATCCAGGTGTCGGCCACCCGCCGCACCGCCGCCACCGCCAGCGCGCCGCGCGCGTTGCGCCGACCGCCGGCGCCGCCGCGCCGCCACGCCGCCACCACCACGCCGGCCTCGGGCTCGGTGGTGCCGAGGTGCGCGCCGGCCGGCAGGTCGACCGCGGCCGGCTCGTCGACGGTGCGCACCGCCACGAGCGCGCCGTGGGCGTCCTTGCCCAGGCGCGCCACCAGCCGCGCCGCCGGGGCGATCACCGCCTGATCGAGGTGGCGCCGCAGCGCGCGCACGCCGTAGGCCGGCGCGTAGCCGCCGGCGGCCAGCGCCGCCGCCGCCGCCGGGCTGACGTCGAGCGTGATGCTGGCCTGGACCAGGCCGCGGCGCTCGGCGAGCTGCGCCAGCGCCAGGCCCGCGACCGCGGCGATCTGCGCGGCGTCGAGCCGGTGGAACGGGATGATCGCGTCGAGCCGGTTGAGCATCTCGGGCCGGAACGCCTCGGTGACCGCCGCCCGGTAGCGCGCCAGCTCGCGCGCGCGATCGTCGTCGCCGTCGCCGACCGCCAGCCCGATCGCCGCCGCCCGGCCGTGGGCGCCGAGGTTCGACGTCAGGATCACGATCGCGTTGTGGAAGTACGCGGTGCGGCCGCGGGCGTCGGTCAGCCGGCCCTCGCCCGCCACCTGCAACAGCAGATCGTGGACCGCCGGGTGCGCCTTCTCGATCTCGTCGAGCAGCACCACCGCGAACGGCTGCTGGCGGATCCGCGCGGTCAGCAGGCCCTCGCCGGCGTCGCTGCCGCGGATCAGCCGCTCGGCCGCCCACGGATCGGCGTACTCGCTCATGTCGAACCGCACCAGCCGCCCCTCGGAGCCGAACAGCAGGTGGGCCAGGCTCTTGGCCAGCTCGGTCTTGCCGACGCCGGTCGGCCCGACGAACAGGAACGTCGCCAGCGGCTTGTCGGCCGGCTGCAGCTGCGCCTTGACCGTGCACAGCGTCTCGGCCACCCGCGCCACCGCCGCCTCCTGGCCGATCATCCGCGTGCGCAGCTTGGCGATCAGCTCGTCGAGCAACAGCGCGCGATCGTCGCGCAGCAGGAACGCCGGCACGCCGGTGGCAACGGCGAAGCCGTCGTAGACCGCGTCGGGGCCCAGCTCGCGCGGCGCGCCGTCGGCGCCGACCTCGCCGTCGGCCGCGGCGCGCAGATCGTCGAGCAGCGTCACCGCCTTGCCGGGGAACGCGCGGTACGGCAGGTAGCGCCGCGCCAGCTCGACCGCGACCGGCAGCGCGGCCGCGGCGAGCTGCGGCCGCCGGGCGTCGGCGCGGCGCCAGTGCGCGGCGCGCCCGGTCACCACCGCCAGCGTCGCCGCGGCGTCCATCGCCGGCACGGTCAGCCGGGTCATCGCGCCGATCAGCGCCACCTCGCGGCGCTCGGCGCGCTCCAGCGCCGCCGGCGTGATCTCGGCGACCACCCGCACCCGCGCGTCGACGATGAACCGCCGGACGATCGCGGTCAGGCCCAGCCCGCCGTCCTCGACCCGCTCGCGGAACAGGCTGCCGAAGTCGTCGAAGCACAGCACCGCGTCGAGCCGCTCGGCCGCCGCGAACAGGTCGGCGACGCGGGCCTCGGCCTCGCCGAAGCCCGACGCGCCGGCCACCAGCTGCGCCACCGACGTCACCCACGCCGCGCGGTGCGGCTGGGCCCGGGCCCAGGCCTCGACGATCGCGGTCTTGCCGACGCCCTCGTCGCCGCACACCAGCACCGCCAGCCGCTCGCGCCCGCCCAGCAGCGCCGTCATCGACGCCAGCTCGCGATCGCGGCCGACCAGCGCCGCGCCGCCGCCGCGCACCCGATCGGCCAGCGGCACCGCGTGGGCCTCGAGCCGCTCGCGGGCCCGGCGCCGCTCCTCGGCCGCGACCCGATCGGCGCCGGTGACCTCGGCCCGCGCGAACCTCACCAGCACCTCGAGCGGCTCGATCGACGCGGCGAGCGGCGGCAGCAGCCGGCGCCAGGCGTTGCCGTCGAGCCCGCTGGCCGCGCACAGCCGCCCGATCTCGCGCCGCGCCACCTCGCCCACGTCCTCCTTGCGATCGACGAAGAACGCCGCGTCGAGGGCCGGCACCAGCGCCACGCGGTCGCGGCCCTCGGGGCCGTACGGCAGGAGCACGCACGTCACCTCGACGTCGCGCGGCGACCGCGGCTTGGTCGGGGCCCCGGGCGCCAGCGGCACCGCGATCGCCACCACCTCGAGGCCGGCCGGCACGAAGTACCGCGCCACCTGCGCCGCCGGCGCGGTCGCCAGGTGCTCGGCCAGGAACACACGCAGCTCGTCGGCCGGTCCGTCGCCGTCGCCGAACGCGCACAGCTCGGGCGCGACCACCGGCGCCCACGTCGTCGCGCCCGACGGCAGCTCGCGGGCCAGCGCCCACGTCGTCACGGTGCTGGTGCGCTCAGCCACGCGCGGCCCGCGGTTCCGTGATCATCGACACGCGATGCTACCAGGGTCGCGCGCCGCGCTCCCCGCGCCTCGCGTAGATTCACGTGATGCGCCCGCTCCTGATCGCCTTGCTCGCGACGACCGTGGCGCTGGCCGGCTGCGGATCGCGGTGCGCCGACGTGCGCGCCGCCCGCGCGACCCTCGCGGCCCGCCCGGTGGCCACCGCGCCCTCGCCCGACGTGCGCGTCACCGTGCCGCTGGCCCGCGCCAACGCGGTGATCGCCGAGCTGCTGGCGCGGACGCCGTGGACCGCGCCGCTGGCGCTGCCCGAGCTCGGCCCGCTGGCGCTGGTGGTCCCGGGCGGGCTGCGCGCGCGCCTCGACCAGGTCGCGCTGCGGCCGGGGGCGCCCGGCCACGTCCAGGTCGCGGTGACGCTCGCCATCGCCGACGACGACGCCACGATCGCCACGCTGGCCCTCGAGGTCGCGCTGGCGCCCGAGATCGAGCGCGCCCACGGCGACGTCGCGCTGGCGTTCGGCATCCGCCCGGCCGATCTGCTGGCGATCACGCCGACGCTCGGGCCCGACGCCGCCGCGGCGCTCGGCGCGGCGATCGAGCGCTGGTTGCCGCCCCCCGCCCGCGGCCGCGTGCCGGCGATGCTGCGCGACGCCGCCGCCAGCCGCCTCGCGACGTACCTGACCGGCGCCGCGTACCGCGGGCTGCACGATCTGCTGCTGGTGCGGCTGGGCGAGGTGACGCGGCTGCGCCTGCAGCTCCCCGACGTGCCGGTCGCCGACGTCGCGATCCGCTCGCTGACCGACCCCGCGGCGCTGCTGGTCGAGATCCACACCGGGCTGCCGATCCGGCGCGGCCTCGGCGCGCCGGCCGCCCCGCGGGACGACCTCGCCGTCGCGGTCGCCGCCAGCACCGTCGCCGAGCTGGCCAACCGGGCGATCGCGTCGGGCCTCGCGCCGCGCTGGTACGACCGCAGCCTGACCCCGACGCCGAGCGGCGCGTTCCGGCCGCGGTTCGACTACGTCGCCGAGGAGCCCGGGCACCCGTGGAAGGTCCACGTGCTGCAGGAGCGCGACGGCTGCTCGTACTTCCGCGTCGGCGTCCGGGTCGCGATCGCGCTCGAGGGCGATCAGCTGCGCGCCACCGCGCTCGATCGCGAGCTCGAGCGCGCGATCGCGTCGCCGGTGATCAGCGCCGCGGCCTGGGTGAAGTACCTGGTGGTCGGCTCGCTGGATCGCACGCGCCGTCGCGTGGCCCACGTCCAGCTCACGATCGCCGGCCAGCCGCTGACCACGCGGCTGACCCAGGTCGCGCTGGTCGATGGCGAGCTGCACGCGGCGCTCGACGTCGCGCTCGCAGCCGCCCCCGCCCCTGCTCCCGGCCCGCGGTGACCCGCCGGCCGGCTGCGACACCACGTTGCGGCGCCCGCGTCACACCGCCGCGGTGATCGGCGAGCGCGCGTCGATGCCGCGCGCAGACCGGCGCGCGTGCGAGTACGTTCCAAGCCCTGATGCCGGTCCACCGCAGCCCTGCACTCCGCGGCGTCGCCCTCGCGACCCTGCTCTCCTTCCTCGCGTCGTGCGGCCCGCGGGCCGGCAGCAAGCCACCTGGCGGCGGCGGCGTGGTCACCCCGGGCCGAGTGCTGGTCCTCGACGACAGCAAGCCCGGCCTGACGATGCGGCTGTCCGACGGCAAGGCCGGGGCGCCGGCGGCCGATCGGTCGACGCTGCCGCCGACCCAGCCGATCACCGACGCCGCGGCCAAGGCGATCCTCGATCGGGTGTCGCCG
>JAEUJY010000061.1 GCA_016794525.1 Myxococcales bacterium
CGGCGACACCCGATCGAGGATCGCCTTGGCCGCGGCGTCGGTGATCGGCTGGGTCGGCGGCAGCGTCGACCGATCGGCCGCCGGCGCCCCGGCCTTGCCGTCGGACAGCCGCATCGTCAGGCCGGGCTTGCTGTCGTCGAGCGCCAGCGCCCGCCCGGGGGTGACCACGCCGCTGCCACCACCACCGCCACCCGGCGGCTTGCTACCGGCCCGAGGGCCGCACGATGAGACGAAGGACACCAGCGTCGCCACGGCGACGCAGCGGATCGCAAAGCTTCGGTGCACGGGGGAGCTCCTGAAGGTCGCACCTACCAACGCACACCGGCGACCTTCGGCCTGACGGTGGCCCCCCGCGCCACCACCGTCAACCCGGTGCGCGGCTCGAAAAACTGAGCCCAAGCCGCCGGTGCGGCCCGGTGTCGCGCCCCTCCCCCGTGCCCATCCCCGTGCCCGTGCCCGTGCCCCTCCCCCTCCCCCGTGCCCGTGCCCGTGCCCGTGCCCGTGCCCGATCCCGCCCCAGCTACCGCCTCACTGCGGCGCGGACGGCGCGGGCGCGCCCGGCGCGCCGCTCGCCTTCGACATGCACGCGGCGAGCTGCTCGGAGATCTCGTTCACGGTCTTCATCTGCGCCTCGTTCGGCTTCACGTCCGAGAACTTCTCCGCGAGCCCCTGCATCTTGGCGATCACACCGTCGGCGCACGCCTTGTCCGTGCACGCGCACATCGCGTCCTTGAGCGCGCGCATCTCGACCACCGCGGCGTCGCCCTTCGCGCTCGCGGCGCTGTCGGCGGCGGCCTTGTCGGCGGCGGCCTTGTCGGCGGCGGCCTTGGCCTCGGCCTCGGCCTTGGCCTTCGCGGCGGCCTCGGCCTTGGCGGCCTCCTTCTTCAGGTCCTCCTCCTCCTTCCACGAGCCCTTGTAGGCCGGCGCCTTCTTGCCGAGCACGTTGACGCTGTCGACCTTGTTGGGCAGCCACTTGTCGAGCTTGCCGGCGTACCAGCTCGCCGCCAGCACGACGATCACGATCAGCGCGGTCCACAGCTTCCACGGGCTCTTCTTGTCGGCGTACGGATCGTCGAACGTGCGGGTCGCGCCGCTCGGCAACGCGGCCAGCGAGGTCATCGACGCGCCGAACGCGACGTTGACCCGGGCGCGGGTGTTCACGGCCCAGCCGTTGGCGTCGAGGATCGGCCCCAGGTTGCGCTGGCGCAGCTTCATCCAGGCCAGCAACATCGACGGGCCCGAGATGACGAGCAGCAGCGCGGCGATGCCGATCGGCGCCCACTTGCCCATGCCGACGATCATCGCCACCAGGCCGCCGATCGCGCCGACGACGGCGCCGATGGCCAGGCTGATCATCGCGATGATGCCGATGTCGAAGCCCTTCTTCTTCTCCGGCGGCGGCGCGTCACCCTCCTTGGGCTTGTCGACGGTGGCGACCGCGGTGCCGGCGCTCTCGACCTTGGCGTGGCTCTTGGCCTCGGCCTCGCTGGCGCGCTTGGTGACCTGATCCTCGATGACCCGGACCAGCTTCTTGTACGGCGTCCAGAACGCCTCGCGCACGCTGATCGGGTTGGCGATGACCTTGGTGACGGTGGCGTCCCAGTCCTTGCCGTCGCGATCGTAGAAGATGCCGTTGCGGCCGACGAAGACGTTGTCGGCGTCGCCGTTGGTCATCACCGCGGCGATCGTGCGGGTGGCGCCGGCGCGCTTGCAGTCGCAGTACGCCAGGTACGCCGACGACATGCCGGCGAGCGCGCCGTGCTTGCCGGCGTCGGACACCGGCACCGTCAGGCTGAACGCGCGGCCGTCGAGGTACAGCGTGCCGGCGAGGAACACGCCGTCGCGCTTGCCGCCGTCGTAGAAGTCCGAGAAGTTGACGAAGTTGCGCAGGATCTTGCCGAAGTCGCGCTGGAACCGGCACAGCTTCTCGACCGACGCGATCGCGTCGTAGTCGCCGGCCAGCGCCTTGTCGTCGACGATCAGCGCCGCGATCTTGGCGCGGGCGTCGCCGGTGGCCAGCGTCGTGACCAGCGCGGGGTCGAGCTTGGCGGCGCCGGTCGCGGGCTGCGCCTCGCGCCACGCCAGGTACGGCGCCAGCTTGTCGATCACCTTGGCGAAGTCGTCCGGCGTCAGCGCGTCACGCGCCCCCAGCACCGGCGTGACGGCGTGCGCGGCGAAGGTGGCCAGCGCCCCGGCCCACGCGGGGTTCACGCCGGCCGCGAGCGGCAGCGGCTTGCCGGCCTCGATCCGCGCCAGCGGCAGCTTGGCGATGTCCTCGGCGCTGCGGCTCAGCGCCTTGGCGCCGAGCGCGACGAAGTCGGCGTCCTGGCCGTTGACCCCGGCGATCGCGCGCGGATCGAACGCGGCCAGCGCGGTGCGGGCGAAGTAGTCCTCGATCTTGGCGCGCACCGCGGCCAGCGCGTCGGCGGCCTTGGCGGTGTCGGCGCCCAGCGACGCGGCCGCCTCGGCCTTGCCCAGCCACGCCGCCACCTCGTCGACCTCCTTGAAGAACGCGTCGGCCTTGGCCTGGTCGATGCCGGCCTTGCCGCTGCGATCGGTGACGCCGCCGACCGCGCCGATCGCGACCTCGATGGCCTTGGCGGTCGCGGCGTCGGCGCCGGCGGTGGCCGGGATGACGATGCCGTCGCCGTTGAGCGTGGTGTCGGCGAACTTCTTGACCGCGTCGAGCACGTCGCCGAGCGCGATCGCCGACGCGTCGCCCTTGCCGGCGTCGACCAGGATCCGCTTGGCGGCGCTGGCGACCGCCGCGTCCTTGATCGCGGCCAGCGCGACCTTGTCGCTCGACTTCAGCAGGTCGTCGGCGCTCTTCCACGTCGCGCCGATCCACTTGACCGCGTCGAGGATGTCGGGGACGCGCACCCGGTGGTCCTTGTCCGGATCGAGCAGGTCCATCGTGGCAGGATCGATCGCCACGTCGCGCGTCGGCATCGCCAACGCGACCCACAGCTTCTGATCGAGCTCGGGCAGCGCGAGGATGTCGGCGCCGCTGGCGAGCGACGCCTGCATCACGCCGCCGCGCATGAAGAACTTCCAGGGGTGTGCCATGGGGCGCACGGTAGGCGAATGTCCTGGCGGCGTGAAGGCGAACACGGGGATCGATGGACGCCCGACCGGTGAGCCTTGGGGTAGGCCGCGCGGGCGGTTCGGTGGCCCAGCCCACGCTTTTCGACGACGGCGATCGCGCCGCGCGCTTGCGTCGCGGTCGGCGATCGTCGACGGTCGGGGCGATGGCGACCACGCGCTGCCCCGACTGCCACGCGTCGCTGGTGGTGCCCGAGGATCCGACGGCGACGACGATGCGCTGCGGGTACTGCGGCAGCACGGTGGTCCTGGCCGACGCCGAGGCCCGTCGCCGCCACGCGATCGAGCTCGAGCGCGAGGCCCGGCTGCGCGCGCAGGCCGAGGCCGCCGCGGCGCGGGAGCAGCGGCAAGAGGCCCGCGCCGAGGCCGAACGGCGGGAGGAGCGGCGCGAGCGGCGGCGCGGCCGCTGGGGCGCGCGGCTGATGACGCTGACCGCGGTGCTGGCGGCGCCGACGATCATCGCGATCACGGTGTTCGATCTGCCGGCGCGCCTGGGCTTCGGCGCGTCGGGCGCCGATCGGCTGAAGCAGGTGAGCGCGCAGCTGGCGACCACCGGCTGCACCGTGCTGGCGCCGATCCGCTCGACCTACGCCACCGGCACGGTGTCGACGCTGCTGCCGGTGCAGGCGCAGTGCATCCGCGTCCTCGCGGCCGGCGCCGGCGATCACCGCACGCTCGGCCTGCGGCTGTTCGCCGCCGACGGCAAGGAGCTGGCCAAGGCCGGCGACACGCTCGATCCGCAGCTGGCGTACTGCGCGCCGGCGCCGACGACGCTGCGCTACGAGGTCGTCGTCGGGCCGGCGGCCAAGGGCCGGCTGAGCCACATGGTGCTGGCGTGCCCCGCGCCGACGGCGAAGGGCCGCGAGTGAAGCCGGCGCGCCGCCCCGCCGGGTGGATCGCGCCGGGCCCACCGCCGGCCGGGCCGCAGGGGCGCCCCGAGCTCGAGGCGGCCGACGACGAGGAGCTGAGCTACCTGGCCGGCGACTGGCGGCTGTTCCAGAAGCGGGCCAGCGGCCACCGCTGGAGCCTCGACGATCTGGTGACCGCGTGGGTCGCGACCCGCGATCGCGATCCGGCCGCGCCGCTGCGCGCGGTCGACCTGGGCTGCGGCCAGGCCAGCGTGCTGTTGCTGGTGGCGTGGAAGCTGCCGCGCGCCGACGTCACCGGCGTCGAGGCCCAGGCCGATCGCGCGGCGCTGGGCCGGCGCTCGATCGCGTACGACGGCGCCGCCGATCGCTGCCGCATCCTCGACGGCGATCTGCGCACCGCGGCGCTGCCGACCGGGGTCGACCTGGTGACCGGCACGCCGCCGTACTTCCCGCGCGGCACCGGCGTCGAGTCGGCCAAGCCCCACGCCGCGCCGTGCCGGTTCGAGCTGCGCGGCGGCGTCGAGGACTACCTGGCCGCGGCCGCGCGCATCGTCGCGCCCGCCGGCGAGGTCGTCGTGTGCACGTCGACGCTCGAGCGCGACCGCGTCGTCGCCGGCGGCGCCGCCGCCGGGCTGGCGATCCGCGCCCACTGGGAGTTCGTCCCGCGCACCGGCAAGCCGCCGTTGATCGCGGTCGACGTGCTATCGCCGCGCCCAGGCGATCGCCACGACGCCACGCTGACCGTGCGCGATCGCGCCGGCGCGTGGACGCCGGAGTTCCGCGCGGTCCGCGCCGCGATGGGCATGCCCGAGACACCCCCATGATGAACCAGCAGCTCGTCCTCGCCTCGCGCCCCACCGGCGCACCCTCCGTCGACAACTTCGCGCTGCGCGAGGTGCCCCTGGCCGAGCCGGCCGAGGGGCAGGTCGTCGTGCGCCACCACTTCCTCAGCCTCGACCCGTACATGCGCGGCCGGATGAGCGACGCCAAGAGCTACGCCGCGCCGCAGCCGCTGGGCGAGGTGATGATCGGCGGCACCGCCGGCGAGGTCGTCGCGTCGCGCGCGGCCGGCTTCGCGGTCGGCGATCGCGTCGTCGGCATGGGCGGCTGGCAGACCCACTTCGTCGGCGAGCCGGCCCGCGGCATGTGGCGCAAGGTCGACACGACGCGGGTGCCGCTGTCGGCGTACCTCGGCCCGGTCGGCATGCCCGGCGTGACCGCGTGGTACGGGCTCGAGCGCATCATCGCGCCCAAGGCCGGCCAGACCGTCGTGGTCAGCTCGGCGGCGGGCGCGGTCGGCAGCGTCGTCGGCCAGCTGGCCAAGCGCCGCGGCGCGCGCGCGGTCGGCATCGCCGGCGGCCCGGCGAAGTGCGCGTACGTCGTCGACGAGCTCGGCTTCGACGCCTGCGTCGACTACAAGGCCCACGCCGACGTCCGCGCGCTGGCGACGGCGCTCAAGGCGGCGTGCCCGGCCGGCATCGATGGCGACTTCGAGAACGTCGGCGGCGTGATCCTCGACGCGGTGCTGGCGCGGATGAACCCGTTCGGCCGGATCGCGATGTGCGGGATGATCGCCGGCTACGACGGCGTGCCGATCCCGCTGGCGGCGCCGCAGCTGATCTTGACGTCGCGGCTGCGCGTCGAGGGCTTCATCGTCAGCGAGCACCCCGAGGCGTGGCCGCCGGCGCTGGCCGAGCTGGGCGCGGCGGTCGCCGACGGCACGCTGCGCTACCGCGAGGCGATCGCCGACGGCCTGGCCGCGGCGCCGGCCGCGTTCCTGGCGATGCTGCGCGGCGACCAGCTGGGCAAGCACCTCGTGCGGCTGGCCTGATCGCGGCGCGGCGCGGCGCCGTGCGCTAGCTTCCGGGCATGCGCGACAGCCTGTGGTTCGGTGCGACGCTCGTGGCGACGCTGGTGGCGTGTGGCGGCGGGCGCAGCGACGACGCGCGGGTCTGCACGAAGATGACGACGCTGTGCGGCGCCGCGCATCGGATGGAGTGCCTGACCGCCGACGACTGGCGCGACATGCGCCGCGATCTCGGCGGCGCCGCGGTCGATCGCTTCCGCGGCTGCGTGCTGCGCGCCGATCAATGCACCGCGCTGGCGGCGTGCGTGCTCGAGCTCGGCGCCGACGCGGTGCGGGCGCTCGACGACGACCAGCTGCGCAAGCTCGGCCTGCCCGACGCGCCGGCCCCGGACGCCGCGCCCCCGCCGCCGACGGTGGCCCCCGACGCGGCGCCGGCGAGCGCCGCCGACGACGGTGGGCCGGCGAGCGCCGCCGACGGCGGAAGCGCGCCGATCGCGGCGCCCGACGCGGGCTCGACCGCCGCACCCGCCGACGCGGCGGTGCGCTTCGACCGCGTCACCGTCCGCACCGCGCCGACCGCGTTCGGCCACGGCGTGTCGGTGGCGATCGAGCTCACCGTGATCGGCGCGATGCCGACGATGGCCCCGACCGTGACCGTGCAGGCGGCCTGCGACGGCGCCACCGACGGCACCGACCACGCGTTCTTCCAGAGCCTCGACGGCGCGGCGGTCGGTCAGCAGCGCGCCGACACGGTCGCGCTGTTCACCGGCTCGGCGCTGGCCGCGCCCCCCGCGCAGTGCGAGGTGGTGCTGGGGACCACCGGCGGCGCGACCGCGCTCGCGCACTACTGCTTCCGCGCCGGTGCGACCACGCCGGGGACCTGCCCGGCCACGCCGTGACGCGACAGCCGGCCGCAGGTGCACATCGTCGCGAGAGTCGCTAGGGTACGCGCATGCGCTCCGCCCTGTTCGTCGCCCTCGCGCTCGCCGTCGCCGCCTGCGGCAAGGACACCAGTTCGGCGCCCGGCAGCACCGCGCCCGGCGCCCCCACCGCCGCGCCGGCCGACGACACCGCCGTCGCCAAGCAGCTGATCGCCACCGGCGCGACGGTCATCGACGTGCGCGAGCAGGACGAGTGGGACGAGGGCCACCTGCCCCAGGCCAAGCTGTTCCCGGTCGGCACCATCGGCGATCACGCCGAGGAGATCGCCCAGCTCGCCGGCGGCAAGGACAAGCCGGTCGTCGTCTACTGCAAGTCCGGCGGCCGCGCCGGCAAGGCCAAGCAGGTCCTCGAGGCCGCCGGCTTCACCCGCGTCGTCAACGGCGGCGGCTACCGCAAGCTCGCCGCGCAGTAGCGCCCGGGCTCCGCCACGCGCTCAGGCTCGCGAGGCTTTCGGCCCGCGACCTGTCTCGCGTCTCGGGGGGAGGCTCGGCGGGGGCATGACCCCGCCGAGGGGGGGCTCGGCGACGAGCCCCCTGGAGTTCAGCGCGGCCGCGGCCCCGGACCGGGGCGGCGCGGGGGCGGCGGGCCGCGGCGCGGCGCGCGGTCGCTGGCCTCGGGCTCGTCGAACATCGGCGCGCGGCCGATGCGCGCGGTGCGCACGGTGCGATCGGGGTGCTCCTTGGGCGGGCGGTCGGCGTTGCGCTCGAAGTGCTCGACCGCGGGGCCGACGATCTCGAAGCGGGTCTCGCGCGGCAGGACGCGGATCGCGCCGATCTCGGCCTTGGTGATGCCGCCGCGGGTGCAGATCACCGGGATCAGCCAGCGCGGATCGGCGTTGCGCAGGCGGCCGACGTCGATGCGGAACCACACCGGCGGGCCGTTGCCGCCGCCGCCGTCGCGGGGCGCGAACGCGGGCCGCTGATCGCGCTCGCGGCGCTCGGGGCGCTGCCGCGCCGCGGGCGGCGCGATGACCGACAGCTCCTCGGGCGCCGGCAGCCGCGCCCGGTGCCAGCGCACCAGCACGGTGGCCAGGTCGACCGCGCTGCGCTCGGCGGCCAGCGCCGCGGCGGCGGCGCGCTCCTCGTCGGAGGCGTCGCCCACCATCGCCGCGAGATCGGCGGCGAGGCGCGCGCTGTCGCCGGCGCGGATCTGATCGGCGGTGGGCGGCGTCACCCAGCGCGGCTTGACGCCGGCGGTCTGGAACATGCGGGTGGCGTGGGCGCGCGCGGGCACCGGCACCAGCACGATCGCCTGGCCCTTCTTGCCGGCGCGGCCGGTGCGGCCGCTGCGGTGCAGCAGCACCTGCGCGTTCTGCGGCAGGTCGGCGTGCACCACCAGCCCGAGGTCCGGCAGGTCGAGGCCGCGGGCCGCGACGTCGGTGCAGATGCACACCCGGGCCCGCCCGTCGCGCAGCGACTGCAGCGCGCGGGTGCGCTCGGCCTGCGACAGCTCGCCCGACAGCGCCACCACCGCGAAGCCGCGCTCGTTGAGGTTGGCGGCGAGGTGGGTGACGCCGTCGCGGGTGGCGCAGAACACCAGCGCGCCGCCGGCGTCGACGAAGCGCAGCACGTTGACCACCGCCAGCTCGCGCTCGCGCGGCGCGATCAGCATCGCCTGGTAGTCGATGTCGACGTGCGGCTCGCGCTCGTCGACGGTGGCGATCCGGTGCGCGTCCTTCTGGTAGCGCTTGGCCAGCGCCTGGATCTCGCGCGGCAGGGTCGCCGAGAACAGGAGCGTGCGCCGGGTCGCCGGGGTCAGATCGAGCAGCGCCTCGATGTCCTCGCGGAAGCCGAGGTCGAGCATCTCGTCGGCCTCGTCGAGCACGACCGCCGCGACCTCGCCGAACGACACGTTGCCGCGATCGACGTGATCGCGCAGGCGGCCGGGCGTGCCGACGACGATGTGCGCGCCCTCGTGCAGCAGGTACGCCTCGCGCCGCGGATCCATGCCGCCGACGCAGGCGACGATGCGCGCGCCGGTCGCCGCGTACAGCCACTGCAGCTCGCGTTGCACCTGCAGCGCGAGCTCGCGGGTCGGCGCGATCACCAGCGCCTTCACCGGCCCGCGCTCGAACCGCGGCGCCTCGCCCAGCAGCGTCGACGCCAGCGCCAGGCCGAACGCGACGGTCTTGCCCGACCCGGTCTGCGCCGACACCAGCAGGTCGCGGTCGCGGCCCTCGGGATCGAGGATGGCGGCCTGCACCGGCGTCGGGGCGGCGTACCCCCGCGCGGTCAGCGCGGACTGGAGGCCGGGGTGAGCGTTGCTGAACGGCATGCCGCCCTGTAGCCCTCCCTGACCGACGACACAAGTGCCGAGAACGCTTGCTGCGGATTCCTGACCCCACCGGTGGCAAGAAAGGTAGCCACTAGACGCCTATGTAGGTCCGCGTGTACACAGGTGGAAATGCGCCTCACCCCTACTGTGCTGACTGCGTTGTTCCTGGCGACGGCGGCGGTGGCGTGTACCGAAGAGCCCGAGGTCGTGCTGTCCGCGGACGGGACCAGCGACGCCGGCGGCAAGGCCGATGGCGGCGCCGCGTTCCGCCGCTGCACCGGCCGCCCGTTCAGCGCGCCGGCCGCGACCGGCTTCCGCCACACCACCAGCAAGGTGGCCGCCCTGACCGGTGCGCGGCACCGCGCCCAGGACGTGATCGCGGCGCCCAGCAGCCGCGCCGAGCTGGTCGCGAAGTTCGCCTACGGCCCGACCTGGAAGGACCTCGAGGACGAGAACGCCGCGTTCTACGTCGACAACTGCGCCGGCTGGGTGGCGATCGCCACCCGCCGCACCGACGACGACGGCCTCGCGACGCTGGCGGTGAACGTCAACCTGCCGGCCGGCGTGTACGAGGTGCGCGCGGTGGCCCGGGGCGACGCGTCGACGACGCTGATGAACCTGTGGGTGCTGCCGGCCGGCACCCACGTCGCGGTCACCGACATCGACGGCACGATGACCACCGCCGACACCGAGCTGTTCAAGCAGATCTTCGACGGCAGCTACGTGCCGCAGGCCTACCCGTCGGCGCAGGCGCTGACCAAGGCCCACGCCGAGCGCGGCCACGTCGTCGTCTACCTGACCGGCCGCCCGGCGTGGCTGCTGCCGCAGACCCGCGCGTGGCTGGCGCAGCAGGGCTTCGCGCCCGGCCCGATCCACGCCGCCGACTCGAACCTCGACATCCTGCCCACCGACGGCTCGGTCGGCGCCTACAAGACCGCCTGGCTCGACGAGATCGAGGCCGACGGCGTGACCGTCGACCTGGCCTACGGCAACGCCACCACCGACATCCACGGCTACAAGGGCGCCGGCATCCCGGCCGGCAAGCAGTGGATCATCGGCCCGAACGCCGGCGCCGAGGGCACCAACGCGGTGTCGAGCTCGTGGGCCGCGCGCACGGCGCAGATCAGCAGCGGCGCGCGGGTCACGCAGCCGTTCTGAGCTACTGCCCGGGATGGCGGGCACCTCCCGGAGCGCTGTGGAGTTGCCGGCGGTGGTGGACAACCGCG
Organism: Myxococcales bacterium; assembly: GCA_016794525.1. Classification (GTDB taxonomy): domain Bacteria; phylum Myxococcota_A; class Polyangia; order Haliangiales; family Haliangiaceae; genus UBA2376. Next base: position 10,221 of record JAEUJY010000061.1, read on the forward strand.
CCCGGACGCGCGCCGGCGAGCGCGCATCGTCGGCGTCGCGCGGTTGCCCACACCGCCTTGAAGAACGGCGCGGCGGTGCACGCCATGGCGGTGGCGCCGTTCTTCACAACCCACAGCGCGCGCCGCTATCCCAGATCACTTCGTTTGGTGATCCAGAACCAGAGGCCGCTGAGCCCGGGCCCGATCCAGGCGGCCACCCCGTCGGCCTCGCGATCGTCGCCGTGTGGGCCGCGACCCTCGCCGCCCTCGCTCTCTCTCTCTCTCACAACCCAAACGAAGTGATCAGGGCCCGGCGATCCGCGCTGTGTGGGTTGTGAAGAACGGCGCCCCGGCGATCGCGGTCGGAGCGCGCTCCTGGCCGCGCCGTTCTTCAAGGCGGTGTGGGCAACCGCGCGACGCCGACGATGCGCGCCGGCCGGCGCGCGTCCAGGCGCGGTTGTCCACCACCGCCGGCAACTCCACAGCGCCCTCGGAGCGGGCCGCCTCCCCGGCACGATCGCCGGCCCGCGCGGCGATCGCAGACCGATCGCCGGCACGATCGCCGGCCCGCGCCGCGATCGCAGGTCGATTCGCGCTACTGGATTCTCCTCGGCGCTTGACGCCGGCCTCGTCGGTGTTATATTCGCCCAATCAACATGGCAGCGAAGCGGGCGCGACAGCTGGGGTTGCCAAGGACCGAGGGCGCGCCGCGGCGCGCGAGCAACCCGACCGGCCACGGCGGCAAGCGCGCCGGCGCGGGGCGCAAGCGCACGCTGCCCGGCCCGCCGCGCGGCAAGCATCGCGCGCGGCCGTTCCACGATCGCCGGCTGCCGGTCCACGTCGTCCTGCGCGTCACGCGGCAGGTCGGCCGCCTGCGTCGCCCGCAGGCGTACACGGCGGTGCGCGCGGCGATGATCGCGCTGGTCGGGCGCGCCGACTTCCGCGTCGTCCACCTGTCGATCCAGCGCCACCACATCCACCTGCTCTGCGAGGCCGACGACCGGCGCGCGCTCGCCAACGGGGTGCGGGCGCTGTGCGTCTCCACCGCGCGCCGCCTCAACGCGTTGATCGTCGAGGAGCCCGGCGTGCCGCGCCGCGGCCGGGTCTTCACCGACCGCTACCACGCGACGACGCTCGGCAAGCCGCGCCAGGCGCGCCACGCGCTCGCCTACGTGCTCAACAACTGGCGCCGCCACCGCGAGGATCACGCCGGCGTCGGCCAGCGCCGCGCGCCCCTCGATCGCTACGCCAGCGGCGTCGCCTTCGCCGGCTGGGCCGAGCGC
>JAEUJY010000088.1 GCA_016794525.1 Myxococcales bacterium
ACAGACACTCCCGACCTCTTCGACGCGCCTGGCGTGCCCGAATCCGTCGCCCCCTCGACCCCGGCCGGCGCAGCCCCGAGTGCTGCCTCGACAACTCGGGGCGCAGCGCCTGCGACCGCCTCCGACGCAGACATCCCCCCCCCCCCCCCCCCCCCCCCCCCCCCCCCCCCCCCCCCCCCGCCCCCCCCCCCCGGCGCCCCCGGACGACGACCCCCCGCACGACCACGACTCGGTCGAGATCTCGATCGACGTCGACGATTGACTACCTCGGAAGGTTTGTCGACAAACCTTCCCCCGGCGGGTCATGCCCCGCCGGGTCCCGCTTCCGATACGCGAGACGCCCGGCACCAACGTCGCTGGCGCGTGTGACTTGTCGTCGCGCGGGCTTCCCCGCCGCCGAGACGTGGTTATCTTCGGGCCATGGCACTCTCGCGCCTGGTCGTCGGGGTCGACTTCTCGCCGTCGTCGGAGGTCGCGGTCGCCCGCGCCGCCGAGATCGCCGCGCACCAGGGCGCCGAGCTGGTGCTGGTCCACGCCGGCACGGTCGTCGAGCCCCCCGAGGTGCCGGCGTCGATGCAGGTCGCCCGCGACGCGTACCTCGGCGTGCTGCGCGCGCAGCTGGCCACCGACCGCACGCGGCTCGCCGAGCTGCGCGAGCGCCTGAAGGCCGGCGGCATCGAGGTGTCGCAGCTGGTCGTCGATCGGTTCCCCGACGACGCGCTGGTCGAGGCCGCCACCGAGCTGCACGCCGATCTGATCGTCACCGGCGCGCGCCCGCGCGGCCACGCCGCCCGCTGGTTGCTGGGCGGGGTCGCCGCCAAGGTGGTCCGCGCCGCCGAGCAGAGCGTGCTGTGCGCGCGCCCGGGCGATCCCGATCGCGGCTTCTCGCGCATCGTCGTCGGCACCGACTTCTCCGACGGCGCCCGCCGCGCGCTGGCCCGCGCCATCGACGTGGCCGAGCCCGGCGCCCACGTCGCGGTCGTCCACGCCCTCGAGCTGGGGTGGAGCTTCACCGCCAGCCCCGACGAGCTGGTCGCCGGCGATCCCGCGCTGCGCGCCGAGCTGCACGCCGACATCGCCGCCCGCGGCGAGGCGCTGATCGCGCCGCTGCGCGGCGGCCCGGTCGAGCTGTCGTTCACCTCGGCCGACCTGCGCCCGCGCGAGCTGCTGCGCAGCGAGGCCGAGCGCCGCCAGGCCGACCTGGTCGTGGTCGGCGGCTTCGGCCACCGCGGCTTCCGCCGCTGGCTGCTCGGCTCGGTCGCCGAGGATCTGGTCAGCGACGCGCCGTGCTCGGTGCTGGTCGCGCGCTGAGGGTCTCAGCGGCCGTCGAGGCCGGGGTGCGCGAGCGCGGCGATGGCGCGGGCCGGATCGCCGCCGGTGGCGCGCCACACGTCGATGATGTGATCGGCCTCGGTGCGGCCGGTCTCGGCGATCGCCTCCACCGGGGCCAGCAGCGACACCGAGTCGGCGCTGCCCATCCGCCGCAGGCCGTCGGCGGCGATCGCCACCAGCTCGCGGGCGAGCGCGCCGACGGTGGTCGCCCCGACCGGCGTGGCCAGGCCGGTGCGCGGCACCTGATCGGCCAGCGCCTGGCGCGCGTCCCAGTCGAGCGTGGCGGTGAGCGCGGTCGCCGCGGCGCACGCGTCGGCGTCGTAGAGGATGCCGCGGCACAGCGGGCCGAGCGCGGCGATCATCGGGAACGAGCCGCAGTCGCAGCCGCGCACCTCCATGTACCGCTTCATCCGCGCGTCGGGGAACAGCGTCGACAGGTGCAGCGCCCAGTCGGCCCGCGTCGCGCGCTCGCCCGCGTGGCCGGCGGCCATGAACTGGCGGAACGTCAGGTCGCGCACCGGGCGATAGCCGCCGCGGTAGACGAAGTACATCGGCACGTCGAGCGCCCACTCGGCGTAGGCGCGGTAGACGTCGTCGCGCTCGTAGGCGAAGCGCAGCTGGCCGGCGCGGGCGTTGTCGGTGTCGCGCCAGACGTGGGCGCGGTAGCTCTGGAACCCCGAGAGCGCGCCGTCGACGATCGGCGACGACGCGTACAGCGCGGTCAGGATCGGCGTCACCGCCATCAGGCAGCGCAGCTTGGCGGCGGCGTCGGCCTCGTCGGACCAGTCGAGGTTGGTCTGCACCGTCGTCGTGCGCAGCATCATGTCGAGGCCGCGGGTGCCGACGGTCGGCATGTACGCGCGCATGACGTCGTAGCGCTGCTTGGGCATCCACGGCACGTCGGCCCGCGTGCCGAACGGCCGGAACCCGATCGACAGCCAGGCCAGGCCGAGCGGCCGGCTGATCTCGGCCAGGGTGGCGCGGTGCTCGGCCAGCGCGGTCACCAGCTCGTGGCCATCGACCCACGGCTGCGCCGCCAGCTCGAGCTGGCCGCCGGGCTCGATCGTGATCTGATCGGCGCCGCGGGTCAGCGCGATCACGTGGCCGCCCTCCTCCACCGGCTCCCAGCCACGCGCCGCGAAGCCGGCCAGCACGGTGCCGATCCCGTCGGGGCCGTCGTAGGCCGGCGCGGTGCCGATCGCCGGGCCGTGGGCGCGCACCCCGACCAGCTCGTGCTCGGTGCCGATCCGCCACGCGGCCCGGGGCTTCTCGGCGCCGCGGAAGTAGGCGACGAGCTCGTCGACGGAGGTCAGCGGGACGGCGTCGGATTCGTCGACGAGATGCACGGGGGAGCCACTCTACCCTGGGGCGGTGCTCCGTCAACCGGCCCGGGCCCGACCGCTCGGCTGGATTTCGCGCTAGCGTGGGGCCGTGTTCGATCGTGATCGCGTGTTCGCCGAGCCGACCTTCGCCCACGGGCGGGAGCAGCTCCTGTCGCTGTTGCGCACCCACGCCTTCGCCGAGCGCGAGGTCATCCTCGCGTCGGGGCAGCGCTCCAACTTCTACGTCGACTGCAAGACGGTCAGCCTCGACGCCGAGGGCAGCTTCTGGATCGGCCGGCTGTTCCGCCGGATCATCGACGAGCTGGCCCCGACCGCCGGCGCCGTCGGCGGCCTGACGCTCGGCGCCGACCCGATCGCCACCGCGGTCGCGGTCGCCAGCTACCAGGCGTCGCGCCCGCTGCACGCCTTCATCGTGCGCAAGGAGCCGAAGGGCCACGGCACCGGCCAGTGGCTCGAGGCCGCCGCCCGCCTCGATCGCACCCGCCCGGTGGTGATCGTCGAGGACGTCGTCACCACCGGCGGCTCGTCGATCAAGGCGATCGAGCGCGCGATCGAGAGCGGCCTCACGGTCGCCGCGGTGGTGGCGCTGGTCGATCGCCTCGAGGGCGGGCGCGCCGCCATCGAGGCCCACGCGCCGCTGTGTTCGCTGTTCGACCGGCGGGACTTCTTGCCGTGATCGCGCGCGCGCTGGCGCTGACGCTGGCCCTGGGCCTCGGCGCCTGCGCCCGCCCCCCGGGCCCGGTCGATCTGTCGGGGACCTGGCCGGCCCAGGCCGACGACTACGACGCGGTCAACCAGGCCTGGACCCGGCGCGCGCAGCTGCGCGCCGACTACTCGCTGGCGCTCGAGGTCTACGCGACGTTCCACGCGCCGCCCTGGCACGCGGCGCGGGCCGCCCGCGAGGCGCGGCTGCGCGGCGGTCCCGCCGACGCGATCGCCGCCAGCGCCCGGGCCGCCGCCGACGGCGACCTCGAGTTCGCGCTGGTGGTCACCACCCACGACCGCGCCGAGAACGATCTCGAGCGCGGCGACCGCTCGGTGTGGCGGCTGGCGCTGGTCGACGACGCCGGGGTCGAGGTCGCGCCGAGCGCGATCGAGCGCGACAAGCGCCCCGCCAACGTGCTGCGCGGCGAGCTGCCGGCGTTCGGCGACTTCGCGGTCGCGTACCGCGTGCGCTTCCCGCGGACCCCGAGCCTGCTCGGGCCGGGCGTGCGGCGGGTGACGCTCAAGATGTGGAGCAACACCGGCGCGGTCGCGCTGCGCTGGGACGCGCGCTGACGCCGTCGCCGGCGGTCGCGCTCACTTCTTCTTGGGCGGCGGACGGCGCGGCAGCGGCTTGGGCTTCTTGCCCAGCACGCGCTGCCAGAACGACTGCGGCTGGTAGCCGTCGTCGAGATCGCTGAACGACTCGGCGGCCGGCGCCGTGGACTCCTGGCCGGCGCGGAAGAACTCCTCCTCGTCGTCGGAGAACGCGGCGGCGATCGCGGCGGACGCGGCCTGCACGTCGGCGCGCACCCGCTCGACCTCGGGCGACGCGGCGGTCGGCTTGGCGGCAGCCTTGGGGTCGGCGGGCTGCGCGTGCTGCGCGGCGGCGATCGCCGCGACCGACGCCTGGGCCGCGGTCTCGACGACCTCATCGACCAGGATGCTCGGGCCCGCCCCGACCGAGGGCGCCGCGTCGGCGGTCGCCTTGACCGGCAGCTCACCCGAGGCCCGCCGCTCGCGGCGCGGCTTGAGCTCGCCGGAGGCCGTGCTCTCCTCGGACTTGGTCTTCGCGTCGTCGTCGGCCTTGGCCTTGGCCGTCGCATCTTCGTCGGCCTTGGTCTTCGCCTTCGCCTCTTCGTCGGCCTTGGCCTTCGCCTTCGCGTCTTCGTCGGCCTTCGCCTTGGCCTCTTCGTCGGCCTTCGCCTTCGCCTTGGCCTCTTGGTCGGCCTTGGCCTTCGCCTTCGCGTCTTCGTCGGCCTTGGCCTTCGCCTTGGCCTCTTCGTCGGCCTTCGCCTTCGCGTCTTCGTCGGCCTTCGCCTTCGCCTTGGCCTCTTCGTCGGCCTTCGCCTTCGCCTTCGCCTCTTCCTCCGCCTTGGCCTTCGCCTTCGCCTCTTCGTCGGCCTTGGCCTTCGCCGCCTTCGCCTCTTCCTCCGCCTGGGCCTTCGCCGCCTTCGCGTCTTCGTCGGCCTTGGCCTTCGCCTTCGCCTCTTCCTCCGCCTTGGCCTTCGCCGCCTTCGCGTCTTCGTCGGCCTTGGCCTTCGCCGCCTTCGCCTCTTCCTCCGCCTTGGCCTTGGCCTTCGCCTCTTCCTCCGCCTTGGCCTTCGCCTTCGCCTTCGCCTCTTCCTCCGCCTTTGCCTTCGCCTTCGCCTCTTCCTCCGCCTTGGCCTTCGCCTTCGCCTCTTCCTCCGCCTTGGCCTTCGCCTTCGCCTCTTCGTCGGCCTTGGCCTCGGCCTCGAAGCCCGACAGGTCGACGGTCACGCTGGCGCCCGGGAACATCCGATCGCGCTCGCCGGCGTCGGTCAGGTTCTCGAGCTTCTCGCGGGACTCGTCGCGCGAGGCCTTCCGCGGGCTGATCTCGCCGGCGATGATCGACGACGGCACCACCGGCGACAGCGCGCCGGTGTCCATGCCGACGGTGCGCGGCACCAGCGCCGCCCAGTCGATCTCGACCACCGCGTGGCCCTTGGGCTCGGTAGCGCGCTTGTGCTTCTTGCCCTTCTGCTTGTGCTTGCCGCCGCCGACCTCGCCCGAGCCCTCGCGCACGATCGGCGTCGCCACCACGCCGGCCCCGCCGACCAGCCACTCCTCGAGGGCCAGCATCGCCCGGTGGGTGGTGCGGCCGCGGCCGCTCTCGCGGCGGCGCAAGATGCCGACCTGCGCCGCCCGCTCGGCGATGCGCAGCGTCTCGAAGACGCGGTACGGGCTGTCCTCGAGCGCGTCGGCCACGGTGCGGTGCCCGTCGAACAGGCGCATCACGCCGTGGACCTCGGTCGGCAACGCCTTGGAGTACGAGGCCAGCACGTCGCCGTCGATCTCGTAGACCGCGGCCGGCGACAGCACGCCCGCCGCCCCCCGCAGCTCGATCAAGAACCGCTCGGCCCCCGCCAGCAGCTCGTCGGACGACAGCGGGATCTGCTGGCGGCGCACGACCGGCTCGTTGCGCAGCTCGAAGCGCGCCTCGGTCCACAACAGCAGCTGGTGCAGCGCGCCCTGGCCGTGGAGGCCGCCGACCTGGGCCGAGGTGACCTCGCCCTCGAAGAACCGGATCTCGCCGCGGCGCAGGCCGCGCATCATCAGCAGCGTGCCGGTGGCGCCGATCGCCGCCAGCGCCCGCACCAGGTAGAAGACGCCGAAGCTGTCGCCGAGGTCGCCGTCCATCACCGAGCGGTTGCCCGGGCGGCGGCCGGCCAGGATGCGGCCGATCGTGACGACGTCGCGGACGAACGCCGGCCCGGTCAGCACGGCGGTCGCGCCCGCGGCCACCGCCTGGTCGCGCGAGACGCCGTTGCCGACGTAGAGCACCGGCGGCGCGCCGCGGGTGGCGCCGGCGGCGACCAGCCGGGTGATCAGCTCGCGCGCGGCGTCGGCCGTCGGCGCGCCGGCGACCACCACCGCCGCTTCCTCGAGGTGCGGCAGGATGGCATCGACCTCCCCGCCCTCGACCGTCATGCCCTCGCGCTCGAACCCCAAGCGCACGCCGTCGGCCACACGCGGATCGCCATGGACGACGATGACTTTGGCTTGATCGGTCATGACCGGAGAAACCGGTGTGGAGTATAACCAGCCCGCTGCCGCTGGCGCTTCGGTTCGCGACCAAAACCGACCGCGCCCGGCACTGATCGGTCGCCGACACCCGTGCTCACCCTCGAGATCATCCGTGGCGCCGCCGCGCGCCCCAGCTTCGAGCTACCGGCGGCGGTCGTGACGATCGGCCGCGCCGCCACCAACACCGTCGCGCTCACCGACTACCACCTGTCGGGTGAACACGCCCAGATCGTCCGGGATCCCGCCGGCTACCGCTTCCGCGACCTGCGCTCGACCAACGGCTCGGCCATCGAGCGGGCCGGGGTGCGGATCGCCGTCGACGGCAAGGTCGGGCACGAACTGGCGCTGCACCCCGGCGATCTGCTCCTCTTGGGCGACCCCAAGAGCCCGGCGGTCATCCGGGTCGGCTTCACGCCGCCGCCGCCGGTCGAGCCCGGGTCCGACGACGACGTCACCGATCTATCGGATCGGCTGATCGCCTCGCGCTCGATCATCGACCTGCCCGCGGTCCGCGATCAGATCGAGCACGATCCCGGCAGCGCGCTGCGCATCTACAAGGCGCTGCAGCGGCTGTCGGGCCGCCTCGAGCACGCCGCGGTCCTCGACGCCATCACCGAGGCGACGTTCGAGATCCTGCCGCGTGCCACCCACGTGACGATCCTGCTGCGCGCCGAGGGCGACAAGGATCGGTTCACGCTGGCCAGCCAGCGGGCCCGGGGCGCGCTGCGGCTCGCCAGCGATCCGGCGATCGACCCGATCCGCGCCAGCCGCGCGATCTTGCGGCGGGTGCTGGCCGATCGCGCGGCGATCCTCACCGCCGACGCCCAGCACGAGATCTCGTCGTCCGAGTCGATCATGGGCGGCCAGATCAAGAGCGTGATCGCGGTGCCGCTGTGGCGCGGCGACGAGATCACCGGCCTGCTCGAGGCCGACCACCGCCAGGCCGCCGGCATGTTCGACGAGGGCGACCTCGAGGCCGCGCTGTTGATCGGGGCCCAGGCGGCGCTGGCGATCGACAACGCCGCGCTGGTGTCGCGGCTCAAGCTGGCCGAGGAGCGGGCCCGGGGTGAGAACACCTACCTGAAGAAGCGCGAGGAGCGGCAGCGCTTCCCCAACATCGTCGGCGACTCGCCGGCGATGCGCGCGGTGTTCAACCAGCTCGACAAGGTGATCGACACCCGCGCGACGGTGTGCATCGACGGCGAGACCGGCACCGGCAAGGAGCTGATCGCCTCGGCGATCCACTACAAGTCCGGCCGCAAGGACAAGATGTTCGTCGCGCAGAACTGCGCGGCGCTCCCCGAGAACCTGCTCGAGAGCGAGCTGTTCGGCCACAAGCGCGGCGCGTTCACCTCGGCCGACTCCGACAAGAAGGGCCTGTTCGAGATCGCCGACGGCGGCACGCTGTTCCTCGACGAGATGGGCGAGATGCCGCTGGCGCTGCAGGCCAAGCTGTTGCGGGTGCTGCAGGAGGGCACGATCCGCCCGGTCGGCGCCACCAGCGAGAAGCAGGTCGACGTCCGGATCCTGTGCGCGACCAACCGCGACCTCGCCGCCGAGGTCGAGAAGGGCCGGTTCCGCCAGGACCTGTACTACCGGCTGATGGTGTTCCCGATCCGCCTGCCGCCGCTGCGCGAGCGCAAGGAGGACATCCCGGCGCTGGCCCGCCACTTCCTGGTCCGCTACGCCGAGGAGTACCGCCTCGAGCTGCCCGGGTTCACCCCCGAGGCGCTCGACGCGCTCACCAACTACGGCTGGCCCGGCAACATCCGCGAGCTCGAGAACGAGATCCAGCGCGTCGTGATCCAGGCCGAGCCCGGCCAGCCGATCGAGGCCACCGACCTGTCGCCGCGGCTGCGCAAGATCGAGGGCACGATCACCAAGGCGCTGCCCAAGAAGGGCACGCTCAAGGAGATGATGGATCAGGTCGAGCGCTGGCTGATCGCCGAGGCGCTGCGCGACCACAACGGCAACAAGACCCGCACCGCGGCCACGCTGGGCATCACCCGCGAGGGCCTGCACAAGAAGCTCGACAAGCTCGGGCTGTAATACGATGAGGGTCTTTCGCAAAGACCCTCCCCCACAAGACGTGGGGCCCCCACCCGAAACGCGAGAGCCCTCGCTCGGTAGCGTGGTGGTGACCGCCGACGGGCCCTCCCCCACAAGACGTGGGGCCCCCACCCGAAACGCGAGAGCCCGCGCTCGGTAGCGTGGTGGTGACCGCCAACGGGGCGGCTCCGGTCACGGTTCCGGCTCCGGCTCCGACTCCGGTTCCGGCTCCGGTTCCGGCTCCGGCTCCGGCTCCGGTTCCGGATCCGGCGCCGGCTCCGCTTCCCGCTCCGGCTTCCGGCGCGGCTACGGGGCGGCGGTCAGGGCGACCTTCTCGATGCCGGCGCCGCGCAGCGCGTCCATGACCTCGATGACCCGCGCATAGGGGACGTCGGTCGACGAGGTGATCGACGCCTCGACCGTGGCGTCGTCGGCGGCGGCCTGGCGCGCGCGCTCGGTCAACTCGGCGAGCGAGAGCTCGTCCCCATCGAGACGTAGCGCGGTCGCGGTCACGTCGACCGCCAGGGCGCGGCCGGCCGCCGCCGGCTCGGGAGCCGGCAGGTCGAGCGCCGCCGCGGTCATCGCCTCGCGCTTGAGCTGCGCCCGCTCGCGGGCGTACCGGCGCAGCGCGTCGGCCGGATCCTCGTCGCCGCGCATCGTGATCAGCCCGGCGATCGACGCGACGCCGGCGATCGCCAGCCCCGCCCAACCCTGCCAGCGCGCGACGGTCACCGCCGCTCCACCGCCCACGCGCTCACTTGCCGGCGGTCCCGATCGCCAGCTTGGTCAGGCCCGCGGCCTTGGCGCGCTCCATGATGTCGACCACCCGGCCGTGGACCGCGCCCTTGTCGGCCTGCAGCACCACCTGGGTGTTCTTGTCCTTCACGAACGCGGCGCGGAACAGGTTGTCGAGGTCGGCGTCGCGCACCAGCTTGCCGTCGACGGCGAGATCGCCCTCGACCGGGATGACCAGCACCAGGCTGGCCTTGCTGACGTCGATCTCCTGGGCGGCGCCGGTCGGCAGGCTGACGTTGAGGCCCGAGCGCTTCTCGGCCTCGGCCTTCTGCGAGACCTCCTGCGCCTTCTTCTTGTCGTTGTTGGCCTCGGCCTGCACGGCGAGCGCCGACACCATGAAGATGATCACCATCACCAGGAAGACGTCGGTCAGCGGCGTGATGTTGATCTCGGCGAACAGGCCGCCGCCGCTGTCTTCCTCGTCCGGCCCCAGATCGTCAGGCAGCTTGGCGGCCATCGTCCTTGCCCTTCGCGGCGGTCTTGGCGCGGCCGCCCTCGACCTCGGTCGACTCCGGCGGCACCTCGCCCAGCAGCTCGAGGAACTCGTCGGTCAGGAGCTTCATCTCGGTGGCGATGCGCGAGGCCCGCTGGTTGAAGAAGTTGAACAGGATGACCGCCTCGACGGCGACCAGGATGCCGGCGGCGGTGACCACCAGCGCCTCGGAGATGGGCTTGGACACCATGCCCATCGTCACGACCTCGTCCTTCTTGAACCGCCCCATCGCCGACATGATGCCGATGACGGTGCCGAACAGGCCGACGAACGGCGCGGTGGCGCCGATCGTACCCAGGATCCACAGCCGGCTCTTGAGGTCGGCGCCGACCCGCATCCGCTCGCGGTGCACCGCCGGCGCCAGGTGCTCGCGCTTGCCGCGGCCAAGCCGCTCGTAGCCCACGAGGAACACGTCGGCCAGGGGCGACGGCGACCGCTCGCAGGCGGTCCGGCCTTCGCTGATCGCGCCCTTGTCCAGGCACCGGTTGACGATCTCGGCCAGGTTGCGGGCCCGGGTGGTGAACTGCCACTGGGCGTAGGCGCGCTCGATCGCGACCGCCATGGCGATCACCGAGAACGCCACGATGAGCCACATCGCGTAGCCGCCGTGGCCCATGAGGTCCCAGACCGAACTATCCATCTCGGTGATCCTGCGTCGGCATCATGGCAGATGCAAGCTTGGACGCCCACCCGCGCCCCAAGGTTGCCTGCGCCGCCGCGCCGCCCGTCACATCGGGCTGAAGGGCGCCCGGTAGCCACCGCCGTCGAAGTCGACGAACACCGGCGCGGCGAACGCGGCCGCCGAGACGCCGCCGGCGGCCAGCACCGCGTCGACCTGGGTCTGGTTGCCCGACACCAGGATCGGCAGCGTCGTGTCGTCGATCAGATCGCCCTGGAGCAGCGGGAAGATCGCCTTGGCGCCGCGGGCCCGGAACACCAGCCAGGCGTCGGTGCCGGTGGCGCCGGTCATCCGCGGGATGTCGGCGACGTTGATCGTCACGGTGACGGTCGCGCGCAGGAACCGCGCGTTGCCGCCGCCGCCGACCGCCACCGACTGCACGGTCATGCTCTGCGGCGCCAGCGCGGCCTGCTCGCACGGGTCGGTGGCCGCGAGGCTCGCCAGCGGCCGGCTGGTCCAGCACCCGAGCGGCACGATCGCCGTGGTCGAGCCGTCGGGGACCGGCGTCGTCGGCGCCGCGTTGGCGAACACCTCGAGCGTGTCGACGTCGGCCCAGGTCGGCGCGGTCACGGTGACCTCGAAGCTCACGGTGCCACCGGTGGCCGCGACCTGGCGGCCGATCGCCGCCATGCCGCCGGAGGTGACCGCCAGCATCGGGCCGTTGGTGACGACGATGTCGCGCGCCGTGGTCGTGCCCTCGAGGGTCTTCATCACCGCGTCGGTGATGCTGCCGTCGGCCAGCGCGGCGCCGCTGTCGTCGGGCACCCGCACCAGGTTGCGCGGCATGCCCAGCGGATCGCTGACCGAGGTGTGGGTGTCGCTGTTGCCGATCGGCGCGACGTAGTAGCCGAAGTTCAGCATGTTGAACCAGTCGCGCAGCACGCGGTCGAGCGAGATGATCTCGCGCCGGCCGTCGTTGTCGGTGTCGCCCATCCCGAAGCCGTTCCAGATCTCGAGCGCGTTGAAGCCGTCGTTCCACAGCGACTCGTCGGGCAGGCGCAGCCACGAGTTGGGCACCTCGGCGCCGGCGAAGTTGCCGCTGACGGTGCGGGTCGCGTAGTCGTACTGCAGGTTGGCGCGGTCGAAGTACTGCTGGAACGTGCCGAGCGTGCCGGTGCCGCGCGGGTGGTTGACCTCGACGACGCGGGCGCCGCGGGTGCGGGCGGCGGCGAAGATCTCGCGCGGCGTCATCGCGAAGCCCTCGGTGCCGCCGCGGCCCCAGTCGATCGCGCCGCCGTTGGCGTTGGACACCAGCTGCAGCGGGTAGGCGTTGAAGTGGCCGTAGGGGAACGGCGTGACCTCGATGCCGGGCACCACCCGCAGCAGGTCGTCGGCGTTGAGCGCCTGGACGAACGGCTGCAGATCGCTGACGACGTCGTGGTCGGTGACCGCGAACAGCTCGACGCCCGCCGACAGGGCCGAGCGGACCCGCTCGTCGGAGCCGACCGGCGAGTCGGGCGAGCCGACCTGGTGGACGTGGAACTCGGCCGCCAGGTAGCCGGTGGTGTCGACGACGTGGCGCAGGTGCAAGGTGACGCTGCCCGACGCGGTCCCGGCGAACGCCGCCGAGTCGGTCGACCACTCGGTGCCGCGCGACGCGTAGACCCGGTAGCTGCCGCCGGCCGGCAGGTAGATCGGCGCGTCGGCGACGGTGCCGGTCGAGATGCCGTGGACCGCGTGGCGCGACCGCACCACGCCGGCCAGGCGATCGTAGGTCTCGAACACCCGCTTGTCGGGGAACGCCGGGTGGGTGCCGATCACCAGGATCCGGCCGGGGATGTTGTCGCCGGTGGCGTCGTCGACGATCGCGTAGTCGAGCTTGACCGGCGCCGGGATGGTCAGCGCCCGGCCGGTGCCGGCGGCCATCACGTTGGAGCGGCCGACGTCCTTGACCTCGGCGCGCAGCACGAACGTGCCGGTCGCGGGCAGCTTGCCGGCGAAGGCGCCGGTGGCGTCGACGTCGAGGTAGCTGACGATCGTGTCGGTGGCCTCGATCGTGCCGTTGCCGTCGTCGGCGTAGACGCCGACCCGGGCGCCGGCGATCGGCGTCGCGTCGGAGAACGCCACCGTGCCGCTGACGTCGACCAGCGCCTCGCCCTTGCCGGTGCGCCACGCGGTGTCGACGTCGTCGGCGTCCTGGCCGAGCACCAGGTCGAGCCGTTGCAGCTTGCCGGCCTTGGGCGCGAGCACCAGCTGGTAGGTGGTCGTGTCGAAGATGTCGAGCAGGTTCTCGGCGCCGAAGATCACGATCGACACGCCGGCGATGATGAAGCCGGCGCTGCGGGTCGCGCCCTCGAAGCGGGGCACGACGCCGTAGGCCGGGCCCGGCCCCTGGTAGACGACGTAGTCGATCGGCGCCGGCTCCGACAGCGACGACAGCGCGCCGATGCCGGCGCGCTCGAAGCCGCGGCCGTTGGACCACGCCTCGGTCTCGCCGCCGGTGTCGTTGAGCATGCCGAACGGGGCCGACACCTTCTTGGTGCCGGCGTTGAACACCGACCAGTACACCTGCAACGACGTCGCGCCCGGCTCGAGCACGTAGGTCGTCGCGCAGTCGATCTCGTCGGGCAGATCGGGGTTGATGCCGTCGTCGATCGGCAGGATGCCGATGCCGCGCAGGTTGATGAAGTCGTTGTTGCCCGACCGGCCGATCGCGCGGACCACCGCGGGACCGCCCTCGGTGCCGTCGCGGACGATCTCGATGCGGCTGTGCTCGCAGGTGCGGCCGGCCTTGTAGACCATCGACAGCTCGCCGAAGTGATCGGGCAGCGGCGTGCCGCCGACGATCAGCGCGGCGTCGATGACGTTGCCGCCCTGGGGCACGACGCCGAGCACGCGGGTCGGCGCGCCGATCACGAAGCGCACCTTGTCGTTGCGCAGGAAGATGTCGCCGATCTGGCCCTGGGCCGCGGGCCCGGTCAGCAGCTCGCTGGCGGTGGCCGCGGTGATCTCGCCGGTCCACGCGCCCTGGGCGCCGCCGGTGGGCGGCAGCTCCGGGTAGAAGTCGTCGAGCCCGGGGCCGGAGCCACCGTCGTCACAGGCCGAGGCGAGCACGAGGGCCAGGCACAGCCCTCCGAATCCGTACGTGCGCATGGCGCCCAGGGTACTCCAAGCCGTCGCGACCGCGTCACCAAAGCGTCACCGACCAGCGACGAGGGCGTGACCGGCCCCACGGCTTGCAGTCTGCGAAAAAGGCTGCTCAAGTGCGCCCATGCCACGCATGGTCCGTTGCCAGAAGCTGGGCGGGGAACGCCCCGGTCTGCCCTACAAGCCGTTCGCCGACGCCCTCGGGCAGCGCATCTTCGAGAGCATCTCGGCCGAGGCGTGGGCGCAGTGGATCGAGCACTCGAAGAAGCTGGTCAACGAGTACCGCCTCGACCTGACCCTCAAGAAGTCGCACGAGGTGCTCAAGGAGCAGTGCGAGCTGTTCCTGTTCGGCGAGGGCGCGGCGCCGCCGCCGCAGTACGTCCCGGAGAAGGCCTGAGCGACGACCCGCGCAGCCCGCGCGGCCCGGTCGCGCTCCACGCCGCCCTGCCCGCGGTCGCCGCCGCGGTGCCGTGGGCGCGGCTCGGGCAGTGGCCCACGCCGGTCGCGCCGATCGCCGGCCACCCCGACCTGTGGGTCAAGCGCGAGGACCTGACCGCGCCGGCCTACGGCGGCAACAAGGTCCGCACCCTCGAGGCGATGTTCGGCCGCGCCCGCGCCGCCGGCGCCACGCGGATCTGGGCCACCGGCGCGTTCGGCTCCAACCACGTCGTCGCCACCGTCGTCCACGCGCGCGCCGCCGGGCTCGAGGCCGGCGCGCTCTTGTTCCCGCAGCCGCCGGGCGAGCCGGCCTACGCCAACGCCAGCGCGATCATCGCCGCGGCGCCACGCATCGTGACGATCCCGTCGGTGGCGCTGTTGCCGCTGGCGATGGCCGCGCGCCGCCGCGAGCCGGGCGCGTACGTGATGCCGCCCGGCGGCGCGACCGCCGAGGGCGCGCTCGGGGCGCTGTCGGCCGCGTTCGAGCTGGCCGCGCAGGCGGCGACCGGCGCGCTGCCGTGGCCGGCGACGATCGTCGTGCCGGTCGGCAGCGGCTGCACCACCGCCGGCCTGCTGGCCGGCCTGCACCTCGCGCACCACCTCGGCCTCGCGCCGCCGCCGCCGACGCTGCACGCGGTGCGGGTCACGCCGTGGCCGGTCACCAGCCGCTGGCGCCTCGCGCACCTCGCCGCGCGCACGATCGCGCTGGTCGACGCGCTGCGCGGCGAGGTCAGCCCGATCCCCGAGGGCGCGCTGCGGGCGGCGCTCACCGTCGACGGTCGCTTCCTCGGCGACGGCTACGGCCACGTCACCGCCGCCGGCGAGGCCGCGGCGGCGCGGCTGGCCGCGGCCGGGCTGCCGGCCGTCGACGGCGTCTACGCCGCGAAGGCGGCGGCCGCGCTGTTCGCGCCGGGCCGGGGCGCGGGGCCGACGCTCCTGTGGCTCACCAAGTCGTCGACCGCGCTGGCGCGCGCGACCGACGCGCAGATCGCGGCGGCGCCGCGAGCGCTGCGCCGCTGGCTCGGGCGCTAGCGGGCGCCTGCGGGGCGCGGCCGACTACTTGGTCGCGTCTTGCTCGAGGCTGGCGTCGGGCTCGGCGACGTTCTTGGCCTTGGCCGGCTGCTTGGCCCGCCGGGCCTGGTCCACGTACGCCTGGCACGAGCGCACCGCGCGGTCGTTGGCGACCGCCGACTGGTAGTAGTCGGGGGCGCGCCGCGCGATCTCGGCGCCGACCTGGCCGGCCTCGGTGCAGCGGCCGGCGTTGACCAGCTTGACCATGCGCGCGTGCTGATCGCGGGCCCAGGTGGTGATCGCCGCGTCGGCGGGGCGCGGCGCCATCACCGGCGGCGCGTCGACGGTCGGCGCGACGGGCGCGGCGGCGCCCTGCCCGGCGCCGCCGGTGCGGCCCACGCTGGTGCCGCTGAGCTCGTCGGCCGCGGGGTCGGCCGCCTCTTCCTTGCGCATCGCCACGTCGGCGCCCAGCGCCTTCTTGTCGACCTCGAGGAAGCCGGGCGCCTCGGTAGCGCGGTCGCGGGCCGCGCCGGCGCTCGGCGCGGTCGGCTTGGCGCCGCCACCGCCGGCGCTGGTGCGCTCGCCCTTGCGCGGCTTGGCGGTCTGCTGCGCCAGGCCCTCGGCGGAGTCCTTGGCGCCGTCGTCGAGCGACACCTGGTAGCCGTCGGTGGCGGCCGAGCCGGTGGCCGGCGCGACGGCGGTCGGCGCCGGGGTGGGCGCGACGGCGGCCGTGGCCTCCGCGTTCGCGGTCAGCGCCGGGGGCGGCGGTGGCGCCGCGGGCTGGGCGACCTCGAGGGACTTGTGGCGCATCATCAGCGAGCCGGCACCGACCACGATCAGCATCGCGGCGGCGGCCGACAGCGCGGGGTGCGCGGCGATCGGACGGAACAGGCCTCCCAGGAAACCGAGCCAGCCGCTGCCGGCTGCGGCGCGCGGCGCCGGGGCGCGGCGGGCGGCCTCCTGGATCAGGCGGGCCGAGATCGCGCTGGCGGGCTCGGCGGCGCCCAGGAACTCCCGGGCCTTGTGATCGGTCAACCACGCCCGCGTGCTGCGCAGGCTGTCGAGCGCGGCGCGGTCGGCCGGGTGGCTCGCCAGGTGCGCGTCGAGCCGGGCGCGCTCGTCGCCATCGAGCTCTCCGTAGAGAGCGCCGATCAGCAGCGCGTCGATGTCGAGGCGGTCGCCCATGGCTCTTGGTCCTTATACTACGTCGGGTGAGAAATGCCTCCGACGCGAGCACTAGGGCCAGGTCACGGTCTTGCCGGACGCGGACTTCGCCGCGCTCTGCGTGAGCCTCGTGACGCTTCGTCGTCGGTTCGAGGATACACACGCAGCACGTGTCGCGGCGATCTAGAGATTCCGCCGCCCCGCCGCCCCCGCCCGCCAACCGCCCAAGATTCCTGAGGTTCTCCGCCGGGGTGCGGCGGGTTAGCGGGCCTCGGAGGCCGGCGCGGGCTGGCAGGACCAGACCACGTCGTCGATCACCCATCCGTCGTTGCCGCACGTCGCCGCCGAGGCGTTCGCGGTCTGCGACGCCATCGACGCCAGATCGAAGGCCTGGCCGTGCTGGTGGCGGTGGACGCGCTTGGAGTCGGGCGCGCAGGTGACGGTCCAGCTCACCGAGCACGTCACCGGGATCTCGCAGCTGTTGGCGATGACCAGGTCCACCGAGTCGTCGACGCGATCGACCTGCTCGAAGCTGGTGCACGCGGCGATCGACGTGCGGGTCTTGACCTTCTTCTTGCGCTTGTCGGCGAGGGCGGGTTGGGCGACGACGGCGAGCACGAGGGCGCACGCGGCCCATCGCGCCCAGGAGCTGGGCTTCGACATGACGATCCTCCGGAGCCTGGGCGACGGGCGCGGGACCTCCCCGCGGGCGCTCACCGCACGTCGCCGCGCCCGGTGGGGCGCCGCAACATCGTCGGCTCCCCCACCCTGACACCGCCTTTCGCGGGCGGTTCCGTCTTTCTTTGGCGTCGACGATCCGCGGTAGCGTCGGGGCATGATCGACCCGCTGTCGCCCTACCGCCCCGACGCGCTCGCCGGCCACGTCGCGATCGTCACCGGCGGCGCCACCGGCATCGGCCGCGCGATCGCGCGCGGCTTCGCCCGCCTCGGCGCCGACGTCTGCATCGCCAGCCGCAAGCCCGACGCGCTGGCCGAGGCCGCCGCCGCGCTCGGCGCCGAGACCGGCCGCGCGATCCTCACCGTCCCCGCCGACGTCCGGAATCCGGACGACGCGACCAGGGTGGTGGCCGCCACCGTCGAGCGCTTCGGCGGGCTCGACACGCTGGTCAACAACGCCGCCGGCAACTTCCTGGCGCCGGCCGCGACGCTGTCGCCCAACGGCTTCCGCACCGTCATCGACATCGACCTCAACGGCACGTTCCACATGTGCCGGGCGGCGTTCGCGGCGCTGTCGGCCAGCGGCCGCGGCGCGATCCTCAACATCTCGGCGACGCTGCACTACCACGGCACGCCGCTGCAGCTGCACGCGTCGGCGGCCAAGGCCGGCGTCGACGCGCTGACCCGCAACCTCGCCGTCGAGTGGGGCGGCGCCGGCATCCGGGTCAACGCGATCGCGCCCGGGCCGATCGCCGACACCGAGGGCATGCGCCGGCTGGCGCCGGGCGACGCCGCCACGCGGGCCAAGGCTGGCATCCCGCTCGGGCGGTTCGGCGCGGCCGACGAGATCGCCGCCGCCGCGGTGTTCCTGCGCTCGGCGGCGGCGGCCTACGTCACCGGCACCGTGCTGGTGGTCGACGGCGGCCACTGCATGAACCAGCCGATGATGCTGATGCAGCAGTAGTTCCGGGCACCTGCGTGTTTTTGATGATTGCGCGTAACCGCGGCGCGCCGATCGCGCACGATCATCGGCAGTGAGCACCCAGGCCGCCTACCTGGAAGACGTCGTCCTGGTCGAGCGCTGCCTGGGCCGGGTGACCGGCGCCCAGGAGGCGGCGGCCCGCGACCTGTTCCGCCGCTACCGCGGGCGGGTCCACGCCGCGCTGTACCGCATCCTCGGCGGCAACGCCGACATGGAGGACCTGCTGCAGGAGACGTTCGTCCAGGTGTTCGCGTCGCTCAAGTCGTGGCGGGCCGAGGCCAGCCTGGCGACCTGGATCGATCGCATCGCGGTCCGGGTCGCGTACCGGGCCATCGGCCGCCGCCGCGCGCGGATCGATCAGCCGTCGCCCGACGGCGTCACGCCCGAGCTCGCGGTCCACGGCGACGCGCCCGGCGCGCTACTGGCCAAGGACGGCGTGCGCCGCCTGTACGCCGCGCTCGATCGGCTGCCGCCGGCCAGCCGGGTCGCGTTCGCGCTGCACGAGATCGACGGCCGCTCGATGGCCGAGGTGGCGGAGGTGACCGGCGCCAGCGTCACCGCGACCAAGCTGCGGGTGTGGCGCGCGCGGCGCA
The DNA here is from genome assembly GCA_016794525.1 of Myxococcales bacterium. Lineage (GTDB taxonomy): Bacteria > Myxococcota_A > Polyangia > Haliangiales > Haliangiaceae > UBA2376. Next base: position 18,395 of record JAEUJY010000088.1, read on the forward strand.
CGCTCGAGGCCGCCGCCGCCCGCGATCCGGTGCTGCGCGAGTTCCTGCGGGACGGAGGAGCGCCATGAGCCTGCGCGACGGAGGAGCGCCATGACGCTGCGCGATCGCGTGCCGGTCGAAGATCTCGCGCCCGAGGCCTGGCGGCACCTCGAGCAGCGCGTCGTCGCGCACGTCGGCGACGCGGCGGCGGCGCCGACGCCGCGGCGGTGGTGGCCGGCGCTGGCCGCGGTGGCAGCGGCGGGCGCGATCGCCGCGGTGGTGATCGCGACCCGGCCGGCCGCGCCGACGCCGCCGCGGCCGCTGGTGGTCGCCGCCGACGCGCGCGGCGCCCACGTCGATCTCGGCGACGCGGTGATCGACGCCGAGCCCGGGACGCGCTTCGAGGTCACGCGGCCCGACGGCGGCGTCCGCGTCGCGCTGGCCGCCGGCGCGGTCTCGCTCGAGGTCGCGCCGCGGCGCGGCCGGCCGCCGCTGTGGGTGGTGGCCGACGACGTGACGGTGCGGGTCGTCGGCACGGCGTTCACGGTGCGGCGCGATCCGACCGTGCAGGTCGCGGTCAGCCACGGCGTCGTGCAGGTCGAGCGCGCCGGCGCGCTGGTCGCGGTGCGCGCCGGCGAGCGCTGGTCGAGCGACGCCGGCGTGGTCGCGGTGGCGCCCCCGGCGCCGCTCGCGAGCGGCGCGGCCGACCCGCGCCACACGATCGCCGGATCGGCGAGCGCCGACGATCGGCTGGCCGGCGGCCCGGCGATCGACTTCGATCCGCTGACCGGGCGCCGCAAGGCCGGCGCGCCGCCCGCGCCGGGCGGCGCCCGCCCGACGACGGGGAGCGGCGCGGCGCCCCGCGACCACGGCGGCAGCGCCAAGCCGCCGACCGCGCCGCCGCCCGCCGACCCGGTGACCGACCTGCGGCGCGCGCTGGCCAGCCAGCCGATCCCGCCAGGGCCACCGACGACGGCGCGCGGCGCCGAGGCGATCGCCGAGCTGCAGCGCGCGTCGGTCACCGAGCGCGGCCCGGCCGCCGCCACCGCGCTGTGGGGCCTGGCCCGCGCGCAGTGGGCCAGCGGCCGCACCGGCGACGCGCTGCGCAGCCTCGACGGCTACTTGCGCCGCTTCCCTGGCGGCGCCGAGTCCGACGCGGTGTCGTGGCTGCGCCTGCGGCTCCTGTGCACCCGCGACTTCGACGACGCGTGCCGCGCCGCCGCCCACACGTACGCCACCCGCACCGACGACGCGGCCCGCCGCGCCCTGGCGGTGCGGGTCACCGAGACCCGCTGAACTGAGTTACTGGAGGGCGTGTCGCCACGCCCTCCCCCGTCGCGTCATGCCCCGACGGGGCCCCCTCCCAAGACGCACCTACCTCGGCGGGAGGTCCCCACCGAGCCTCCACCAGGACGCGAGACGCCCAACGCGGCGACCGGTGCTCGACCGAAAGACCTCCAGACCTGTGTTCCAGAGGCTCGCGTCACCGCCCCGTCGCGCGCAAACCCCAGGACGCGATCACGGCACGGGCGGCGGACCGATCGGCGCCGGCGGCGGGCTGTCGGGGTTCCAGATGATCGTCGACTGGTACTGGTTCGAGTCCATCAGCGCGAACCCGACGAACAGCGCCGCGGCCAGGATGCCGCCGGCGATCATGATGCTGTGGAACAGCTTGTCGTAGCGCAGGTGCATGAAGAACAGCACCACCAGCGTCGCCTTCACCACCGCGATCGCCATCGCGAGCGCGAGGTTGTAGTTGGCGCCGAGGTCGATCCTCGTCGCGCCGACGGTGATGATCGTCAGCACCATCAGCGTGCCCCAGGTGCCGAGCAGCACCTTGACCGGGGCGACGTGAGAGATGCCGTGGTGGTCGTCGTGATGGGCGTGGTCGGCCATGGTCGGCTCCGTTGCTAGTCCCGGCGGGCGCCGGGTGAAGGTCTCGAAGAGGAAGCGCCGCGGGTCGGTAAGCAGTCGGGGTAAGGCGTCTCGCAGCGCAGTCGGGGTCAGGTGTCTCGCAGCGCAGTCGGGGTCACGCGTCTCGCAGCGCAGTCGGGGTCAGGTGTCTCGCGTTTCGGGTGGGGGCCCCGGCGCATGCCGGGGGAGGGTCTTTGCGAAAGACCCTCTCTTCATCAGGTCTCAGTGGATCAGGTAGAGCAGCGGGAACAGGAAGATCCAGATCAGGTCGACGAGGTGCCAGTACAGCGCCGCGTAGTCGACCGGCCCGAAGTAGTCCGGCGTGAAGTCGCCGCGGATCGCGCGCCACAAGAGCCAGATGAAGACGAACACGCCCACCAGCACGTGGATGCCGTGCAGACCGGTCATCGCGAAGTAGATGCTGAAGAACATGTTGGTGTGCTCGGGCGGCGGGCCGCTGGCGAACTCGTGCGCCAGCTCGTGCTTCGACTTCGCCTTGTGCTGCGCGAAGGTGCGCTCGCCGGTGGTCGGCACGTGGGCCGGGTCGGCGAAGGCGTCGGCCGGGGCCGCCGGGGCCGGCACCGCGTCGCACCTCACCTCGATCGCGCCGCCGTGGTGGCCGTGGTCGCCGTACAGCACCATCGCCGCCGGCCCGGCCGGGCAGACGTGCGGGTTGAGCGCCAGCTCGTAGCACGGGAACTTGGCCGGCTTGCCGTGGCCGCCGGACTTGCCCGGGACCTCTTCGCACGCCTCGATCGGGCGGCGGTTGGCGCCGACGACCTCGATCACCTCGCACTTGCCCTGGATGCCGGGCTCGGCGGGGTTCTGGTCGTAGTTGCCCTCGAGGCAGCCGCTCTTGGCCTTGCCGGCCTTGCCGTCCCACACCACCGAGGTCTTCACCCCGGGGCAGTTGTTGCCCTTGTTCAGCAGGTGGTTGCCGGCCGAGGCGACGCACGGGTCGAAGTACTTCCCCCAGAGGATGTGCTCGTGGATCTTGTGCGAGTACTCGATCGTCTTGATGCCGAGGAACCCGAGCGCGCAGACGATCGTGATCACCAGGCAGGCGATCAGGCCGCGCCGCTGCGCGAGCTGCGCGCAGCGCACCGCCCACGCCGCCGACAGCGACGAGACGATCAGCACCGCGGTGTTGATCGCGCCCCACTTCACGTCGAGGTAGTGGTGGGCGTACGCGTAGATCTCGGGGTGGTGGTGGCGGTACAGGATGTACGCGACGAACAGCGCCGAGAAGAACAGGATCTCCTGGACCAGGAAGAACCAGATCCCGAGCTTGCCCGAGTCGAACTGGTGCTGGGCGTCGTCGTAGTGGTGCTGGATGAACCGCGACTGGTGGCCGTGGTCGTCGTGGTGGTCGTCGTGGGGCTGGCTCATGCGCGCCTCGGAAAACTCGGGGAACTCGGGGAGCTACGGAAGACGAAGGGCGGGGGCGACGGCTCGGTCAGTGACCGCTGGAGGACTTGGCGCCGGTCGACGGCTTGCGCACCCACCCGCCCTCCGGCAGCTCCTCCAGGTCGTCGTAGTTGTAGAGCTCGTGGATCTCCGGCGGCTCCGGGAAGTTGAAGACCGTCGGCGGCGTGGGGGCGTCCCACTCGAGCGTGGTGCCGCCCCACGGGTTCTGCGGCGCCTTGGTGCCGTACTTGAGCGACCACATCAGGTAGCAGACCACCCCGAACAGCGACAGGCCGAGCAGGAACGCGCCGACCGTCGACAGCTGGTGGAAGATCTGGAACTCGGGGTCGTAGTCCCAGTAGCGGCGCGGCATGCCGCGCGAGCCCATCACGAACTGCGGCAGGAACGTCAGGTTGAAGCCGATGAACACGCCGATCGCGGCCACCCGGGCGACGCGCTCGGGGTACATCTTGCCGGTCACCTTCGGCCACCAGTAGTGGAGCGCGCCGATGAAGGCGATCAGCGTCGAGCCCATCATCACGTAGTGGAAGTGGGCGACGACGAAGTAGGTGTCGTGGAGCTGGACGTCGATCGACAGGATCGCGAGGAAGATGCCGGTCAGGCCGCCGATCGTGAACATGATCAGGAACGACAGCGCGTACAGCATCGGCGTCTGCAGCCGGATGTCGCCCTTGTACAGCGTCGACACCCAGTTGAAGACCTTGATGGCCGACGGGATGCCGACCGAGAAGGTCAGCGCGGAGAACACCATGTTGGCCAGCTTCGACTGACCCGACACGAACATGTGGTGGCCCCACACCAGGAACGAGAACAGCGCCAGCGCGATGCTCGAGTAGGCGATGAAGCGGTAGCCGAAGATCGGCTTGCGCGAGAACGTCGTCGTGATCTCCGAGATCACGCCCATCGCCGGGACGATCATGATGTAGACGGCGGGGTGCGAGTAGAACCAGAAGAAGTGCTGGAACAGCACCGGATCACCGCCCAGGTTCGGGTCGAAGATGCCGATGTGCATGAAGCGCTCGACGAACAGCAGCAAGAGCGTGATGCCGAGCACCGGCGTCGCCAGCACCTGCATCAGCGCGGTCGAGTACAGCGCCCACAGGTTGAGCGGCATCTGGAACCAGCCCATCGCCTTGGGCCGGAACTTGTGGATCGTCACCAGGAAGTTCAGGCCGGTGAAGATCGACGAGAAGCCGAGCACGAACGCGCCGAGCACAGCGGGGATGACCGCGGTCTGCGTCTGCAAGCTGTACGGCGTGTAGAACGTCCAGCCGGTGTCGAGGCCGCCGGTGAACACCGCGACCAGCAGCAACAGCGCGCCGACCACCCACAGGTAGAAGCTGGTGAGGTTCAGCTTGGGGAACGCCACGTCGGGCGCGCCCAGCTGGATCGGCAGGATCATGTTGCCGAGCGCGGCGGGCAGGCCTGGGATGATCACCAGGAACACCATCACCGCGCCGTGCAGCGTGAAGAACTTGTTGTACGCGTCCTTGCCCGCGATGGTGTGGCCGGGCGACCACAGCTCGGCGCGGACGAGCAGCGCGAACGCGCCGCCGAGCAGCAGCGCGCCGAGGATGCCGAACAGGTACATCATCCCGATCCGCTTGTGATCGAGCGTGTACGCCCAGCTCTTCCACCCGCGGGTGGCGGTCAGATACGAAGCATTGGTGTCGACGGCGGCGGACATGTCGGCCTCGCTACTTGAGCGTCTTGATGTACTCGATCACACCCTCGATCTCCTCGTCGGAGAGCGGCGTGACCGGCATGCTCGGCGCGAAGCCGGCGTGGATCTGGGAGGTGGGGTTCTGGATCGCGGTCTTGATGTACGCCTCGTCCATCTTCACCGTGCCGCCGCCCTCGAGCGGGACGTCGGTGCCGAACGAGCCCTTCCACGTCGGGCCGATGCGCGGCGAGCCGTCGACGGTGTGGCAGGCGTTGCAGCCCTTCTTCTCGTAGACCGACTGGCCGAGTTTGTCGCCCGACAGCGCCGCCTTCTTGGCGTAGGCCTCGGACAGGTACTTCTCGTACAGGCCCGGCTCGTGGACGACGATCTTGGTCTTCATCATCGAGTGGTCGGTGCCGCAGTACTCCGTGCAGTACACGCGGTAGACGCCGGGCTTGGTGGCGTGGAACCACGCGTACGTGTAGCGGCGCGGTACGACGTCCTGCTTGATGCGGAACACCGGGATGAAGAACGAGTGGAGGACGTCGCGCGACGTCATCACCAGCTTGACCGGCTGATCGACCGGCGCGTGGAGGACGTTGTCCTCGAGGCCGTTGTAGTAGCGGAAGTTCCACGCCCACTTCGAACCCTCGATGTAGACCACGTTCTCGGGGCGGGGCTCGGGGACGGTGACGTTCTGCAGGTACGTGCGCCAGCCGTAGACGAACAGGAACACGCAGATGATCGTCGGGATGACGGTCCACGTGATCTCGAGGGCGTCGTTGTGCGCCGGCGACGGCTCCGGCTTGCGGCCCGGCTTGTGGCGGTACTTGATGACCAGGTAGATGATCGCGCCGGTGATCGCGAAGAAGAAGAACGCCGACATGCCGATCATCGCGATGTACAGCGCGTCGGGGCCGTCGGCGCCGGTCGAGGCCGCGGGCGGCAGCCAGTAGGTGCCGGCGTGCTCGTAGTTCGCGTCCTTGACGTTGCCGACCATCTTCTCCCACCACGTCGGCCCATCGGGCGACGCGGCGGGCGCGGCGGCCGCGGCAGGCGCGGCGGCGGCGGGGGGCGCGGCGGCGGCGGGGGGCGCGGCG
>JAEUJY010000105.1 GCA_016794525.1 Myxococcales bacterium
CCGCGCTGGCGATCGACGCCGCGGCGATCGCCCGCGATCGCGATCGCGTCGCCGCCGCCACCCACGCCGCCGTCGCCGCCGCCGCCCGCGTCCGCGAGCTCGAGCGCCAGCGGGCCGCCCTCGAGGCGTCGCGCCCGTCGCTGCCCGAGCTCGACGTCGAGTCCGCCGCGTGGACCGCGCGGCTCGCCGCCGCCGCCGCCGCCGCCGCCGCCGCGCGCGAGGCCGCCGCCGCGCTGCAAGCGCAGCTGCGGGCCGACGACGCCGCCCGCGCGCACCGCGCCACCGCCGCCGCCGCGCTGGCCGCATTCGACGTCGCGCACCTCGCCGAGGAGCAGCTCGCCGCGCTGATCGGCTCGGCCGACGGCAAGCGCCTGCGCGACTTCGCCCAGAGCCTGACGCTCGAGACGCTGCTGGCCGCCGCCAACGCGCACCTCGACGATCTCGCGCCGCGCTACCAGCTCGAGCGCGTGCCCGGCGAGGACCTCGAGCTGCAGGTCATCGATCGCGACATGGGCGAGGAGGTCCGCTCGCTGGCCAGCCTGTCCGGCGGCGAGACGTTCCTGGCGTCGCTGGCCCTCGCGCTGGGGCTGTCGTCGCTGTCGACCGGCGGCACCACCGTCCGCACGCTGCTCGTCGACGAGGGCTTCGGCACGCTCGATCCGGTCACGCTCGACACCGCGCTGGCCGCGCTCGACACGCTGCGCGCCAGCGGCCGCCAGGTCGGCATCGTCTCCCACGTCCCCGGCCTCGACGAGCGCGTCGGCGCCACCGTCGAGGTGCGGCCGGTCGGCGGCGGCAAGAGCGTCGTCGCCGTCCACGGCCCCCGCGCCTAGGCGTTACCGGCGATCGCCCAAGAGCCGCGTCCGCACCTGCCGCCGCGCCTCCCACACCAGCGACTGCACCATCGACTCCTGCTCGGCGGTCGGGCGCAGCTCGACGCCGCTGAACACGTGCTTGGTCTGCGCGACGATCTCGCGGGTGACGCGCGCCGGCAGGCGCTGCGCCGCCAGCGTGAACGCTTGATCCAGCGGCGGCGCGTGGCGGTTCTCGTCGATGCAGAACACGTCGAACCGCACCTTGCGGGTGGCGCCCGCCGCGACCGCGACGCCGTCGACCGGCGCGTCCTCGCTGCCGGCGCGGATGCCGCCGACCATCGCCAACCGCTGCGGCGGGTCGCCGCTCGGGTCGTCGGGCAAGAAGTACAGCCCGCTGGCGACGAAGGTGGCCTCGGCGCCGTTACGGTTGTGCAGCTCGACGGTCATCTCGCCGTGGACGCCGCGCCCGTAGGCGACGACCCGCAGCTCGAGGCCGGGCGCGCCCGGGACCGGGTGAAACTGATCATCGGCCGCGGCCACCCCGGTGAGCGCGGACAACGAGACCAGCGAAACCAGGGCCAGGAGCGATGCACGCATGGCGGACCTCCGAACCGGGAACGCGCCGGCGCCCCCGTCTATTGCAGCATCCGACACCGCCGCGCGCCACCCGGTTGCGTCCGCTCGCTAACCCCGGACGATCACAGGCTCGGCGTGACGCCCATCTCGGTCAGCAGGTTGTCGGCGCCGTCGATCGCGTCCATCACCCACAGCGCGTAGCGGATGTCGGCGTGGATCGAGCGGGTGATCTTGGGGTCGAAGACCACGTCGGACGACACGCTCTCGGTGGTGCCGTCGAACAGCAGGCCGATCAGCTCGCCCTTGCCGTTGAGCGTCGGCGAGCCCGAGTTGCCGCCGGTGGTGTCGACGTCCGACAGGAAGTCGACCGGCACCTCGCCCAGCGTCGGGTCGGCGTACGGGCCCCAGGTCTTGGCCTTGATCGCCGCCAGCAGCGCCGGCGGCGCGTCGAACGGCTCCTCGCCCTTGTCCTTGGCCGGGATCTCCGAGGCCAGCGTGAACGGCAGGCCGTCGCCGCGGCGCTTCACCGTCCCGTAGGTCACGCGCAGGGTCGAGTTGGCGTCGGGCGCCAGCGCGCCGTCGAGCGCCTCGCGCATCGCGATCGCGTACTTCGGCGCCAGCAGCAGCCGGACGCCGGCGCGCGCCTCCTGCTGCGCCTCGAACGCCTTGAGCGCGGGCCGCATCGCGACCGCCACCTTGATGAACGGGTCCTTCGACTTCGCCAGCTCCTTGCTGGTGCCCTTGGTCAAGAGCTTGATGCGGACCTTCTCGTCGGTCAGCGTCGTCGCCTTGTACCACTCGCCGATCCGCTGATCGATCAGCGCCTCGTCGAGGGCCTGGCCCTTGGCCGGCGCCAGCATCGTCACCAGCCACGGCCGGTCGGCCTCGGGCAGCGCCAGCGCGCGCTTGAGCGACAGCTTCAGCAGCGCGCGGTCGATGTCGGGATCGAACTGCTGCGCCATCTGCTTCTGCTGATCGAGCAGGTCGGGCAGGTCGCGATCCTGGAAGCCGGCCTTGCGGTCGGCGTCCTTCTTGGGCCGCTCCTCGGCCATCCGCACCAGCAGGTTGGCGACGCCGAGCATCGTCGAGCCGTTGGCCGCGCGCGCGAAGACGCCGTCGACCTTGGCGGTCTTGCGCGCCTCGGTGAACGTCTCCTCGAGGGCGGCGATCGCCTTGGCGTAGTCCTCGTTGCCCGGCTTGGCGGCCCAGGCCCGGACCTGCTCGTCGAGCTTGCGCTTGACGTCGAGCGCGTCGCCGCGGGTCAGCCCGGCCAGCACGCTCTGCTGGTTCTCCAGCGCGTTCTGGACGAACTGCTTGAACATGTTCGCCTTGATCGCCGTCATCCCGCCCTTGGCCGCCAGCGCCGTGAGCACGTCGTAGAACTCCTGGATCTGCGCGATGCGCTGCGGGTACGAGAAGTCGACGTCGAACTTCACCTCGGAGTAGGTGGTGATGCGCTCGGTCCGGCCCGGGTAGCCCGCGACCATCACGAAGTCGCTCTCGACCAGCGGCGTGGTCGCCACCTTCAGCCAGTGCGCCGGGTGGTACGGCACGTTGTCCTTGGCGAAGTCGGCCGGCTGGCCGTCCTTGCCGACGTAGGCGCGGAAGAACGAGTAGTCGCCGGTGTGGCGCGGCCACGCCCAGTTGTCGATCTCGCCGCCGTAGTTGCCGACCGAGCGCGCCGGCGCGTGGACCAGGCGGATGTCGCGCAGCTCGAGCTGCTCGATCAGCTGCCACTCGGCGCCGCGGTAGAAGCTCTCGACCGAGCACTTGATGCCGGGCCGGCCCTTCTCGCACGCGGCCAGCTGCGCCTTCTCGCGCGTCTCGACCTCCTTGGTGCGCGCCACCGGGTCGGCGATCGCGGCCAGGCCGTCGGTCATCGCGGCGGTGATGTCCTTGCTGCCCTGGGTGATGTAGACGTGCTGGGTCGGGCCCGCCGACTTCTCCTCGGCGCGGGTCTTGGCCAGGAAGCCGTGCTCGACGAGGTTCGTCTCGGGCGTCGAGTTCACCTGCAGCGCCTGCTGGACGCAGTGGTGGTTGGTGATGATCAGGCCGTCGGGGGAGACGAACGAGCCGGTGCAGCCGCCGAGCGACACCACCGCGGCCAGCGGCTCCTTCATCGGATCGGCGAGGTCGGCGGCGGCCAGCGGCACGCCCATCGCCTTGAGGTTGGCGGCGTGGATCGGCAGCGTCATCTGCCGCGGCATCCACATGCCGCCCGGATCCATGTACGCGCGGCGCGCCGCGAGCGCGGGATCGACCGGCGCGCCATCGCCGCCGCCACCGCCACCGCCACCGCCACCACCACCGCCACCACCGCGTTGAGTACGAGCGCCGCCGCCACACGCGACCGCGGCAGCGACGAGGACAGACACCAGGATGCGGAGCTTCACGGGCGGTTGGTACCACGGCGACGCCCCGCCCATTCCTGACCGTCGCTGACGACGGCGTCGGCGTGACGTCGCGTCACACCTGCGACCGCCTGCGACGCCTGCGACGCCGCCTGCCGTGGCTCGCCGCTCGCACGGCGTGGGCCCAGCGATCGCCTCGCTGACGCTCGGCTACCCCGCGATCGGCGGTGGTGGCACGACGTAGTCGCGCCACGGGCCGGGGTCGCCGGCCTTCCCGTCCATCGCGGCGCGCGCGATGTTGTACATCTCGCGCGCGGTCACGTAGTGCAGCTTCCACCGCGCGCCGTCGTTGTAGCGCTCGGTCAGGTGCGCGTGCATCGCGCGGCCGTCGGCGCCGAGCAGCGACGCCGCGGCCTTCTCGAGCGCGCCGTGGGTGTGGACCTTGACGAACACCCAGTCGGGGCGGCCGGCGACGTGGATGCCCTGGGCGATCCACGAGTCGACGCGCGCCGCGGTCGGCGGATCGTCGCCGGTCAGCGCGCCGTTCTCGATGCGCAGGCCCCGGCCCTTCGGCACCAGCGCCAGCGGGCCGGTGATCATCAGCAGGCGATCGTCGTAGGCCACGCCCAGCCGCGCCGGCTCGCCGGCGTCGTAGCTGCGCCGCCGCGTCAGATCGCCGGTCGGCCAGTACAGCAGGTTGACCATGTCCGACTGACACGGGTCGGGCGCCGACGGGAACGTGTAGTCGGCGTAGCAGCCCAGCTTCCACAACAGCGGCAGCTCGGCGTCGACGCCGCACCACCGGCGATCGGGCCGGCCGTTGGCCAGGCTCCAGTTGCCGTGGATGAACGCCCACGCGTAGCCGGCGCCGCGCCGCGACAGGTGGCCGTGGGCCGCGAACTTGGTCAGCGTGTCCTCGAGCTTCGCGGTCAGCGTCGCCTCGGTGTCGCCGTCGTGGTGCAGGTGCACCTCGACCTCGCCGAGCCCCGCCTTGGTCAGCACGGCCAGATCGTCGAGGAACTCCGGCCGGTACTCCTCGCCGGGGAAGAAGTACGAGTGGCGGGGCGGGTGGCCGTCGGCGTCGCGGAACTCGCCGAGCGCCGGGTAGCCGTCGCGCCACGCCCGCACCCGCGCCGCGCCGGTCACCGCGTCGGCGCCGGCCCACAGCGGCTCGTAGTGATCGCACAGCGCGAACAGCACGTGGCGCGGGCCGTCGACCTTGGGGGCCAGCGCGCGCCGCGCCAGGTGACGGCCGTAGCCGCGCAGCCAGGTGTGCAGGTTCTTCTTGCGGAGGCGGGACAGCACGCGGGCGGCGATGCTACTACGGCGTCGATGGATCTGTACGGGCGGCTCCTCGGCAACGTGCTCTATCCGGGCTGGGAGCGGCTGCGCGGGCGCGACCCGCACACCGTCGGACGCCTGCTCGAGCGCACCCAGCACGCGAGCGCCGCCGAGCTGGCCGATCTGCAGTCGGGGTTCCTGCGCCGGCTGGTGCGCCACGCCTACGCCCACTGCCGCTACTACCGCGACCAGTGGGACGCCGCCGGCCTCCGCCCCGAGGACATCAAGGACGTCCGCGACCTCGCGCGGCTGCCGGTGCTCGAGAAGTCGGCCGCGCGCGCCAGCGACGAGGGCCGCCTCGCCGACGCGCCGCCGTGGCCGAAGGTGGTCAAGACCACCAGCGGCTCGACCGGCGCGCCGATCACCGTGCGCTACAACGAGGAGTCGCGGGTGTGGCGCGACGCCACCCGCTGGCGCGGCTACGGCTGGGCCGGCTATCGCCCCGGACACCGCGCGTTCCACTACTGGGGAGTGCTGGCGACGCCGGCGACCGGCTGGAAGAAGTGGAAGGCCGAGCTCGACCACACGCTGCGCCGCGATCACTACGTCGACTGCGGCCGCCGCAGCCCCGCCGATCTCGACGCCGCGATCGCGACGCTGCGGCAGGTGAAGCCCGACGTGATGCTGGCCTACACGCAGGGCGCCGCGGCGCTGGCTCGCCACGTCAACCGCACCAACGCCCGCACCTGGGACGACCTGCCGGTGATCTGCGGCGCCGAGCGGCTGTGGCCCAGCGATCGCGACCAGATGGTCAAGGCGTTCGGCCCCGGCATCTTCGAGAGCTACGGCTGCCGCGAGGTCATGCTGATCGGTCACGAGTGCGACCGCCACGACGGCCTGCACCTGTCGATGGAGACGATGATCGTCGAGGTGCTGGTGCGTGACGCGGGTGGGACGCGATCTGCGCGTCCGGGTGAAACCGGCGAAATCGCCGTGACCGATCTCCACAACCTCTCGCACCCGCTCATCCGCTACATGGGCGGCGATCGCGCGGTCATGCGGGCGCCCGAGCCGTGCGCGTGCGGCCGGACGCTGCCGCGGATCGGCCCGATCGACGGCCGGGTCACCGACACGCTGCGCGACGGCGCCGGCACGCCGGTCAACGGCCTGTTGTTCAGCATCCTGTTCGTGTCCCTCGAAGACGAGGCCCGGGAGTTCCAGATCGTCCAGCGGGCCTCCGGCGATCTCAGCATCCGCGTCGTCATGACCACGCCCGGCGCGCGCATCTCGCCGCACCTCGATCGCATCACCCACGACTTCCTCGCCAAGTACCTGCCCGGGATCCGCTGGAGCTGGGACTACGTCGACGCGATCGCCGCCGGCGCCGCGGGCAAGCGCCACATCGTCGTGGTCGAGCCGCGCCCGGCTGCCTGACGGCATCCCGGTCGCTACCCCACGGCCGCTTGGCGGTCGTCGACGGGGTAGGCGACGCTCGTCGGGATGAGGAAGTTCTTCGCCTTGCTTGTGGCGATGGCGATCGCCGCGTGCGCCACGCCTGATGATCGGCAACCCGAGCCCGCGGTCGCCACCGCGCCGGCGGAGCTGGTGACCGCGTTCGGTCCCGGCTCGCTGATCATCCCGATGGACACGACCTACCAGGACGCGGGCACGCTGCGCGCGTTCGGGCTGGTCTACCGGCTGCTGCAGAACAACGTGCCGGTGCACTGGGTCGTGCTGACCGGCAAGGCCGACCAGGGCGTCGACTTCACGATCGCCGCGCCGTCGACGGTGCGCGCCCGCACCGCGCTGGGCGCTGGCGCCGCCGTCGCGCTGCCCGCCAGCTACCGCGGCGGGCCGTTCGTGATCGACGCCGCCGCCGCCGCCGCCGCGCTGCCGATCATCGCGGCGTGGAAGGCCCAGGCCGCCGAGCTCACCACCCCGACGACGGTCCACGAGCTCACCGCCGGCAGCTTCAGCGCCGACGTCCAGCGCACGCTGACCGCGGCGCCCAAGATCGCGGTGTTCCAGGACGGCGCCGAGGCGATCGCCTACGCCGACCTCAACGCCGCCGGCATCCCCGACTCGACCGGCGCGGCGTGGGCCGCCGGCTCGGCCGACGAGCTGTCCGAGACCGAGCTGGTCGGCCCGACCGGCGACGGCAACACCGGCGGCAGCGGCGCTGACGGCGTGCTCAACGCCGGCGGCACCCAGAACTACTGCCACATCACCTCGATGCACTGGGACGGCAGCCCCAACGGCGCCGCCGCCACCAACGAGGTCGTGCGCGAGGTCCGCACCTGGCTCGACTCCAGCGCGACCACCCACGGCTTCATGCAGTGCGCCGCGATCGCGACCTTCGAGAACAGCCCGCGCGGCCGCTTCATCACCACCGCCGGCGTCGTCGAGGACACCAACACGACGCTGCCCGAGGCCGGGCAGTCGCTGGTCAACCGCATCCCCGACGAGCTCGTCGCGCAGTACCACGGCCCGATCGCCGGCGACTCGGGCACGATCGGCTCGATCGGCCTCAACGGCGGGGGCTCGGACTACAAGGCCAACACCGAGATCCTGATCAACCAGAGCAACGCGTCGACCGCGCTGACCAACGCCGCGCGCGTGATGTGGGCCTCGGGCTACCTCGACGGTGACACCACCAACGGCCGGGTCACCTACCTGGCCGGCCACAACTTCTCGGTGACGACGCCGATCTCGGCCAACGCCCAGACCAACGGCGTGCGGCTCTTGCTCAACAGCATCTTCGAGTCGCCGTGCGCGATGGCCACCGGCCAGCCCAACCTGACGCTCACCAAGACCGCCCCGGCGACCACCGCCGGCAACACCATCACGTTCACGCTGGCCTACGCCAACACCGGCAACGCGCCGGCCTACAACGCGGTGCTCACCGACGTGCTCCCCGCCGGCACCACGTTCAACGCCGCGACCGGCGGCGGCACCGCCGCGGCCGGCACCGTGACCTGGAACCTGGGCACGCTGGCCATCGGCGCGACCGGCTCGGTGACGCTCACGGTCAACGTGGCGGCGGACGGCACCTACGCCAACAGCGCGACGCTCAACTACCGCGCCGGCACGACGCCGCGCTCGGTCACCAGCAACACCACCTCGACCACCCGCGACGCCGACGTGCCGGTGGCGAACCCCGACACGTTCACCGTGGCCGAGGACAGCTCGACCGCGCTCAACGTCCGCGCCAACGACACCGGGCTGGGCGACACCCCGATCGTCACGACGATCGCCGCGGCCCCGGCCAACGGCACCGCGACGGTGAACGCCGCCGGCACGATCCAGTACACCCCGAACCCCAACTTCACCGGCACCGACACCTTCCAGTACACGATCACCGACTCGACCAACCAGTCGTCGACCACGACGGTGACCGTGACGGTCACGCCGGTCAACGATCCGCCGCTCGCCAACGCCGACGCCGCGACCGTGGCCGAGGACAGCGCGGCGACGGTGATCAACGTGCTGGCCAACGACTCGAGCGCGCCCGACACCGGCGAGACGCTGACGGTGACGGCGGTGACGCAGCCGGCGACCGGCGGCACGGTGACGCTGGTGGGCGGCGTCGTGCGGTTCACGCCGGCGGCCAACTTCAGCGGCACGACGACGTTCACGTACACGGTCAGCGACGGCAACGGCGGCACCGCCACCGCGACGGTCACCGTGACGGTCACGCCAGTCAACGACCCGCCGACCGCGGCGAACGACACCGCGACCGTGGCCGAGGACAGCGCGGCGACGGTGATCAACGTGCTGGCCAACGACTCGACGGCGCCCGACACCGGCGAGACGCTGACGGTGACGGCGGTGACGCAGCCGGCGACCGGCGGCGCGGTGACGCTGGTGGGCGGCGTCGTGCGGTTCACGCCGGCGGCCAACTTCTCCGGCACCGCGACGTTCACGTACACGGTCAGCGACGGCAACGGCGGCACCGCCACCGCGACCGTCACCGTGACGGTCACGCCGGTCAACGATCCTCCCGACGCGATCAACGATACGTTCACGGTCGCCGAGAACAGCGCCGCGACCGCGCTCGACGTGCTCGCCAACGACACGGCGGCGCCCGACACCGGCGAGACGCTGACCGTGACCGCGGTGACCCAGCCGGCCAGCGGCGCCGTGACGCTGGTCGGCGGCGCGGTCCGCTTCACGCCGGCCGCCGGGTTCAACGGCACGGTGACCTTCACCTATACGATCAGCGACGGCAACGGCGGCACCGACACCGCGACCGTGACCGTGACGGTCACGCCGGTCAACGACCCGCCGACCGCGAACGCCGACGCCGCCACCGTGGCCGAGGACAGCCCGGCGACGGTGATCGACGTGCTGGCCAACGACTCGACCGCGCCCGACACCGGCGAGACCTTGACCGTGACCGCGGTGACCCAGCCGGCCGCTGGCGGCACCGTCACGCTCACCGGCGGCGTCGTGCGCTTCACCCCGGCGCCGAACTTCTTCGGCACCGCGACGTTCTCCTACACGATCAGCGACGGCAACGGCGGCACCGCCACCGCGACCGTGACCGTGACGGTCACGCCGGTCAACGACCCGCCGACCGCGGTCGACGACGCGGCCAGCGTGCCGCGCGACGCGCCGGCCACCGTGGTCGACGTGCTGGCCAACGACGGGATCGCCCCTGACACGGGCGAGACGCTGACCGTGACCGCGGTGACCCAGCCGGCGACCGGCGGCACCGTCACGCTCACCGGCGGCCAGGTGCGGTTCCAGCCCACCGCCGGCTTCGTCGGCACCGCGACGTTCACCTACACGATCAGCGACGGCAACGGCGGCACCGCCACCGCGACCGTCACGATCCGCGTGCTGGCGCCCGACCGCGACGGCGACGGCATCTCCGACGACGACGAGACCGCCGGCGGCAGCGATCCCGACGACGCCGACACCGACGACGACGGCGTGATCGACGGCGACGAGCCGATGCCGTACGTCGACACCGACGGCGACGGCCTGATCGACGTCCGCGACCCGGACAGCGACAACGACGGCCTCTACGACGGCACCGAGCTCGGCGTGACCACGCCCGACGCCGACACCGACGTCGGCGCCGGCCACTTCATCCCCGACGGCGACGCCGGCGCCACCACCACCGACCCGCTCGATCGCGACACCGACGACGGCGGCGTGCCGGATGGCGCCGAGGACACCGACAAGGACGGCGTCGTCGACCCCGGCGAGCGCGATCCCAACGTCGGCGCCGACGACGTCACGCCGCCGGCCGACGACGACATGGACGGCCTGACCAACGCCGAGGAGGCCGAGCTGGGCACCGACCCGCAGGACGCCGACAGCGACGACGACGGCGTGCTCGACGGCGCCGAGGCCAACTACAGCGACGACACCGACGGCGACGGCCTGATCAACCCGCTCGACCCCGACAGCGACAACGACGGCCTCTACGACGGCACCGAGGTCGGCGTCACGACGCCGCACCCCGACACCGACGTCGGCGCCGGCCACTTCCGGCCCGACGCCGACCCGGCCACCCACACCAGCATGGTCGATCGCGACACCGACCACGGCGGCGTGCCCGACGGCGCCGAGGACACCGACAAGGACGGCCAGCGCGACACCGGCGAGCGCGACCCGCTCGATCCGGCCGACGACGCGACGCCGCCGGCCGACGACGACATGGACGGCCTGACCAACGCCGAGGAGGCCGAGCTGGGCACCGACCCGCAGGACGCCGACAGCGACGACGACGGCGTGATCGACGGCGCCGAGCCCAACTACAGCGACGACACCGACGGCGACGGGCTGATCAACCCGCTCGATCCCGACAGCGACAACGACGGCATCTACGACGGCACCGAGTCGGGCGTCACGACCGCGCACCCCGACACCGACGTCGGCGCCGGCCACTTCATCCCCGACGCCGATCCGTCGACCCACACCGGCCCGCTCGATCCCGACACCGACGACGGCGGCGTGCCCGACGGCGCCGAGGACGTCGACCACAACGGCCGGATCGACGGCACCGAGACCGATCCGCTGGATCCGACCGACGACAGCACGGTCGTCGACGACGACGGCGACGGCCTGTCGAACCTCGAGGAGGCCGGGCTGGGCACCGACCCGCAGGACGCCGACAGCGACGACGACGGCGTGCTCGACGGCGCCGAGGCCAACTACGCCGACGACACCGACGGCGACGGCACGATCAACCCGCTCGATCCCGACAGCGACGGCGACGGCATCACCGACGGCACCGAGGTCGGCGTGACCACGCCGCACCCCGACACCGACGTCACCGCCGGCCACTTCACACCCGACGCCGATCCGTCGACCCACACCAGCATGGTGGTCACCGACACCGACCACGGCGGCGTGCCCGACGGCGAGGAGGACACCGATCACGACGGCCAGGTCGATCCCGGCGAGCGCGACCCGCTCGACCCGGCCGACGACCAGCCGCTCGATCGCGACCACGACGGCGTGCTCGACGTGGTCGACAACTGCCCCGACACCGCCAACCCCGATCAGGACGACCCCGACCACGACGGCCTGGGCAGCGCCTGCGACGACGACGACGACGGCGACGGCTTCGTCGACGGCTACGGCGTGTCGGGCGGCGGCTGCTCGACCGGCGGGCGCGGCGGCAGCGGCGGCGCGGCGGTGCTGGCGCTGGCGATCGCCGGCGTGATCGTGCGGCGGCGGCGCCGCGTCGCCGCGGCGGCGACCGTGGCGGGCCTCGCGGCGCTCGCGCCGGCGGCCTCCGCCCAGGTCGCGAGCGAGAAGCAGGACTTCTCGATCGAGCGCTTCGAGCTGTCGAGCGACACCGGCGGCATCCTCGGCGTCGAGGGCGCCGGCCTGGGTGCGCGGTGGGCCTGGGACGTCCACCTGTGGATGGGCTCGGCCAACGACCCGCTGGTGGTCTACATGGACGACGGCGGGCGCGAGCGGGTCGGGTCGCTGGTCTCGCAGCGCACCGGCGGCGAGCTCGGCGCCAGCCTGGTGCTGCACGATCGCGTCGGCTTCGGCGTCGACGCGCCGCTGATCGTCGCGCAGTCGCGCGACGCGATGGTGCCGGGCGTGGTCGGCACGCTCCCCGACGTCGGCGGCGTCGGCCTCGGCGATCTGCGGCTCAGCCCCAAGCTGCGCCTCTTGCGCCAGGGCCACGAGGGCGTCGATCTCGCGGTCGTGCCCGAGGTGGTGCTGCCCACCGGCGCCGGCGAGAACTACCGCGGCGACGACGGCGCCAGCTTCGCGCCGTACCTGGCGCTGTCGCGGCGCCACGCCCGGATGCGCTGGGCGATCGATCTCGGCTACGCGTTCCGGCACCAGACCGGGGTCGGCGGGCTGGTCGTCGACGACGAGCTGCGCGCCAAGGCCGGCGTCGGCGTGCAGGTGGTGCGGCGGGTCGAGCTGGCCGCGACGGTGTCGGCCGCGACCGCGGCCAAGTCGCCGTTCGACGACTTCGCGCGCAACCACCTCGAGCTGGTCGGCGGCCCGGTCGCGTCGCTGCGCGGCGGCTGGCAGCTGTTCGGCGCCGGCGGCGTCGGCCTGCGCGAGGGGTACGGCACGCCCGACTGGCGCGCGCTGGCGGGCGTGCGGGTCGGCGTCGGCGACGACGGCGCGCCGGTCGACTGGGACCACGACGGGCTGATCGCGACCGACAAGTGCCCGCGCGACCCCGAGGACAAGGACGCCTTCCAGGACGAGGACGGCTGCTCGGACCCCGACAACGACGGCGACGGCGTGCTCGACGTCGCCGACGGCGCGCCGCTGGATCCCGAGGACAAGGACGACTTCGAGGACACCGACGGCGTGCCCGACCCCGACAACGATCAGGACGGCATCGCCGACGCCGGCGACGACTGCCCGCTGGTGGCCGAGAACGTCAACGGCTACCAGGACGAGGACGGCTGCCCCGACGAGAAGGACACCGACGGCGACGGCAACCCCGACACCACCGATCAGTGCCCGACCGATCCCGAGGACGTCGACAAGTTCCAGGACGAGGACGGCTGCCCCGAGGACAACGACGGCGACGGCGTGCCCGACGCCACCGACGCCTGTCCCACCGAGCCGGGCCCGGTCGACAACCAGGGCTGCCCCGACAAGGATCGCGACGGCGACACCGTCGTCGATCGCCTCGACAACTGCCCCGACGAGCCGGGCACGGTCGCCAACCACGGCTGCAAGGACAAGCAGCTGGCGGTGCTCAACGGCAGCTCGATCGAGATCCTCGACGTCGTCTACTTCAAGACCAACAAGGACATCATCCAGAAGCGGTCGTTCAAGCTGCTCAGCAGCGTCGCGGCGATCATCGCCAACCACCCCGAGCTGCCGTCGATCACGATCGAGGGTCACACCGACGATCGCGGCGACGACGCCTACAACCTCGACCTGTCGCAGCGGCGGGCCGAGGCGGTGCGGCGGTTCCTGATCGGCAAGGGCATCGACGGCGCGCGGCTCGAGGCCAAGGGCTACGGCGAGACCAAGCCGATCAAGCCCAACGACACCAACGCCAACCGCTCGGCCAACCGCCGCGTCGAGTTCAAGGTCGGCACTGTCGCCTCGGCCAACAGCGGCCCGACGACCGACACGATGGACAAGGAGCCGAAGAGCCCGCCGCCGGGCGAGCTGCCGTAGCACCCGCCGGGCACAGGTCCGGCCAGTCATTCGAGCTGGCACCTGCGGTTGCGGAGCCGTAGCCTCGGGGGATGGGCGGATTCGATCCGGTTTCGTCGAAGGCGGGCGTGCACGGCGTGGTCGGGATCGCGGCGGCCTTCGTGGCCACCGTCGCGATGACGACGCTGCTGCTGGCGTGCGGCCACGGCGTGTTCGTCGTGCAGCGGTCGGTGGTCGCGCTGGTCGGCGTCGGCATGCTGGCGGTCGCGGGCGCGGCGACCGCGTGGACCGGGCGCGGCGCGCTGGCGCCGTGGCCGGCGCGGGTCGCGGTGGTGACCGTCGCGCTCCTGGCGGCGACGATCGTCGGCGCCGGGCTGGTGTGGAACGACGCTCGGCCGCGGGCGGCGGGGGACGCCGCCACGCTGGCGGTGCTGCACCCGCTGCCGATCGACGGCGTGGCCGCGTGGCTGGCCGGCGGCGGTAGCGCCGTGGTGCTGCTGCTGGCGGCGAGCCGCCGGTGGCGCTCGGTCGGCACGCCGACCTGGCTGCGGGTGGGGCTGGTCGCGAGCGCCAGCTTCGCGGTGGCGCTCGGCGCGTGGCTGGCGATCTACGCGCAGTTCGGCCACTACCCGACCCACCCCGCGCTGGTGATGATGGAGCCCGACAGCGACGCGATGGGCGCGGTGATCGCGTGGCTGGTGGTCCCGCCGCTGCTGGTCGCCGTGGTGGCGGGCGCGCTCGCGGCGCGGCGGCGACCGCTGTCGTCGCGCGCGGTCCGCGTCGTCGTCGGGCTGGTCGCGCTCGCGCTGCTGGTGGCGCTCGGCAGCGCGCTCGGCCCGCACTCGCGCGACGCCGACATCCACGAGGAGCACGTGATCCGCGACGCCGCGCCGCTCTTGATGGCCGCGATCTGCCTGGTGGTCGCCCACGCGCTGGCGATCGGCGTCGCGCACCTGCGCTCGCTGGGCCGCGAGCCCGGGCGTGCCGCGCCGTGGCAGCAGGTCGGCACGATCGAGGCCGTCGACGGCGCGCCGGCGGTGGCGCACCTGCACGACCGCGGCTGGCTGGCCGGCGTCGACGTCAGCGCGGGCGGGTTCGCGCTGCGCACCGCGAGCGGCGTGCTGCCGGTGCCGGCCGGCGCCGCGGTGATCGCGCCGCTGCCGGTCGCCGCGATGGCGATCGCGCCGGGCACGTCCTTGCCGGTGCTGGCGTCGGGCGCGCGGGTCGAGGTCACCGGCTTCGTCGCCGGCGGCGCCGCCGACGGCTACCGCACGACGGCGCGCCCGGTCGCGGGCACCGGCGGCATGATCGTGCGGGCGCCGCGCGGCGCCGACGACTCGCTGGTCACCGAGTTCCTGGCCCGGGTGTGGCGGCCGTGCCTCGCGGCGCTGGTCGCGACCATGCTCGCGGCGGCGCCGGCGCTGGCGTCGCTGATCGCCACCGACGGCGACGACGACGCGGTCGGCGAGCCCAACCCGCGCCCGCGGGACGGGTGGCGCGTCGACGACAGCCGCGAGGTCGACTGATCGCGATCGCGCGTCGGCCTCAGGGCGCGTCGGGCGCCGACAGCTGGAACACGTTGCCCTCGGGATCGGCGCACTCGACGTAGCGGCGCCCGGCCCAGCGCCACGCCGGCCTGGTGGCGCCGCCGTGCGCGACCACCGCGGCGCAGCCGGCGTCGAGATCGTCGACCTCGAAGCACGGCTTGAGCGCGACGTCCTCGCGCCACGCCAGCGGCGCGTCGGCCGGCGGCGCCGACAGCGCGTGCGGCGGCGCCTGGTGCACCGCGATCCCGGCCGCCGCCGGCGGGCCGACGATCGTGAACCCCTCGGCCGGCTCGGTCCGCGGCCACCCCAGCACCGCGGCGTAGAACGCCGCCAGCCGCGGGTGATCGGCGGCGAAGATCAGCGTGTGCGCGAGCCGAGCGGCCATCGCGCGAGCGTAGCGCACCCGATCCAAGGCGCGCGCCGGAGCCGGCGTCCAACGCGCGATGGCCGCTGGTTCGCGACGCCCGAGGGTCCTGCTCCCCGCCCGCCCGCGGCGGTGGTCGGACGGCGCGTCGCCCGCGTGGTCGGTCGTCGCTGCCACCATGGCGTCGACGTTCGCGCTCGCTCTGGGCGCGTGGCTGCCGCTGTATGCACAGCTCGGCGCGGCGGTCGTCGGTGATCGGCCGATGGAACACTGCGACATGGGGCCGCTCACGGTGCCGGCTTCGTCGGCGGCCCTGTTCGCGGCGCCGGCCCTGATCGCGCTCGTGGCCGGGCTCGTCGCGTCGCGGCGCTGCTGGCGCGGGCTGACCGCGCTCGCGCTCGGGCTCGCGGCCGCGCTGCTCGCGGCGCTCGGCTGCGCGGCGGACCCGCACGATCGCGTCAGCCACGAGGAGGCGGTCATCCTCGACGCCGCGCCGGTTCTGGGCGTCGGCATCGCGGCCATGGCCGGGCTCGTCGTCGGCTACCTCGGGGCGGCGACGCGGCGCACGCGCGCGGGGGCCGGTCGGTGGTGGCGCGCGGGCCTGGTGGCGCTGACGCTGGCGGTGCTGGCGTGCGGCCCCTCGGCGCTCGCCGCGCGCGCGGCCATCGACCCGCACTACCTGCCGGCCCAGCGGGTGTGCTTCTGATCGCCCGCCGCGCCGTCACCGCGGGCTGATCGTCTCGCCGGCCGGCGGCAGCGCGCGGGCGCCGTCGGCGCCGATGCCGTGGATCGCGGGCAGCGCGCCGACCTCGCCGGTGATCAGGCGGGCGCCGCGCTGGAAGGTCAGCCACGACCACGCCCACGACAGCATCACGAAGAAGCGGTTCTTGAAGCCGATCAGGTAGAAGATGTGGATCACCCACCACAGGAGCCAGGCGAAGAAGCCGTGGTGGCTGCGCGCGCCGATCTGCGCCACCGCCGACGCCCGGCCGATCGTCGCCAGCGAGCCCTTGTCCTTGTAGCGGAACGGCGCGCGCTTGCCGCTGCCGAGATCGGCGCGGATCATCCGCGCGGCGTGGCGGCCGCCCTGGATCGCGCCCTGGCACACGCCGGGCACCGGCTTGCCGTCGAAGGCGCACGCCGCGAGATCGCCGACGACGAACACCTCGGGGTGGCCGGGGATCGACAGGTCGCCCTCGACCTTCACCCGGCCGGCGCCGTCGAGCGGCACGCCCAGCGACGCGGCCAGCGGCGACGCCTTGACGCCGGCGGCCCACAGCACCGTCCGCGCCTCGATGCGCTCGCGGCGCCCGTCGGCCAGCTGCACCTCGACGCCGCCGGCGTCGACCGCGGTCACCTTGGTGTTGCAGCGGACCGTGACGTGGCGGCGGCCCAGCGAGGCCTCGGCGGCGGTGCCCAGCTTCGGCGTGAAGCCGCCGAGCACGCGCGGGTTGCCCTCGACCAGCAGCACCTCGACCCGGGTCGGATCGATCGTGCGGAAGTCCTTGGCCAGCGTGTGCAGGCCGATCTCGCCGAGCGCCCCGGCCAGCTCGACGCCGGTCGGCCCCGCGCCGACGACGACGAAGCGCAGCCACGCCGCCTGCGCCGCCGGGTCGGCCTCGCGCTCGGCCGCCTCGTAGGCCAGAAAGACGCGGCGGCGGATCTCGAGCGCGTCCTCGATCGACTTCAGGCCGGGCGCGTGCGTCGACCAGTCGTCGTGGCCGAAGTACGAATGGGTCGCGCCAGTAGCCACGACGAGATAGTCGTACGCCAGCTCACCGTCATCGAGGGTGACGACCCGCCGCACCGGATCGATGCCGCGGGCGTCGGCGAGCAGCACCCGCGCGTTGGCCTGCTTGGCCAGCACCGCGCGGATCGGGTACGCGATGTCGCTGGGGTTCAACGCGGCGGTGGCTACCTGGTAGAGCAGCGGCTGGAACAGGTGGTGGTTGCGACGATCGACGAGGGTCACCCGGACCGGCGCCTTGGCCAGCGCGCGCGCCGCGGTCAGGCCACCGAACCCACCACCCAGGATCACCACGTGCGGTTGTGCCATGTCCCTTGGATGCGCCGGATCGCCCCGTCGACGCAAGTCGCAAATTATTCGTGGCCCGTCGAGCCCGGCCGGTGAGCGCCTGTGCCACCCTGCCTGCTCTCAACTCGAGCGGAGCATCACGATGGGTTTTCTCGACAAGCTGAAGGGCATCTTCGGTGGCGCCAAGGCCAAGGCCGAGCAGGCGATGGGGCAGGGGAACCACGGCCACAACCACGATCACGGCCACGACCACGGCCACGATCACGGCCACGATCACGGTCACGACCATGATCACGAGGAGGCCCACGCGACCGACGCGGCCGAGCAGTTCGATCTCGCCGGGTTCAACCCCGACGACGAGGAGGCGTTCTTCCACGCCGTCCAGCAGATGGAGAGCGAGGGCATGTTCGGCGGCACCGACGAGAGCCGCGCCGAGATCATGAGCCGCTACGGCATCCGCGACCGCATGCACTGGCAGGGCGTCCGCGACTCGGTCTACTCGGTGCTCGCGCGCAAGCACGGGTCGATCGAGGAGGTCTCGCAGCGCGAGATGAACTGGCGCATGGGCCAGATGCAGCGCCAGCAGCAGGCCAACACCGCTGGCGCCGCCGCCAAGGGCGAGCTCAACCCGGTCGAGGGCATCACCCTCGAGAAGTGGGCCGCGATGAACGCCGCGATCGTCAGCGGCGCCAACGTCGAGGACATGCTCAAGGCCAACGGCATCGACCAGGGCAAGTGGGAGCGCGCGTCGGCCGAGTGGAACGCGCGGATGGCCCGCGACACCACCTTCGCGATCACCACGGTCTACGGCAACGCGTTCCAGGCCGCGTCGCAGGGCAAGTACGGTAACTACGCCCGCGAGGCCAACGCCGCGCGCGCCGCCAACCGCGAGATGACCATGGAGCCGCCCATGACCATCGAGCAGTACTGGGAGATCCTGTACGAGCAGGACTACGGCAGCAAGCAGGGCAAGGATCCGATCGCCGTGCTCAAGGCCTCGGGCCTGACCGTCGTCGACTGGACCGATCTGTCGTCGTACATGGGCTACTACATGAACCGCACCGTCGTGCGGAACTGGCAGCAGTTCAACGACATGCACGAGCGGGTCAAGGCCAAGTTCGCCGCCAAGTACCCGGGCGTCACGTCTGACGTCGACATCCGTTTCTAGCCGAGGGGCTTTCGCAAAGCCCCTCGCCCCGGCATTCGCCGGGGCCCCCACCCGAAACGGCCCGGAACGTTCAGCGCGGTGTCGCGGGCCGAACTGGAGGTTCCAGATGTCGGCGCTCGCACGCTGGGACGCGTTCCTCGCACAGATCCAGGGTCGGCACGCGCAGGTGCGGGCCGACGCCGAGGCCGAGGGCCGGGCGTTCATCGCCACGGTGGCCGGCGGCGGTGACTACCTGCCGCTGTCGCACCAGCTGGGCGCGGTGAAGCACCGGCTGCAGGATCTCGAGCGCAAGATCATGGACACCTGGCACGCCCAGGTCGACGACGCGATCCTCGCCGAGGGCAACCCGGTGGCGGTGCGCGACGCGGCCTGCGCCAAGGGGATCGCGATCGGCCACGCGCTCGAGGACGCGCGCGACGAGTTCGAGATCGGCCTGATGGCGGAGCTGGCCCGGGCGCGGTACGCCGCGGCCCAGGCGGCGCTGCGGCCGATCGTGTGCGCGGGCTGCGGCGCCACCTACCAGCCACCGCACGCGTTCCGCCTGATCGAGATGGCGTGCGCGTGCGGCGCGACGGTCCGCTACGATCCCGACGAGCTGATGCGCTCGGCCGGGGCCATCGGCACCCACCCGATCGCGCAGCAGGCCGCGGTCGCCGAGTGGCGCGCGATGGTGGCGGCCGATCGCGCGCGGCGCGCGGCGCGGTCGCCGGCGCCGCTGCACCTGATCCAGGCCGACGAGGCGGCGCAGATCGCCTACTGGTACCGCTACCTCGCCGCCCGCGCGTGGTTCGAGCCCGAGCTCGGCCGCGATCCGGCGATGGAGGTCCAGAAGCGGATGGAGCAGTGGTACCAGTACACCGCCGATCACGAGCCGGCGTGGGTCGAGGCCGGTCGCCCGCGCGCGGTGTAGCGCCTACAGCTTGATCAGCCGCGGCGTGCCGCGGCGGACCTCGACCTCGGCGGCCACCGCCAGGTCGGTGGGCTCGGGCACGATGAGGTGGGCGTCGTCGAGGTGGTGGAACGTGCCGTGGACGCGGGCGCGGTCGACGTCGAGCACGAGGAAGCCGCGCCGCGACACCTCGACCCACTTGAGGTGGCGGTTCTCGGCCAGCCGCTCGGCGATCGTCGGCGCGAACGACTCGGGTAGGCCCGGCGACGCGATCGCCGGCGTCACCAGCTCGACCGCCAGCGCGCCGCGGCCGGTCGCGGGATCGTAGGCGGCGGCGTCGGTCGGGTCGCGGGTCAGGTCCATCGCCCACGACGAGTGGATGTCGCCGGTGAGCACGACGACGTCGGGGATCGCGTGCTGCTCGATCAGGTCGAAGAACCGGGCGCGGGCGGCGGGGTAGCCGTCCCAGGCGTCGGGGTTCACGAACTGCGGCAGCTGGCCCATCATCACCTGCTGCCCGATCAGCCGCCAGGTCGCGGTCGACGCCGGCAGCTCGGTCGCGAGCCACGCCTCCTGCGCGGCGCCGAGCAGCGTGCGCGCCGGATCCTCGAGCGGCGGGCCGCCGACGTCGCTCTGCACGTCGCGGCCGAGCAGCCGGGTGTCGAGCATGAACAGCTCGACCAGATCGCCGAACGCCAGCTTGCGGTAGACGTGGCCGTCGGCGCTGTCGCGGATCGGCATCCACTCGCGGTAGGCCTGCAGCGCCGCCGCCTTGCGATCGGCGAACGCGCCCTCGGTCTCGGGCTGGTGGTTGACGGCGCCGCCCTGCCAGCTGTTGTCGGCGACCTCGTGGTCGTCCCAGACGACGATGAACGCGTGGGCGGCGTGGACCGCCTGGAGGTCGGCGTCGCGGCGGTACTGCGCGTAGCGGGTGCGGTAGTCGGCCAGCGTCACGATCTCGTGGGCCGGCTCGTAGGCGCGGGTCTCGCCGTACTCGCCGCTACCGTACTCGTAGATGTAGTCGCCGAGGTGGACCACCGCGTCGAGCTCCTGCGCCGCGAGCGCGCGGTAGGCGTGGAAGTAGCCGTGGGCCAGGCTGGCGCACGAGCACACGCCGAGCCGCAGCCGCTCGAGCGCGCCATCGGGGGGCAGCCGCGCGGCGCCGGTCGCCGAGGTCTCGCCGAGCGCGGTGAAGCGGTAGCCGTAGCGCGCGCCGGGCGTCAGCCCGGTGACGTCGACCTTCACCGTGTAGTCGCGCGCGGCGTCGGTGCTGACCGTGCCGGTCGCCGCGATCGTCGCGAAGTCGTCGGTCGACAGCTCCCACACCACGTCGACCGCCGCGCCGGCCGGCGCCGTCGACACCCGGGTCCAGATGATCAGCGCGGTCGGCGTCGGGTCGCCGCTGGCGACGCCGTGGACGAACACCGTCGCCGGCGCGTCGTCGTCGGCGCAGCCCGTGGTCAGCGGCAGCGAGGCGACGAACGGGACCAGCGTCGCACCCTTGAGGAACCATCGGCGAGACAGCGTCATGGCGCGGACCCTACCCGCCGATCCGCACATCCGCGTCGCAACGCCGTCACACGGCCGCCGCACGCTCTTCGGAGGGTTTGTCGACAAACCCTCCCCCACGGGGTCATGCCCCCGTGGGTCCCCCTCCCGATACGCGAGAGCCCACAGCGCGGATCGGTAGTTGGATCAAGGGCGCGGCGGCGCGGCGGTTCAGCTCAGGCCTTGGGCAGCTGGCCGCTGGCCAGCATCCGCGCGATCAGCACGTCGGCCAGGCCGGTGGTGCCGCCGCCGCCGCCGACCGCGACGTCGGGCACCAGCTTGACCCCGGCGTTGGCCAGCACCGTCGCGATCTCGACCGACGCGAACGCGTCGCCGAGCGCGGTGCGACCGACCGTGAACGCGTCGGCGCGGGCCTCGCCGATCGCGCGCTGGGTGGTGGCCTCGGCCTCGCCGCGCGCGGCCAGCGCGGACGCCTGGGCCCGGCCGTTCATCTCGGTGGCCGCGGCGTCGGCCGCCGCGCGCAGCCGCATCGACGCGGCGTCGGCCTCGGCCCGGGCGATCGCGGCCGCGGCCTCGCCGCGCGCCGCCTCGACCGCCGCGGCGGCGTTGGTCTGGGCGATCCGCACCAGCTGCTCGGAGCGCACGACCTCGGCCTGCATGCTGGCCACCGCGCTCTCGCGGGCCAGCGTCTGCCGCTTCATCTCGGCGTCGCGCTGCGCGTCGTAGGTCACCTGCAGCTCGTCGGCGATCTTGCGATCGGTCTGGGTCTTCATGAGGTCCGCCGGGGCCTGGATGTCGCCGATCAGCGCGTCGATGCACTCGACGTCGTACTCGCCGAGCGCCGCGCTGATGTGGGTGTACGCCTCGTGCTGGCGCTCGGTGCGCGCCGACAGGAACTCGAGCACGCTGACCTGCTGCGCCGAGTTGCGGAAGTAGTTGCCGACGACCGGCTGCAGGACGTGGTCGACGAGGTTCTGCATCGAGCCGACCCGCGAGATCACCCGCGGCGCGTCCTTCATGCCGATGTGGATGATCGCCGACACGTCGAGCGAGAACGAGAAGCCGTCCTTGCTGCGCACGGTGATCGGCGCCAGCCGGTCGTCGTAGCGGTGGGCCTCGGTGCGGCCGGCCCAGTTGAGGACGATGTTGGTGGTCGGCACCAGCTCGACCTTCATGACCTGCGGGTTGAGCGGGTGCTTGCCGGGCAGGAGCGGCTCGATCCATACGCCCTTGCGGCCGCGCTCGACCAGGTCGCCGTGGGTGAAGTCGGCGCCGGTGACGTCGAGGTGCTCGTCGCCGACGTACGACACGACGACGCCGACGTAGCCGATCGGGATCTCGGTGAGCTCGTGCAGCTCGACCCGCGCGAACCACGGGTTGACGTTCCACGCGCCCGACAGCAGCACCTGCTCCTGCAGGCCGCGGCAGCCGCCGGCGTCGATGAACGCCTGCGCGCGCTGGAAGCCGTCGTGGCCGGCGACCGGCGGGCCGGCCAGGTCGCCGGGCGTGATCGGGCGGCCGTCGAGGACGGTGACGATGCCGACGGCGTCGGACGGGACCTGCAGCACCTGCAGGTCGCGCGCGCCGAGGCCGTGCTGGCTGGCGTTGGCCGCGGTGATGATCTTGAACGCCGCCGGGTTGATGCGGTAGGTGCCGGCGGTGAGGATCGCGAGCTGGCGGCCGCGCTCGCCGCCGCCCTCGAGGAACGCGCGCGCGTCCTGGAAGCGGTCGCACGGCACGTCGCGGCCGAGGACGTGCTCGGACGGCACCGGGCGGCCGTCGTTGGCGACGACGCAGGCGATCTGGCCCGGCGGCACCGTCACCAGCGGCACCCGCTCGACCTTGTACTTCCACCGCCACAGCGGGAAGTGCCAGCCCGGCGGCAGCAGATCGGCCTGGTAGCCGGCCTCGCCGCCGGTGGCGATCAGCCGGCCCGGGGGCAGCGGGTGGCCCAGGCGCTTGATGACCAGGCCGGCCTCGTGCTCGCCGATGACGCGGACGCCGAGCGCGGCCAGCGTCAGCGCGAGCGCCGCGGCGGCCAGCAGCACGAACGTGAACGGTTGATGAGCGATGAACGCGAACATGACGACCTCCTTCGGTCGCCGTGGAGAGAGAGCACGGCCCGTGCCGCCGAGGGCCGCGCGCAAGCCCGCGGAACCTGGGCGCGCGGCGCATTGCATGCAGAAATCGAATGCTGGTACCGTAAATCGAATGACGACCGTCACCCTGGCCTGGCACGGCGCGCCGGCCCCCTCGGCGGCGCTGGCGCGGGCGCTGCGCGGCGGCGGGGTGGCGATCGCGGCCCGCGGGCAGGCCGCCGTCGTCGACGTCCACGCCACCGCCGCGCCGCGGCTGCCGCGCGACGTCGCGCGCGATCGGCCGTGGCTGTGGGCGTGCGCGCGGGCCGTCGACGCGGCGCAGGCGCTGGCGGCGACCCGGGCCGGGGCCTACGACGTGATCGCCCTCGACCAGCCCGGCGCGGCGGCGCGGCTGATCGCCCGCGCCACCGAGCTGGCGCAGCCGGCGCCGCGGCTCGAGGCGCCGGGCGTGGTCGCGGCATCGGCGGCGATGCAGGCGGCCCTCGGCGAGGCGGCCCGGGCCGCCGCGACGTCGATGCCGGTGCTGCTCACCGGCGAGACCGGCGCCGGCAAGGACGTGCTGGCGCGGTTGATCCACGCGCGGTCGGCGCGGGCCCGCGGCCGGCTGGTGGCGATCAACTGCGCGGCGGTGCCCAACGAGCTGATCGAGTCCGAGCTGTTCGGCTACGTGCGCGGCGCGTTCTCGGGCGCGGTCGCCGACTACGACGGGCAGCTGGCCGCCGCCGCCGGCGGCACGGTGTTCCTCGACGAGATCGACGACACCCCGCTGACGCTGCAGGCCAAGCTCTTGCGCGTGCTCGAGGACCGGGTCATCAGCCGGCTGGGCGAGAACCTGTGGCGCGCGATCGACTTCCGGATCATCGCCGCGACCAACCGCGACCCGGCGCTCTTGATCGAGCGCGGCGTGCTGGCCGACGACCTGTACCAGCGCCTGGCGATCATCCAGATCCACCTGCCGCCGCTGCGCGACCGCGCGGCCGACCTGCCGGGCCTGGTGCGGCACTTCGTCGAGCGCTACTACGCCGACGAGCCCGGCCCGCACCGCCACGCCGTGGTCCACGTCGCCGACGCCGCGCTGGCGGCGCTGGCCGCCTACCGCTGGCCGGGCAACGTGCGCGAGCTGCGCAACGTCGTCTACCAGGCGCTGGTGGGCAAGCGTGGCGGCGACGAGCTCCTGGCGTCCGACCTGCCGCCGCGCTTGATCCACGGGGCTGGCGCGGCGCCGGCCCCGGGGCTCGACCGCGACGCGATCGATCGCGCGCTCGGCGCCGGCGGCTTCAACCTGCGCGCCGCGGTGGCGGCGCTCGAGAAGACCGCGCTCGAGCTGGCGCTGGCCCGCAGCGGCGGGCGGGCGGCGGCGGCGGCCACGCTCCTGGGCGAG
Organism: Myxococcales bacterium; assembly: GCA_016794525.1. Classification (GTDB taxonomy): domain Bacteria; phylum Myxococcota_A; class Polyangia; order Haliangiales; family Haliangiaceae; genus UBA2376. The sequence goes on from JAEUJY010000105.1 coordinate 24,626, forward strand.
GTCGGCCGCGGGCGCGCGCGCGATCCCGGCGCGACGGTGCGCGCGATGATGCGGCGGCTGCGGATCGGGTGACCGCGCCGCGCGGGCGGGCGACTACGCGGTCGCGAACTCGACCGGCGCCAGGTCGGCGATCGCCGACAGCTCGGTGAGCTTCTCGACGCAGCGGCGCAGGTGGGTGCGGATCTTGTGGTTCTTCGAGTAGACCGTCTTGAGGCTGATCTGCATCTCGGCGGCGACCTCCTCGGCCTCCATGCCGCGCGCGTAGAACAGATCGAGGAACTGGCGGTCCTTGGCGCTGAACTCGTCGAGGATCGTGTTCAGGTGGCTCCACCGCTCCTTGTCGAGCAGCATGTCGAGCGGGGTGCGGTCGTACGGCGCGTGCGGGTCGTACGACGCGTCGAGGCGGTCGCCGGCCGGGCGGCGGAAGCTGCCGCGCAGGAAGTCGTAGGCGGTGTTGACGGCGATGATGCCGATCCACGAGCCGAGCTTGGTGCCGCGGGTCGGGTCGTACATGCGGAGCTTGTGCATGTCGTCGCGCAGGAGGCCCATCAGGACCTCGGCGAACACCTCGTCCGCGTCGGCGTTCGACGCGTACGGCGCGCACTTGTTGGTGACCTTGGTGATGCACCGATAGATCAGCCCGCGGTAGCGGCGGACCAGCTCGTTCCAGCCCCGCTGCTCGTTCCGCAAGACCGATGCGAGCAGCTCGCGTTCCGTCCAGTCAGAGGCGATCGGGCTCTGGCGAATGGCGAGGATGGGCATCGTGCCGCCCATCAGAGCAAGCCCGATGCCACACCCAACCCACTGAAACTTCATAGCCAAATCCGGACCCAGCGGCTCCCGCCACCATCGGTAGGCTTATTTCACCAGCGCCAGGGAAGCTTTTGCCAGGGAGTACCGTACAAGGTTCCAGAGGGAAAGCGGGGACAGGATCCGGGGGGCCACCCCGTTGATTTCACTCGCGATTTCAGCCGCACCGCGTCGCCCAAAGGGACACTTCCCCAGGCCGCAACCCGCTGAAATGGCTAACCATTTTGACGCTGGTGGGATCCACCACCGCCGCTACGCTGGCAGCGGGTCGACCACCGGACCGCGCGCGCGTATCGGCGAGTCACCACGGCGGCGATCCGGAGCCGCCATCCCCGTGACGTACGATGCGGCGATGATGCGGATGAGCGCCTTGGTGGTCGCGCTGCTGGTCGGCTGCGGCAGCGATCCGGGTCCGATCATCGACGCGCGCCCCGGCGACGCGGCGGCGATCGACGGCCAGATCTCCGACGACGCCGGTGCCGTCGACGCGTCCGACGTCGACGCCGCGGCGCCCGACGCCGGTGCCATCGACGCGTCCGCCATCGACGCCGGGGCCGCCGACGCGGCCGAGCCCGACGCTGCGGCCATCGACGCCACGCCGCTCGACGCGCCCGCGCTCGACGCGCCCCCGCTCGACGCCGGCGTCGACGCCTTCGTCTGCACCGCCGACGGCGTCGCGTGCGCGGGCGGCACCGGCGTCTGCTGCGGCGGCGCCTGCGTCACCGGCGCGTGCTGCACCGCCGCCGACTGCGGCCCCGATCCCGCCGGCTTCGTCTGCACCAGCGGGCACGCCTGCGTCGACGTCGCCGGCACGCTCGACGGCCTGCTGTGGCTGTTGCCGTGCGCGCCCGGCGCCAGCGGCACGTCGTGCGCGACCACGCCGACCACCAGCGCCAGCGCCACGATGGGCGGCACGCCGGGCGTCACCTACGACGTCACCGTGCGGCTGCGCGGCGTCATCGAGCAGAAGACCTACCCCGCCGGCTGCGTCAGCGGCGCGTGGTCGAGCGGCGGCACGATCAACGGCGACCCGTACAACGTCTACCGCATCACCGTCTCGTCGCCGCCGCAGACGTACTACGTCAACGCCGGCACCTCGTACATCACCAACACGTTCGCGCTCGACTACCAGCAGACCTTCCGCGTCGACGCCGGCGCCACCGTGACGCTGTTCGCCGACGCCGTCGACGGCGCCGAGATCCGCAACCTCGACGCCACCGGCACGCCGATCTCGATCCCCGGCACCGCGGTCGCGCAGCCCTACGACGGCCAGTTCGTCCAGCTCGACGTGGTCGCGGTGACGCCCGACCCGATCGCCAGCGGCGCCACGATCGGCGGCGGCACGCCCAGCTTCGCGCTGCGCTACGACGGCGCGCAGGTCACGACCATCGCCAACGCGCCCGACCTCGGCCCGCCCGACGTCACGATGCAGGCGTGGGTGCAGGTCGGCGCGCTGGCCGGCGGCTTCAACACCGTCTTCGGCCGCACCTACGGCGGCGGCTACCTCGACAGCTACACGATCTGGTCGATGGGCGGCCAGATCCGCACCGGCGTCGCCGCGGCCAACGGCTTCCAGCAGACCGCGGTGGCGTGGACGCCGGGGGCCGCGTGGCATCACCTCGCCACCACCTACGACAGCGCCGCCGGCGCCGTGACGATGTACGTCGACGGCCAGCCGGTCGCGTGCTTCCCGGCCACCGCGCCGCTCGGCTACGACCTGCACGATCTGCTGATCGGCGCCGACATCGAGAACGGCGCGATCGACGGCTTCTGGGCCGGCCCGATCGACGAGGTCCGGGTGTTCTCGACGGTGCGCACGCCGGCGCAGATCTGGGCCGACATGCACACCCACCAGCTCGGCCCGACGCCGGGGCTGGTCGGCGAGTGGACCTTCGACGAGGGCAGCGGCCAGACCTCGGCCGACAGCAGCGGCCGCGGCCACACCGCGACGCTCGGCACCAGCGCCGGCGACACCACCCGCGACCCGGCGTGGGTCGCGCGCTGACGCACCCACGCGCGCCTGCGATCCAGCGACGCCGCTGCGACGGACGAGCGACCGTCGCACGAGCGCGCGCCGCGTGATCGCGCGCGTGCATCGGCGCGGGCTTGGCCGCTGCGACGACGTGGCACGGCGATCGCAATGCTCGCGCCGCATGCACACCACCACCAAGCTCGCCGTCCTCGCCATCGCGCTCGCCGCCGCCGCCGGCTGCGCCGGGACCTCGTCGCGCACCGCCGCCCAGCCGGCGCCGCGCGCCGCCGATCGCTTCGCCCACCGCGTCGCCTCCGAGCTCGGCGGCCACGCCCGCGCCGACCTGCGGGTGTGCGTCGGCGGCGACGGCGCGGTCACCGACGCGTCGGTGGTCCGCACCAGCGGCATCGCCGGCCTCGACCAGGCGCTGCTCGCCGACGCGCGCACGCTGCGCTTCCAGCCGCGCCCGGCCCGCGCCGCCGACGCCTGCCGCCGGGTCGGCATCGTCTACCGCCCGCGCTGACGCGTGCCCGGCCACCGCGCGCCGGCGAAAGTTCGACGAGACGTCACGATCCCGCCCCAAGGGTGTCGCGGGCGGGTGCGATCGTGGCGCCATGACGATCGCCAACGCGGTGTCGCGTGCGCCTCGCCCGGCGGTCCGGCTCGGCGTCCTGGTCGGCGAACGCGCCGGCGCGCCCAGCCCGCTGGCGGGTGCGCGGCTGTCGTGGTTCGCGGCCAACGTGCTCGCGCTCGGCGGCGTCGTGATCGACGGCGAGGCGCCGGCGGCCGACGTCGACGCCATCATCCTGCCGCGGGCCGAGCGCCTGGCGGCGCTGGCGGTGATGGCGCTGGCCCCGATCGTCGCCGTCGGGCCCTCGTTCGCGGGGGTGGCGGGCCTGGCGCGCGTCCCGCGCTGGCACGCCCGCGCGCTCGCGCGCCCGCCGGTCGCGCTGCTGTCGATCGACGACCTCGAGGAGCGGTGGCGGTTCCGTCAGCGCGTGCTGGCCCACGTCACGGCGGTCCGCGGCCCGGCGGCCGGGCGCGTCACCCAGCTCCGGGTCCGCTGGCGCGCGGTGGCCTGAACCGCGCTACTCGCGGTGGTACGGCTCGCCGCGGACGATCCGGAAGCCGCGGTAGAGCTGCTCGAGCACCAGCACCCGCACCAGCCGGTGGGCGATCGTCATCTTGCCGAACGCGAGCAGGCGCGTCGCGCGCGCGCGCACCGCGTCGCCGAGGCCGTCGGCGCCGCCGATCGCGAACACCAGCGGCGCGCCGCCGCCGTGGCTCTGCTCGCGGGCCAAGACCGCGGTCGCGAACTCGGTCGACGACAGCGCGTCGCCGCGCTCGTCGAACGCGTACAGGTGCGCGCTCGCCGGCACCGCGGCCAGCAGCTCGGCGACGGTCTTGTGCTCGGTGACCGCCAGCGTGCAGTAGGCCTTGAGCCGCTTCCGGTACTCGTCCTCGGCGGCCCGCAGGTAGTCCTCCTTGAGCCGCCCGACCGTCGCCAGCGTGATCTTCACGCGTAGTCGTCGGCCGCGACCCGGGCCTCGGCCGGCACCTCGATCGGCACCCGCGGCGCGTCGATCCACAGGCCCTCGAGGTCGTAGTGCTCGCGGGACGGGTGGTGGAAGACGTGGACGATCAGGTCGCCGAAGTCGAGCAGCGCCCACTGCCCCGAGCGCTTGCCCTCGGTCGACAGCGGCCGGATGCCGGCCTCCTTCATCCCGACCGAGATGCCCTCGCAGATCGCGTCGACCTGGCGATCGGAGCGGCCGCTGACCACCAGCTGGTAGCTGGCGTACGTGCACAGGCCGCGCACGTCGAGCAGCACCGGCTCGAGCGCCTTCTTGTCGAGCGCCAGCGCGAGCGCGCGCAGCGCGTCGTCGAGGCCGGCGTCGTCGGTGCGCGGGGTGGTCGGGGTGGCGTCGTCGTCGCCCTGGGCCCGCGCCGGGCGCGGGTCGGTGTCGGGGCGGCTCTTGGCCTTGGGGCGGTCACTCATGGGACGTGGGCATCAGTTGAGGTCTCCGGGGTGGTTACGCCGCGTCACCGGATCTGGCCGGTGCCGCGGACGACGAACTTGCTGGTGGTGAGGCCCTCGGCGCCCATCGGGCCGTAGGCGTGGAGCCGCGTCGTCGAGATGCCGATCTCGGCGCCCAGGCCCAGCTCGCCGCCGTCGGCGAAGCGGGTCGACGCGTTGTGGACGACGGTCGAGCTGCCGACCTCGGCCAGGAACCGCGCCGCGGCGGCGGCGTCGGTGGTGACGATGGCCTCGGTGTGATCGGAGCCGTGGCGCTCGATGTGGGCGATCGCGGCGTCGAGGTCGTCGACCACCGCCATCGCGACGATCAGGTCGAGGTACTCGGCGTCCCAGTCCGCCGCGGTGGCCGCGCGCACGCCGGCGCCGCCCAGCCGCACGACGTCGGCGTCGCCGCGGATCTCGACGCCCTTGCCGCCGAGGCGCGCGCACAGCCGCGGCACCGCGACGTCGGCGATCGCGCGATCGACCAGGATCGTCTCGAGCGCGTTGCACACGCCGGGGCGCGAGGTCTTGCCGTTGTCGGCGATCGCCAGCGCCATCTCGAGATCGGCCGCGGCGTGGACGTAGAGGTGGCAGACGCCCTTGTAGTGCTTGATCACCGGGACGCGGGCGTGCTCGGCGACGAACCGGATCAGCCCCTCGCCGCCGCGCGGGATGCACAGGTCGATCAGATCGTCGAGGCCGACCAGCGTCCGGATCGCCTCGCGATCGGTCGACGGCACCACCGTCACCGCCGCCGCCGGCAGCCCGGCGGCCTCGAGCCCGGCCGCGACCGCGCCGCCCAGCGCCTGGTTGGAGTGGAACGCCTCGGAGCCGCCGCGCAGGATGCAGGCGTTGCCGGCCTTCAGGCACAGCGCGGCGGCGTCGACGGTGACGTTGGGCCGCGCCTCGTAGACGATCGCGATCACGCCGAGCGGGATGCGCATCCGCGCGATCCGCAGGCCGTTGGGGCGGGTCTCCTCGCGCTCGAGCCGGCCGATCAGCTCGGGCTGGGCCGCGATCTCGTCGACCGCCGCGGCGATCGCCGCCAGGCGCTGCTCGTCGAGGCGCAGCCGGTCGATCATCGCCGGGGCCAGGCCGCGGGCGGCGGCGCCGTCGAGATCGCGCTGGTTGGCGGCGAGGATGGCGGGCGCCTGGGCGCGCACCGCGGCGGCGATCGCCACCAGCGCGGCGTGGCGCTGCTGGGCCGGGGCCTTGGCGACGACCCGGCTGGCGGCGCGGGCGGCGGAGGCGAGGGAGCGAAGATCGGCTTCGGTCACGAGGTGCGACTGACGCTCACGGAGCATCACACGAGCACGAGATCGTCACGGTGGATGGCCTCGTCGAGCGTCTTGTAACCAAGCGTCGCCTCGATGTCGGTCGAATGCAAGCCCCGGATTCGGGCCAGGTCGGCGGCGGGGTAGGCGGCCAGCCCGCGCGCGACCTCGCGGCCGTCGGCGGTGACCACGCTGACGGTGTCGCCGGCGGCGAAGTCGCCGTCGAGCGCGGCGATGCCGGCCGGCAACAGGCTCTTGCCCTGCTCGCACAGCGCGCGGCGGGCGCCGTCGTCGATCACCACCCGCCCGGCGGGCTTGGCGCCGTACGCGATCCAGTGCTTGCGCCGGCTGACCGCCTCGCCTGGCACGAACAGCGTGCCGACGTCGGCGCCGTCGAGCACGTCGAGCAGCACCCGCGGCGCGCGGCCGGGCGCGATCACGCACGGCACGCCGAGCCGGGTCACCATGCGCGCGCTGCCGACCTTCGACGCCATGCCGCCCGAGCCGACGCCGTCGGCGCGCGACGCCCCGGCCACCGGCGCGGCCTCGCGCTCGATGTCGCGCACGATCGGCATGCGCACCTTGTGCTCGTCCCAGACGCCGTCGACGTCGGTCAGGATCACCAGCGCGTCGGCCGAGCTCAGGCTCATCACCAGCGCCGACAGCTGATCGTTGTCGCCGAACTTGATCTCCTCGACGGCGACCGTGTCGTTCTCGTTGATGATCGGCACGACGCCGCGATCGAGCAGCGCGCGCAGCGTGTTGCGCGCCGACAGGAACCGGCCGCGATCGCCGACGTCGTCGTGGGTGAGCAGCACCTGGCCGATCAGCCGATCGTGGGGCGCGAAGGCGTGCTCCCAGTGCTGCATCAGCCGGCTCTGGCCGACCGCCGCCGCCGCCTGCAGGCCGGGCAGGTCGGCCGGGCGCGCCGCCAGCCGCAGCGCCTTGACGCCGAGCGCGATCGCGCCCGACGACACCAGGATCACCTCGACGCCGCGCGCGATCAGCGCCGCGACCTGATCGGCGATCGTCGCCGGGCGGCCGGCCGGGCTCTCGGCCAGCAGCCGCGAGCCGATCTTGACCACCACGCGCTTCACGTCGCGCAGCGCGGCCCGCTCGGGCGCCAGCGCGGTCACGGCTTGCCTCGCCACGTCGCCTCGAACCGCTCGATCGCGGTGTCGAGGAACGGGTTGACGTCGGCGGTCAGCTGCAGCTCGATCGCCGCCACCGCCTTGGCGAACCAGCCGTCGCGATCGGCCAGCTCGCGATCGACCAGCGCGTCGACCTCGTCGACCGCCTCGGCCAGCGCGACCTCGTCCTTGCCGCGGTCGAGCAGCTTGCGCAGCCGCCCGCCCGAGGCCAGATCGGCGATCGCCAGCGGCGCCTTGGCCGCGGTGCGCGCCGCCACCAGCGCGCCGCGGCGGAACGGCTCGAACGACAGCCCGCCCGGCGTCGTCGCCAGCGCCGCGCCGATCGCGTCGGCGATCGCCAGCGCGCGCGGTCCGTCGAGCCCGAGCCCGGTGTGCAGCCGCGCGCAGTAGTGATCGAACAACGTCAGGCTGGCGAACGTCCGCGACGCGGCCTGGGCCCGGCGCATCGCGGTGATCGCCATCATCACCCGCTTGACGCTCTGGCTGGCCAGCCGCAGCGCCAGCGCCGACGACGTGAGGTCGACCCACGACGCCGGCTTGCTGCGGCCGTGGACGAGGTTCTTCACCGCGGTCGGGTCGAGATCGATCTGGTAGGTGGCGGCGATGCGCTTGTAGGCGCCGCCCAGCACCGCCTCGCGCAGCCAGTCGTCGAGGAACGGCACCGGCACCAGGCTGGCCGCGGTGGTCGCGAGCGCGCGCGCCACCGCCAGCCGGCGGTGGGCCTGCAGGTAGTCGCGGCGCAAGGTCAGCGTGGTCACTTGCCGGCTCCGGGGACGGCGGGCGCGGCGGGCGTCGGCGCGGCGGGCGTCGGCGCGGCGGGCGTCGGCGCGGTCGGGTCGACCAGCGCGGGCTCGTCGACCGCGGCCTTGCCCTGGGGCGGGGCGATGCCCTTGAGCAGCGCGTTGCGATCGTCGACCTCGCGCGAGCGGGTCGGCGTGGCCACCACCTGATCGGCCGCCGGCGGCGCGATCGTCGGCGCGGCGATCGCGTCGACCTGCTGCTTGACGGTGATCGCCATCGTCAGGCGCTTGCCGTCGCGCTCGAACGTCACCTCGCCGGCCACCGCCGCGCGCAGCGCGACGCCGAGCTCGTCGTCGAGCACCAGCTCGCCGCCGATCCCGACCACCTGCACGGTGTCGCGCCACGACCGCTGGGTGAGCGCCTCGCGCGCCACCGACCGCGGCGACGGCGCCAGCTTGAGCTCGAGCTTGTGGCCGGCGCGGCCGGCGACGGTCTCGGCGCCCTTGGCGCTGACCTCGAGGCCGCGGGCCAGCAGGTCGACGTAGTCGCCGAGCACCGCGGCCAGCTGATCGCGGATCGCCGCGGGCTCGTCGTCGGTCTCGGGGCCGCGGCCGTGCCAGCGCGCGTAGCGGGGTCGCAGGTACAGCCGGCCGCCCTCCCAGATCACCTCGCGGCCGTCGTCGGCCGTGTTGTCGGCGGTGGCGTGGTACGGGCCGGCGGCCGCCGACTCGATCGTCACGGTCTCGCCGAGCTGCTCGAGGGTGGTGTCGCCGTCCTTGACCGTCACCGTGCTGGTGATCGTCAGGCGGTGGTCGCCGAGCTTGGCGACCGCGACCCGCCACGGCTGGGCCAGCGCGCGGGCCAGCTCGCGGCCGTCCTTGCCGGCGCGGCCGACGTCGATCGGCGCCGGGGCGGTGGCGATCGGCGTGACCAGGCCCGGCGGCTCACGATCGCCGCTACCGCCACCGCAAGCGGCGATCGCGGCGACGAGCATCCAGGCGCAGGCGCGCTCCATCGCCCGTAGATAGCGTCCGCGTCCCCGAGGGTCAACCCGCGTCGACCGCAGGGTGGTACGGTGGAGCCGATGCAGCCGTCGCCGCTGGACGACCTGGCCCACAGCCCGGCCGCGCTGGTCGCGGCGTTTCTGTTCGGGACGCTGTGGGGCAGCTTCGCCAACGTCTGCATCTACCGCTGGCCGCCGACCGACGCTCACCCCAAGGGCCGCTCGGTTGTCCACCCGGGGTCGCACTGCGGCGTCTGCGGCCACGCCGTGCGCTGGTACGACAACGTGCCGATCCTCAGCTGGCTGTGGCTGCGCGGCAAGTGCCGCGACTGCGGCACCGCGTTCTCGGCGCGCTACCTGATCGTCGAGGCGGTCACCGGCGCGCTGTTCGCGGCGGCGTGGTGGTTCGCGGTCGTGGCGCGGGAGCCGCTCGAGCCGATCGGCGACCGCGTCGCGCGCTTCGCGATCGGCGCGGCGTTCGCCTGGACGATGGTCGTGATCCTGTTCACCGATCTCGATCACAAGCTGGTGCTGCCGTTGCCGTCGTACCCGGCGATCCCGGTGTTCTACGGCCTCGGCCTGCTGCTCCCCGAGCGCCACTGGCCCGACGGGCTGATCGGCATCGCGGTCGGCTACGGGATCGTGCGGCTGATCGCCGACGGCTTCTACTACCTCACCGGCCGCGAGGGCATGGGCTACGGCGACGGCGTGATCCTCGCGGTGGTCGGCGCGCTGCTCGGCTGGCGCGGCGTCGTGGTCGGGCTGTTCGGCGGCGCCATGCTCGGCACGGTGATCGCGGTGCCGACGCTGTTGCTGGCGCGCCGCCGCGGCGGAGACGCCGACCCGGCCAAGCCGGCCACGGACGCGCCGGCCATGGACCCGCCGGTCACGGACGCGCCGGCCACGGAGGGCGACGCTGACGGCGACGACGCCGACCCCGGCCTGGCCCGCGTCGAGGTGCCGTTCGGACCGTTCCTCGCCATGGCCGCGCTGTTCTGGTGGTTCGCCGAGCCGTACGTCCGGTTGCAGCTGCTCGGCCAGTGAGCCCGGCCGCGCTCACGCGGTGAGCGACGCGACGATCGCCGTCGCGACCGCGCGGCCGGCGTCGATCGCGCCGCCGGGCAACGTCACCCCGCCGACCACCGCGTGGCCGCCGCCGCCGTGGCTGGCGCACAGCTGGCCGAGGTCGTGGCGGCGCGCGCCGCCCCACGGGTTCCAGCCGACGCCGACCTTCACCGCGCTGTCCGAGGCCAGGAGCGTGACGGTGTACGTGCACGCCGGGAACAGGTCGTAGGCGGTCAGCCCCGGCGAGCCGACGCCGCGCCCGACCAGATCGAACAGCACGACCTCGCCGCGCACCTGCCCCAGCTTGCGCCACCGCTCGCGGTCGCCGGCGCGGCGGGTGAGGATCGGATCGAGATCGGCCCGCACCCACGGCGCGCGGTCGATGGCCTCGAGCGGCTCGCGCTCGAGCGCGGCGATGAAGCGCGCGATCAGCGGCGGGTTGCGCACGCTGGCCACCCACACCGCCAGCCGGGTCGCGGGCGAGCCCAGCGCGCACGCGGTGGCGGCGTCGGGGTAGGCGGCGGCGTCGACGATGTCGGCCCACGCGGTCAGCTCGGCGAGGTGCGGCGGCGGCGTCCAGCCGTAGCGCGCGGCCAGCGTGCGCGTGACGACGCCGGCGCACGACGGCGCGGTCGGCTCGAACGCCATCTGCTGATCGCGCCGCGCCTCGAAGTGCGCGGCCAGCTCGGCCGGGTGGAACGCGGTCGCGTGGTGATCGAACCACCAGCGCATCGCCGGGTGCGGACAGTAGCGGAAGTCGACGCAGGCGTTGTCGTCGCCGTCGATCGCGGCGTCGGCGAACGCGTCGCCCAGCTTGTGGTGCAGGCCGACCGGGACGATCGTCGCGTCGGGGCGCCGCGTCCGGTAGAACGCCGCGAACAGCGCCGCCGACGCGGCGCCGTCGAAGCAGGCGTCGTGGAAGAACAGCTTGAGCGTGGTCACGACGGCGCGCCCATCACATCGGCGGCGGGTCGTCGCAGCTCCACTGCACGTTGTAGCTGTGCACGATGGGCGTCGACTCGCGGTCGTCGGAGATCAACCGCAGGATCAGGAGCAGGTACTTGCCGTCGGGCACCGGCCCCGGCGGCTGCTGCAGGTCGGCCGGCGACATCGTCCACGGCCCGTAGAGCGGCTGCTGATCGAGCGTCAGCAGATCGTCGCCCGAGCGCACGTAGACCTCGACCCGGGTGCCGGGCGGCGTGGTCTGCGTCCAGGTCACGGTCACCCACTTGGCGGCGCGGCCGCTGGCGCAGCCCTGGATCGGCACGATGTACTCGCCCTGCGAGCGGGTCACGGTGCGCAGCCCGAGGCCGGTGAAGTCGGAGTAGGTGTACGGGTTCTGGCCGACCGGGAAGGTGTCGACGGTGTTGCCGGTCATCGGGTGGGCCGCCGGCTCGCCGGTGGCCTGGTCGATGTGCAGCCGCGACGCCGTCGACGAGCTCTGGTTGACCGCCCAGACGTCGCCGTCGAAGTCGACGCCAGCGCCGACCGGCACGTTCTGGCCCGGGAGGTCCCAGACGCCGGTGGCGGTCGCGGTGTCGGCGTTGATCCGCACCAGCCGCGAGCCGGTGAACGACGGGTTGGTGTGCAGCGCGCCCCAGACGTTGCCGCGGGTGTCGATGCCGATGCCGCGCACCGCCCAGCCCGGGGTCAGGCCGGCCAGCGCCACCGAGGTCCAGACGTTGGTCGCCGGGTCGTAGCGGAACGTCTCGTTGGTCGGGTAGCCGCCCAGCCACACGCGGTTCTGCAGGTCGACCGCGATGCCGTAGGAGCCGCCGGCCGACTGCTGCATGACGTAGGACAGCGGGGCCGGGTTGGCGCCGGTGTCGATGCGCGCGAGGTAGACGGCGCCGCAGCAGCCGCTCGGCGCCCACAGCCGGCCCATGCCGTCGATGGCCGCGCCGTAGGGGTTGATGTTCACGCCGAGCGCGCTGGCGAAGCTGCCGGTCTGCGGCACCCGCTGGAGGAGCGCGCCGGTGACGCCGTCGATCTGGTAGAAGGCCTGCTCGCTGAACATGCCGACCCAGACGTTGCCGGGGTTGCGCTGGCCGGGCATGGCGTTGCCGGCGTCGATCGCCAGCGCGCGGGCCTGCCAGAAGTTGCTGTCGCCCTGATCGCCGACGACCACCGTCATCGCGACGCACTCGTCGGCCTCGCCGAAGAACTCGGCCGGGTTGGCCGGATCGATGCGGTTGTTGCCGTCGACGTCGCGCGACGTGTCGATCACGCCGTTGCCGTTGGCGTCGACGCAGTCGGCGACGGCGTTCCAGATCTTGGTGATGCTGGGCTGGAAGCCGGGCGCGCGGTTGGCGACCCAGACGTCGCCGTAGAAGTCGACGGCGGTGCGCGACGGCCGGTTGACCGCGTAGCCGTTGCCGGCGGTGCCGTCGCTGTACAGCGGGAAGTTGCGGCCGGTGTGGTTGACCACGCGGGCGTGGGTCACCGACGGGTAGCGGCCGACCTCGGCGCCGGTGCGGGTGTCGAGCTTGGTCACCGTGCCGTCGTGGTCGTTGGCGATCCACAGGAAGTGGTTCTCGATCGTCGAGCTGTCGAGGACGATGTCGCCCATCGGATCGACGCCGACGCCGTCGCACTCGATCGACGGGTTCATCGCGGTGCACGGGAACGGATCGGTGTCGACGCCGGCGCCGTCGCAGCCGGGCAGGCAGTTGCCGCACGCCGACATGACGCCCTCGTCGGTCGCGTTGTCGCAGTCGTCGTCGGCGGCGTTGCACACCTCGTCGTTGGGCAACACCTGGCCGACGCACAGGTTCCAGGTCGCGGTGGTGGCGTTGCAGGTGCGGGTGCCCTTGACGCAGGCGCCGGTGCCGGGGAGCGCCGGCGGGCCGTCGAAGCACGGCACCGGGGCGGTGTCGATCGCCGGGTCGCACGGGCAGCCCTGGTAGATGCCGGCGGCGCAGCAGTCGTCGTGCAGCGCGGGGTCGTTGTCGTTGCAGTCGGCGCCGGCCGGGCAGTTGGGCCCGTAGTGGTCGCCGTCGAGGTCGGTGCCGCCGACGCACGCGGGTGCGTCGCCCGGCGTGCTCCCGCACGAGCAGGCCGGCACGAACGCGGAGGCGATGACGAGAGCGAGCGCGGCGAGCGCGTCGGTGGTGCGCATGAGGTCTCCAGCCCGCGGCGACCGCGGGCAGACCATTGTAGTGACATCCCGCGGCCCGACGCCAGCGTCGAAGGCGCCGCCCGGGGCGGGGAGGCGCGCGCGGATCGCCCTGTCAGGCTATAAGGGGCGCCATGAGCATCACGGTCCACGCCTGGCTGCACATCGGCCACATCACCGGCTTCGTCGCATGGGTCGCGGGCATGCTGGCCACCCTGTACCTCCTGCGGGTCCACGCGATGGTCGAGGGCCCCGCCCGCGACGTGTGCGCTCGCCAGGAGGGCCGCACCGCGATGATCATGGATCTCGGCGCGACGCTGGCGCTGGTGTGCGGCTTCTGGATGGCGTTCGGCACCACGCCCAGCGCGTTCAAGACCGGCGGCTGGCTGCACGTCAAGCTGACGATCGTCGCGCTGACCTTGTTCGCGATCCACGGCTTCACCCGCGCCCAGGTCAAGCGGTTCCGCAACGGCAACGTCAAGGAGCTGCCCCGGGCCCTGCCGTACGTCGTCATGCTGGCGGCCGCCGCGGTGATCATCCTCGGCGCCCACCCGACGCTGCTGCGGAAGTAGACTGGCGGTCGGTGGCGACGCCGACGATCCTCCACGTCGACCTCGACGCGTTCTTCGCGGCGGTCGAGCAGCGCGACGATCCCGCGCTGCGCGGCAAGCCGGTGCTGGTCGGCGGCTCGGCCCGCCGCGGCGTGGTCGCGGCCGCCAGCTACGAGGCGCGCGCCTACGGCGTGTTCTCGGCGATGCCGATGGCCGAGGCGCTGCGCCGCTGTCCGCACGCGATCGTCGTGCCGCACCGGATGGAGCGCTACGCCGAGGCGTCGCGCGGCTTCTTCGCGATCCTCGCCGACTTCTCGCCGGCGGTCGAGGGGCTGTCGTTCGACGAGGCGTTCGTCGATCTCACCGGCAGCGAGCGGCTGCTGGGGCCGGCGCGCGCGGTCGGCGAGGCGATCAAGGCGCGGGTGCGTCGCGAGCTGGCGCTGGTGGCGTCGGTGGGGATCGCGCCGACCAAGATGGCGGCCAAGATCGCCTCGGACATCGACAAGCCCGACGGGCTGCGCGTCGTCGAGCCCGATCGCGTCGCGGCGTTCCTGGCGCCGCTGCCGCTGGGCCGGCTGTACGGCGTCGGCGAGGTCACCGCCCAGGCGCTGCGCGAGCTGGGCCTGGTGACGATCGGCGACGTCGCCGGCTACCCCGAGGGCGCGCTGGTGGCGCGGCTCGGCCCCAACGCCGGGCCGATGATCGCGGCGCTGGCCCGCGGCGAAGATCCGCGCGTCGTCGAGGACGAGGCGCCGCCGGTGACGATCGGCCACCAGGAGACCTTCGACGACGACCTGTGGGAGAAGGACGAGCTCGAGATCGTGCTCCTGCACCAGCTCGATCGCGTGGCCGAGCGGGTGCGGCGCGCGCAGCTGCGCGCGGCGGTGGTCGGCGTGATCGTCAAGTACGACGACTTCCGGCAGATCACCCGGCGGACGACGCTGGCCGATCCGACCACCGACGCCGCGGTGATGGCGCGGGCGGCGTTCAAGCTGCTGGCGGCGGTCGACATCGCCGATCGGCCCAAGCGGCGGGTGCGCCTGCTGGGCGGGTTCGCCGCCGGGCTCGAGCCGCGCGACCAGCCCCGGCAGCTGGCGCTCGACGAGGCGGCCCGGGCTCGCGGCGAGCGGCTGGGCGACACGCTCGACAAGCTCAAGGATCGCTTCGGCGGCGCGGTCGTGACCCGCGCCGTGCATCTGCCGACGGAGCCCGGCCCGCGCAAGAAGTGAGCGCTGGGGCGACCCGCCCCCTGGAACCGAGCGCTGGCGGCGAGTTGGGCGCGATCGGCGGATCGCGGTTCCCATTTCTGCGCGCTCGCGTGTCAATGGGACGAAGCCCCCGCCGCTCCTCACCCCCCAGGCACCCCATGCGCCCCCTCCTGTGCACCCTGTTCGCGCTCACCGCCGCCGCGGCCTCCGCCGGCGTCGCCCGCGCCGACGACGTCGTCAGCTACGCGCTGGTCGTCGGCTCCAACCGCCCCGGTCCCGGGCAGGCGCCGCTGGCCTTCGCCGAGGACGACGCCCGCGAGGTCGCCGACGTGCTGCGCGATCTCGGCGGCTACGCGCCGAGCCGTGTCCAGGTCGTGCTCAACCCGTCGGCGCGGGCGCTGGGCGCCGCGATCGCGACGCTCGATCGCGCGGTCGCCGCCGACGCCGCGGCCGGCCGCACCGCGCGGGTGTTCTTCTACTACTCCGGGCACGCCAAGGCGTCGGGGCTGTCGCTTGGCCCCGACGAGTTCGCGCTCGACACGCTGCGCGCGCGGCTGTTCGCGACCCGCGCGGCGCTGACCGTCGTGGTGCTCGACGCCTGCCAGAGCGGCGCGTTCTCGCGGATCAAGGGCGCCGAGCCGGCCGCCGACTTCTCGTACAACTCGCGGGCGCGCCTCGACGCCAGCGGCGTCGCGGTGCTGGCGTCGTCGACCGGCAGCGAGCTGTCGCAGGAGTCCGACTTCCTGCGCTCGTCGTACTTCACCCACAACTTCCTGATCGGCCTGCGCGGCGCCGCCGACGACAACCACGACGGCCAGGTCTCGCTCGACGAGGCCTACCGCTACACGTACCACCAGACGCTGGTCGCCACCGCCGCCACCGCGGTCGGCAGCCAGCACGTCTCGGTCGAGGTCGACCTCAAGGGTGCCGGCGAGATCCCGCTGGCGTTCCCCGAGAAGGCGACCGCGACGTTGACGCTGCCGGCCGACGCCGAGGGCCAGGTGCTGGTGGTCAAGGCGCCGGCGCGCGCGGTGGTGGCCGAGCTGCAGAAGAGCAAGGGCGCCGCGGTGCAGGTCGCGGTGGCGCCGGGCCGCTACCAGGTGCTGCTGCGCACCGCCGCGCGGGTGGTGCGCTGCGACGCGACCGCCGGTCCGGGCGCGGCGCCGATCGACCTCGGCCGGTGCGCGGTCGACGCGCCGATCGCCAGCGCGACCAAGGGCGGCGGCGCCGCCGGCGGCCCGGCGTGGCTGATCAGCGCGACGCTCGGCCTCGGCGGCGGTCGCGCCGACGCGTACACCGACCGGCTCGAGGAGTTCGGCTACCACAAGCAGCTGGGCGTCGGCACCCGGCTCGGCGTCGACGTGCTGCGCCGGGTCCACCCGAACGTGCTGGTCGGCGGGCAGGCGGTGCTGTTCGGCGGCGACGAGTGGCGCCGCGACACCGACCTCGAGCCGCTGACGATCCGGTGGAACACCGGCGTCGTCGGCGCGGTCGGCCGCGTCGAGCACCGCGTCGGTCCGGTCGCCGGGTTCGCGCAGCTGGGCGCCGGCCTGGCGGTCACCGGCACCACCTTCGTCGATCAGGAGTCGGTCGCCACCGACGAGACCCACGTCGGTCCCGCCGCCGCCGGCGCGCTCGGCGTCGACTGGATCATCGGCGCCGGCGTCGGCGTCACCGGCCGCTTCGACGCCAGCTACGCGCCGTCGCTGCCCAACCTCCTCGGCGATCGCCACGACACCGGCCAGCTCGGCCTGTCGATCGGCGTGGTCGTCGTCCGCTAGCTAGCCGAGCGTCAGCGAGGCCATCTCTGGATCTCCGCCGCTTCCGCACCACGCCCCGCCTCCCAGGACCTCCCCCATGCGCCACCTCCCCACGCTCCTCCTCCTCGCCGGCGTCGCCGTCACCAGCGGCGGCGCCACCGACTGCGGCCAGGTCATCGACGACCGCGGCTTCGACCTGTGGTGCGGCGATCGGCTGTGCCGCTGGACCCTCGAGAAGGGCCAGATCGCGCCGGTGCCGACCTGGCACGCGGGCGACCACGGCGTCGCGATGCTCGGCGCCGACGTCGCGATCTCGCAGCTGACCGAGGTGGCGTCGACGGACGGCACCTGCGTCGGCTTCGACCTGGTGGCCGACGTCGCCGCCGACGCCGAGGTCCACCTGCTGGTCGACGTCTACGGCGACGGCACGATCGAGCGCGACGAGCGCATCCCGACCAGCGCGTGGCGGCCGGTGTCGTTCCGGCTGCGCATGCCCGCGTTCTACCAGGGCGTGCGGTTCCGGCTGACCAAGGTCGGCGGCCACGCGGTGCTGGCCAACATCGGCGCGGCGATCGCCGACGACGCCGAGTGCGTCGGGCCGGCGCTGGCGCCCGGGCCGCGCCCCGACGGCGTGATCTGCGGCGAGGACGCCGACTGCGCGAGCGGCGACTGCGTGCCCGGGCCGCTGGGCTCGGCGTGCGGCGAGTGCACCACCGACGCTGACTGCACCGGCGGCGACGTCTGCGGGATCGTCTCGTACGCCGAAGCGTCGCGCGGGTTGTGGTCGGCGTGCGTCGCGCCGGCGTCGACCGCGACCGGCCTGGCCTGCGTGCGCGACGCGCAGTGCGCGACCGGCATCTGCGCCGGCAGCTACTGCAGCGCGTGCCGCGACGACAGCACCTGCGGCGGCGGCAGCTGCGCGCCGATCCACTACGTCGTCGAGCACGACGATCGCGACCCCACCGACATCACCGGCGCGCTGCACTGCACCGGCGGGCCATCGGTGGCCAGCGGCGGCGCCTGCCTGGCCGACGCCGACTGCGCGTCGGGCGCGTGCGTCGGCGACGTGCTGGCGATGTGCACGACGTCGTTCTTCCCGCGGGCCTGCACCACCGACATGGAATGCCCGGGCTACGCCTTTGGCAGCGAGCCGGCGTGTGTCAACGTCGGAACCCGCGGTGGCACCTGCCAGTGAACACGAGGCCGCGTACCAGCGCTTCGGGCCCGCGCTCGTGCGCAAGGCCGAGCGCATCCTGCGCAACCGCGAGGACGCGGTCGATGTCGTCCAGGCGCTGTTCACCGAGCTGATCGCGCGCGGAGCTGCACCCGTGGATCTCCCCTACCTCTACCGAGCCGTCTCCAACCGGGCGCTCAACGTCGTGCGCGACGCGCGCGGCCGGGCCCGGCTGCTCGAGCGGCAGCAGGCGACGCTGGCCCCGGCGCCGCGCGCGTCGGGCGCGCTGGTGGTCGGGCTCGACCTGCTGGCGCGGCTGTGCGATCGGCTCGACGCCGACCACCGCGACGTGCTGGTGGCGCGCTACGTCGACGAGCTGACCCAGGACGAGATCGCGGCGCTGTACGGCGTGTCGCGCAAGACCGTCGGCAAGCGGTTGGCCCGGGTCGACGCCGCGGCGGCGGCGCTGGCCGCGGAGGGCGCGTGAGCGGCGCCGCCTGCATCGGCGAGCCGGTGTCGTGGCTGCGGCTCGAGCGGCTGGCGCTGGCCGAGCTCGACGCGGCCACCGCCGCGACGGTGCGCGCGCACCTCGACGCGTGCGCGGCGTGCGCGGGCGCGTTCGCGCGGATCGCCGAAGACGCGCGGCCGCTGCCGAGGCTGCCGGCGGTGACGGTGGACGCGACCGCGCCGCCGTGGTGGGCGCGCTGGCGCGTCGCCATCGGTGGGATCGCGCTGGCGGCCGGCGCGGCCGTGGCGCTGGTGGCGCTGCGGCCCGCGACGGTGGCGCCACCGCCGCCGGGCGGCGTGCGGGTCAAGGGCGCGGGCGTCGTGGTGGTGCGGCTGGTGCGCGAGCGCGCCGGCGTGATCGCGTTCGACCCCGACGACGTGCGCGAGGACGATCGCTGGAAGGTCGAGCTGACGTGCGCGCCTGGCGGCGCCGCGTGGGTCGACGTCGCGGTGGTGCAGGGGCGCGAGGTGGCGTTCCCGCTGGCGCCGCAGGAGGTCGCGTGTGGCAACGCGGTGGCGGTGCCGGGCGCGTTCCGGATCACCGACGGCGCGGCGGAGGTGTGCGTGGCGCTCGGGCCGCGCGCCGCGGATCGGGAGAAGCTGCGCGGCGGGGCGCGAGGCGGAGTCGTGTGCCGGAGGCTGACGGCGAGCGGGACGTAGGAACGCGGCTGAGACCGCGACCGTGAGACCGCGACCGTGACCGCGACGGCGACCGCGACGGCGACCGTGGCCGCGACCGCGACCGTGACCGTGACCGTGACGGCGACCGCGACCGTGGCCGTGGCCGTGACCGTGGCCGCGACCGTGACCGTGGCCGCGACCGCGGCCGTGACCGTGGCCGAAGTCGGGGACGGGGACGGGGACGGAGACGGGGACGGGGACGGGCACGGGCACGGGCACGGGCACGGGCACGGGCACGGGCACGGGCACGGGGACGGGCACGGGGATGGGCACGGGATCCGGACTCGGATGTCGCGATGGCGGGCGGGCGGCGGCGGTGGTGGCGGTGGAAGTCGATGAGTTGCGGGCGGCGCGCGGGTTGCAGTGAGGGGCACGGTGCGCGTCGTCGTCCGCGTTGTCGTCATGCTCGTCGCGCTCGTGGTCGCGTCCACCGCGCGGGCGGAGCCGCTGGGCACGCACGTGGCGCCGTGGGCGCCGACGGGCGAGGTGGTGGAGGCGGGGAAGGTGCGCTTCGAGTACACGGTGGTCGCGCACGTCGGTGCGGCGGTCGGCGTGGCGCCGGGGCTCGAGCTGCGGGTCGGCGCGGGCGCGCTGATCCCGCCGGTGCAGCTGTACGAGGCTGACGCGGCGCTGCGAGGGCAGCTGGTGCGGGCGGGGGCGCTGCGGGTCACGGTGGGCGCGCAGGCGATGGCGGCGTCGCTCGACGGGGAGGGCGGGCGGCGGTGGGGCGGCGAGCTCGGCGTCGGGCTGTACGGGACGCGCGGGCACGTCGCGTGGTCGCGGCGCCGCTTCCTCGGCGGCGCCGAGGCGATCGACGTCGACCTGGTGACCGCGTCGATCGATCTCGGCGCGGTGCGGGCGGTGGCTGCGGCGGGGCGCATCCCGGGACCGCCGCCGCCGTGCGCGCGCGACGTGCGCGCCCGCGGCCAGGTCGGCTGCCCCGACACCCCCGCGCTGGCCCACGCGTTCGCGGCCGGCGTGCAGTTCCACGGCGGGCGCGTCAGCGGCTCGATCGGGCTCGCCGCGGCGCTCTACTCCGACTACCCGCCGGTGCCGCTGCCGTACCTGATCGTGTCGATCCCGTGGTCGCCGTGATCACGGTGCCGGCGTCGTCGCGCGGCCGTGGACCAGCGGCAGCCAGGTCGCGACCGTCGCCGTCGGGCCGATCGCGATCACCGTCCACGCGCCGCTGCGCCACGCCTCGACCCGATCGCCGTCCTGATCGTCGTGGAGGGTGCGGCTCTGCAGGTCGCGGGCGCGCTGCAGCACGACGGTGACCTGATCGGCGCCGATCTGGTAGCGGATGACCGCCGCCGGACGACGCAGGATCGCGATGCGGCGCGCGCCGAGCGGCACCAACCCCGCGCCGGCGGGGACCGGCGGGTCGCGACCGACCGCGCCCTTGGCCCACGCCATCAGCGTCGCGGCGTCGGGCCGCTCGAGGTCCCACGGCGCGGTGGCGCGGTGCGCCGCCAGCGCGCTGGCCGCGACCTGGTTGTGGCGCGACGGGAACAGCGTGAACACCGCGACGACGCAGCCGATCAGCACGGTCACGGTGAACACGAACGACACCGACACGCGGCGCTTGTCGAGCCGCGGCGGCGGCGGTGGCGGCGGCGCGACCGCGGGATCGTCGGCGTCGGCGTCGACCAGCTTCACGGCGCCCCCGGCGCGCGCCCGAACCGCGCGGCGAAGTCCCGGATCAGCCGCGCGGCGATGTCGGGCGCGGCGGCCGGGTCGGCCAGATCGATCAGGTGGCGGCACAGCCAGTCGGCGTCGGGGTGGGCGGCGGCCAGCGCGCGGGCCGCCGCGCGCACGTCGGCGGCGGCCTGGTAGTGCACCATCGCGCTCTTGCCGCGCGGGTACTCGACCAGGCCGGTGCGCACCCGCACCTGCAGCACGCCGGGCCCATCGGGCGCGTGGGCGTCGGCTGCGGTGAGCGGGTACCACCGCCCGAACTCCATGCGCTCATGGTAGCACCGCGATCGATGGCCAAGGCCCAATCGCTGGCGCTGCCGTTTGTCGCGCCCCCCGCGGTGCCGCCCGACGTGGTGGCGCACGGCGACAGCCTGGCGATCGCCACCGCCCACGCCGGCGCCGACCTCGCGCTGGTGTACATCGATCCGCCGTTCGGCACCGGGCGCATCCAGCGCGGCCAGGCCGGGCGCTACGCCGACGACGGCGACGACCCCGAGGCCCACGTCGCGTGGCTGACGCCGTGGCTGGTCGCCAGCAAGGACGCGCTGGCCTCGACCGGTTCGCTGATCGTGCACCTCGACTGGCGCGCCGTGCACCACGTCAAGGTGGCGCTCGATCGGCTGTTCGGCCGCGCCCACTTCGTCAACGAGATCGTCTGGTGCTACGCGGTCGGCGGCAAGAGCCGGCGCGGCTTCGGCAAGAAGCACGACACGCTCTTGTGGTACGCGCGCGGCCCGTCCTACGCCTTCTACCCAGATCAGGTCCGCGTGCCGCGCCGCGGCGGCTCGCACATGAAGGTCGAGCGCGACGACGCCGGCCGACCGGTGCAGGTGAAGGTCGACAAGAAGACCGGCCGCGTCTATCGCTACCCGGTGGCCGACGGCAAGGTCCCCGAGGACTGGTGGACCGACATCGAGACGCTCAACCGCTCGGACCGCGAGCGCACCGGCTGGCCGTCGCAAAAACCCCAACGCCTGATCGAGCGCCTGATCAACGCCACCACCGCCCCCGGCGATCGCGTCGCCGACTGGTTCGCCGGCAGCGGCACCACCGCCGCCGCCGCCCAGCGCCTCGGCCGCCGCTTCATCGTCGCCGACGCGGCCGCCGACGCCATCGCCATCATCCGCGCGCGCCTCGCCGCCCAGGCCGCCGCGCTCACCGCCGCCGGCACCCCGCCCCCCCCCGTCGCCTACCGCTAACGACCAAAGCCCCACGCAGGTCCGCCACCCTCGCCCCGCCTCGGCGCCAGGTGAGGTCCCCCCTGGGCCGCGCGCAGTTGCGGAGCGCCCCCGTGCGATCGTCGGTGTCCACCGACCTCCGGTCGCTCGACCCACGCGCCGAGGTCACCGGCGCGAGCACTGTCTGAGCACGGCCCAGGGGGGCCTCACCGCCCGCGCCGAGGCGCCTCGAGGTTCGCCTGCTGGCCCGTCTCGCCCGCGCCTGCTGGCCCCCACCGCCCGCGCGACGCTACGCCACCGCGCGCGCGTCGTCAGGCGCCGCCAGCTCGACGTAGATCCGCTTCAGGATCGGCAGCGCCGCGCGCAGCTTGACCTCGATGCCGTCGACCAGCGTCGCCACCTCGGCGGCCGTCGTGCCCGGCGCCACCGCGATCTTCATGCCGACCAGCACCTCCTCGGGGCCGAGGTGCATCGTCCGCACGTGGACCAGCTTCTCGACGCCGGGCGTGGCGGTGACCAGCTCGACGATCGTCGCCCGCTGGGGCGGCGTCACCGACTGGCCGATCAGCAGGTGTTTCGTCTTGCGCGCCAGGAACGCGGCCACCACGAACAGCGTGATGCCGACGATGATCGAACCGACGCCGTCCCAGACGCCGTTGCCGGTCAGCTGGGTGAGCAACAGCCCCGCGAACGCCGAGACCAGGCCGACCAGCGCGGCGACGTCCTCGAACAGCACGACGATCACCACCGCGTCGCGGGCCTCGTCGATCGTCTGCTTGAGCGAGCGCCCGGCCTTGATGTGGCGGAACTCGGCGATCGCCGCCGACAGCGAGTACAGCTCGAGGACGATCGACACGCCGAGCACGATGTACGCGACCGTGCGGCTGCCCATCGCGCCGCCCGGGTGCATCACCTTGTGGATGCCCTCGTACAGCGAGAACGTCGCGCCGATCGTGAACAGCGACACCGCGACGATGAACGCCCAGAAGTAGCGCTCGGCGGCGTAGCCGAACTCGTGGATCGCGTCCTCGTGGCGCTCGGACTTGCGCATCCCGAGCAGCAGGAACACCTGGTTGCCGGAGTCGGCCAGCGAGTGGACGGCCTCGGCCAGCATCGACGCCGACCGCGAGATGAACGCCGCGACGAACTTGGCGATCGCGATGCCCAGGTTGGCGGCCAGGGCCTTGACGACGACGGACTGGGAGCCAGCGCTCATGTGCGCCGCACCCTACTACAGCTGCACGCCCTGGTACTCGTCGGCGTCGGGTTCCGGGACGCCGGCGTCGCCGTCGGCGGCGGGCGCGGGGCCGGCGTCGCCGTCGGTCGCCTCGGCGCCCGGGCCAGCGTCGCCGTCGTCCTCGGTCGGCAGCGCGCCCGGGTCCTGGCCGCCGCCGAAGTAGTACTCGTCGCCCATCTCGTTGAGCTTCGGCGCGTCCTTGTCGGCCTCGGCCTTGGCCTCGTCGGACAGCGCCCCCAGGTCGACCCGGTTGCCGCCGCCGGCCACCGTCGTGCGCGGCTCGCCGCTCCACGGGAACGACTCGTAGAAGCCGGTGCCGCGGCTGATGTTGACCAGCCCCTTGGAGAAGGTCGGCACGAACATGAACACCACCAGCGCGGCGGTGGTGAGCGCCAGCCCGGGCAAGATCGCGCGCGACACCTGGCCGAACGGCTTCTTGAACAGCGCCGCGGCGACGAACAGGTTGGTCGCGACCGGCGGCGCCAGGTAGCCGATCTCCATGTTCACGACGAACACCACGCCGAAGTGGATCGGGTCGATGCCGTAGGTCTTGACCGCGATCGGCGCCAGGATCGGCGCGAACACCAGCGTCGCCGACACCGAGTCCATCAGCGCGCCGAGCACGATCAAGAGCACGTTGACGATCAGCATGAAGCCGACCGGGCCGATGTCGTTGTCGGTGAGCAGCTTGGTCAGCGACTCCTCGACGCCGATCTCCGGGATCAGCTTGTTGATGCCGAACGTGAACGCGATGATCAGGATCAGCATGCCCATCAGCCGGCCGGCGTTGGCCAGCGCCGCGATCACCTTGGGCAGGTTGAGCTCCCGGTGGATGATCGTCGTGACGATCAGCGCGTAGACGAACGCCACCGCGCCGGCCTTGAACGGCGGGAACTTGCCCGTGTAGATGCCGGCGACGATCACGATCGGCAAGAGCAGCGCCCAGATGCCCTCCTTGGCGGTCTCGCCCAGGCGCGGCAGCGAGAACGTCTCGCGGTTGGCGACCCGCATGCCGACCACGACCGAGTAGCCCGACAGCGCGAACATCATCGCGACCGCCGGCAGCGCCGAGGCCAGGAACATGTCCGAGCTGTCGACCGCGGCGACGCCGGCGCCCATCACCGACAGCGAGTAGATCATCAGGATCAGCGACGGCATCACCAGGCAGCCGAGCGAGCCGGCGGTCATGACCAGGCCCAGCGAGAAGTTCTCGGGGTAGCCGGCGCGGACCATCGCCGGGAACATGATCGAGCCGACCGCGATCAGCGTCACCGGCGAGCTGCCGGTGATCGCGGCGAAGACCATGCACGCGAACACCGCGGTGATGCCGAGGCCGCCGGGCAGCCAGCCCAGCGCCGCGCGGGCGAACTCGACCAGGCGGCGCGCCATGCCGCCTTCGGTCATGACCGCGCCCGAGGCGATGAACAGCGGGATCGCCAGGAACTGATCGCGCCCCATCAGCGACTCGAACGGGTCGATCATCCACCCGCCGAGGTCGTCGAAGCTGTGGATCAGATCGGTCAGGCTCCAGAACGCCGCCGCCGTGCCGGCGCCGACGATCACGAACAGCGGCGCGCCGATCAGCGCCAGCACCAGGATGACGAGGAGGACGGTCATGGTTCACCAGCGCCGGAACCGGCGAGCGATGGGGCAGGTGCGAGCGCAGCGAGCACGTCGGGGCGGCGCCCGTCGCGGGCCGTCGTGGAGGCGCGGATCATGACGGCAGGCGCTCCTCGATGGGCTCCGCCTTGCCGGTGGCGGTCGTGACCGCCTGGGCCAGCAGCCGCACCGCCATCGCCGCGAAGGCGTAGGGGACGATGACGAAGGCCTTCCAGGTGGCCAGCCACTGGTTGGCGTCGACCTTCAGGCCCTCGTGGCGCTGGGCCCGGACCAGATCGACTGCCAGCCAGAAGGCGGCGGCGCAGAACGCGGCCGCCACGAACAGCGCCAGCGCCTTCACGTAGGGCAGCGCCTTGGCCGGCCAGAGCTTCTCGCCGAACTCGAGCGACAGGTGCGAGCGCTCGTAGGTCGCCATCGACGCACCCAGGAGCGCCACCCAGATCATCATCACCAGCGACAGCTTCTGGGCCCAGATGAAGCCGCCGGCGAACTGCTCGGTGTAGAGGTAGACCGCGCCGGCGAGGATCACCGTGGCCGCCGCGGCGATGCCGACCGACACGCCCCACGACCAGCGGGTCTCACCCGGCTTGACGGCGCGGGTGCGCACCGCCAGCAGGCACAGCCCCGCGAGGATCGCGACGTCCTTCCAGTCGCGGCGGTTGCCGAACGTCTCGGTGATGACGGCGGCGAACACCAAGAGCGCCATCGTCAGGAAGATCAGGCCGCACAGCAGCCGCTCGGCCTGGTGCCACAGGTGATCGACGCGCCGGAGCGTCGGGAAGGTCGGCGTCCACGCCGCGGGTGGCTCGTCTGCCATCCGCGCATCGTACGGGTCGGAGCCCGAAAACGCCAAACCCCGGCGCACGGCCGGGGTCGAGGCGGTCGGAGGCGCGCTCGGCTACGGGGTCTTGCGGTTCGACTTGGCCTTGAAGTCGACCAGGCCGGCCTCGATGATCTCGACGATCGCCTTGGTCGAGGCGCTCTTGGCCTTGACCGTCGCGCGCACGCCGGCGGTGGCCTTGACGAACGCGGCGCGCTCGTCGGGCGACAGCGTGATCATCTCGACCGGCGTCTTGCCGTCGCCCTTCTTGATGATGTCGACCAGCTTGGGGTTCATCTTGCGGATCGCGGCGCGGCCGGTGCGGGTGATGGCGCGACCCTCGTCGAGGAGCAGCTTCTGCAGGTCGGCCGGCAGCTTGTCGAACCAGTCCTTGTTGAAGGCGATGACGGCCGGCTGGTAGATGTGCGCCGACAGCGTCACGTACTTGATCTTGGTGTGCCAGGCGCCGGCCACCATGTAGAGGAGCGCCTGATCGAAGCCCTCGACGGAGCCGGTGGTCAGCGCGGTGGTCACCTCGGTGGTCGGGATCGCCTGCGCCGCGGCCTGGAGCTGCTTCCACATCTCGATGTGGACGTAGGACTCCTGCGACCGCATCTTCTTGTTCTTGAGGTCGCCCGGCTTGTGCACCGGGAACGACGCGCCGAAGTGGCGGAAGCCGTTCTCGCTCCAGAACCCGAGCACCAGGCCCTTGGCGCGGAACTTCTCCTCCATCGGCGCCATCAGGAACTTGTCGAGGACGTAGTCGGCCTCGTTGGCGTTGTTGAACAGGAACGGGATCTCGATCGCCGCGAGCTCCTCGACCAGGGTCGCGACCGCGCCGGTCGACGCGCCCACGCCCGACAGCTGGCCGCGGGCGGTCATCTTGACCGTCTCGTTCTCGTCGCCCATCGTGCCGCCGAGGAACACCCGGACCTTGATCCGGCCGTTCGACTTCTTCTCGATGGTCTTCTTGTACGTCTTGAGCAGGTCGGCCCACGGGGTCTTGTCCGGGGCGACGGTGGCGATCTTCAGCTCGAACTTGTCGTCGGCCAGCGCCGGGACGGAGGACAGGGCCAGGCAGGCCAGGGCGGCGGCGACGACGGTGCGACGGCGGATGGACGTGGGCATCGGTTCTCCTCGACCTCGGGACCGTAGACGGCCCGCACGCGGCGGTCAACGCTGGGGATTGTGACGTCCGAGGGGGCCCGCCGATTCAACGGGGATCCGGCAATCGGGCCGGCCGGCCTTGCGGTTCCGCCATGATCCAGGGAAAATCGGCTGACGTTTCGCGCTCCGGCGTTCGAAGCGCTGCCATGACGAAGGACCACGCGTGAAGCTCGAGGCGGTGATGCTCACCGACGTTGGGGTCGTCCGCGACCACAACGAGGACTCGGTGTACGTGGACCCGGCGGCCCGGTTCTTCATCGTGGCCGATGGCATGGGCGGCCACGCCGCCGGCGAGGTCGCCAGCGCGATGGCGGTCGAGACCGTCAAGAAGACGCTCGACGCGGCGGTCAGCCTGGTCGACGCGTTCGTCATGCGGCCCACCGACAACGCCCGCAAGGCGCTGGTGCAGCTGCTGCAGAGCGCCGTGCTGGCCGCCCACCAGGCGGTCTACCAGCGCGGCAGCAAGGAGGCCGACAAGGCCGGCATGGGCACCACGCTCGACGTGGTGCTGGTGGCCGGGCGCGAGGCCTTCGTCGCCCACGTCGGCGACAGCCGCACCTACCTGATCCGCGACGGCAAGGCCGCCCAGCTGACCACCGACCACACCGTGGCCGAGGTGCTGGTGATCGAGGGCAAGCTGACGATCGAGGAGGCGCTGGTCTCGCCGTACCGCACCGTGCTGGTCAACGCGATCGGCGTGGCCGCCGACGTCGGCGTCGAGATGGCCCACCTGCAGCTGCGCGAGGGCGACAAGCTGCTGCTGTGCTCCGACGGCCTCCACGACTACTTCCTGGTCGAGCAGGAGATCGCCGACATGCTGGGCGCCGACCCGGCCGGCGACGCGATCGCCAAGATGATCGACGCCGCCAAGGAGCGCGGCGGCCACGACAACATCACCGGCATCATCGTGACGGTCATCGACCTGATCGACGCGGTGCCCAACCCGATCGGCGACGACAGCACCCAGCCGGTCGACGTCAGCGGCGCCGCCGGGGCCACCTGGAGCGAGGACGAGTCGACCGAGAACATCTCGCCGCGCGAGCTCGATCGCCTCGGCAGCGCGTTCGGCAAGAAGAAGCCGGCGTCCGAGGCGGCGACCCGCCCGACGATGCCGATGACCGCGCCGGTGCCGCCGCCGCCCGACCTGCCGGGCAGCGAGGTCGGCGCGCTCGACGCGACCGACCCCGCGATCCCGGTCAGCGCGGTCACGCCCAAGGCGGTGGTCGGCGATCGCGCCGTCGACCCCGAGGGGCCGACGGTCCGCGGCTCCGGGCCGACGCTGCCGGCGCCGGTGCGCGACAAGCTCGCCCACGACGACACCGGCCCGACGCCGAAGACCGACGGCGACAAGCCCGGCTCGTGAGCGGCGCGCGCGGGCCGGTCACGCTGCGCCGGGCCGGCCCGGCCGACCACGCGGCGCTCTTGCCGCGCACCCGCGGGCTCAACGACCACGAGGGCATCGCGATCAGCGACGCCGCGCTGGCCGCGGCGCTGACCCGCCTGCTCGCCGACCCGACGATCGGCGGCGCGTGGCTGATCGAGCGCGACGGCGCGGTGGTCGGCTACGCGATCGCGACGTTCGGGTTCGACCTCGAGTACGGCGGCCGGGACGCGGTCATGACCGAGCTGTGGATCGACCCGCCGGCCCGCGGCGGCGGCGTCGGCGCGACGGCGATCGAGCTGCTGACCGCGACCCTGCGCGAGCTCGGCGTCGGCGCGCTGCACCTGCAGGTGCGGCCCGAGAACCCGGCGCGCGCGCTGTACGCGCGGTCGGGCTTCGTCGCGTCGCCGCGCATCGTCATGACGCGCAAGCTGTAGGCGCGCGTCACAAGGTCTGGGTGCCGCACCAGGCGGCGGACATCGTGCCGCTGACCACGACCTTCTTGCCCGCGTAGGCGCCCTTGGCCGGCGCGAGCTCGGTCCTCGGCACGCACAGCGAGACCTGGTCACCCGGCTTGGTGGCCGCGGCCGAGGTCTGCTTCACGTCGACGTCGAGCTCGGCGTGTTCGTTGAACCCGATGCCGCGGGTGGTGATCTTCTTGCCGACGCTGGCGCGGACCCAGATCTCGCCATCGGCGACCGCCCGCCCGGCGCCGAGCAGGTCGGCACAGGTGACCTTGTCGTGGTTGAAGACGTGGACCTGCTCGTTGGTGTCGTCGCCGGACTGCTGCGTCAACGCGAAGGCGTGGGTCAGGCCGTCGACGGGCTTGCCGTCGATCGTCACCGTCAACGGTCCGCACGCGTCACCGGTGGGCTTGGCGGCCGGCGGGTTGTCGGACTTCTTCTCGCCGCCGCACGCGGCGAGCAGCGAACACAGGAGGATCGAGGCAGGACGCAGGTGCACGTCGGGCTCCTTGGGTGGGGACGACCGCACGTCTCGCGATCGGCCCACCATCGTACGGGCAGGGCGGCCGGCGCGGGGCCAGGATCGGCACCGCACCGCGGTGATGGCCGACCGCGCGGACCGCGAGCGTCGAACGCCTGAGCCGATCGGCACCCTGGGCGGCTCTCCATCGGGCGGGCCCGATCTGAAGCCGCGCCGAAGTCGTGCGACGGGCGCCACGCCGCGGTCGATCGCGGTGAATGGTTGGCCGGGCTCGCGCCACAGAGCTTCCATGCGCGCGTGGTGCGCGCCAGGAGTCGCCCCCGATGTCCCGTCCGATCCTCGCCGCGCTGTTCGTCGTCGCCACCGTGGCCACCGCCGCCACCGCCACCGCCCAGCCCGCGCTGACCGCGCCGGCCGCGGCGCCGCCCGCCGAGCGCCCCGCGTCGAGCGGCGGCGAGCCGGCTAGCCCCGAGCGCTGGCTCGCCGTCGGCGCGCTGTCGCTCGACGGCGCCCAGGTCGACGGCGCCCGCCTGCAGGTCGACCTGTTCGGCGGCGGCCTGATCGCGGCGGGCCTGGCCGGCAGCGTGCTCGCGCGCGGCGAT
Organism: Myxococcales bacterium; assembly: GCA_016794525.1. Taxonomy (GTDB): domain Bacteria; phylum Myxococcota_A; class Polyangia; order Haliangiales; family Haliangiaceae; genus UBA2376. The sequence goes on from JAEUJY010000105.1 coordinate 54,306, forward strand.
CAGGTCATGGACACCGAGGTGCCGGCGTTCGCGGGCCTCGGCTACCTGGCGGCGACGGTCCGCCTCACCGGGCCGCTGTCGCTGCGCGGCCAGCTGGGCCTCGGCGGCGAGCTGAGCGCCCACGCCACCGACCAGGCCACCGCGATGAGCGCCGACGCGCTGTCGACGACGCTCATCACCGAGGGCGCGCTGACGCTCGGGCTCGACGTCGGCCGCCACTGGGGCCTGACCGCCGGGCCGATCGTGCAGTCGGCCGAGTCGCCGGCGGTCGGCGTCGACGCCACCACGGTCACCTGGTTCGCCGGGCTGCGCCACCGCTGACGCGCGGCGCCCGGCGACGGGCTCAGCGCCCGGTCGTGTTGCAGCGGTCGAGCTGGACCCGCGCCCAGTCGGGCTCGTGCATCGTGCGGCCCACCGGGTTGCAGCCGCCGGTGATGCTCTGCATCGACACCTCGAGCCGCGAGCCCAGCTCGAAGCGCATCGGCACCTGGGCGCCGGCGTCGGAGCGGAAGACGATCGGGCTCGAGGCGCGGCCGTCGGGGTGGACGATCTGCACCTGCACCTGGTGGTGGCAGTCGCTGATGCTCGACGTGGTGGCGACGACGTCCTGGGTCTGGGTCGAGATCACCGTCGAGCCGTCGACCTTGAAGTTGCCGGCGAAGCACATCACCGCGTCGTTGTAGTCGGCGTCGCCGCCGGCGCCCTGATCCTCGAAGTTGACGCCGACCCGCACCACCGGCGTGCCGGGGATCTGGGTGGCGTCGGTGACGATCGGCGGCGGCTGGGTCGGGGTGACGATCGGCGGCGGCGCGGGGGCCGGGGCCGGCGCGGGGGTGACGACCACCGGGGTGGCGCGGACGCGCCCCGTCGCGGCGAAGCGCGCGGTGCACCCGCCGACGGTGGCGATCAGGGACAGCGCAGCGACGGTGCGGGTGGCGAAGGCGGGCATGGGCGTGAGACGGGAGCCGGCCGGGCGCGATTCAAGCCGGCGCGGTCCGCGATGTCGGGCACTTGGCCGTGATACCAACGAGCCGTGGCCGCCTCGCCCGATGTCCTCCGTCGCTCCGCGTTCCTGTCGACCTTCGCGCACCAGGGCGCCGTGTACCTGTACCACGACCTCTACGGCTACCTGCTGCAGATGTCGCCGGACCTGGTCGAGTTCATCGACCAGTTCGCCGAGCCGCGCACCGTCGCCGACGTCGTCGCGGCCCACGCCGATCGCTTCGAGGGCCAGGCCCAGCAGTTCGTCGACGTGTTCTACCAGCACGCGTGCCTGGTCGAGCCCGACGACGACGAGCGCGCCGGCATCTGGCCGATGATCGCGATCAAGGGCAAGTGGAACGTGTGGCGGCGCCACGGCGATCGCCTGACGATCTACACCGCGTGGGGCGACCGGCCGATCCAGCGCATCGAGCTCGATCCGATCGACACCGCGATCTGGGACGCGTGCGACGGCGAGATCCGGCTCAACGAGCTGCGCGCCAAGCACGACGCCAAGCGGGTGGCGGCGCTGGTCCACCGGCTGACCCACTCGAGCGTGCAGGCGCTCAAGCTGTCGGCGTTCCCGATGTCGATGTACGCCAAGCGGCCGGCGCTGACGCCGAGCTACGTCACGTCGACGATGCCGTACCCGAGCTGGGCCCCGGGCCAGCCGCTCGACGCGCCGGTCACCGACGTCGCCACCGACGGCTACTACCAGCAGGTCGCCGACGCCGAGCAGCAGTTCGACCACACCGAGACGACGCTGTCGCACCTGTTCCGGGTCCAGCACCCGGCGCTGGGCGGCCGCACCTACGGCGAGGCGCTGGTCGGCGCGTTCCTCGATCGCCTGCCGGCCCACCGGGTGCGCGTGCTCGAGATCGGCGGCGGCCTCGGCTACGTCGCCAAGGCGGTGTGCGAGGCGCTGATCGCGGCGGGCCGCGAGGTGACCTACACGATCCAGGAGATCTCGCCGCAGCTGGCCGAGGCGCAGCGCGCTCGCACCGCCGGCCTGCCGGTGGTGGTGCAGCTCGGCGACGTGCTCGCGGCCGAGCACCCGGCCGACGGCTACGACCTGATCCTCTCCAACGAGATGGTCGGCGATCTGCCGGCGGTGCAGCTGCAGCGCGCCGACGTCGGGCTGACCGCCGAGGGCGGCGAGGTCGACCCGGCGCTCCTGGCCGGGCTGGGGCGCCCCGGCGAGCTGGTGCGCGACCTGGGCATCAGCCTCGACGACGCGCCCGATCCGTTCTACCTGCTGACCGGCGCGCTCGAGCTGATGATCCGGATCGCCCGGTGGCTGGCGCCCGAGGGCGTCGCGATCGTCACCGAGTTCGGCGAGCGCCACATGTGGCCCAAGCTGTCGTCGCACCTCGATCACCCCGAGCTGTCGACGCACTTCGGCCACCTGCAGACCGCGGCGATCACGCTGGGCCTGACCGCGAAGATCGAGTTCGTGATGGACCTGATCGATCTCGACCGCACGCTCGACGGCCTGGCGACGACGCGCTCGCACTTCCGCGCGCTGGTCGCGCTGTTCGCCGACGCCGGCGTCGCGCTGCCCAAGGTCGGATACACGCGCGAGCTGCTGGCGGCGACCGCGTTCGGCAAGCTCGACCTCGCCGACGTTGGCGAGCTGCGCTGGGATCGCATCGAGGACCGCCTGATGGGCCTGGTGCCCCACGAGTTCAAGGCCGTGGTCTGCCGCAAGGCCGGCGGGAATTAGCCTCGCGAAGCGAGGCTAGCTCTGCGAGCCCTCGCGTCACCCGGGAAGTCGGCCCCCGATCCCGATCCCGTCCCCGATCCCGATCCCGATCCCGATCCCGATCCCGATCCCCGTCCCCACGACCGACACGCGACGGGCCCGCGACCGATGCTGGGGCACGCGAGGTTAGCCTCGCTGGCGCTCGGCTAACCCATCGTCTTGCGGGCGGCGCCGAGGCGCGGGGCGGCGGCGAGGGCGCGGATCTGCTCGGCGATGACGAGGCCGAGGCGCGGGCCGGCGTCGAGCAAGCGGGCGCCGAACTGCGTGAACAGCGGCTGATCGCGGGGGCTGATGGGACCGAAGACGGCGAGCGCGGCGGTGGCGGTCTCTTCGAGGCCGCGGGCGAACATCACCAGCTCGAGGGCGTTCATGCCCGAGCCGTCGTGGCCGAGCCGCGCGTCGATCAGCACCAGGTCGGGGTGATCGCGGGTCAGCTTGCCGGCGGCCTCGCGGCCGTCGCGGGCGGCGTCGACGGTGGCGCGCGGGTGGGCGCGGCGGACGGCGCTCCAGATCGCGCGGACGCGATCGCCGTCGTCGTCGACCACCAGCACGCGCAGGCCGCGCCGCCCGGCGGCGACGCGCTCGGCGATGATCTCGAGCTGGCCGACGACGGCGCTGGCGCTGGGCGGGCGGGCCTCGGGATCCTTGGCCACCAGCTCGGCCAGCAGGTCGCCGAGTTCGGCCGGCAGATCGGCGCGGCCCTCGGTGACCGGCGGCGCCGGCGTGCGCGCGTGAGCGGTCAGCAGCGCCTGCGTCGAGTCGCCGGCGAACGGCGCGCGGCCGAGCGCCAGCTCGAGGCCGAGGCAGCCCAGGCCGTACAGATCGATGCCGATCGCGGCCGCGGGATCGGTCGGCGCCGCGCGGCCCAGCACCACCTCGGGCGCCAGGCACAGCCCCGACGGGCCGACCGCCGCCACCTGCCCGAGCGAGAACCGCCCGAACACCAGCCGGCGCATCCCGACCAGCGCGATCGTCTCGGCGTCGAGGTCGCCGATCGTGAAGCCGGCGCTGTGGATCGACTCGACGGCGCGCGCGACCCGCGTGAACAGCGCGAGCAGCTCGTCGGCGCTCATCCGCGCGCCGGCCGCCGCGTAGCCGCGCAGGTGCTCGCGCAGCGTCGTCGCGAGCAGCCGCTCGCCGGCGATGAACTCGACGCCGCGGTGGTTGCCGACCGAGTACACGGCCGCGGCGGCGTCGCTGGCCACGCCCGAGCAGCGGCGCGCCTCGGCCAAGAGCGACGGCGTGCCGGCGTCGCGGTACGCGACCTTGAGCAGCACGGTGCGCTCGAGGAGCATGTCCCACGCCTCGATCAGCGCGGCGCCCTCGGCGCGCGCCACCTCGCGGCGGGCGATGTACTGCGAGGCGACGACCTCGCCCGCGGCCAGCACCGGGTCCGGACTGTCGCGGAAGCCCGCGGGCGTCTGGAACGTCCGTGATGGGCCTCGCCCGCCGCCCGGGAAGTTGCCGCTGCCACTCATCGCCGTAGTGGGGTGAGTATCACGGGCCCCGGCGCTTGGGGCCAGCCAGCTCGCACAGCGCAGACCCTGAGATAGCCTCGCTGGTCTCCGTAACTCGAGGAGTTGCAACGCAGCCCATGGAGATGCATCGGCGGCGTGGCGGTTCAGAATCACGCGGTCGGAGCACTAGCGACCGCGGGCGTCCTCGACCGCGCGCCACATGTACCAGGCGGCCAGCGAGCGGAACGGCCGCCACGGCGCCGCCAGCGTGGTCAACCGCGGGCCCTCGGGCACCGCGCGCAGGCGCAAGAAGTGCCGCAGGCCGACGCGCACCCCCAGGTCGCCGACCGGCCAGACGTCGGGCCGGCAAAGGCCGAACATCAAGAACATGTCGACCGACCACGGCCCGATGCCACGCACCGGCAAGAGCAGCCGGGCCACGGCCTCGTCGTCCGCGGTCAAGAGGCCCCGCGTCGTGAGCCGCCGGTCGCCGAAGTGCGCCGCCAGGTCGAGCAGCGCGCGCGCCTTGGCCTCCGACAGCCCGGCGCTGCGCAGCCGCGGCAGCGGCGTGGCCGCCAGCGCCGCCGGGCGTGGGAACCGCTTGCGCGGGTACAGCGCGCAGACCCGGCCGTGGATCGTCTTGGCCGCGGCGCCGGCCAGCTGCTGGTAGATGATCGCCGAGCCCAGCGACGCGAACGGATCGCGCGTCGGCGTCAGCGTCGGGACGCCGTGACGCTCGATCAGCGGCGCGAAGCGCGGCTCGGCGGCGCGCAGGTGCGCGGTGGCGGCCGCCAGATCGTAGGTCATCGCGGCGCGATTGTGCCACGCCGCCTGCTACACCCGGGCGTCCATGCTGGCCTACGCGCTGGTGATCGGCTCGGCGCTCCTGCACGCGTCGTGGAACGCGCTGGTCAAGCGCACCCGCGATCCGGCCGCGTCGGTGCACACCGTCGTCGCGACCGCCGGCGCGCTCACCGCGATCGCCGCCGCCGGCGAGTACGCGGTGACCGGCCGCGGCGGGTCGGGCACCGCGCTCGGCCTGGCGGCGATCGCCGGCGTGCTCGAGGCCGGCTACTTCCACGCGCTGGGCCGGGCGCTGACGCTCGGGCCGCTGGGGCCGGTCTACACGATCTCGCGCGGCGGCGCGGCGCTCCTGGTGTGGCCGGCGTCGATGCTGGCGTTCGGCGAGCGCTTGACGCCGCTGGGCGCGGGCGGCAGCGCGCTGATCGTGCTCGGCCTGGCGGCGTCGACCTCGGTCGCCACCGTGCCCGGCCGCGCGGTGCGCTACGCCGTCACCTGCGCCGGCTTCATCGCCGGCTACAACATCACGTACAAGTTCGCGCTCGAGTCGGGCACCAGCCCGATCCTGGTGTTCGCGGTGTCGATGGCGGTGGCCACCGCGCTGGGCGCGACGCTCGGCGGTCGCGCCTACCGCACCGCGTTCGCGACCAACCTGCGCGAGGCGCCGTGGGCCACGCTCGGCGCCGGCGCGATCTGCGCCGCCGGCTTCGTCCTCTTGATGTACGGGCTGGCGCGCGGCGGCGCGGCCTACGTGTTCACGCTGCGCAACACGTCGGTGCTGTTCGCCACCGCGCTGGCGTTCCTGCTCGGCGAGCGCCCCTCGCACCGCGCGCTGGTCGGCGTCGGGCTGGTGTTCGCCGGCGCCGTCGCCCTCGGCGCCTCGCGCTGAGGCCGCCGAAAATGCGTCGGGCCGGCTGGTTGGCCGGCCCGGAGGTCACGTCCGCGGAAGCTTCAGCGGATCGGGATGGTCACGGTCTGCAGGTCGAGCGCGGTGTTGCCGATCGTCAGCTGGCGGTTGGTGATCGGCGCCGAGTCGCCGATCGACAGGCCCTGCGCGTTGAGCGCGGCGACCACGACGGTGTACGCGCGGCCCACCGGCACCGGCGTGGTGGTGATGGCGATGTTGTTGCCTTCACCGGCGGTGCACTGGTTGTGGTCGTCGTCGAAGCCGTTGGCGCCGCCGGCCTCGGTGGCGAGGATCGACACCTTGTCGGCGCTGACCGCGGCGCAGGTGGTCGGCGCGCCCTGGCGGGTCAGGTTCCAGCTGGCCGCGAAGAACGCGCGGTCCGAGTACAGCGAGAAGTCGACCGGGGTCACCGCGCCGGCGGTGACGGTGACCGTCTGCTCGGCGGACTGGGCGAACTTGGTCACGCCCGAGTTGTCGGTGATCTCGATCCACACGGTGTACGTGCCGGCGGGCAGGTCGAGGAACGGACCGCTGCCGTCGGCGCACAGGACCTTGCTGGTGTAGGGAGTGTCGCCGGCGCGCTCGGCGTGGATCGCGACGGTGTCGCCCGGGCAGGAGCCGGGGACGTTCGCGTTGTTGTTGTTGAGATCGGTCGAGAACAGCGCCCAGCCGACGTCCAGATCACCGGTGGTGGGGTCGGTGGTGTCGTCCGCGACGATGATGCAGCCGGCGAGCTGGCTAGCAGCACCCACGAGCATTGCCGACAAGACTAGGTTCTTCATTGCGGTCTCCCTGTGCATGGCCTCATCGGCCGGTGAGGTTCGGCGGGCACTATCCCGCGCAAGCGTGACTGCTGCAAGCCACGCGCCGGAGTGGCGCGGGCACGAGACGGGTAGATGTGATGGTGGCTACGGTGCGCAGACGCACGGGCGTGCGCCGCAGTCGTCGACCTGAACCACAAGCAAGAGCGCGTCCAACGTCACGGCCTGGCCGATCGCCACGTCGCGCCAGATCGGTGGCGGCGCGGTGAAGGTGTCTGGATTCGCGGCCTTGCCGTCCAGGCACTCCGGACTGATCGACAGCCCGACCGAGCCGGTCGGCAGATCGAACGCCGTCACGCCGTGGTTGTCCTCGCACGGGAACGCCACCCAGCGCGTGTCGCGCCCGGTGTCCCACCACAGCCGGATGCGCCCGATGCGCTCGCCCGCGCAATCCGAGATGTCTCGGTCGAGCGTGCTGCGCAGGGCCCAGGACAGCTCGACGGCTCCGCCGGTGGGTTGGGTGCATCCGTGAACTCCGAGACACACGACCGTCGCCAGGATTCGCCACACTGTGGCGCGGAAGCGGCGGCGTGGTTCGGGCGGTTCGACCGTCGGGGACGCGGGCATATTCACAGGGGCGGGGCTTCCAGGTCGTTGACCCGACGACGAGGCCCATGCTATCCCGTAACCACCGAAGATGCCAGACATTTCCAAGCTCGTCGGGCTCGCTGTCGACGCCGCCGGCTCGACCGACATGGTGTCGCTGATCAAGCAAGCGCACTGGATCGTCAAGCTGACCATGGCGCTGCTCACGGGCATGTTCCTGGTCGGCGTCTACATCATCATCTACAAGACCCTGTACATCCGGCGGGCGTCGGTGGAGTCGGTGATGTTCAACGAGTCGTTCTGGCGCTCGCGGGACATCGAGCAGATCTACAAGCACGCGCAGATGCTGCGCAACAGCCCCATCTCGCAGATGTTCGTCGCCGGCTACACCGAGCTGGCCAAGCTCAACGCCGACGAGCGGATGAAGAGCGACAAGGAGGGCAACCTCGAGAACATCGAGCGCGCCCTGCGCAAGGCCCAGACGGTCGAGACCACCCGCCTCGAGTCGATGACGCCGTTCCTGGCGACGACCGGCTCGGCGGCGCCGTTCATCGGGCTGTTCGGCACGGTCATCGGCATCATGACCGCGTTCCAGTCGATCTCCGGCAAGGGCAACGCGACCCTCGACACCGTCGGCCCGCACATCGCCGAGGCGCTGTTCGCGACCGCGATCGGCCTGGTGGCGGCGGTGCCCGCGGTCATGGCGTACAACTACTTCGTGCGGCGCATCCGCGTGCTGCGCTCGGAGATGGAGACGTTCGAGCAGGACTACCTGAACATCATCAAGCGGCATTTCCTGCATTGACGTTCTGCACTGGACGATGCCGGTCGGCGTCCGCGGTCGCACCGCGGCGTAGACCTGGGCGGCGCGGCGCGCGTCGGATCTCGAACCAAGGACGCACTCCATGGGCATGAAGGCCGGTAGCCACGACGAGATGAACAGCGAGATCAACGTGACGCCGATGGTCGACGTCATGCTGGTGCTGCTGATCATCTTCATGGTGACGGCGCCGATGATGAACACCGGCGTCGACGTCGACCTGCCCCAGGTGACGGCGCAGAAGCTCGAGGACCCCGAGGGCAAGCTGGTGCTGTCGATCAAGGCCGATCGCAAGATCTACCTGGGCGGCACGCCGGTGAAGTGGACCGAGCTGGGCGCCAAGCTGGCGGCCAACGAGAAGGTGAAGAAGGAGGGCGCGATCCACGTCGAAGCGGACAGCACGTTGCCGTACGCCGTCGTCGTCACCGCCATGGCCGTGGCCAAGCAGGCCGGCGTGCCCAAGGTGCTGCTGCTCACCGACCCGACCACCAACCTCAAGCTCGACGATCTCGAGGCCGGCCGATGACGCTCACGGGCTCCCAGCTGCACACGTTCTCCGGACTCGGCACCGCGCTGGTGACCGCGGTGGCCGGCGTCGCGGTGTGGTGGGCGGACGGCCACGCCGACGCCGCCAAGGCGAAGCCCGACCCGTTCGCCGACATGGAGGTCATCGACGCCGCGCTGGCCGAGAAGGCGCCGGCGCAGGTGGTGCAGCCGCAGAAGAAGTTCCGCACCCCCGATCCGGTCAAGCCCGAGGGGGTGTCGCACGACGAGAACGCCAAGCCGGTCGACAAGCCCAAGGACGATCCCAAGGACGACATCGACATCGACAAGGTGCTCAACCGCAACCGCGACGACGACGACGATCTCGACGTCGGGCCGACCACCCAGCCGGTGGTGGGCGCGTTCGACGGCGACGAGCAGGGCTGGGGCGACGAGACCAAGGGCGATCCGTACCTGGGGGCGCTCAAGAGCGATCTGCTGCGCGCGTGGGAGTACCCCGAGATCCTGTCCGACGTCGGCACGCCGGTCGGCTGCATCCACCTCGAGCCGGACGGCACGATCCCCGAGGTCGTGCTGCGCGAGCAGAGCGGCAACGCCGAGCTCGACGACTCGGTCGAGCGCGCGCTCAAGGAGCTGCAGAAGAAGCGCGAGAAGGATCCCAAGCCGGTGCCCGCGCACCTCGTCCCCAAGACCAGGAAGTGGATATGCTACCGAATGAAGGTCTCGTGACCCGCGCGCTGCTGGTGATGGCGGCGCTGGCCCTGACCGCGCCCGCGACCGTGGCCACCGCCGACGACGGCGTGATCATCGACGTCAGCGGCGCCAAGCGCGGCCGCTACCCGATCGCGGTGCCGGTGGCGGTCGACTCCGACGGCGCGGTCGCGGCCGAGGTGGCCTCGGTCGCCAGCTTCGACCTCGGCGTCGCCGGCTACTTCAAGGTCCTCGACCCCGCGTCGTTCCTGGCCGACCTCGGCGCCGAGAAGCTCGGCATCGATCCCGCCAAGTGGAAGGACGTCGGCGCCTACGGCGTGATCAAGTACCGGGTGGTCGCGACCGGCGACAAGATCGATCTCGAGGCGCGGCTGTTCGAGGTCAGCAAGGGCAACAGCGCGGTGCTGACCAAGACCTACAAGGGGTCGAAGGCCGACCTGCGCAAGCTGACCCACGCGTGGTGCAACGAGGTCGTCAAGTACTACACCGGCGAGTACGGCTTCTTCGGCTCGCGCATCGCGTACGTCGCCAAGAAGCGCGGCGCGTCGCAGGTGATGGTCGTCGACTTCGACGGCGCCAACCCCTACGGCGTCACCCGCAACAGCTCGACCAACGTGCTGCCGGCGTGGTCGCCGGGCGGCGGCTCGATCGCGTTCACGTCGTACATGCGCAACAACCCCGACCTGTACACGGTCGGCGCCGGCGGCGGCCGGCCCAAGAAGCTCGCCAGCTACAAGGGCATGAACACCGGCGCGTCGTGGTCGCCCGACGGCTCGAAGATCGCGGTGACGCTGTCGAAGGACGGCAACCCCGACATCTACGTGATCAGCGCGAGCGACGGATCGATCCTCACCCGCATCACCGACAACAAGGCGATCGACACCTCGCCGGCGTGGTCGCCCGACGGCGGCTCGATCGCGTTCGTCAGCGATCGCGAGGGCGGGCCGCAGATCTTCGTCGCGCCGGCCGGCGGCGGCGGCGCCAAGCGGGTCAGCAAGAACGGCAGCTACAACACGACGCCGGCGTGGTCGCCGGCGAAGGGCGCGCGGGTGCTGGCCTACACCACCCGCGACGGCGGCAGCTACGACATCGTGACGCTCGACCTGGCCAGCGGCGCGATGGTGCGCATCACCCAGAACGAGGGCTCGAACGAGGAGCCGAGCTGGTCGCCCAACGGCCGCGCGATCGCGTTCGCGCGCACCGGCGGCGGCGGCTCGGGCATCTACATCGCCCCGGCCGACGGCAACGGCAAGGCGGTCAAGGTGCTGTCGGGCTCGGTCACCGGCATCGACTGGGGCCCCGCGCCGAAGATGTGAGCACCGGTGCCCCGACTCGGGGCTGGACGGCGGCGCGCTGGGGTGAGATCGTGGGCGGCATGAGGCAGGGACCCTCGTGGACGATGGCCGTGGTCTGCCTGCTGATCGCGGGCTGTGGCGCCGCCGACGAGCGCGTCGACCCGGGCGACCTGGCGCTGCGCGATCTGCTGGGCGTGCAGCCCAAGGTGGTCGCGGGCTGGGACGAGGCGCAGCGCGCGGCGGCCCGCGAGGTGCTGGCCGGCGGGCTCGCGGCGCGGGAGGCGGTCACGCTGCCGACGCCGCTGGCCGACGACGAGGCGGCGCTGGTCCGCGCGCTGGCCGCGGCCGACGCGGTGCTCGACGACGCCGGCGACGACGCCCGCGGCCTGGTGGTGGTGACGGCGGCGCGCCGCGAGCTCGCGGTGATCGACAGCCCGACCGCGACCGCGCTCTTGGTGGCCGAGCCGGCCGATCCGGCGGTCAGCCTGGACCTCGACCCGCGCGCGTGGACGTGTCCCGAGCAGCCGTGCGACCTCGGCGTGCTCGCGGCGCTGGCCGTCGACGCGGCGCCGGGCGCGCCGCTGGTGCGGGTGCGGCCGGTGGCGCAGCTCGCGACGATCGCGGCGATGACGGCCGGTGACGACGGCGTGCCGATCCTGCTGGTGAACCCGGTGGTGACGGCGGTCGGCGTCGAGGCGGCCGGCGGCGCGATCGGGGCGAGTGCGGGTGGCGCGACGATGGCGCGCGGCGCGCCGGCGCTGCCGCCGCCGCCGCTGACCCGCGGCGCCTGGACCTACGGCGCGAGCCGCAACGCGTGCGCGACGACGGTCAGCTCGGACTGCGCGACCTGCCTCGGCGGCGGCCTGTGCGAGCCGGTGTGGGGCTCGGTGTCGGGGATGGAGGCGTGCACGATGTTGCAGGCCGATCCCGGCCGCAACTACGACCTCGTGTGCATCAACCTCGCGGTGTCGCTGGCCGACATCCGGGCGTGCGTGCAGGGCCGCGCGCCGACCTGCGCCATCGACGACAACGCGATCGATCTGCCGGCGGAGCTGGCCAACAACGCCAACTTCCTCGACGACGCGACCTGCTCGGCGGCGCTCGAGGCGTGCCTGAACGAGCTGTACGGGACCGGCGGCAGCAGCGACGGCTGCGGCGCGTGCGACGGCTGCGACTGCGGCGGCTGCGACGACAACAGCAGCAGCGACGGCTGCAGCCTCAACGATCAGAACATGGACAACAACTGCAACGGCTGCAACGGCGGCGGTTGCAACGACAGCGGCGGCGGCTGCAACGGCGGCGGCGGCAACGGCAGCTGCAGCGTGGCCGGCGCCGGGCGGCGCAGCCCGGGCCTCGGCGTCGCGCTGGTGTGGGTGCTGTTGCCGGTGCCGGTGGCGCTGCGGGCGCGGCGCCGGGCGCGGCGGGTGCCGGCGATCGCGACGCCGGTCGATCCGCCGAGCGAGCCGCCGGCGCCGACGTGAGGCCGTACGTCGTCGCGTGGCTCGAGCGGTTCTTGCCGCCGGCCGTCGCGCAGGTGCTGGCGCCGACCTGGTTCACGATGGTCGGCGTCGCCGGGCTGCTGACGCTGCTGGTGCTCTTGCGGCGGGCCCGCACCGACGGCGTCGATCGCGGCGCGGTGGCGACGGTGGTGCTGTCGGCGTACCTGGCCGCGGTGGTCGGCGGCGTGACGATCCCGGCGCTGATCGCGCTGGTCGAGCGCTCGCTCGACGGCCAGTCGCTGCGGCTGCGCGCGGTCGGCATGACGTCGTTCTGGGGCTACCTCGCCGGCACGGTCGCCGCGGTCGAGGCGTGTCGCCGCGCGCGGGTGCCGCTGGGGTGGCTGGCCGATCGGATGACGCCGATGCTGGGCGTGTCGCTGGCGCTGATCCGCACCGGCTGCTTCCTGGCCGGCTGCGACCACGGCAAGATCACCGGCGTCGCGTGGGCGGTGCGGTTCCCGACCGGCAGCCCGGCGTGGCGCGACCACGTCGACCGCGGGCTCGTGCCGGTCACGCGCGACGTGTCGTTGCCGGTGCACCCGACGCAGCTGTACGAGGCGCTCCTCGGCGTCGCGATCGCGATCGTCGCGGCGGTGATCACGCGGCGGCGCGAGCGGGTCGGCCGCGGCTGGGTGTTCCTGGGCGCGGCGCTCGCGTACTGCGCGGTGCGCCTGGCGATCGAGACCCTGCGCGGCGATCGCGTGCGCGGCTTCGTGCTGGGGCTGTCGAGCGGGCAGGTGTTCGCGCTGGCGGTGCTGATCGCCATCCCGCTGGCGAGCCTGGCGCGACGCGGCGCACCGCGGGTCGCGCGCGGCGAGTGAGCGGGCGGTGGCCCGGCGCATGCAGTGCCGGGAGGCATGAAGCGCACCGCTCCGCCTCAGCGCCTGCACGGACCGGCGATCCTGTTCTTGCTGACCGGCCTGGCCGCGGTGATCGGCGGCGGGCTGCTGGTGGTCCGCCCCGACGGCGGGTGGCTGGGCATGTCGCGCACGCTGCTGGAACCGACGCCGTTTGGCAGCTTCCTGATCCCCGGGCTGGTGCTGACCCTGGTGGTCGGCGGGTCGCAGGTCGCGGCGGGGCTGGCGCTGGCGCAGCGGCGCAAGAACGACGTGCAGCTGGCGCTGGGCGCGGCGCTGGTGCTGGCCGGGTGGATCGCGATCCAGGCGCTGATGCTGGGCGTGATCATCTGGCTGCAGCCGCTGATCTTCCTGATCGCCATCCTCGAGGCCGGCATGACCGCGTCGGCGCTGCCGCGCAAGGACCGGCGCGGCCGCGGCCACGTGCGTGCAAGCCGTGCGTGATCAGGCGCGGAGCAGGCGGGCCACCGGCGCGGCGAGCTGCACGCCCGCGATCAGCGCGAGCGCGGCGGCCGGCAGCCAGAACGCGGCGTAGTAGAGCGTCACCGGCTGCACCCGCGGCGCCGCGAGCGCGTAGGTGGCGGCGGTCTGCGCCGCCAGGCCGAGCCCGCCGAGGCACAGCGCCAGCGCGCCGACCAGCCGCCCGCGGACCGCGGCGATCGTGCCGATCGTGAGCAGGCCGGCCAGCGCGACCGCGGTCGTCGCGGTGCCCGGCACCACCGGCTGGATCCACGCGTAGACCAGCAGCATCGGCACGGCGACCAGGCACGCGATCGTCAACAGCCGCAGCGTCCGCATCAGCGCGGCGTCGCTGGTCCAGGTCGCGTGGCTCGGGCCGGCGACGAACGCGTGGCCGATCGGCGCGAGGTTGGCGACGATCAGCAGGCCGGCGATCACCGCGACCAGGTAGCCCCAGGTCTGCTCGAGGACGACCAGCGACCACGCGGCGTGGGGATCGACGTGGCCGCTGAACGCCCAGAAGTTGATCGCGTTGAGGCCGCCCGAGCCGATCGCGGCGGCGCCCAGCGCGAGGTACAGCCAGCGGGCCCACATCCGGCGGCGCGCCAGGCCGATCGCGCCGGCGGTGATCGCCACCGCGAGCGTGATCGCGAAGCGCGCCGACGGGTACGCCGCGAACCGCACCAGCGGGTGGCCGGTGAGGTGCGCGACGATGAAGCCGACGTTGGCGCCCAGGAGCGCGATCGGGATCGCGACGCGCAGCCAGCGGCGATCGAGGGCGACCGCGACCACCGAGGCCAGCGCCAGCGCGATCAGCCCGAGCGACACCGCCAGGCTGAACGGCGTGAGCCACGCCCGCGAGGACGCCAGCAGGTGGCGTGCGCTCAGCGCCGCGAGCCCGAGCGCCGCGGCCACCGCCGCGAGGCTCAGCCACCACGACGCGCTGCGACACTGCGGGCGAGGCTCGGCCATGGTGCTGGTACGAACCGGCGGCGGCGACGATCTATTCACGGCCGCGGCGCGACCCAGTCGGCCCACGAGGCGTGCAGCGACGGCGCGGCCGCGTTGGCCGCCAGGCGCGCGAGGTAGCGGCGCCGGGGCCAGGCCTCGGCGCCCAGGCTGGCCAGGTGGCGGGTGGGCACCTGGCAGTCGATCAGCTCGAAGCCGCGGGTCGCCAGGCACTCGGACAGCGCCCACAGCGCCAGCTTCGACGCGCCGCTGGCGCGGAAGTACATCGACTCGCCGTGGAAGAACCGGCCGAAGGTCAGGCCGTACAGGCCGCCGATCGGCGTGTCGCCGTCGTAGACCTCGACCGCGTGGCCGACGCCGCGGCGGTGCAGCTCGACGTACGCCGCGACGACGTCGGGCGTGATCCAGGTGTCGGTCTCGTGCGCGCGCGGGGTCGTCGCGCAGCGCTGCATCGCGCCGGCGAAGTCGCGATCGAACGCCACCGTCCAGCCGCGGCCGCGGGCGTGCTGCCGCGTCTTGTGGCTGGCGCGCACCCGGCCGGCGCCGACGACGCCGCGGGGATCGGGGCTGTACCAGGGGATCGCCGCGCCGCCGCGCCACGGGAACAGGCCCTGGCGGTACGCGGCGATCACCGTCTCGGGATCGAGGTCGCCGCCGACGTAGACCAGCCCGTGGGCGTCGGCGGTCTCGGGGGCGGGGAGCGCGAACGCCATCGCTGCCGTCGAGTGTACTGTGACGGAGGTCGCGGGGCGCGCCGATCGCGCCCGTCGCCACGTAAGCTCGGGGGCATGCGATTCGATCGACTGTGCGTGGCGAGCCTGTGTGCGGTGGCGCTGGCGGCGTGTGGCGACGACGGCGGCGGCCCGGCGCCCTGCGTCGCGGTCGGGGTCGGGCCGCGCGGCTACGACGCGCTGGCCTACACGCTGGCGGCGCGGTTCGACTGGACGACGTCGACGCTGACCGCCCACGAGGAGGTGACGATCGCCTGCCGCGCGCAGCCGATCGTCGAGCTCGACGCCGAGGTGGCGATCGGCGCGGTCGCGATCGACGGCCGGCCGGCGCCGTTCACGGTCGACGCGGTCGCCCACACCGTCGCGGTCGACACCGGCGGCGTCGACGGACCGGTGACCCTGGCGATCGACTACACGGCGACGCCGTCCGACGCGCTCTTGCTGCGCGGGCCGCGCGACGACGATCCGGTGGCGGCGCGGGTGCTGTTCACCGACTCGGAGCCCGACCGCGGCCGGCGCTGGCTGGTCGGCGATCACACGCCCGCCGATCGCGCGACCTTCGCGGTCGAGCTGACCGTGCCCGCCGACCACGACGTCGTCGCCAACGGCGAGCGCACCGGCGATCGCGCGACCGCCGCCGGGCGGGTGGTGAGCTACGCGATCGCCGAGCCGATCCCGACCTACCTGATGGCGTTCGCGACCGGCGAGCTCGACCACGTCGAGCGGACCGGCGGCCGGGTGCCGCTGGCGGTGTGGTTCCGCCGCGGGCTGGCGATCGACGCGCAGGCCAACCTCGACATGCTGGCCGAGCAGCTGGCGACGTTCGAGGCGCTGATCGGGCCGTACCCGTGGTCGCGCTACGCGGTGGTGCTGGTGCCGCAGTACGGCGGCGGCATGGAGAACGCGACGATCACCTTCGACAACGAGCTGTCGGGGCAGGGCGTGCTGGGCTTCGGGCTGTCGGCCCACGAGCTGGCGCACCAGTGGTTCGGCGACTGGGTGACGATGCACGGCTACGACGACGTCTGGGTCAAGGAGGGCATGGCGACCTTGCTGGCCGCCGAGGCCGACCGCGCGCGCCGCGATCGCGCCGGCACCGGCCGCTGGTTCGGCACCGACTTCAGCTTCAACCCCGACGACGCGGTGGTGGATCCGGCGCTGACCGGGCTCGACAAGTACACCTCGGGGCCGTACGAGCGCGCCGCGTGGATCATGACCCAGATCCGGGCGCGCATCGGCGACGCCGCGTACTGGGCCGGCGCGCGCAAGGTGCTGGCCGAGCACGCGCGCGGCACGATCACCGGCGAGCAGTTCGTGCGCAGCTTCGCGCCGGCGCTCGACGAGGCGACGATCGCGCGGGTGCTGGCGACGCTGCCGCGGCACGGCGCGCCCACGATCACCGTGACGGCCACGCCGGCGGCCGGCGGCACGACGCTGGGCTTCACGCTCGACGATCCCGATCAGCTGCTGCTCGCGCCGATCGAGGTCGGGGCGGTCGGCGCCGACGGCACGCCCGCCGCGCGCGCGGCGCTGCCGACGACGGTCACGGTGCCCGACGGCGGCTACCTGGCGCTCGACCCCGACGGCGTCCACCCGTACTGGCCGTACGTGTTCGGGCCGTGGAGCGAGTACTTCGCCGAGATCGAGCCGCGGATGGCGCCGGGCGCCGCGGCCGCGCTGACCGCGTTCGCCAGCCGCGCGCCGGCGCAGCAGGAGCGCGGGCTGTACGCCGGCCTGCCGGTGACGACCGCGGCCGGGTTCACCTCGCTGTACGCCGGCCTCGACTCGACCGAGGCCCAGGCGAGCGCGGCCACCGCGGCGTGCGACGTGCTGGCCGGGCTGAGCGGCGCCGAGGCCACGCAGTTCGGCGACGCGCTGGCGCCGGCGCTGCGCGCGCCCGCGATCACGCGCTACCAGGGCGCCTACGCGCGCTGCGGCGCACCGGTGGCCGTGGCGGTCCTCGGCGCCGAGCTCGACGCGCTGGCCGCCGCGCCGACCGCCGCCAACGCCGCGCGCCTCGACTACCTGATGGCCTTCGACTACGGCGCGCCGCGCACGCTGGCCGCGCTCGCGCCGCTGATGACCCGCGCGCCGAGCCTGCGGCTGCGCGATCGCGCGGTGGCGCGCCTCGGCGCGCAGCTGGCCCCGCCGTACGCGCCGGTCGATCCGGCCGACGTGCCGGCCTGGCAGGCGTTCTTCCGCGAGCGCTACGCCGCGATCACCTCGCTCGGCCGCCTGACCACGGTGTGGCGCGCGTCGGCGCGGCTGGCCGACCTGGCGGCGTTGCCGCTGCTCGCGTCGCGGCTGCGGGCGGTGCCGATGCCGTCCTTCTACCA
Organism: Myxococcales bacterium; assembly: GCA_016794525.1. GTDB lineage: Bacteria > Myxococcota_A > Polyangia > Haliangiales > Haliangiaceae > UBA2376. The sequence continues at coordinate 71,762 of JAEUJY010000105.1, forward strand.
GATCGACTTCATCTGCCAGGCCCACGATCTGGCGCCGCCGGCCGACTGGGCGGCGTTCCAGGACGCGCTGCAGCCGTGGGCGACGCTGCCGGGCGACGTCGCGGCGGTGCTGGCCGATCCGAGCCAGTGCGCCAACCGCCGCGCCGCGCCGCCGCCGCTGGTGGAGAGCGACGACGCGGCGCCGCTCGACCGGGCCCGCTGGCTGCGCCGCGCCGGCGCGCGCTGACGCATCGCCTGCGCCGGGCCGGCACGGCTTGCGCACCTCGCTGCGTCGGAGGCGTCCCGGGCGCGGTGGGCGCGGGCACGGCCGATGCAATCGGCCAAGGCATGCGCATCGCGGTGAGCCTGGCGGCGATGGCGGCGATGGTCGGCGCGCTGGCGTGTGCGCCGCGGCTGCCCGCGCCGCGACCGCCGGCGGTGGTGTCCGCGCTGGCCGCGCCGGTCGCGCCGCCGCCCCCGGCCGCCGAGGCCGCCGAGGCCGCCGACCAGCCGAGCCCGCCGCCGTCGCGTCCGCGGCTCGACGTGCTGATCGCCGAGGAGGTCGCGGTGCTGGCGCCGCCGACGGTCTTCTACTTCCTCACGACCAACCTGCAGCGCGAGGACTTCGAGCTGGCCTGGGACTGGCCGAGCTGGCGCACCAAGCTGACGTCGTTCGACGCGGTGGCCTTCGACACCGGCAACTGGCAGTCGAACACCTTCCGCCACCCGCTGCACGGGGTGCTGACCTACCAGGCGGTGCGCGCCAACGGCCACGGCGCGGTCGCCGCGACGCTGGTCGACCTCGCGTCGACGGTGATCTGGGAGTACGTGGTCGAGTACCGCGAGCGGATCTCGCTCAACGACGTCATCGTCAACAACGCGTCGGGCGTCGCGCTGGGCGAGCCGATGTGGCAGTTCGGCTTCCTCGGCGACGCTCCCGGCGCGAGCCCGCTGCGCCGCGGCCTGGCGTGGCTGCTGTCGCCGATCCAGCGGCTGCACGCGGCGCTCGGCTACCGGCCGTGGCGGCGGCCGGCGCCGGGGTGGGCGCGGCTCGAGCTCGCGCTGGGCGGCGGCGCGGTCGATCACGGCGCGGGACCGGTCGGCGAGCTGCGCGGCGGGCTCGACGTCGCGGTGCGGCGGGCGCCGTACCTGGGGCGCGCCGGCGCGGGCAGCTCGGCGGTGGGGCTGGGTGGCTGGTCGCGGGTGGCGTGGTCGATGCGCGGGCGCGCCGATCAGCTACGCCAGACCCACGTCACCACCGTCACCAGCTACGGCGGGCGCTACCAGCGCGCGCTCGACAGCGCCGGGCGCGGCGTCGACCGCTGGCTGATGCTCGGCGTCGGCTTCGACTACGACTCGCGGTCGCTCGACGCCGAGGGGCGCGATCGCCTGGCGGTGTTCCACCTGGTGCAGCCGCGGATCGCGGCGACCCGCTGGGATGGCCCGGCGAGCTACCTGGGCTGGGAGCTGGCGCTCGGCGGCGACGTCGGCATGGTCCAGGCTCACGTCTTCGGGCCGGTGCTGCCGTTCGCGCCGCTGCCGCAGACCGCGGTGCTGCGCACCCGGGGCTACTACTACGGCGCCGGGCTGTCGCTCACCGCGCGACTGGCGTGGGTCACGCCGCTGGCCACGGTCGACCTCGAGGGCACCGCCTACGCGCTGACGTCGATCGACGGCTACGATCGCAAGGAGCTGTTCGGCGCCGAGAACGATCCGCACGACATCGCCGACCAGCGGCTGTGGGGGCGGGCCACGCTGGGCACGCCGACCCGGTGGCTCGACGGCGTCCGGCTCGAGCTGGCCGCCGAGGCGGCGCTGCGCCGCGGGACCTGGCAGGGCGGCGAGCGCACCACGCACGAGGTCGACCTCGGCGCCGGCCTGGTCGTCCCGTTCTGACGCGGATCCGTGGCGACGCTACGGCAGCGTCACGTCGACCCACACCGGCCAGTGATCCGAGCCGGCGACCGTGCGCTCGACGTGGGCCTCGCCGACGATCAGGCCGCGGGTGTAGATCGCGTCGAGCCGCGACTCGACGCCGTACTTGCGCTCGGTGGGGCCGACGCCGGCGGCCGGCGTGGCGAAGCCGAGCCCGGCCATGTAGTCGTCGAGGATCGGCGCCTGATCGGTGTCGATCACCTGCGCCGTCGGGATCAGCGGCACGGTGCCGTCGTCCCACAGGTACGGGTTGGTGTTGACGTCGCCGGCCACCAGCACGGTGTCGGGGAGATCGATCACCGCCGGCCGCAGGTGCAGGATGCGGTCGGTGATGTTGAGCCGGGTCTCGAGGTGGACGTCGACCACCGGCAGCGCGAGATCGCCGAGGTCGATCGCCGCCCGCAGCGCGATCCGCTGCTGGCCCTTCTCGATCATCGGCAGGTCCATCTTCGCCGGCGCGGTGATCGGGAAGCGCGACATGATCGCCAGGCCGTGGGTGCCGGTGCCCTTGACCCGCCCCGGCACGTACAGCCAGCGCAGCCCGAGCGCGTCGCCCAGGCGCGCCGCGCGGGCGGCGCTCTCCTCGGGGTAGTCCTCCTCCTCCTGGACGAGGTACACGTCGGCGCCGGCGATGTTCGGGTTGCCGCGGATCGCGGCGGCCAGCGCGTCGGCGTCGGCGCCCATCTCGACGTTGAACGACACCACGCGCAATGTCGCGGGGCGCGCCATCTCGACCGGCAGGCCGTCGGTGGGCTGGCCGGTCTTGGCGGTCAGCGGGCCGGCGACGGTGGCGACGTCGATCCAGTCCGCGGTGGGGCCGACCTCGAGGCCGCACGCGCCCAGCGTCGCCGCGGCGAGCGCGGCGGCGGCGCGACGAACCGCCCGGCTCACAGCGCCCACCCGAGATCGACGCCGAACCACGGCGCGACGCCGCCGCGCCCGACCTCGACCATCGCGAACACGCGGGTCAGCACGTGGCGCCGGTACTCGTAGCCGGTGGTGAGCTGACCGCCGATGCCGTTCGAGCTGGTGCCGTCCCACTCGGGCACCGGCGACGGCGTGACCAGCCGCGCGAGGTGCGGGCCGGCCTCGACGAACCAGCGGTGGCGCGCGCCGCCGACGGGGTACAGCGTGACGAACGGGCTCAGCGAGTACAGCCGCTGGCCGTCGAGCAGGTTGATCGAGCCGACCGCGCCGACGCCGAGGCGCCGCGAGATCTGGTAGCCGTAGCCGAGCCCGGCGACGCCGCCGGCGCGCCCGAGCGCCTCGACGTAGATCGCGTGGCGGGCGCGGCGCGGCGCGCTGGCGGGTGGGCCCGCGTCGACGCTGGCGGCGGACGCGGCGGCCGCCGTCAGCGGCGCGACGGCGGTGGGCACCGATACGGGGGTCGGCTGTGCCAGCGCGGCGGCTGGGGCGAGGGCGGCGACCGTCGCGAGGACGATCGGCGCCAGACGGTACTGCGACACGAAGTCCACTGTAGCGGCGGTGTCGCGACGCGACCAGCGAAGATTCTGCGCGCGCCGCGCGCAAGCCTTGCCGCGATCACTTCGTCGACGGCGCGGTGCGTAGCTCGAGCTGGAGCTCGCCCATCGTGCGCGGCAGCAGCGGCAGCGCGACGCCGCGGATCGCGCGCGCGATGCACGCCTTGACGGTGCGCTCGCGCGCGGGCGTGCTGCCGTCGCCACCCGGCGCGTGGAACTGCCACGCCGGCAGCCACACCCGCGTGCGATCGCGGCGACGATCGACGTTGAGGCGCACGGTGCGCGCGCGGCGATCGCAGGCGGCGATCGCCGCGACGTGCGGATCGAGGCCGGCGGTCAGCGTGGCGATCGGGGCGCGCCAGTCGACGAACGCCGGATCGAGCGCCGGCGCCGGCGCGCCGGCGGCGGTGATGGTGTACGCGAAGCCGACCTGCGCCAGCGTCGGTGGCAAGGGCGGCACGACGATGGCGGCCACCGCGCGGCCCAGGCAACGCTCCTCGGGCGTGAGGCCGCGGTAGCCGACCCCGAGCACCGGCATCGCGACCGCCGTGCGATCGTGGCGGTCGCGGAAGGCGACGAGGCCGATCGTGCGCGGCGGCGGGCCGGCCAGGCAGCCGCGCAGCGTGTCGGCGTGGGGCGCCAGCGCGGCGTCCAGCATCGCCGGCACGTCGTCCCAGCCGGGCGGCGCCGCGGGCTGCGCGGCGGCGGGCGCGGCGGCGATCAGCACGATCAGCGCCAGCCACCTCACGACGCGGCCCCCACGCAGGCGCCGCGATCGTCGAAGTGGCAGCTAGCGTCGGCGGCGCGCGGCGCGCAGATGCCGTCGCACACCAGCTCGACGTGGAACGCGTCGGTGCAGGCGTCGCCGACGCAGAAGCGATCGACCCGGCCGGCGAGCGGGGTGTCGCCCCAGAACGGGTGGGTGACGCGCCAGCCATCGCCGTCGCGCACGCCGACGCCGCAGCTGTAGACGCAGCCGCACGCGTCGGAGACCAGCGGCAGGCACCGGCGATCGGCCGCGGCGACGGCCGGCGCGGCTAGCGCGGGCGGCGTGGTCGCCGCGTGGTTGGCCGGCGCCGCGGTCGGCGGGCGGGCGTCGGCGCCGCAGGCGGCGAGGGTCAGGGCGAGGAGCCAGCGCACGCCGACCACTGTCAGCGAGGGGCCGCGAGGTGTCGCGGTCATCGCGGGTGCGGCGCGGCCGGCTCGCTGGGCGGCGGCGGCGGGGCCGGCCGGTCGCGCTTGAGCGAGCCGGTGGGCGACGACCACAGGAGGCCGACGATCGCGATCAGCGCGATGATCGCGACGACGAACAGCACGCCGAACGGCACGCGATCGCCGAGCGTGCGGCGGCCGAAGAACCGCCCGGCCGAGCGGCGCGCGATCGTCGCCTCGACCGACTTGCCGAGGTCGGCCGGCGCCGCCGCCGGGGGCAGCGACTTCAACAGCTTCATGCTGTCGCGCACCTCCTCGAGCTCGGCCCGCAGCGCGGGATCGGCGGCCAGCGCGGCGTCGACCTCGGCGCGCTCCTCGGCGGTCAGCGTGCCGTCGACGTAGTCGGACAGCATCGCCTGCAGGCGCTCGTCGGTGGCGGGGGCGGCGTCGGTCATGACCTTCCTCGACAGGGTTGCGCGATCATGCCATGTGCCTCGTGATCTTCTTGCGCAGCGCCAGGCGCGCGCGGTGCAAGCGCGACTTCACCGTGCCGTCAGGCAGCCCGGTGATCTCGCAGATCTCCTCGATCGACAGGTCCTCGATCTCGCGCAGGATGACGACCGCGCGGTGCTCCTCGTCGAGCGAGTTGATCGCCTCCTGTAGTACCACCTCCATCTGCGCCCCCTCGACCGCGCGATCGGGGCGGCGCATCGGCCCGGGCGGGCCGGCCTCGGCGACCGAGCCGGCGTTCTCGTCGAGCTCGTCCTTGCTGCGATCGTGGCGGCGGGCCAGGTACTTGATCCGGTTCTTGCAGTGGTTGACCGCGACCCGGTACAGCCACGTCGAGAACTTGGCCTCCTCGCGGAAGCTGTCGATCGTCTTGAAGACCGTGATGAACACCTCCTGCGCCACGTCCTCGGCCTCGGCCCGGTTGCCCAGCATCCGGTAGGTCAGGTTGTAGACGCGGTCGCGGTGCTCCGACACCAGCTCGCGGAACGCGCGCTCGTCACGCTCGCGCAAACGGCGAACGAGCTCTCGGTCGCGGACTGACATGCGGCGGGTCGAGCATAGCCGAAACCACCTCGGCCTCGGCGATGGACACCGGCGGAAGCGATTGGTTCCCGTCGGCGATCGATTCGCGCGCGGCGCGGGCGCGCCCGGGTTAGGTCCGCGGCCCGAACACCCGCAGGCTGGCGCTGATCTGCAGATCGTCGCCGCCCTTGACCTGCTTGCGCAGCCCGACGTCGAGGCCGAACTTGACCGTGGCCATGCCCAGGCCGCCGGTGACGTAGGTGCCATCGGCGACGTCGTAGACCGCGCCGGCGCGCAGCGGGTAGCCGTTCTGGCCGCCGGCGGTGGTGACGAAGTATTCGAGGCCGCCGCCGTAACGCCCGGTGTCGCCGTCGGTGTCGAGGTTCCAGCGCGCGTCGAACGCCGCGACCAGCTGGGGGCTGGGGCGGAAGGTGGCGCCGGTGGCGACGGTGCGCGCGATCGCGAGGTTCTCGGTGCCCCACAGGTTGGAGCCGACCACCGCGAGGTTGAGCTGATCGGTCAGCCGCACCACCGCGCCGAGGTCCCAGTTGAAGCCCTTGACGTCCTCGCTGCCGTCGAGGGCCGCGCCCTTGGCGTTGAGGTACTTGGCGCCGATGCCGACCATCGCGCGGGCGTTGATCTGGCGCGCCAGCGTCAGCCCGGCGACGTGGGTGCGCTGGTGGCGATCGTCGGCGGTGTCGCCGCCGGCGTAGCGGTAGTAGAAGCAGCCCGGCGCGGCGTTGGTCGAGTCGCACGCCGAGGCCGCGATCAGCGTCGCGGCGTCGGTCGAGCGGTAGCCGTAGCTGCCCTCGAAGCTGAGGTCGCGGGTCAGCGGCAGGCCGGCCGGGTTGAGGCTGATCGCCTGTGCCCCCGAGACGTCGCCGCGGCGGGCCTCGCCGGTGGCCAGCTCGCGGGGGCCGAGCGCGTCGCTCAGCAGATCGGCGGCGGCCGTGGCGGGGCCCGAGGCGAGGGCCAGGAGCCCGACGGAGACGATACGGCGCGCGCGCATGGCCGGAGCCTTGCAGCCCGATCGCCGCGGGGCAACAAATCGGCGCCCGCGGCGTGGCCGCGCGCACGCCGATCGATCGCGCGCTGCCATTTTGACGCTGCCGCCGGGCGCGGCCATCCTCGGGCGATGAGCTGGATCGTGATCGTCGTCGGCGGGCTGGTCGCGCTGGTCGCGCTGGTCGCGGTGATCGGCCTGACCCTGCGCGCCGATCACCAGTGCGCGCGGACGATCGTGATCGCGCGGCCGCCGGCCGAGGTGTGGGCGGTGATCGCCGATCCCGCGGGCTATCCGGCGTGGCGGCGCGACCTGACGCGGGTCGAGCTGCTCGCCGACGGCGGGTACCGCGAGCACGGCCGCCACGACGCGATCGCCTACACCCTCGACGAGGATCGCCCGCCGACCGCGACCGCGCCGGGCCGCCGCGTCGTCCGCATCGTCGACGCCGGCCTGCCGTACGGCGGCCGGTGGAGCATCGCGGTCGCGGCCGAGGGCGACGCCACCCGGGTGGCCATCACCGAGGACGGGTTCATCAAGCACCCGATCTTCCGGGTGCTGTCGCGCACGGTGTTCTCGGTGGCGTCGACGCAGGAGCGCTGGCTCACCGCGCTGGCGCGCCACCTGGGCAGCCCGGCGACCCCGACCCCGACGCCGCCCGCGACCTAGGCCTCGCGCCGCGCCGGAACGCGCTCAACGCGGTCGGGATCTGAGCGATACTGGCCGGAGTGCCTGCTCATTCACGACGTGGAGCGCGCCCGCGGTCGCGCGGTCGATATCGGTGGGCCTGGCTGGTGGCCGGCCTGGTGGCCGCGAGCTGTAGCGACGGCGCCGGCGCGATCATCGACGCGGCGATCGTCGATGGCCGGGGGCCCGATGGGGGCAGCGGGGCCGACGCGCTGGAAGCCGACGCGGCGGCGATCGATGCGCCGGTGGCCGTCGACGCGGCGGCGATCGACGCGCCGGTGGCCGTCGACGCGGCGGCGATCGACGCGCCCGCGGTCGTCGACGCGGCGGCGATCGACGCGCCCGCGCCCGACGCGGCCACGGTGGTCGACGCCGGCGCGGTGGTCGACGACGCGATGGTTCTGGGCGGTCCGCTGTCGACCTGGACCGCGGCGTCGGGGCTCTTGCCCGACGCGCTGTGCGTGCCGTGGACGCTGGGCGACACGTCGACGCCGGAGCAGCCGCTGCTGAGCGCCGGCCAGCTGACGCTCGGCAACGACGTCGACAGCGAGACGCTGTACTACCTGCACCCGGAGGCGGCGCTGGCGATGCCGGCGGTGCTGGTCATCGAGGCCCGCGTCCAGTTCGTCAGCGGCGGCAGCCAGACGCCGAGCCGCAGCGGCGCGTCGATCTCGTTCTCGGTCGGCGCCACCGACCGCAAGAACGCGCTGTTCATCGACGACGGCGTCGTGTTCTTGCTCACGGCCGAGAACACCCGCGGCCCGGCGGCGACGGTCGCCACCACCGACCAGGCCCACACCTACCGGATCGAGGTGACGCTGGCGACCAGCGCGATCCAGGTGTTCCGCGACGGCGCGCCGATCCTCACCGGCGCCGCGTTCGTGTCGACCTACGACGTCCCGACCGCGATCTACTTCGGCGAGGCGAGCGTCGTCGCCCACGGCACGTCGATCTGGGAGAGCGTCACCCACAACGCGCTCGCGCCCAGCGCGTGCCCGTGAGGCCTCACACCGCGACCGGGAACTTGATGAACGGGTGGTGCTGGTAGGCCTCGAGCCGCACGTCGTCGAAGGTCATCGCCAGCATCGGCTTGTCGGCCAGCACCAGCGTCGGCAGCGGGAACGGCGCCCGCTCGAGCTGGGTGCGCACGCCCTCGACGTGGTTGAGGTAGATGTGCGCGTCGCCGAGCGTGTGGATGAAGTAGCGCGGGCGCTTGCCGGTGTCCTGGGCGATCATCGCCAGCAAGAGCGCGTACGACGCGATGTTGAACGGCACGCCGAGCGCGAGGTCGGCCGAGCGCTGGTACAGCTGCAGGTCGAGCCAGTCGCCGCTGACGTACAGCTGGAAGAAGGCGTGGCACGGCGGCAGCTTCATCCTCGGCAGGTCGGCGACGTTCCACGCGCTGACGATGATGCGGCGCGAGGTCGGGTCCTTGCGGATCAGCTGGACCGCCTGCGCGAGCTGATCGATGCCCGGGATGCCGTTGGCCGGGTCGGCGCCCCACCGCCGCCACTGGTGGCCGTAGATCGGCCCGAGGTCGCCGGCGGCGTCGGCCCACGCGTCCCAGATCGGCGTGTGCTGCGTGAGGTCGTCGTGGATGTTGGTCGACCCGCGCAGGAACCACAGCAGCTCGCGCACCACCGCCGGGAACAACACCTTCTTGGTGGTGACGATCGGGAAGCCCTCGCGCAGGTCGTAGCGGCTCTGCGCGCCGAAGATCGACAGCGTGCCGGTGCCGGTGCGGTCGGTGCGGCGCTCGCCGTCGGCCAGGACCATGCGCAGGAGATCGAGGTACGGGCGCATGGATGGCGTATACCACCCGCGTCCGACGGCGGCGTGGTAGGAGGAGGCGTGGTCCCCGCGGTCGCGCGTTTCGGCGAGCTGGTCGAGCGGTACGATGGCTTCCTGTTCGACGCCTACGGCGTGCTGGTCGACGCCAGCGGGCCGACCGCCGGGGCCGCGGCGGCGATCGCGGCGGTGCGCGCCGCCGGCAAGCCGCTGGCGGTGGTGACCAACGACGCGTCCCGGCTGCCGGCGACCGCGGCGGCGCGGTTCGCGCGGGTCGGCCTGCCGATCGCCGCCGACGAGGTGGTGTCGTCGGGGCAGATGCTGGCGCCGCACGTGGCCGCCGCCGGGCTGGCCGGCGCGCGCGCGCTGGTGCTGGGCACCGCCGACGCGCAGGCCTACGCCGCCGGCGCGGGGCTCGAGGTGACGGCGCTGGCCGACGACGCGGCGATCGACGCGGTGGTGATCTGCGACGACGCCGGCTTCGACTTCCTGGCCGGCATGAACGCCGCGCTGACCGCCAGCGTGCGCGCGCTCGACGCCGGCCGGCCGCTGGCGCTGATCGTCGCCAACCCCGACCTGGTGTTCCCGCGCGGGCCCGGCGCGCTCGGCTTCACCGCCGGCACGATGGCGGCGATGATCGACGCGGTGCTGCGCCGCCGCTTCGCCGCGCCGCCGACGTTCGTCGCGCTGGGCAAGCCGGCGCCGGCGATCTTCACCGCGGCGCGGGCCCGGGTCGGCGATCCGCCGCGGCTGCTGATGGTCGGCGATCAGCTCGAGACCGACATCGCCGGCGCGCGCGCGGTGGGCATCGACGCGGCGCTGGTGGCCGGGGTGTCGGTGTGGCGCGACGGCGTCGTGGCCGCCGCGCTGGCGCCGCACTGGCTGCTCGACGCGCTGTAGCCGCGCTCACGCCGCGGCGAAGTTCCAGGCCTTCACGACGATCGCGTGGGCGGCCAGGTGCGCGTCGAGGGCCTGCCACGCCGGCGTCGCGCGGGCCGCGGCCAGCGCCGCCAGCGACGGCGCGTCGATCGCGATCGCCAGGTCCCACTTGGCGGCGGTGTCGTCGGCGGGGACGCCCAGGCGCAGCGCGAGGCCGGGCAGGGCGGCGAGGGGGCGGGCCGCCTCCAGCGCGGCGGCGCGGCCGGCGTCGGTGGCGTGGGCGGGGGCGAGGCGGACGAAGCAGTGGTGGGTGATCATGGCGTCGGCTCGGCGGCGAGGCGCTGGCACCAGGTCGCGAGATCGTCGGGCAGCGGGCTGTCCCACGCCAGCGGCGCGTCGGTGATCGGGTGGCGCAGGCCGAGGTGCGTCGCGTGCAGCGCCAGCCGCGGCGGCCGCGGGCGGAACTGCCGCGCCACGTCGCCGCCGTGCTGCGTGTCGCCGAGCACCGGGTGGCCGAGCGCGGCCAGGTGCAGGCGGATCTGGTGGCTGCGGCCGGTCTCGAGCTCCAGCGTCAGCCGCGTGGCCCGGCCGCCGGCCAGCACCTCGCGGGCGCGGACGTGGGTGATCGCGCGCTGGCCGGCGATCGGCTGATCGATCGTGCCGACCGCGTCGCCGACCGCGCCGGCGACGAACGCCAGGTAGCGGCGGGTCAGGTCGTGGTCGACGAAGCGCTGGCCGAGGACGCGGTTGGCGGTGGCGGTCTTGGCGAACACCAGGAGGCCGCTGGTCGGGCGATCGATGCGGTGGACCAGGAACACCTCGCCGGCGCCGGGGCGGCGGCGCAGCCGATCGAGGGCGTCGCCGCGGTCGCTCTCGGGCGTCGGCGCGGTGACCATGCCGGCGGGCTTGTCGACGACGATCAGGTCGTCGTCCTCGTAGACGATCGGCAGCGCCAGCTCGGGCCCGGCGGGCGCGGCGCCGACCGCGCGCTCGAACGCACCGCCGAGGTTGGCCTCGACGGTCTGGCCGGTCCGCACGATCCGGCCCGCCTGCTTGCACCGCGCGCGATCGACGAACACGCCGCCGAGGTCGATCAGCACGCGGGCCCGCCGCCGCGACAGCCCCGGCACGCCGCGCGCGAGCGCCTGATCGAGCCGCGCGCCGTCGACGTCGGCGGGGATGACGAAGCGCACGGTGTCGGCCATCGCGGCGCATCTTGCGGGCCGGATCGACGGCGGTCAACGCCATCGGCCCGGGCGCGACGCCGCGGCGCTGGTGATCTCGCGCGAGCCGAGCGTCCGCGAGGCTATCGCTGGGTCATCGCAGCACGAGCTGCTAGGCTCCGCGCGTGAAGACCTTCCTGCGCTCCGTCCTCGCCGCGTCGGCGGCCTCGCTGTCGCTGGCCGCGTGCGTCGTGCACACCAACCCGCCGCCGCCCCCGGGCGATCGCCCGCCGGCCCCGGACCCGATGCTGACCGCCGATGGCCAGCACTTCGCCGTCAGCCGCACCTACCAGGGCGAGTGCGCGCCGGCCGGCAGCCGCGGCGGCTGCTACTCGGTGTCGCTCGAGCCCGACGGTGCGTACCGCCACATGCTGCTCGACGCGCCGATCACCGGCACCTACGTGATCGCCGGTGACAAGGTCAACTTCACGCCGGCCGGCGCGGCGCCGCCGTCGTCGATGACGCTGTCCGCCGACCGGACGCGCCTCGACGACTACGTCTACCAGCCGCCGGTCGGCCAGACCCCGATCGTCCAGTAGCGTTCGCTCCGACCCGCCGAGGGGACTCCGCGACACGCCCTCGAGGAATTCAGCGGGCCAGCGTCGCGAGGTCGAGCTCGATCAGCTCGCCGCGCGCGCCGTCGACCACGACCAGCCGCTGGGCCGCGGCGTCGAGGCCGAGGCCGGCGATCCGGCCGACGCCGAAGCGCGCCAGATCGTCGGTGGCGGTCAGCGTGTAGGTCGTGAGGTCGTAGCGGTACAGCCGGCTGCCGGCGCCGAGCAGCAGGCCGTCGGCGTCGGCCACCATGCCGCCGGCGTCGAGGTCGTCGGGCAGGCTGCGCCACGCGACGTCGGCGCCGGTGTCCGCGGCGTAGGCGGCGACCTCGGAGCGCAGCAGCGCGCCGGCGGCGTCGAACGTGCGCGGCTGCGCGTACAGCCGCGCGGCGACCGGATCGTAGGTGACCGCGGTGGTGCGCTGCTCCTCGTCCTCGGGGAAGCCGCCCGGCTCGTAGCAGAAGTACTGGCGCATCGTGTCGGCGCCGAGGTCGAGCAGGTAGCCGTCGCCGATCGCGGTCAGCGCGAACCGGCCGTCGCCGAGCGCGACGACGTCGGTGAACGGAGGCCGCACCGGCACGTCGGGCGTCGGCAGCGCCGCCAGCGCGCGCACCAGCGTCGCGGCGCCGTCGGGCGCCAGCCGGTACAGCCCGGCGGCGTCGTCGAGCACGATCCGCGCGCCGCCGAGCTCGATGGCCACGCCGGCGACGTGGGGCGCGGTCAGCCCGGCCGCGCGCAGGTCGACCCGGCGGGCGACCGGCTCGGGCGGCGGATCGGCGCACGCGGGCGCCAGCAGGGCGACGACGAGGAGCGAGCGAGGCAGCGGCATCCGGTGGCGATACAGCAAGCGACGTGCCGCCGGCCCGCGCGTGCGATGTCGCGGCGTTCGCCCGACGCCGCGCCAGAAACCCGCCGTCCCCCTCGAGAATCTGTGGGTGGGCGGCGCGGCCCGAGCCGCGATACGCTCGGGCCGTGGAAGCGATGCCGGTGCTGATCACGGTCGGGCTGCTCGGGGCGGTGGCGTGGATGGCGCTGGCCGGCCGGGCCAAGCGCCGGAGCGTGCTGGCCGAGCTGGCCGCGCACCTGGGCGGTCAGGCCGGCAGCAACGACGTCCGCGGCGCGCTCGACGGCGTCGGCGTCCACCTGCAGTTCACGACCCGCGGCTCGGGCTCGTCCTCGACCCAGTGGACCTACGTCGACTGTCCGCTGCCGCCGGGCTACCCGCTGACGATCCACCTCGAGGAGCACGGCTGGTTCGATCGCGGCAAGATCGAGCGCGGCGACATGGTCGACGTCGAGGTCGGCGAGCCGGCGTTCGACGAGAAGTTCCGCGTCGAGGCCGCGCCGGCCGAGGTCGTGCGCCGGCTGCTGACGCCCGAGGCGTGCGCCTACCTGCTGCGGATCGGGCGGGTCGAGCTGCAGACGGTCGGGGGCACCCTGCGCCTGGCGATCCGCGGCTGGCTCGATCGGGCGGACGCGGCGCGCGAGGCGATCGCGATCACCGTCGCGATGACCCGCGGCGTCCGCGCGGCGCACACCGCGGTCGACGCCGAGGTGGCGCGGCCGATCGTCGGCGATGCGTACCGCGGCTTCGCCGACGACCGCCCGGTGCGCGCGGCGCAGGCGGCGCGGGCCGACGAGGTGGCGAAGGTCGAGGCGATCCGCCGCAACCGCGCGGCGACCCAGACGCTGATCGTGGTGGTGGCGATGATCGTCATCGGCGTGATGGCCGCGCTGATCATGGTGGGCTGACGATCACGTCGCGAACGCCACCCGGCGGATCGCCGCCGCCAGCTCGGCCGGCACCTCTTCCTGCAGGAAGTGCCCGGCGTCGGTCCGCGTGACGTGCGCCGCCGGCAGCTCGCGCTCGAGGTGCCGCACCACCGAGCCCAGCACCGGATCGCGCGTGCCCCACACCAGCTCGACCGGGCCGCGGAACCCGACCGCGCACGCGTGGGCCCGGGTCAGCGCCGCGATCGAGACGTGGTCGGGGCCGTCGGGCACCATCTGCGCCAGCGCCAGCGGCGCGACGCGATCGCGCAGGTGGCGCAGCGGCCACGCGTAGGCCAGCGCGGTGAGGCCGCGGATGCTGTGGCGATCGCCCTGCGCCAGGTGCAGCACCGGCAGCGGGAAGCCGAGGCCGCGGAACAGCGCCGGCGCGACCACCGGCAGCCGCGCGACGCGGTGGAACGCGGTGGGTCGGAAGCCCGGCCGCGGCGGGCCGATGACGGTGTTGGCCAGCACCAGGCCGCGCAGCCGCGCGGCGCGATCGGCCAGCGCCGCCAGGCCGATCGGCCCGCCCCAGTCCTGGCCGGCGAAGCACAGCGGCCCGGGCGCGACGACGTCGAGGAGCCGGCCGACCCAGGTGGCGTGCGCCGACAGCTGGTGCGCCGCGGCGGCGTGCGGCTTGTCGGACAGCCCGAGGCCGACCAGATCGGGCACGACGATCCGCAGCCCGGCGCCGAGCAGCTCGCCGACCACCTTGCGCCAGAGGAAGCCCCAGGTCGGGTTGCCGTGCAGCAGCACCACCGTCGGGCCGTCGCCGTCCCAGATCATCACGTGCATGCGCACGCCGCCGACGTCGATCAGCTGGCGCTGGTGGCCGGGCGGCAGACGGCGCTCGATCCAGGCCGGCAGCGGCGGGGCGGACATCGCGGCGATGGTAGCCCCGAAAACGCCGCGGGGCGCCGCGCGGCGCCCCGTCGTGTGTGCGGGCGATCGGCTGACCGCCTACCAGTCGTCACCGTCGTCGCCGCCGCGCCGCCGACCGCCACCACCGCCGCGGCGACCCTCGTCGCGCCGGCCACCGCCGCCGCCGGGCTTGCGGCGATCGTCGCCACCACCGGGACCGCGCGGCGGACCACCGCCACCGGCCGGGCGCGGCGCGCCGAACCCGCCACCACCACCGCCGTAGCCACCACCACCGCCACCACCGCCAGGCGGGCCACCGAAACCACCGGGGCGCGGGCCGCCGCCGAAGCCACCCGGCCGCGGGCCGCGCGGGTCGCGCTCGCGGGCCTCGTTGATGCGCAGCGCGCGACCGTCGAGGTCAGCCCCGTCGAGCTCCTGGAGCGCTTGCTGCGCGAACTCGGCGGTGGCCATCTCGACGAACGCAAAGCCGCGGGACCGACCGGTCTCTCGATCCATGATGATCGAGACGCTCGCGACTTCGCGGCCGTTGCTGCCGAAGAGCTGCCGGAGCGACTCCTCGTTCGTGTTGTAGTTCAGGTTGCCCACGTAGAGCTTCGTGCCCATGGAACTCTGAGTCTCCTGCGCGTGTGCCGTTCAGTTGGGGGGGTCGGTCTAGGTCGAGGTGGATAAGCGCGTGCGCGGGTGACGGGCGGGCCGCCTCCCTCGATAAATATCGCCAGAACTTCCGGGGCCACGCAACCGGATCCGACGCGGTGTCGCGACACCGCTGTCGCGGCGGCGCGCCTGCCACGGCGACCCGCGCGGCGTAACCCCCCGACATGCCTTGTGCCACTCCGGCACCAGGCTTGCGATACTGGCGGTCATGGCTCTGGACGTCTGTGGTTCCTGCGATGGCCTGGTCCCGGCGCGCGCGACCGCGTGCCCCCACTGCGAGCGCCCGCGCGGCGGCGCGCGCGGCGCCCTGGCCCGCGCGCTCGGCCTCGTCGCGAGCGGCGTCGCCACCGTCACGCTGATGGCCTGCTACGGCGGCCCGGCCTACGTCGACGACTGCGTGGACCAGGACGACGACGGCTGGTTCCCCGCCTGCTACGCGGCGGCGTGCGATCCCGAGGTCGATCCGAACTGCGATTGCGACGACAGCCGGCCCGACGTGTACCCCGGGGCGGCCGACTCGCTCGGCGACGGCGTCGACCAGGACTGCTCCGGCGCCGACGGCCCCGGCAAGCGCCGGGTCGACGCGGCGGTCGACGCGCCCGGCGATCTCGACGGCGGGCTCGACGCCGATCTCGACGGCGCTCCTGACGCGCCCTGAGCGCGCCGGCGCCGCGGGCCCCGTGGTACGAGACGCGCGTGATCTACCGCGCGCTGTTCTGGCTGGTCCTCCGCCGCCTGTCGGCCGAGACCGCGCACCGCCTCGGCTTCGGGCTGCTGCGGATCGCGATGGCGGTCCCGGGCGCCAAGGCGTTCGCGCGCTGGCTGTGCGCGGCGCGCGACCCGGCGCTGCGGCTGACCGTGTTCGGCCGCGAGGTGGCGTCGCCGCTCGGGCTGGCCGCCGGCTTCGACAAGGACGGCAAGGGGCCGGCGGCGCTGGCGGCGCTGGGCTTCGGCTTCGTCGAGTTGGGCACGATCACCGCGCAGGCGCAGCCCGGCAATCCCAAGCCGCGGATGTTCCGGCTGCCCGCCGATCGCGCGCTGATCAACCGGCTCGGCTTCAACAACGGCGGCGCCGAGGTCGCGGCGCGGCGGCTGGCGCGCCGGCCGCGCGGCGTCGCGCTGCTCGGCCTCAACATCGGCAAGACCAAGATCGTCGACGAGGCCGGCGCGCTCGCCGACTACGCGCGCTCGGCCGAGCTGCTGGCGCCGCTGGCCGACTACCTGGTGGTCAACGTCAGCTCGCCCAACACGCCCGGGCTGCGCGACCTGCAGGCGGTCGACAAGCTGCGCCCGCTCCTGGCCCACGTGCGCGCGACGATGGATCGCGCGTCGCCCGATCGCCGGGTGCCGCTGGTCGTCAAGATCGCGCCCGACCTCGCCGACGACGACGTCGACGCGGTGGCGGCGATGGCGCTCGAGCTGGGCCTCGACGGCATCATCGCCACCAACACGACGATCGCCCGCGGCGGGCTCACCACGCCGGCGGACGCGGTCGCGGCGCTCGGCGCCGGCGGCCTGTCGGGCGCGCCGCTCAAGGCGCGCAGCCTCGAGGTGCTGCGCCGGCTGCGGGCCAAGGTCGGCGACCGGCTGGTGCTGATCGCGGTCGGCGGCATCGAGACCGCCGACGACGCCTGGGCGCGCATCGCCGCCGGCGCGACGCTGGTGCAGGGGTACACCGGCTTCGTCTACGGCGGGCCGATGTGGCCGCGCCAGATCCACCGCGGGCTGGCGCGCCGGCTCCGCGCCGCGGGCCTGCCGTCGCTGCGCGCCGCGATCGGCACCGACGCGTAGCTCACCGCCGCGGCGGCGTCGGCTGGGTCGGCACCCAGGTCGGCAGGCCCAGCTCGCTGGCCAGGAGCGCCGCGAGCGCGTTGGCGTCGTCGAGCGAGTCGGTCACCGCCAGCAAGAAGTCCTGGACGCCGGCGCGCACCCGCACGTGCCAGATGACGTTGGACCACGAGCCGTCGTAGACGCCGACGCAGAAGATGTGGGAGACGCCGTCCTTGCGCAGCGTCACGCCCGACGCGCGGATGTGGGTCGGCGTGATCGTGATGCGGTTGCGGCGCCGCCGCAGCAGCACCGACAGCGCGGTCGGCGTGCCGCCGATCAGCAGCGTCCAGGTCAGGCCGGCGACGTGGGTCACCGCCAGCAGCCCCCACAGGCTCGACCACACCACCGCGCCCACCGACACCCGGCCCTCGCCGCGGCGCCGCGGGAAGGCGATCTGCAACGCGCCGCGCACGCGGCGCTCGACGAACGGGTGCGCCGAGCTGCGGAACGGGCCGTCCTCGGCGACCACCGGCGGCAGCGGCGGCGCGGCGGCGCGCACGATCGCCATGCCCTCGGGCGGCGGCTCGGGCTTGGGGAACGTCGGCACCAGCGGCACGAACATCGGCGGCGGCATCGGCGGCGGCGGCCGCTCGAGCTCGACCGGCACGTCGCAGTTGGGGCACGCGATCGCGGTGGCGCCCGGCGGCACCTCGGTCCACGGGAACGCCCGGTTGCACAGCGGGCAGGTGCCGGCGATCGACAAGGCGCTCCGAGTCTAGTGGGCAACCGGCGCCCGTGGCACGCCGACCCGATGGCAACCGATGACGCCGCCGCGCGGCTCGGGTACGATCGCGGCGTGCGCGCGTCGGCCTGGGCAGCGATCGTCGCAGGGGTGGCGCTCGCCGCCACGCCGGCGATCGCGGGTCCGCCCGACGCCGGGCTGTGGAAGCAAGCCGAGGCCGACTTCGAGGCCGGCCGCTTCGCCGAGGCGCTGGCGGCGTTCGAGACGCTGTACCAGCTGAAGCCGCAGCCCGAGCTGCTGTTCGCGATGGGGCGCTGCCACCAGCAGCTCGGCGATTGCGTCCGCGCGACCGAGCGGTTCCGCGCCTTCCTGGCCACCGGGCCCGACCCGGCGGCGCGCGACGCCGCCGAGGCGCGGATGGCCGCGTGCGCGCCGGCGGCGCCGATCGACGCGCCGCCGACCGGCGGCGAGGTCGCCCCGGGGCCCGCGCCGTCGCAGCCCGCGACCGAGGCGGCGCCGCGCCCGCGCCGTGGCGTGATGCTCGGCCTGGCCGGCGCCGGGGTCGCCGCTGGCGCCGTCGCGATCACGCTCGAGGTCATGGGGCGGCGCGCGCTCGACGCCTCGACCGCGGCCGGCGCGGCGGGCGATCGGGTCGGGCGCGACGGCGAGTACGATCGCGCGCAGCGGCTGCACGTCGGCGCGCAGGTCGGCGGCGTGGTCGCGGTCGGCTGCGTCGCCGCGGCGGCGGTGCTGTGGTGGCGACGGCCGACGGCGCGCCCGCAGCTGGCGCTGGTGCCGCGGCACGACGGCGGCGCCGTGGTGTGGAGCGGCGCATTCTGACCGCGGCGCGCGCGGCGCTGGTGGCGGTCGTCGCGGCCGGGTGCAGCTACGACCGGCCGCCGCTGCTCGACGGCGACGCGGCCGCGGGTGACGCGGCGGTCGACGCGCCGCCGGCCGCGATCGACGCGTCCGGCACGTGCGTGATCGACCGCGACTGCGCCAGCGGCATCTGCCAGGCCGGGACCTGCGCCGCGCTCGATCAGGTGAGCTACGTGGCGCCCGCCGGCGTCGACGCCAACCCGTGCACGGTCACGGCGCCGTGCGCGACGATCGATCGTGCGCTCGCCGTCCAGGCCGCCTCCGGGCGGCGGCTGGCGCTGGTCGTCGTCGAGGCCGGCGCGTACACCCAGTCGGTCGCGCTCACCGCCAACGCCGCGCTGGTGGTCGGCCGCGCCGGCGACAACGGGCCGCCGGTGATCACGCCGCAGGACCGCGACGCCGTCACGATCAGCGGCGCGACGCTGACGCTGCGGCGGGTGGCGATCGCCGGCGGCGGCAACGGCAACGGCGACGGCGTGCGCTGCAGCAACGGCACGGTGACGCTGGAGGAGCTCGCCATCGACGACATGGGCGACGACGGCGTCGACGTCCGCGACTGCGACGCCACGCTCACCCGGGTCGCGCTGCGCGGCGCCGGCGCGTTCGGCGTGCGCGCGCTCCGGCGGGCGCTGGTCATCCGCTCGTCGGTGCTGCTCGCCAACGCCAACGGCGGGCTGCGCACCTCGCCGGTCGACACGCTCACCGTCACCGGCACGGTCTTCGCGCGCAACGGCCGGCCGACGGTCGGCGGCGTCGGCGGCAGCGCCGTCGGCGGCGCCGAGCTGCTGGCCAACGGCGCGGTGCTGTTCGACAGCAACACCGTCGCCGACAACGACGCGGCCAGCGACGGCACCCGCGCGATCGTCTGCGCGACCAACGGCAGCTACGCGCTGCCCAACAACCTGCTGACCAACGCGCGCAACTTCACCACCACCTGCCCGCTGACCCACGCGATGTCGTCGGCGCTGGCGATGCCATCGGGCACCAACCGACCGATCGCCACGCCCGCCTACGCCGCGCCCGCGGCCGGCGACTACCACCTGACGGCGGGCAGCCAGGCCCGCGGCGCCAGCACCGCGCCGCCGGCCATGGCGGCGCCCGATCTCGACGGCGAGCCGCGCCCGCGCGGCGGCCTCGACGTCGGCGCCGACGAGATCGACTGACGCCACGCCGGGCCTGCCAGGTCCGCAGGGCGGGCGTCGAATCTCTGCCAGCCTGGCAGGCGTCGACCGTGCCGGCGCGCACACCTACACGCGCCGGGCGCGCTGGCGCGGCCGCGGGTGTTGGTCCTCGCCTTGCAAAAACGCCCGGGCATGTCGTCTTCGTCGGCGCGCGCCCGCATCGAGTCGTTGACCGCCCGCGCCCACGCCGAGGCGTGGTCGCCGCGCACCGACCTCGACTGGTGGGGCGGCGGTCCGGTCGTCCCCGCCGGGGTCAGCGCCGCGGCCTACGTCGACTCGGTGAGCCAGCTGTTCCACGCCGAGCAGGCGTCGCTGCGCATCGCCACGGCGCTGGTCGGCCGGCTCGGCGATCCCGCCGCCGAGGCGTTCCTCGCGACCCAGGTCGCCGACGAGGATCGCCACGCCCAGGCGCTGCGCGGCTACCTCGAGCGGCTGGGCGACGTCGCGCCGATCGATCGCCACCTGGCCGCGGTGGTCGCGCACGCCCGCCGCGCCGACGGCCCGGCGTGGGTGCAGATCGCCGCGCTCGACGTGATGCTGGCCCACGAGATCATGCCGCTGCAGCAGCGGCGGCTGGCCCACGGCCGCTGCCCGCTGATGCGGCAGATCAACGCGCGGCTCGCCGCCGACGACGCGCGCCACGCCGCGTTCGGCGTCGCGTACCTCGAGCTGACGCTGCCGACGATCACCGCCGCCGAGCGCGCCGCCGGCCAGGCCTGGCTCGCCGAGCTGTGGCAGCTGTGGACCGTCGCCGTCCTCGCGCGCGCCCGGCCGACCGGCACCCCGCTGCACCCCGATCGCGGCGCGCTGGCCGCCCTCGCCACCCACGCCGCCGCGCTCCTGCGCCAGCTCGGCCTGGTCGGCGAGCTGCCGGCGCCCGCGCTGGCCGCCGGGTGAATCAGGAGCGTCGGTATGCGTCGAGCAGCCGTCGCACGGCCGCCGCGACGGCCTCGCGGTGAGGTTCGGTGTACTCGTCGACCAGTCCGTGTGCCTCGGTCCCGTAGTCCATGCACCCGTCGGCGTCGGCATCGGTGAACGACGATGCCAGGCGTGCGACCACGAACTCGACGAGGTCGTCGCGGCGCAGCGAGGCACGCCGTAGCTCGGCCACGACCACATCGGTAGCCATGTAGCGAAGCAGCCAGCCGACGTCGCGCGCGTCGCGCTTACGATCGGCGCGGCGGTCGAGGCGTGCTTGAAGCTTCATGGCCAAGAGTGACACCACGCCAGCAACGGTGAGCGACCGCGTGTTTCCCAGCGCGGAGATCTCCACCGTGACGGGTTCCTGCAGCGCGAACTCGTATCCGCGGAAGAACTCATGAGGGTCTCCGCACTGGAAGCGTGCGGCCACCGCCACCGCCGATTCGGCCCCGCGCTCGATCCCCGCAGGGACAGGCATGACGTCGACCTTCGCGCCGTCTTTGCACCATCGGAACTGGTTCTGCTGACGGTTGGCTGTCCAGCCGCTGCCGCGCAGCATGGTCTCGAGCTCGTCGAACGCGTCGGGGGTGAGTGCCAGATCGACGGCGATATCGAAGTCAGCGGTCGCGCGAACGGTCGCCGCTGCTTCGTACCCATCCGGGTCCAGGTGCTGAAGCAAGATCGGCGGCACCAACCCGCCGACGAGCGCGACGCGTTCCGAGATCCGCGTCAGGCCGTCGATCAACTCGAGAACGACCGCGAGTTGCGCGGGCGTGAGCGGCAAGGTGATCATGGTCTGTGGGCCTCGAGGTGCCGGCGAACCACGTTGCCCGTCTCGCGTTCTCGCTCGCTGTGCGACGTGAGGAGGTCGACCACGGCCTGCCACGGAGACACCTGCGGTGGAGTGCCAGGGCGCAGGCGGTGCAGCACCGCCGGTTCGGTCGGCTCGATCAAGACGAGTTGCGGATCGCGGAGGTCGCGATACGCGTCGCCGAGCATCGTATCGACGCCAGCCAGCGAGGCAAACGCGAGGATGGGGCCACCGCTCAGGTGGTCGCCGCCACGATCGCGGACCGCCGCCGAGCCGGTGATCGCGAGCACTCGGCCATGGACGCCCAGGGATCGTGCCAGGCGCGACGGAAGGCCCGCCGGGTCGCGATCGGTGCGGACGCCGAAGGTCGGTCTGGGTGAGCGGCGCTGGTCGGCCTGCGCCGCCGTCACCAGGTCATCGAGGATGCGGTCGCAGTTGCGCACCACGAGCGGGCCACGGGGCGACGTGCGCCGCAGGTAGCCGCGGCGGAGCGCTTCGTTGACGAAGCGCAGCGTGGGTGTCTTGGTGCGGCCCAGCGCGGCGACCAACTCCGTGGGGGTGACCTCCGCGCGATCGCCGCGATGCAACAGCTCGAGGCAGAGCGCGTAGCCGGTGCCGCGGAAGATCGCGACGCCGGGTGGCCGACCGCGGCCGCGCCGGACCGCCTGCGTCGACGCCCACGTCGGGTTCAGCCGGGCCAGCGCGTCGCGGAACGCCGGCGCGAACGCGGCCAAGCCGCCGAGGTCGAGCTGCGCCGCCAGCGCGACTCCGTCGATCGACGTGGCAAACCGGCGCCCGTCGGGGAGGTTCCGGTCGGCCAGCCATGTGGCGGAGGTCGCCGCGGGAGGTACCTCGTCGGTCCCGAGTACCGCGCGGTTGGCGGCCGGGTCGCGGGTCAGCCACGCGGCGAGCGAGGGGGCGATCGGCAGCGGCACGGCGTCGTCGATGTCGCCGAGCGGATCGATCACGCAAACGGTGGCTCCATCGCGCGCGAAGGCCTGAGCGTGGCGCCGCTGGCTCGTGACGTCGCGAGGCACCCGCACCGCGTGAGTCTTCACTCCGGCGCGGCGCAACAGCGTCGCGACGACGTTGGCGAAGCCGAGATCGGGCCCGAGCACCGCGACGGTCACGGCGTCTCCACGAAGTGGCCGCCCTCGATCAGCTCGCCGAGGTCGCCGCTGGCGGCCAGCCGGGCCAGGTGGGGATAGACGCGCAGCGGTGCGATCGCGCTGCCGTGTGGCGTGCGGTGGCACAGCTGAACCTCGTCGAGGTGGGCCGCACGCAGCACGCGCGCGGAGTGCGTGGTCACGACGACCTGCGTCCGGTGCGAGACGCTCCGCATCACCTCGAGCAGGCGCAGCGCGAGATCGCCGTGCAGGTGGTTCTCGATCTCGTCGATCGCGACCAGCGGTGGTGGGTCCGGCGCGAACAGCACCGCTAGCAGTTCGACGACGCGCACCACGCCGCGTGGCATCACGTCGATCGGACCGCGGTGGCGACCATCGTCGATCTCCACGTCGCGATGGACGACGAGGTCACGTATCCCGGCGACCTGCTGCGCGACGTCGCGGAGCGCTTGGAGGGCTTCGGGGTCGCGGCGGAAAGGAGCCCAGCGCAAGTCATGGACGGCCGCGAGCGCGTCGCTGCTACGCGCTGGCGGCGCCAGCTCGATCCACCATCGCCTGACTTGCTGGCGCAGCGCGATCAGCGGCCAGTGGTGGACCGGCGTCGTCGCCATGTGCAGCGCCAGCACGTCGGGGCTCATCGTGTGCTCGACCATCGTACCGACGGAGTCGCGCCAGCGCCCGGTGCCTCGCTCGAACGAGGCCAACTCGTCCCGGCCGACGCGCGCCGTCTCCGAGCGTGCGTGGAGCCGACCCGCGCGACCAGCGACGAGTTGCCAGGTCATCGCGGTCGCGTCGTCGGCGACGGACAAGGGGCGTCGAAGCGCGGCATCGACCGCGAGGAGGACATCGTCGGCGTCGGCGCGGAGCCGCCCGTCGAGGCCGTGGATGCCCGCGAGGCCGTGGAGCGCGACGTCGCGCAGCGCGGCCAGCGCGGCCAGCGCGGTGGTCTTGCCCGCGGCGTTGGCGCCGACGACGAACGTCATCGCGCCCAGGCCAAGCGTGGTTGCCCGCGCGAACGGCCCGATGTTCATCCAACGCACCTGTCGGACGCTGACGTCGATCGGTAGCGGCGCCGAGCGGTCACGAGGCGCGCTGGTACGTGATGCTGCTGGCGCACCGATCACGCGCCGCAAGAAGCGGTCGTACGAGGTCCAGAACAGCGCGTCGGGCTCGACGCCGAGACGCTCCTGGACCGGGCCCTTCCACAGGTCGATGACCTGCAGCAGCCGAGGCTGCGAGATCTGCAGCTTGGTTGCGAGGTCGGCGATGGGCAGTGAGGTGCACTCGGGATCGTACGTGGCGTGCAAGTGAACCGCGAGGGCTTCGAGGACTTCGAGGTCCGCGGCTGCTTCGGCGCGATCTCGCAGATGGATCGCGGCTGCGATCGTCGGAGTCAGGTGGTCCTCGCCAGGGCGGCGGTGGAGCAGGGCAAGGTCCGGCTGGCCGTTGATCAGACCTGCCAGCGCGTCTGCTGCTGCATGCACGTCAGCGCCCTCGCGCTTCAGCTGAAAGATCGCTCGCTGCTGATCGATCGGTTTTCCCTGGCGCCAGGCGGAATAGACCAGCCAAAGCGCCTGCCTCTGCAGATCATCGAGGCCGCTCGTCATCCAGTTTTCGTAGCCCGAATACATTTTTGTAGTCCGTATTGTGCATGGACTACGTAGAACGAGCAAGGAGAATTTATTGGGACCAGATAATAAAGTGGTCCATGAGTCGTTTAACCTGCAAAATGAATGCGCTAGGCAGCCGGCGTCGGCGGCGCGCGGCGGCCCAGCATCAGCGCGACGCCGAGCGCGCCGACCGCGCCCAGCAGGTAGGCCCAGACGTCGCCGTGGCCGTGCTCGATCAGGAAGCCGGCCAGCGGCGGCGCGGCGATCGAGGTGATCGACGACAGCGACTGGGTGATGCCCAGCACCGTGCCCTGCTCGCTGGCGTCGGCGGCGCGGGTCACGAGCGCGGTCAGCGCCGGCCGCAACAGCGCGTTGCCGATCGACGACACCAGCGTGGCCGCCGCGAGGAAGCCGATCGCCGAGCTCACGCCCAGCAGCGGGTAGCCGATCGCCGCGGTGGCGAACCCGACCAGCGCGAGCTTGGCCTCGCCGTGCTTCGGCACCAGCCGCCGCATCAGCCCGCCCTGGATCACCAGGCCGACCAGCGCCGAGCCGGCGAACGCGAAGCCGATCTCGCGCGGCCGGAACGGGTGGCCGTCCCACGTGTAGTGGCGCTCGGCGAACAGCGCGAACCCGCCGATGAACAGCGAGAACGTGAACATGTAGACCAGGAACAGCAGCAGCAGCCAGCCCAGCGTCGGTCGACGGAAGAACGCGCCCAGCTGGCCCAGCGCGAACTTGCGCGGCGCCGCGGCGGCCGGCGCGTCCTCGCGCGGCAGGATGAACAGCGTGCCGGCGATCGACATCGCCGACAGCGCCGCCGCCATCCAGAACGGCGCCGCGAGCGAGTGGTGGGCCAGCCAGCCCGAGATCACCGGGCCGAGCGCGAAGCCCAGGCCGAACGCGATGCCGATCAGCGCGAACGACTGCGCGCGCTTCTCGGGCGCGGTGTGATCGGCGATGTAGGCTTGGGCGATGGCGAGGTTGCCGGCGGTCGCGCCGTCGAGGATGCGGCCGAGGAACACCATCCACAGCGCGTCGGCCTTGGCCAGCATGATGAACCCGGCCAGCGTGCCCAGCTGGCTGATCAGCAGGATCGGGCGCCGGCCGTAGCGATCCGACAGCCCGCCGAGGATCGGCCCCGACACCAGCTGGCACACCGCGAACGACGACACCAGCAGCGTCGCGGTCAGCGGCGAGGCGCCGAAGTGCTCGGCGTAGATCGTCAGCAGGGGGTAGACGATCGTCATCCCCAGCACGTCGACCAGGACGATCAGGAAGATCGGGAGCAGGGGAGAGCGACGCATCCGCGGGCCGTATTCCTACACCAGCTCGGGCTCGCGGCCGGTGAGATCGATGTCGCGCCAGCGCCCCGACCGGAACCGCCAGGCCATCGCCCCGGCCAGCGCCGCCAGGTACCCCACCAGGCACAGCATGATCGCCGTGGTGCCGCCGTCGGCCAGGTACACGACCGCGAACGACGTCGGCACGAACACCAGCCACGCCAGCGCCACCCGGGCCCACAGCGTCCACGCGGTGTCGCCGGCGGCGCGCAGCGTCTCGGACACCGTGATCGCCACGGCGTCGAACACCTGCCACGCCGAGCTGATCGCCAGCATCGGCGCGCCGACCGCGACCAGCTGGCCGGCGCTGATGCCCTGCTTGGCGTCGTCCTGGGCGAACAGCCCCATCACCGTCTCGGGGATCGCCAGGTACAGCAGGCCGATCGCCCCCATCCACACCGCGGTCACGCTGAGCGTCAGCCGCAAGATCCGCCCGACCGCGCCGTGGGCGCCGGCGCCGATCGACTGGCCGGCGAGGATCGCGCCGGCGGTGGCGACCCCGAACGCCGGCATGAACGCGACCGAGTTGACCTGCATGATCACGTTGAGCGCGCCGAACGCGACGGTGCCGAGCTTGGCGACCGCGACGTTGAGGAACAGCGCGAACGCGCCGAACTCGAGGAACCAGTTGAAGCCGCTGGGCAGGCCGAACCGCAGCACCCGACCCAGCTCGCGCCACGACCACACCATCGGCGCGGCGCCGTCGCGCGGCCAGCGGCGGAACTCGACGAACAGGTAGGCCAGCCCGAGCCAGCTGGCGATCGACGACGCCAGCGCCGCGCCCGCGACGCCCATCGCCGGCGCGCCGGCGTGGCCCTCGATCAGCAGCCAGTTGAGGAAGATGTTGGCCACCATCGTCAACAGGCCGGCGCGCATCTGCATCTTGGTGTTGCCGAAGCCGCCGAACCAGTTGCCCAGCGCCTCGGTGCCGACGATCGCCGCCACCGAGGTCAGGCGGATCTGCATGTAGTCGGTCATCTGGTCGTGGACCCGCGCCTCGTGCGGGAACCAGCCGAGCACCGGGCTGATCAGCGGCAGCACCGCCAGGCCGATCACGCCGGCGGCCAGCGCCAGCGCCAGCCCGTACCACGCGAAGCGCCGGGCCTCGGCGGCGCGGCCCTTGCCGACCAGCTGCGCGACGAAGCTCTGGATGATGAACACCGTGCCCATCGGCAGGATCACCGCCGAGAAGCTGTTGATCGCGCCGCCGGTGGTGGCGGTCAGCGCGTCGTCGCCCAGCGGCGCCACCATGTACGCGTCGCTGAAGCCGACCACCGCCTGGGTCGCGCGCGCCAGCACCACCGGCGCGGCCAGCGCCAGCAGCGATCGCAGCGTGACCGAGGGAGCGGTGGGCGTCGACACGAGCGGCGCAGGCTAGCAGCTCACACCGCGCAGACCCAGAGAATAGCCTCGCTGGCGCTCGGCTAGCCCGGATCACCCGAGCGCGCCATCGCGGCGGGGCCGCACTCCGACGGGGCGGCCGCTTGTAACCGCCCGCGGCGTCCGGCGTACTGGGGGCCATGAGATCGCTCCCGTTCGTCGCGACCGTCGCGCTCGCCGCCTGTGGCGGCCACGCCAACCACCCGACCGAGCCGATGGACAAGCAGCTCACGTCGATGATGGCGTCGATGGAGATGCCGATGGACGATGGCGCGACGTTCGGGCCGCTGGAGGTCGGCGCCGACTACGCCAGCTACGTCAAGATGAACACGACGCCGGTGGCCTCCGAGACCCACGGCGGCCGCCTTGTCGACACCTACGTCAACGCGGTCGGCGCCGCCGCCTACCTCGACCCCGAGGCCGAGGTCCCGGTCGGCACGGTGATCGTCAAGACCTCGATGGAGGTGCGCGCCGGCCAGGCGACCGGCGAGGCCGGCCCGATCTTCGTGATGGAGAAGCGCGCCGCCGGCTTCGATCCCGACCACGGCGACTGGGCCTACGCGATCCACTGGGCGGCGCCGCCCGAGCGCTGGGCGGCCAAGCTGGGCGGCCCGATCTACTGGCGGTCGCCCTCGCACAAGGTCGGCTACTGCGTCGAGTGCCACGACAACTACGACCGCAACCTCGGCGACGTGCCGGGCGACCAGAAGATCAAGGCGCTGCCGTAGTCACGCCGCGGTCGGGTCGAGGGCGAGCGAGACGTTGAGCGCGGCGGCGGCCTGCATGCCGGCGGCGGCCGCGAGGATCGCGGCCTGCCCGCGGGTCGTCAGATCGCCGGCCGCGTAGACGCCCGGCACCGACGTCTCGGGGCGCAGCGGCTCGACCTTGACGTAGCCGTCGTCGTCGAGCGCGACGCCGAGCGCGCGCACCAGCTCGACCTGCCGCTGCGGCGGGTGGGCGAACAGGATGTCGCGCGCGATCGTCGTGCCGTCGGCCAGCTCGACGCCCGCGAGCGCGTCGCCGCGCGCGACCAGCCGCGTGATCGGCGCGGTGTAGAGCGCGATGCCCGCGCCGGCGAGGGCGGCGGCGGCCGCCGCGGGCACGTCGACGGCGCCGGCGGTGAAGACCGCGACGTCGGCGGTCCACGCGCGGGCCTGCAGCGCGAACGGCACCAGGTGGGCGGCGGTCGCCGGCAGCACAAGGTAGCCCCAGCGGCGGTCGCGCGCCTCGTAGCCGTGGCAGTACGGGCACTGCACGATCGCGTGGCCCCACAGCTCGCGGAAGCCGGGCAGCGGCAGCGGCTGATCGATCATGCCGGTGGCGAGCAGGATCCGGCGGGCGTCGACGGCGCCGCCGTCGGCGAGGGTCGCGCGGAAGCCGCCGAGGGCGCCGGCGATCGCGGCCACCGCGACGTCGCGGACCTCGACGGTCGGGTAGGCGGCGAGCTGGGCGCGCGCGATCGCCCGCAGCTCGGCCGGCGGCGTGCCGTCGCGGGTGAGGAAGTTGTAGACGTGGGTGGCGGCGGCGTTGCGGCGCGGCGCGCCGTCGACGACGAGGATGCGGCGGCGCGCGCGGCCGAGCGCGAGCGCCGCGGACAGGCCGGCGGGGCCGCCGCCGATGATGAGGACGTCGTGGATCATGGCGCGCTCCGGGTGCGGGCGCGCCGGGGCGCGCGGTGGTGGTCGACGTGGCGCCGCGCGTGCTGCCGCGCGTGCTGATGGGCGGCGAGGCGGGCCCCGACCTCGGCGTGGAGCGCGGCGAGCGTGACCTCGCCGAGCCGCGCGAGCAGCAGCGCCTCGGCGGCGTCGAGGGCCTGGCCGACCGCGGCGTTGACCGCCTGCTCGATCAGGCAGCCGGGGGCCTCTGTGCGGTTGCCGATCGCGAGCACCGCCGGGCTGCCGAGCGCGGCGTGGACGTCGCGCAGCGTCACCCGCGCCGGGTCGCACGCGAGCGTCCAGCCGCCGCCGTGGCCCTTCTCCGATCGCACGTAGCCGTGCTCGCGCAGCCCCGCGAGGATCCGCCGCACGACGACCGGGTTGGTCGTCATCGCGTGCGCGAGCGCGGCGGACGTCATCGGCCCGTCGTGCGCGTGCATGTGCAAGAGCACGTGCAGCACCCCCGACAGCCGGCTGTCCCGTCTCATGCAACATATGATGTTACATGATGCCGCGCCTGTCAAACGCCGGCGGCCTGCTGGCCCCGGCGCTGTGGCACGATCGGACGATGCGAGCGACCTCGGCGTGGCGGCTGCTCTGGTCGGTCCTGCTGGCGGCGTGCGGAGGGGAGGCCGGTGGCCAGGGCGGCGACGCCGGGCCCGACGCGCCGACCGGCGCGCGGCCGCACCCGCTGTACCCCGCGCTCGATCTCGACGCGCTGCCCGGCGACGGCGGCGGCGCGATCGGCCGCTGCCAGCCGCCGGCGTTGCCGACGACGACCCGCCAGGTGACGATCACCACCACCGGCGCGCAGGCCGGGCGCGACGTGCTGGTCGCCTGCGCCACCGCTGGCACCGCGGTCACCGTGCCCGACGCCGCCGGTCGCATCGGCACGCTCGACCTGGGCGACGTCGACGACTGCGATCTCAGCCTGGGGGCGGCGGTGGTGGTCGACCTGCTGTACGTGGGCCACCTGCCGGGCCCGGTGCGCGCCCCCAGCCACCGCGTCCGGGTGCGCGGCGGCCAGCTCGGCGCGGTGATGGTCGATCCGCAGAGCACCGACCTGGTGCTCGACGGCGTGGTCATCAACACCGGCGTGCGGCCGGCGGCGCAGCGCTCGAGCGTGGCGATCTACCTGCTCGGCGATCGGGCGGTCGCCGACGGCTACGTGGCGCGGGTCGCGGTGGTCGACTCGATCATCCGCATGGTCGCCACCGAGCCCGACGCCGCCGGCAACCGCGACGGCTGCGCGTACCTGGCCGACGGCGCGCGCGACGTGTTCTTCGCCAACAACAACGTCGTCACCGCCGGCAACCGCAACTCCTGGGGCTTCCGCATCAGCGGCGGCGACAACGCGCTGTTCGTCGACAACGCCGTGCGCGTGTCCTTCCACAAGCTGATCCGGATGAACGACGGCCCGGTCGACTACGTCTACGTGAAGGGTGGCACCTGGATGCGCGAGGCCACGCTGACCGCCGGCGGGCTGGCGGCCAACGACAGCTGGGCGCAGCTCGGCGACCTCGGCACCGACCACGTCTACCTCCACGACGCCGCGGTGTGGATGCTGTCGACCGAGCCGGTCGCCTTCGGCGCGTCGTTCGGTCCCGGCCAGGTCGGCAAGCGGTGGGAGGCCCGCCGCATCGACTGGCACGCCCGCAGCGCCGGCGTGGTCAGCGACGCGCACCTGCAGGGGCTCGCCGACGGCTGCACCGCCGGGGCCACCTGCGACTACGGCGTCGGCAGCCACCGCTACACCTACGCCGCCGATCTCGCGTTGCCGACGATGGCCTGGCGCGATCTGCCGACCATCGCCGTCGACGACCCCGACCAGCAGCCGATCGCGCCCTGAGCGATCGCCCGCCGAAACCGCCGCGAGACACCGGCGGCGCGAGGTGGTTGCAGGAAAAATGATCGCGTAGGCACGCGGAATCGCCCGAAGATTTTTGGAACCCCCGGGCCGGGACGCTGTCTATCACCCAGAACGCCAACGCAGCGCTGGACGGCGCGCGAGGCGGCATGTGCTGACGCGAGGTCGCGATCAGCGCGCTGGGACCCGCCCTGTCTGGAGGACGTCATGGCCACGCATTTGCCCGCACCTACCTCTCCCCCTGTTCCTGCCACCGCGGTCGAGGTCGTCACCTCGCTGGGTGGCTCGGTGGTGTCGATCGACACGCTGACCGCCGCGCCCACCGCGCACCGCCGCGGGCGGATCGCGCTGATCGCCGGCGTCGCGCTCTTGTCGCTGGGCCTGGCCACGTTCTTCTACGGGCTGCGCGCCGCGTCGCACGACGCCGCCGCGCGCAAGCAGTGGATCGCCGAGAAGCGCCCGGCGTGGGCGTTCCGTCCGACCCGCCACAGCGCGGCGGTCGACGTGCTGGCGCTGGCCGGCGTGCTCACCGGCCTCGGCTGCATCGCCACCAGCCTGCTGCGCAAGCAGGCCGCGGCCCGCACCCGCCTGCGGGTCGGCCAGAACGACGGCGTCGACATCCCGCTGGCCGACGCGCCGCCGGAGCAGACGCTGGTCGAGCACGCCGCGGGCGGCTTCGTCGCGCCGCTGGCTGGCCTCGAGGGTGACGTCGCGTTCGCCGGCACCAGCACGACGCTGGCGTCGATGCGCGCCGCCGGCCACGTCGCGCTGCCGCTGTACGTCGGCACCGCGCTCAAGACCCAGGTCGGCCAGGCCTCGTTCTGGGTGCGCGGCATCGAGGCGCCGGTCGCGTCGGCGCCCGCCGGCATCGCGTGGGAGCGCGGCCCGCTGGCGTTCCTCGCCGCGTCGGCGGTGGCCCACGTCGCGCTGTGGGGCTTGATGTCGACCGCGTCGGACTCGCTCACCGGCGCGCCCACCGACATGACGATTCGTGAGGACGCCTCCGACCGCTCGGTGCTGGTGTCGACCGAGGACTTCACGCCGCCGCCCCCCGAGGACGGCGACGCCGACGAGGGCGGCACCGAGGGCACCGCGTCGGCGCCCACCGCGATCGCGCTCGAGACCGGCACGCTCGGCCACGACGTCATCAACCCGACCTCGGCCAAGATGCGCGTGATGGATCGCGGCGTGAGCCCGCGGATGTCGCGCGAGGCCGCCATCGCCGCGGCGCGCGAGGCCGGCATCCTGTCGTCGGACCTGTTCGCCGGCCCGATCAGCGTCGCCGACGGCGGCAACCTCGCCTCGGGCTTCGACGACATGGACATCACCGGCGGGCTGTTCGACGGAGGCGGCACCGGCGCGCCGGCCGGCAGCTTCGGCTGGGGCGTGCGCGGCACCGGCCACGGCTGCGGCACGATCGCCGGCGTCCCGTGCTCGGGCATCGCGTCGGACCCGTTCGGCACGCTCGGCCGCGACGACGGTCGCAACTACCTCGGCCGCCTCGGCGACGGTGGCAACGGCGGGCTGCGCCGCCACGCCGCGCTGCCGCCGGCCGTGAAGATCGGCCCGCCGAACACCTGCGGCTCGGACGGCGTCTGCCTCGACAAGGACCTCATCCGCCGCTACATCCGCCGCAACATCGAGAAGATCTCGTACTGCTACGAGAAGCAGCTGCTCGCGACGCCCGGCCTCGAGGGCACCGTGACCGCGACCTTCACGCTCAACGGCAACGGCCACGTCGTCCAGTCGACCGCGACCGGCGTCGACGATACCGTGTCGAGCTGCATCGCCAGCGTGATCTCGAACGTGCAGTTCCCGCGGGTCGGCGACACCGGGCTCTATCCGATCAAGTACCCGTTCGTGCTCCGCCCCCGCGGCTGAGCCGCGCCCGGTCCCGGTCCCTCTCCGTCCACGTCCTCGCCGCCGCCGACCTCGGCGGCGGTGGCATTTTCGGCGTCGCCCGTCGCCCGTCGCCCGTCGCCTGTCCCCCGTCGCCCGGGCGCGCGGCCGTCGCGCGCTACGCCGCGCTCGGCGGCGTCGCGGTCAGCGGCCAGAACCGGCCCGCGGCGACGACGCCGTAGACCCCGGCGCGCTCGTCGGCGCGCTCGAGCAGCACCTGCTGCGCCGCCGAGGTGAGCCGCGCGGCGATCCGGCCGTCGCGCACCCGGGCCCGCAGCCGGTCGTCGGCGTCGACCGCCAGCGTCGCCAGGTCGAGCGGGGCGGCGGTGTCGTCGTCGACGTGCGCGATCGGCTGGTCGCCTTCCCAGCGCACCGCGGTGATCCGCAGCGGCGTGTCGTCGACGTCGACGTAGGCGTAGCGGACGTCGTCGAGCTTGATGATCGGCCGGCCGTCGGCGCGGACGTCGAGCCAGCGCAAGAGCGCGCGGCGCAGGCCGGCG
This sequence comes from Myxococcales bacterium, assembly GCA_016794525.1. Taxonomy (GTDB): domain Bacteria; phylum Myxococcota_A; class Polyangia; order Haliangiales; family Haliangiaceae; genus UBA2376. The sequence continues at coordinate 104,466 of JAEUJY010000105.1, forward strand.
TGGGTCACCTCGTCGCCCTGGTGCCACAGCCGGCCGCCGGCGTCGATGCGCAGCCCGATCTGGCGCAGCCGCTCGAGGACCTCGGGCGGCAGGTGGGGCAGCGGCGGCGTGGTCACGATCGGCGATCGGCGGCCTGCAGCCGCACGATCCGATCCTTGGCGAGGAGCTTCTGCTTCTTCAGCGTGCCGTACTCGACCTGCTCGACCGCGGTCAGCGAGCGCTGGCTCTCGAGCTCGCGCAGGCGGGCGTCGAGGCGGCGGTGTTCGGCGAGGAGATCATCGAGCGCGAGAGAGGAGACGTCCATCACCGGTGCGTTCACGTCGGGCTCCGGCCGCGTGGGCGGCTGGATCAACGCTAGTGCATGCCCGATCGCGGTGCAACCCCGCGTTCTCGGCCGGGCGCGCGGCCAACGCGCGACCGCCGACGTCGGTCTGAATCCCGCGCCGCGTGAATCACCGCCCCGGGGTACCGTCCCACCTCCATGCCTCGCACCCTCGCGCTCGCCGCCGTCGCGCTCGCCGCGCTGACCACCACCGCCGCCGCCAAGCGGATGCCGCCGCCGCCGCCGCGACCCGGGCCGGTGACGATCACGTCGAGCAGCCGCCCGCTCACCGACTACCTGACCGCGCACCAGGCCGCGCTGATCGCGTGCGCCAAGCGCGAGCGCGGCGCGGTCCTCAAGGTCACGGTGCTGGTGCGCTGGGACGCCGACGGCACCACCGGCGCGGTGCGGGTCGGCGGCGCGACCGCGCGGTTCGGCCGCTGCGCGACCGCGGCGCTGCGCGGCCAGATCCCCGGCGTCAGCGGCCGCGCGTCGGCGCGGGCCAAGCTGGCGATCGACCGCAAGCGGCTGGGCCCCGCGCCGCGCCTCGACGACGGCCCCGCGGCGCTCGCTGCGTGCCAGGTCGACAGCGACTGCACGATCTACTTCCGCACCTCGGCGTGCGTGCCGACCGATCCGATCGCCGTCGCGACCTCGCAGCTCGACGCCGCGCGCGCGATGTTCCCGCTGAAGCGCGTCGACTGCGGCATGGGCGGGCCGCAATACGAGCGCCTGCGGCAGGAGAACGCCGGGCGCTGGTCGACGAGCTGCGTCGCGGCGCGCTGCGAGCTGCGCGAGCATGCGGTCGTCCCCCGCGATCCGCGCGATCCGCTCGGCGGTCTGAGCAAGCCGTAGCTCAGCGCTTCCAGGCGCCGGGCACCCCGTCGGGGTACTTCACCTCGGCCTCCGACGGGCGGATGTACGCGGGGGCGCCGTGGTGCAGGCGGTCGACGCGATCGCCGGCCAGCGCGGCGCGGGCGACGCCGAGCCCCGACGGCGTGCGCGGCGCGGCGTGGCGGGTGACGTGGGCCGGCAGCGCGGCGAGCGCGTCGGCGTACGCGACCAGCGCGTCGCCGGCGAGGTGGACCGGCGGGTGGGCCGGCTGGTCGAGCGCCGCGATCAGCTCGGCCGGCGGCAGCACCCGCTCGGGGCCGACGGCGACCAGCCCGCCGTCGGCGCGGCGGAAGCTCCCGGCGTAGATCTCGCCGCGCCGCGCGTCGAGCGCCGCCACCAGGAGCGCGTCGTCGGCCGGCGCCACCGCGGCCAGGTCGTAGGCCAGCGCCGCCAGCGACGACGCCAGCCACAGCGGCACGCCGAGCGCGTAGGCCAGGCCCTTGCCGGTCGCCAGCCCGATGCGGAGGCTCGTGAACGAGCCGGGGCCGGCGCCGACCGCGATCGCCGCCAGCGCGCCCCGCGCGACGCCGGCCTCGGCCAGGGCCTGCTCGCACACCAGCAGCACCCGCTCGGTGCGGACGTCGGGATCGCCGCCGACCACCGCCAGCGGCGCGCCGTCCAGCGTCACCACCGCCGCCGACGCGGTGAGCGTCGACGTGTCGATCGCCAGGATCGCGCTCACCGGAACACGTACTGCATCATGTCGTTGCGCAGCGCGAGCACGGTGATGATGCCGATGAACGCCAGCCCGGCGGCCTGGATCTTCTCCTTGGCCCGCGGCGACAGCCGCCGCCGGCTGACGCCCTCGATCGCGAACACCAGCACGTGGCCGCCGTCGAGCACCGGCACCGGCAGCAGGTTGATCAGCCCGAGGTTGACGCTGATCAGCGCGATCAAGAGCAGGAACGAGTCCCAGCCCTGCTCGCCCGACACCGACGCCACCCGGTACATCGTCAGCGGGCCGCCCAGGCTCTCGCTGGGCGAGTCGCCGCCCAGCACCTTGAGGAAGCCCGCCGCCATCAGCTTGATCGTCTCGCCGGTGCGCTCGACCGCCTTCGACACCGCGTAGCCGAAGCGGCCGTCGATCGGCACCATCTTGCCGCGGCCGCGCTCGACGTCGTTGCGCGCGCCCAGCACCAGCCGCTCGACGGTGTGGCCGTACTGATCGAGCTCCTTGCGCCACACCTGCGTCAGCTGCGCCGAGCGCTCGACGACCTTGCCGTGCTCGGTGCGGCGCCAGCCGATGGTCCAGGTGCGCTCGGGCTCCGACAAGAGCTTCTGCTCGAGCACCGCCCAGTGCTTGACCGGCTGGCCGTCGACGGTCGTGATCAGATCGCCGACGCGCAGCCCGGCCAGATCGGCGGGCGTGCCCGGGTCGACGTGGGCCAGGAACATCTCGGCGTTCTCGAGGCCGGTGTACGCCGAGCGCCCCAGCGTCGCGTCGATGCGGGTCTCGGGCATCAGGTCGGCGAACCGCGCCGACAGGAGCCGCACCTGCGGCACGCCGGGCACCTCGGTGCCGCGCAGGTAGACCAGGTTGGTGCGGCGCGCGCCGCGGCCCAGGCCGGCGGCGACCCCGCTCCAGTTGTCGACCGGGCGACCGTCGATGTTGACGATCAGATCGCCGGTGGCCATGCCGGCGCGGCCGGCCGGCGAGGTCGGATCGATGATGCCGACCATCGGCACGAACGGCGCCCGGGTGATGCCGATGCGGCCCTGCGCCGACACCTGGCCGTCGCGCTTGCGGACGACGTCGGAGGTGGGCACGACGTACTTCTCGAAGACCCGCGGGCCGCGCTGCAGCTTGAGCGTGACCTCGTCGCCGCCGTGGACGCGGATCGCCCGCTCGAGGTCCTCCCAGTAGCGGACGCTCTTGCCGTCGACGGCGAGCACGGTGTCGCCGGCCTCGATGCCGGCGCGCGCCGCCGGCGAGTCCTCGAAGACGTCGCCGACCACCGCCGCCGGCAGCTCGGTGTGGCCGGCGAAGAAGACGAAGTAGATCAGGATCGGCAGGATCAGGTTGGCGGCGGGGCCGGCGAAGATGATCACCAGCCGCTGCCACAGCGGCCGGTTGGCGAACGACCGCCCGCGATCGCGTGGCTCGACGTCGGGCCCGTCCTCGACGCCGAGGATCCGCACGTAGCCGCCCAGCGGGAACACCGCGATCTGGTACTCGGTCTCGGCGCCGCGCAGCCGCACCAGCGGCCGGCCGTAGCCGATCGAGAACCGCAGCACCCGGACGTCGAGCAGCTTGGCCGCGACGAAGTGGCCGAGCTCGTGGATGACCACGAGCACGCCGACCAGGAGCAAGAAGTAGACGAAGGACATGGCCGCGGGCGGGGAGCGGCGTACCACGGCGCCCGACGCCGGTCGATAGCGACGACGTGGCCGCCGCCCGAGGGTCAGCCCAGCGCCGCGGTGGCCGCGTCGAGCGTCGCGCGGTGCGCCGCGTGGGTGGCCCAGAACCGCGCCGCGACCTCGACCAGCCGCGCCGGCTCGCGCTCGCCGATCAGCGGCAGCAGGTCCTGCTCCTCGGCCAGGTGGTGGTGCTCGGCGAGGTGGTGCAGCGGCGCGGCGACGTCGAGCACGGCCAGCGCGCGGGCCCGCCAGCCCGGCGCGCCGGCGGTCAGCCCGGCCACCGCCGCGGCGGTGCGGTCGATCGCGGCCAGCAGCTTGGCGTGCTGGCCGGTGTACAGCTCGGCCGGCCAGCGCGCGGCGTCGTCGAGCAGCGGCACCAGCAGCGCCTCCTCGGCGGCGGCGTGGTCGGCGGTCAGCGCCTGGTACACCGCCAGCACCGCCGCGGCGTGGGGGCCGTCGCCGACCAGCACCAGCTCGCGGAACTGCGCGAAGACGCGGTGGAGCTCCTCGTGGACGGCGACCAGCGACGCGACCGGCGACATGGCGTAAGCCTACCCCCGGCGCCTGCGCGCGGGGCGCGGCGCGGCGTCGCGGCCAGCCGTCACGGGCAGCCGGCGCGCGGGTAGTCGACGAACGTCGCGGCGAAGTACGCGCCCGGGGCCGGCCGCAGCTCGACGCCGTTGACGACGATGACGTACTCGAGCTGGGCCTGGACGTACATGCCGTCGGCGGTCGGCGTGGTCGGGACCGCCGGGCACTGGTACGGGCGGAACGGATCGAGGGCGCGCAGGTCGACCGCGTAGCGCGCGTCGTTGCCGTAGCGGCCCAGCAGGTTCGCGTACAGCGAGCGCAGCGGCTCGCTCGAGCCGCGCGGGCGCCAGCGCAGCGTCGCGTCGAGCTTGCGCCACAGCTCGGGATCGTCGCGGTCGGTCACGCCCGGCGACCAGGCGCGGAAGCAGACGTTGGTGATCGCCGCGCGCTGCCGGGCCCAGGTGTCGAACGCGACGCCGCCGGCGGCGTCGGGGCCGGCGCACGGGTCGCTGGTGTCGCGGCTGATGCGCACCGTGGCGGCGCCCAGCCACTGCGGCGGCAGCAGCAGATCGAAGCGGTAGTTGGCGCCCAGGTTCGAGTCCCACGCCTGGCAGCCGGGCACCGCGGTGTTCTCGAACCACACCTCGAACGAGCGCGCGGTCGTCGGGATCGACACCAGCAGCGCGCCGGCCTTGATGCTCGCGCTCGAGCCCTCGCCGGTGTTCCAGCGGACGTGCGCGGTGATGTCCCACAGGTCGTAGCCGCCGCGCGAGTTGCGGCAGGCGGTCAGCCGCGCCGGGTCGTACTCGAGGCGGACCTGGCCGCCGGGCACCAGCGCGCCGTGCTGGCTGACGGTGTGATCGGCGGCGAAGTTGATCCGCGCCGGCGCGGTCGGGCCCGCGGCCGGGCACACCGCGTCGTTGCGCGGCACCGCGAAGTTGGTGTCCCAGGTGATCTGGTAGTTGTCGAAGTCGCCGGGCACGCGGTTGTGATCGAACAGCCGGCCGCCGCCGCTGAGGCGGGCGAACGGCATCACCTGGATCCGCGCGTTGGTGAGCGCGGTGCCGCTCATGCCCGGGCCGGGCAGGTGGTCGTCGAGGCGGACGTGGAACCGCGCGAAGCCCGGCGTCGCCGGCGTCGCGCTCGGGGTCGTGGCGACCTGATACCAGGTCGGGTCGGAGCCGTACTGGTAGACGACCGCGGCGGTCGCGCCGTCGGCCACCGCCGCGGCCGACAGCTCGACGTCGCCCTCCCAGATCCAGCTGGTGCCGCTCGACTGGTAGCCGCCGGTGCCGTTGCCGAGCCGGGCCAGATCGCGCAGCACCACGTGGCACGCGCGGTCGGCCTGGTCGACGGCGCCATCGACGCCGGTCAGCGGCGCCGGCGCGGCGGTCGACTCGGTGTCGAGCGCGGGATCGTCGACGCAGGCGGCGGCGGCGCAGAGGGCGAGGACCAGCGGCAGGCGAGGCATCGGCCCCGGCCCTCGCAGATCGCGTGCCAGCCCGCGGGCGGCGGCAACTGCGTGAGATCGTGCGATCGGCGGCTGTCGCTGGCGGCTGCGGTGGCCACCCCGGCGCTGACAAACGCAACGTCGCCGGGGCCGGTCTGCTACGATCGCCGCCGCGTGGCCCTCAAGTCCTCCCTCACCTCCGAGGAGAAGTCCGCCGAGATCGAGGAGGCGCTCGACGCCCTCGACAAGCTCGTGGACCGGCTGAAGGTCATGTACGAGCAGTACTTCATGGGCATCCAGAAGCAGGCGCCGGCCCACCTGCACACCGACGCCGAGCGCCGCATCCGCGACGTCGCGCAGATGCAGATCCGCAACACCGCGCTGCGCTACCGGTTCGCGACCATCCAGCAGAAGTTCGGCTCGTACAACACGTACTGGAAGCGCACGCTGCGCGAGATCGAGTCGGGTCGCTACCTGCGCAACCTGTCGAAGCTGCGCCGCCAGGTGCAACGCACCGGCGAGGCGCTGCCCGAGGAGATCCTCGCGGCGATGCCCAAGCGCATGCGCGAGGCGATCGAGCGCGACCGCGCGATCGCGCTGGCCGACGCCAAGCGCCGCAACCTGGTCGAGGGCGGCGAGGCGAAGGAGGACGACACCCAGCCCGATCAGCCGCGCTTCGCGCCGCCGACCGCGCCGCCGCCGCGGCGCAGCAAGGGCCTCACCACCGATCCGTTCGCCGACGCCGGCGAGGAGGACATCGCCGCGGCGCTGTCGAGCCTGGCCGACGAGGCGCTGGCCGCGATCGAGACCCGCCCCGCGGCGCCGCCGCCGCGGCCCACCGCGCCGCCCCCGGTGCCG
>JAEUJY010000111.1 GCA_016794525.1 Myxococcales bacterium
TATACGGGCAAGTCCTCAGGGGGGCCACCCGGTGTCCGCATCATCACGCGCGGCCTTGAGCGCGTCGCGGCGGCGGCCGCCGCCGTCACCGCCCTCCGTCTTGGGAACGGGGACTTGTAGCCAATGGTCAGCTCCCAAGACGACCGGAGCGTCCAGCGTGAGGGTTGCGTTGCCGGCCCGCGGCGACGTGAGCACGTGAATAGCGCACGCTGACAGCACGTCGGATTTGACCGCAGGCGGTTTGCCGCGTAGTACCCAGCCCGGAGGAATGTCATGGCTCGCACGTCGTCTGGTTCGTTTCTGACCGCCCTGGGCATCGCGCTGGGCATCGGGCTGGTGTCGGCGCCGATGGTCGGCCTGGTCGGCGCCGCGCCGACCCCCGGCAAGATCGGCGTCATCGACCTCGAGAAGACGCTCTACGAGACCCCGGCCGGCAAGCGGGCCTCGGACGCCTTCGACAAGACCCGCAAGGCCAAGCAGGCCGAGCTGGACAAGAAGCAGAAGGACCTGCAGAAGGCCGCGGCCGAGCTCGACAAGCAGGCGGCGGTGCTCAAGCCCGACGTCCTGGCCGACAAGAAGAAGGTCCTCGAGAAGCAGTTCGTCGAGCTGCAGCAGACCTACGTCAAGCTCGAGAAGGACCTGGCCGGCGAGCGCACCAAGCTGGTCCAGGACGTCCTCAAGAAGGCCGAGCCGATCATCGAGCAGATCGCCAAGGAGGAGGGCGTGATGATGGTCCTCGACCAGAGCGCGACCCTGTGGGTCGACCAGTCGGTCGATCTCACCGACAAGCTGAACGCCAAGATGAAGTAGCGGGCGGCGGGCGGGTTTGACACGGGCGTGGTCGGTCGGGTAAACGAGCGGCCTCGCCTCGGAGCCCGGGGCGATAGCTAAGGAACGCCGCCATGTACGACACCTCCGATATCCGCAAGGGCCTCAAGGTCCTCCTCGATGGCAACCCGTACACGGTCGTCGAGTTCCAGTTCATCAAGCCGGGCAAGGGCGCGGCGTTCACCCGCACGCGGTTCAAGAACCTGCTGTCGGGCGCGGTGATCGAGCGCAACATCCGCTCGGGCGAGAAGCTCGAGCCGGCCAACGTCGAAGAGCGCACCATGCAGTACCTCTACAAGGAGGCCGACGACCTGGTGTTCATGGACGACAAGAGCTTCGAGCAGGTCCAGGTGCGCGCCGAGATGATCGGCGAGGCCGCCGACCTGATGAAGGACAACCTGCCGTGCACGGTGCTGTTCTTCAACGAGCGGCCCGTCGACGTCACGCTGCCGACGTTCGTGCTGCTCGAGGTCACCGCCTCGGAGCCGGGCGTCGCGGGCAACACCGCCGCCGGCAACGTCACCAAGGCCGCGACCGTCGAGACCGGCGGCTCGGTGCAGGTCCCGCTGTTCATCAACATCGGCGACATGATCAAGATCGACACGCGCACCCACGAGTACGTCGAGCGCGTGAACAAGAAGTGAGCGCGATCCGCGGGCGGGTCGTGGCCCGCGACGGCGACGACGCGCTGGTGCGCACCGCCCGCGGCGACGTCCGGGTGAAGCACGCGGGCGCGGCCCAGCCCGGCGATCTGGTCGAGCTGGAGGGCGCCGGCCTGCCGCTGCGGCGGGTCCGCAAGTACCCGCGCACCGAGTATCCGCCGCGCGGCTCCGAGGTGGCGCGGCTGCCGCCCAGCCGGCGCGGCAACCTGGCGGCGCGCGGACGGATGATGGCCGCGCTGCGCGAGTTCTTCGCCAGCCGCGAGTTCGTCGAGGTCGACACGCCGCTGGTGGTGCCGGCCCCCGGGCTCGAGGTCCACCTGGCGGCGGTGCCGGCCGGCAACGGCTTCCTGATCACGTCGCCCGAGTACCAGATGAAGCGGCTCCTGGCCGGCGGCATGGAGCGCATCTACCAGGTGTGCAAGTGCTTCCGCGCCGGCGAGGTCGGCCACCACCACCAGCCCGAGTTCACGATGCTCGAGTGGTACCGGGCGTGGGAGGACCTCGACGCGATCGCCCGCGACACCGAGCAGCTGGTGGCCCACGTCGCGACCGCGGTGAACGGCCGGCCCCAGGTGACGGTGCACGGCAAGAAGATCGCGGTCGACGGCCCGTGGCTGCGGCTGACCGTGGCCGAGGCGATGTACGACCACGCCAAGGTGGCGGTGCGCGGCGACGAGAGCGTCGCCGAGCTGACCGAGGCGGTGCGCGCCGCCGGCATCGACCCCGGCACCGCGCGGCACTGGGACGACGTCTTCTTCACCGCGTTCGTCGAGCGGGTCGAGCCGGCGCTGGCGGCGATCGATCGCCCGGTGCTCCTGGCCGACTGGCCGGCGCCGCTGGCCGCGCTGGCCCGGCGCAAGCCCGGCAACCCGGCGGTGGCGGAGCGGTTCGAGGCCTACGTCGGCGGCGTCGAGCTGGCCAACGCGTTCGGCGAGCTGACCGATCCGCTCGAGCAGCGGGCCCGCTTCGAGGACGACCTCGGCGTGCGGCGGGCCCGCGGCCTGCCGCAGTACCCGATCGACGAGCGGTTCCTGGCCGCGCTGGGCGAGGGCCTGCCGCCGTCGGCCGGCATCGCGCTCGGTGTCGATCGGCTGGCGATGCTGGTGCTGGGCGCGCGCACGATCGACGAGGTCGTCGCCTTCGCGGCCGGCGAGATCTGAGTCCCGGTGCGGGCTACCGCCGGCGAACCACGGTGGGACCCAGACGCAGCCTCGCTCACGCTCGGCTGTCGGCGTACAGCACCTCGAGCAGCTTGCGCCGGGTGACCGGCTTGGCGATCACGCCGCGCACGCCGAGGTCGCGGGCCCGGCGGCGGTGCTCGGGGCTGACGCGCGACGACACGATCACGATCGGCGTCTGCGCGGTGCGGCGATCGGCGCGCAGCTTGGCGATCAGCTCGAGGCCGCCCATCCGCGGCATCTCCAGATCGGTGACGATCAGGTCGTAGTGGAGCTCCTGGGCCAGCCCCCAGGCGCGGACGCCGTCCTCGGCGGTGTCGACGATCCAGCCCTCGCGCGCCAGCATCGACATCAGCGCCTCGCGGATCGCGCGCGAGTCGTCGACCACCAGCGCCCGGCCTGACAGCGACGCGCGCACCGGCTCGGCGATCGCCGGATCGGTCAGCGTGTGGCCGGGGTAGGCGGTGCGGATCAGCGCCGCCGGGTCGAGGATCAGCTGGACCTTGCCCGAGCCGCTGATCGTCGCGCCGGCGTAGAGCGGCAGCGGGGCCAGCAGCGGGCCGAGCTGCTTGACCACGATCTCGCGCGGGCCGATGACCTTGTCGACCGAGCACACCAGCCGCTTGTCGGCGTAGGCCACGACCACCGCCGGCCGGCGGGCCGGCCCCTCGCCGCTGGCGCCCGGCGTCGCCAGCAGCCGGCTCAGCTCGACCACCGGCACCCGGTCGCCGCCGACCGGCCAGGTGGCGCTGGTGGCGTCGACGGTGATGACGTCGATCACCTGGGCGTTGGGCAGCGCGTAGACCTGGCCGTGGACCTTGAACAGCATCGCGTGGGTGACCGCGGTCGACACCGGCAGCCGCAGCGTGAACGTCGTGCCCTTGCCCGGCGTCGACGACATCCGGATCTCGCCGCCGAGCCGGGCGATCGTCTCGCGCACCAGGTCGAGGCCGACGCCGCGCCCGGCCAGCTCGTCGGCCTCGTCGCGCGACGACACGCCGGGGTCGAACAGCGCCGCGACCACCTCGTCGTCGCTGGCCAGCGCCGCCCGCGCCGCGGTCCACCGGCCGCGCTCGACCAGCCGCTCGCGCAGCTTCTTGACGTCGACGCCGCGGCCGTCGTCGGCGATCTCGACGACGACCAGGTTGCCCTCGGCGCGGGCCGCGATCTGGATGACGCCGGTGGCGGCCTTGCCGCGCAGCACGCGCTCGGCCGGCGGCTCGATGCCGTGGGCCACCGCGTTGCGCAGGATCTGGATCAGCGGATCGGTGACCTTCTCGGCGACGGTCTTGTCGAACTCGGTGTCCTCGCCGCGGGTGCGCAGCTCGACCTTGGCGCCGGTGGCGCGCGACGCCGCCCGCAGCGCCCGCGCCAGCTGCGCGAACAGCGCGCGGGCGGTCTGCATGCGCACCCGGGTCAGGCCGCGCTGCAGATCGCCCAGCGTGCGCCGCATCGCCTCGGTCTCGTCGAGCAACGCCGCGCTGGTCTGGGCCAGCTGGGTCGACAGCGTCGCGATCTGCCCCTCGATCGCGCCGAGCGCGGGGGAGCCGGCGCCGGCCAGCTGATCGCGCAGCTCCTGGCGCACCCGCCCGAGGTCGCGGGTCAGCGTCCGCAGCAGCTGGACCCGGCGCTCGATGCGGTTGCGGTCGAACAGCAGCTCGCCGGCCGCCGACATCAGCTCGTCGACGCGCTCGGGCTCGACCCGCAGCAGCGTCCGGGCGTCGTGGGAGCCCGACAGATCGGGGTTGGTGACGCCGCCGGTCGACGTGACGTCGACCTCGTCGACGACGGTGCCGTCGCCGTCGAGCGCGCGGGTCGGCCCGGTGTCGTCGTCGCGGGTCGGGCGGCGCACCCGCGGCAGCTCGGCCCACGGCGCCAGCAGCTCGCGGACCCGGGCGGCCAGCGTCGCCGCCACCGCCGGGTCGGCGTGGGCGTCGATGTGCGCGCGCAGGCCGTCGACGATCTCGACCACCGCGTCGGCGAAGGCCGGCGTCCACGGGCGCTGGCCGTTGCGCACCGCGGCCAGCGCTCCCTCGAGGGCGTGGGTCAGCTCGACCACCGCGTCGAGGCCGACCGTGCCGGCCGCCCCCTTGAGCGTGTGGGTCGTGCGCATCATCTCCAGCACCGCCTCGAGGGAGCCGGCGCCGGCGCCCTGGGCGCGCGCGGTGACCTGCTCGAGGGCCTCGTGGGCCTCGTCCCGGAACAGCTGGCGCAGCATCGCCAGCTCGTCCGGGTCGAAGTCGGCCAGCAGGTCGCGCTCAGCCAAGCGTGGTGTCTCCGTCGAACGCGAGCCGCACGCGCGCGCCGGTGGTGGGATCGCGCGGCGTCGGCTGCGCCGGGGCGTCGTCGTCGTCGCCGCGCACCGCGTTGGCGTCGGCGATCGCCTGGCGCACCAGCGCCGCCGGGTCGATCAGCGGCACCGCCCGGCCGCGCCCGTCGAGGACGGTGGTGGCGTCCACGGCGGGGAGCGTCGCGACCTCCTCGACCTTGTCGACCCGCAGCGCGGCGCTGACGCCGTCGATCTCGACCAGCAGCGCCGAGTCGCCCTGGCGCGGGCTGGCGCCGTGGCCGGTGCGGGCCAGCGCGGCCACGTCGAGGACCGGGACCAGGTGGCCGCGCAGGTTGAACGCGCCGACGATGCCGGGCGGCGCCGTCGGCACCGAGGTCACGAACCCCAGCGAGATGACCTCACGAACCCAGCGCAGCTCGGCCGCCGCGCGCGCGCCGGCGAGCGTGAAGACGATCACGTTCTTCAGGTCGTCGGGCACGTCAACCCCTCGCGCGGAGCGCGGGTGAGACCCGAGCAGGGGCAGGGGAGCGAGACGTCACGGGCGAGGGAGTCCTCGTGGGAGAGTGTCCCACCTCAGGCGGTGGCCGAAACGCGAGCCGGTTGCGAGCCACGTCGATCATACGCGCAACGTGACGATCGCGTACACTCGGCCTTCATGAAGTCAAGCCGTGCGCTCGTTCCGCTCCTTACCTTGGCCTTGGTCTCGGCATGCAGTGACAGCGGCGGCGGTGGAGGTGTCGACGCGCCGGGCGGCGATCCCGACGGCGGCGCCGACGTCGACGCGGCGATCCCCGCCGGCTACACGCGGCTGATCGGGCGCACCTGGACGCTGCCCGGCGGCCAGCCCGACACGTACAAGTGCGTGCGCGTGACGATGACCCAGGACGCGTACATCACCGGCTTCCGCGCCCAGGCCCCGCTCGGCACCCACCACACCGTGCTCAGCATCGCGACCAACAGCCGCACCCAGGGGCCCGACGGCGAGTACGACTGCTCGGTCGGCACGCTGGGCCTGAAGATGCTGTTCGCCTCGGGCGTCGGCACCGCCGACTACGACCTGCCGGCCGGGGTCGCGGTCAAGGTCAGCGCCGGCGAGCAGGTCCACCTCAACCTGCACCTCTACAACACCAGCGATCAGCCCATCTCGGGCGACTCGGGCATCCTGGTGAAGACCGTGCCGACCGCGCCGGCCAACCTGGCCGAGTTCGTGTTCGCCGGAAAGTTCCTGTTCCAGGTCCCGGCCAACCCGGCGCCGTACACCGTCACCGGCGGCTGCACGATCGCGTCGGGGCGGAACTACCAGCTGTTCGCGGTGTGGCCGCACATGCACCAGATCGCCACCCACCAGAAGGTGTCGGTGATCCGCGGCGGCAACACGACCGTGCTGCACGACGGCGCGTTCTCGTTCGGCGAGCAGGACTTCTTCGAGCAGACCCCCGAGGTGAACCTGGTCGGCGGCGATCAGGTGCGCGTCGAGTGCACCTACGTCAACACCACCGGCGCCGCGGTGCCGTTCGGCGACAGCTCGGACTCGGAGATGTGCTTCGCCGGCCTGTACCGCTACCCGGCGACGGGGTCGAACCTGTTCGAGTGCACCGACAACCCCACCGGCGTCGGATTGTAGGTTCAGCGGGGGGACCGGCTGCGGGGCCCGCCCGCGGCGTTGCCGGTCCCCCCCGAGCGCCTCACGTACAGACGTACGCTCGGCCTCGGGGCCCCACCGTCGCCTTGCGGCCGGGCCTCCTCGCGCGGTCCAGCTAGACCGAACGCGGTGAGCCCCGGTGCGGAGCACGTCTCCGCAGAACGCGTGGGACGGCCCGGCGGCGCTGCGACGACGCGGGCGCCTGCGGCATCGGACCGCATCGATGAAGTTCGCGCTGCACACCTGGGGGACCGAGGGGGACATCCGACCGTTCTTCGCGCTGGCGGCGGCGCTGCGGGCGCGCGGCCACGACGTGCGCGTGGCGTACGCGTGCGTCGACGGCGCCGACCTCGGCGCGCTGGCCCGCGCGGCCGGCGTCGCCGACGAGCCGATCGCCGCGGCGTACTACCGCGACCACCACGCCGCGATCCTCGACCACGCGCGCGCCAACTTCCGACGGCGCAACGCCGTGGCGCAGCTGCGCGTGATCCTGGAGGACACGCTCGATCCGGTTGCCGAGGCGATCGCCGCGGCGGCCGACGACCTGGTGCGGTGGGCCGACGCGTCGGTGGTCCACGTCATGGATCACCCGGCGGTGACCGCGGCGACGCTGGCGGGACAGGCCTACGCGTGCGTGGCGTTCGCGCCGATGTTCGAGACCCGGCGCATGCCGCCGATCGGCGCGCCGCACCTGGGGGCCTGGGGCAACCGCGCGCTGTGGGGGCTGGCGCGGCGGGTGATGGATCGCATGATGGGCCCGCGGGTCAACGCGGTGCGGGCGGCGCGCGGCGCGCCGCCGCTCGGCGACGTGACCCGCCGCCTGGTGGCCGAGGCCCGGGCGGTGCTGGTGGCGATGGCGCCGGCGCTGCTGGCTCGCCCCGACGACTGGCCGGCGGTGATCGCGGTCACCGGCGAGCTGGCGCTGCCCGCGGCCGCCGAGCCGGTGCCGCCGGCGCTGATCGACTTCATCGCCGCCGGGCCGCCGCCGGTGTTCTTCACCCTCGGCAGCATGGCCGCGCTCGATCCGCCCCGGGCCGCGGCCACCGCCGCGGCGACGATCGCGGCCTGCGCGGCGGTCGACGCGCGCTGCGTGATCCAGGCGCCGCCTGGCGCGGCGCTGCCGGCCGCCGCCCACGCGCTGGTGATCGCGCGCGCCCCCCACGCCGCGGTGTTCCCGCAGATGGCGGCGGTGATCCACCACGGCGGCGCCGGCACCAGCCACGCGGCGTTGCGGGCCGGTCGCCCGGCGATCGTGATCCCCCACGCCGTCGACCAGTACTACTGGGCCGACGAGCTCTACCGGCACGGCGTCGCCGCCCGGCCGCTGCGCGCGCGCCAGGTCTCGGTCCGCCGCCTCGCGCGCCGCCTGCGGGCCGTGCTCGGCGATCCCGGCATCGCCGCCCGGGCCGACGCGCTGGGCCGCGCCGCGCGCGCCGACGACGGCGCCAGCACCGCCGCCGCCCGCCTCGAGGCCGCCTTCGCCAGCTGACCCCGCGGCCGCGCGCTACTTCCGGAACAGGCGGTCCCAGGCGCGGCGCATGCCGGACGGCTTCTTCGGCGCCGCGTAGTTCTCGTTCTGGTAGGCGAGGCGGGCCGACGGGTCGACGCCGAAGTGGACGTACAGCGAGAACAGGTCGTGGACCATCTGCGAGATACCGGTGGTGCGCAGGTCCCACGACGCGCAGTAGCTGTCGGGCTTGTTGCGCACCATCGCCTTGGCGATGATGATCAGGATCGTCGGGTCGATCAGCTCGCCGTTGCCGTCGAGGTAGTGCTTGTAGGAGAAGAACCGATCCTCGGGCGCCAGCTCGACGCCCTGGCCGTCGGCGCGCGGCGCCCGCAGGTTGGCGATCGTCCGGTACTCGTGGTCGATGTACGACGCGACGGTGTTGGTCTCGTCCTTCTTGTCGTACTCGACGAACTTGCGGAACGCGTCCGACAGGTTCTTGGGGTTGGCGTAGGCGCCGCTGACCAGGTAGTAGAACAGCGCGCCGAGCGAGTAGATGTCGGCGGGGCGGCCGACGCTCTTCACGACGCGGCCGCGGACGTTGGTCTCGCTGGGCTCGGCGAACGGGCGGTTGAGCAGGATCTTCTTGCGCGTGCGATCGGCGCCGACGATCAGGTAGTTCTCGGGCCGGTTGAAGAGCGAGAACACGTCGTTCTCATAGATGTCGATATAGAAGTCTTCGAAGAACTCGATCTCCGGCGAGCCCTGGGTCGCGTTGCACAGCACGTCGAAGGTGTTGATCTCCTGCTCGGGGCTCTGGAAGAACAGCGTGCCCGGCACCGCCTGGAAGCGGGTCATCGACAGGTCGACGTCGGGGTCGGCCACCTTGCCGACGTTGAAGTCGGCGAGCTTGACCGTCATCTGCGAGCCGCGCAGGTTGGGATCGGGCAGCTTGACCAGGATGTTGGCCGGCTTGATGTCGCGGTGGACGGTGTCGCGGACGAGGTGCGCGAACTCGATCGCGGTGGCGATCGGGATCACGTACTCGAGCACCCGGAAGATGCGCTCGCGCAGCGGCACCGCCAGCAGGTCGTCGCGCCGCCGCTTCTGCCGCGCGCCCTTGAGCCGCTCCTCGAGCGACATGTCGAGCAGCTCGAGCACCATGAAGTCGTTCTCGACCTTGTCGCGGATCGCCGGCGGGATGAACCCGGCGCTGTCGCCCTCGCCCGAGCCGAGCAGCTCGATGATGTTGGGGTGGCCCTGGACCCGCTCGAGGATCTCCTTCTCCATCTGGAACCGCATCTGGTCCTCGGCGGAGACGCCCTTCTGCATGACCTTGATCGCGATCGGGCGACGCAGCGTCGTCTTGGACTCGACCCAGCGCTCCTCGCCCAGGTACGCCTTGGCGAAGCGCCCCGAGCCCAGCTCGATCGGCTGGCCCTGCTCGTCGACGACGAACGCGTAGACCCGCGACCGCGTCACGTAGGGCGTGGCCGGCACCGCCGCCGGCGGCAGCGGCGTGCCGGGCGAGGTGCGGTCGTCGTACTCCTCGAAGGTCGGCGTGGGCGACACGGCGTACTGACCCGACACCGGCGGCGGCGCGGTGGCGCCGACGCGCGGCGGGCCGCCGCTCGGCGGCGCGCCAGGGGGTGGGGGAGGAGAGCTGGGGGCCATGCGTAGGTGAGCCGCGGGCTCGTGAACTTAGGTTCGTCGACGCCGACGCTGATCGGCCATCGGATTATAGACCGGGCTGTAGACCAGCGCGCACTCGGCGCCACCGCCGAAGTCGACCAGCACCGCGTCGGGGCACTCCTCGACCGCGACCGCCACCGACTCGTCGCCGAAGTGGAAGACGGTGTGGCCGGCGGCCGGGGTGCCGAACGACACCCGCAGCCGGCCGGTCGCGACGTTGCCGCGGCCGTACAGATCGAGCATCGCGTCGCCGTCGAGCTGCACCGCCACCGACGGGCGGCCGCCCTTCTTGCCGAGGAACGACGACAGCCCCTTGAGGTGGACCTGCCGGCGCCCGCCGGTCGGCGGCAGGAGCGTCACCCGCACCCGGGTCGTGCCGCCGAGGCCGGTGACGTCGACCTGGCCGTTGGTCATCGCCGCGAACGCGCCGCGGCGCTTGGCCACCTCGAACGCGGCGCCGACGGCCAGGCGCCGGGTCGGCGGCGGGCGGCTCGGGCGCGGCGGCGCCGGCTCGGCCGGCAGCGGCACCAGCTCGACCGGCGACGGGGCCCGGCCGGTGGCCTCGGGCAGGCGCGCGAGCGGGCCGGTGATCGGCTCGAACGCCTCGGCCAGCTCGACGCCGAACAGCGTCGCGTCGTCCGGGCGCTCGTCGGGGTGGAACCGCAGCGCGCGCGCGAGCAGGTCGCGGGCCGGGGCGGGCAGCTCGACGGCGGCCAGCGCCTCGGCGACCAGCTCGTCGGAGTGGCGGCGCTTGCGGTAGCCCTCGTAGAGATCGTCGTCGGCGAAGATCGCGCGGCCGGTCAGCATGTAGACCGCGACCAGCGCCAGCGAGTAGATGTCGGTCGCCGCGCTGACGCCCTGGCCGGCGAGCTGCTCGGGGGCGGCCCAGCTCGGCGAGTACATCGCCATCCGCTGCCCCGACACCACCTGGGTGTCGCCGGCGCGCGCGGCGGGGCTCGACGCCGTCGCGGTGGCGTGCTCGTGCCACTTGGCGACGCCGAAGTCGGCGAGCTTGGCCAGCCGCGCCGAGCCCACCATCGCGAACAGGATGTTGTGGGGCTTCACGTCGCGGTGGACGATGCCGAGCGAGTGCGCCTCGGCCAGCGCGTCGCACATCGCGCGCGTGACCTTGAGCGTCTCGGCGGCGTCGAGCCGGCCGTGCTCCTTCACCTGGGTCGTGAGCGTGCCGCCGTTCATGTACTCGGAGACGTGGAACGGCGTGGCCTCGCCGAGGTGGCCGAAGTCGTAGATGCGCAGCGTGTGCGGGTGGGTGAGGCGCGACAGCGCGAACGCCTCCTGGACGAAGTGCTCGTAGCTGGTCTGGGCGATGCCGGCGTCGCCGGGCACCGACGTGAAGACCTTGATGCACACCGGCCGCTCGAGCCGCTCGTCCTTGCCGCGGTAGACGACGCTGTGGCCGCCCTTCGCGATCAGCTCGATCGTCCGGTACCGCTCGAGCACGGTATCGCCGAGGACCAGCGGCGCGACGTCGGCGGCGACCACGACGTCGATGCTAGCACCGTCCGCGCGAGCGCCGCGGTGCGTGGTGGTCTTACTCGGGGTGACATCGACGCTGATCAGCGCCGGTCAGCCCTGATCGGTCGTGATCAGCCGTGGCCGCGGCGCCGACGCGCGCGCCGGTGATCGTGCTCGTGATCGACCAGCGACACGTAGTCGAGGGGCTCGGGGTCGGTCGGCCACGCCGGCGGCGCGGCGCCGCGCAGCTCGCGGACCCGCTCGGTGAAGGCGCGGGCGATCGTCGCGAACGGCGGCAGATCGGGGCGCGCCGACAGCAGGCCGCCGGTGGTCATCGCGCCGACCTCGTCGGCCAGCCGCAGCACCGTCTCGCTGCCGAGGCGGTTGCGCCGCATCAGGTCCTGCAGCGAGTTGGCCAGCGTGGCCAGGTGGTACTGGCCGGAGTCGAGCATCTCGAACGCGACGAACAGCAGCTGGCGCGCGTCGAGGACGCCGTCGGCGAACAGCACCAGCGCGGCCTGGAAGTAGTTGAACACCGGCACCAGCCGCGGCCCGAACTGGCGGAACCCCAGCGGCGGCGACCGGCGATCGAGGTGGATGACGATGCGCCGCACGACGTCGCCGGTGGGCGCCGCGCGCGCCAGCGCCAGCGTGCGCGCCGTCTCGTCGTCGTAGGCCCGCGCCGACGACAGGATCCGCGCCAGCGTCTCGTGATCGACCCGGCCGGCGAGCAGGTCGGCGTAGAGGCAGTAGACGATCGCGTCGGCCTCGGCGTCGTCGCCGAACAGCGTCTCGGCCGGGGCCGGCGCCGAGCCGCCGCGGCTGGCCAGCAGCGCCGGCAGCTTGTACGGGATCTGGGCGCGCAGCGCGCGGAACCGGCCGCGCAGGATGTTGCGCAGGTTGTCCTTGAGGACGAACTCGTCGTAGGTGACGCCGTCGAGCGCGAGCTTGGCGGCCAGCACCGTGCGCATCTGCGTCGGGCTGCCGCTGACGATGCAGACCTTGTAGCCGTCGGTGGTCGACAGCGTGCGCAAGAGCGCGGTGGCGCCGGGGTAGGCCTGCTTGTCGGCGGCGGTCTCGATCGCGCTCTTGATCAGATCGCCGAGGCTGTCGAACTCGGTGCGGAGGTAGGTCTTGTCGAGATCCCAGCGGAAGACGTGGCGCGGGGCGGTCACGGCGCGCTGCCCTCGCGGCGCGCCGACAGCTCGGCCAGGCCGCGGCCGATGTGGCCGCACAGATCGCCGGCCGAGGCCTTGGCCGCGACCTTGATCGCGTTGGTGATGGCCGGCGCCGTCGAGCGGCCGTGGGCCTTGATGAACGGGTGCTCGAGGCCGAGCAGCGGCGCGCCGCCGTACTGCTGCCAGTCGGTGACCGCCTTGAGCTGGGCCAGCGCGCTCGACAGCGCCATCAGGCCGATGCGCCAGGTCAGCTTCTCCTTGTGCGCGTAGCGGGCCAGGCGCACGACGGTCTCGGACACGCCCTCGAGCATCTTCAGGACGACGTTGCCGACGAAGCCGTTGCAGACGATCACGTCGGCGACGCCGCGCGGGATGTCGAGGCCCTCGACGTTGCCGATGAAGTTGAGCTGGGTGGCCTCGAGCAGGAGCTGGTGGGCCTCGACGACCGCGGCCGGGCCCTTGCCGGCCTCGGTGCCGTTGGACAGGAGCGCGACCCGCGGCCGGCGGTTGCGCGACACCAGGCTGGCGTACGCCGCGCCCATGATCGCGAACGTCACCAGGTCCTCGGCCGACGCGTCGATCGTGGCGCCGACGTCGAGGATCAGCGAGAACGGATCGTTCTTCTCGCCGCGGCGCAGCTCGGTCGGGTAGACCGAGGCCAGCGCCGCGCGGCGGACGCCGGGGATGAGCTTCCAGGTGCGGGCGCAGGCCAGCACGCTGGCGCCGGTGTTGCCGGCGGACACCAGCGCGTCGCCCTCGCCGGCGGCGACCAGGCCGGCGGCGATCAGGATCGACGCGTCGGGCTTGGCCGCCAGCGCCTCGCCCGGCTTCTCGTCCATCTCGACGACCTGCGCGGCGTGGTGGACCCGGACCCGGGCGCCGTCGTGGCGCAGCCGCGGCAGCGTCGCGCCGATGACCTCGGCGTCGCCGACCAGGATGAGCTCGGCGTCGGGCAGCGCCAGCGACGCCTCGGCCGCGCCCTTGACGATCTCTTCGGGGGCGTGATCCCCGCCCATGGCGTCGACGACGATCCGTTGCATCGGCGGGGGCGATGATGGCACGGGTCGTGGTGCCGCGGCCACTTCGGGGGCGATCGCTTCTGGTAGCGTCGGGGCGTGCTGGCCTGGCCACCTGCGTGGAGCGGCCCGCGGTTCGCGGCCTACGCGCCGGCGATCGCGGGGCTCGCGGCGCTGCCGCGCTGGCCGACGGTCGCCGAGCTCGATCGCGCGCTGGGCGACGGGCTGCGGGCGGCGGCGGTGCGGCTGGTCGAGCAGGACGCGGCCACGGCGCCCTACGAGCTGGCGATCGCCGACGCCGGGTGCGTGCCGACCCGGGCCGGCAACGCCCACGATCTGTGGAACGCGATCGTGTGGGCGACGTTCCCGCGGGCCAAGCGCACGCTGACCGCGCGGCTGGCCGGGTTCCAGCGCGCCCGCTACGCCGCCGGCGCCAAGCTGCCCGGCGCGCGGGCGCCCGCCCACGATCGGCTGGCGTTGCTCGACGAGGGCGGCCTCGTCGCGGTCGGGGGACGTGGCGTGGTGTTCGGCCACGCGATCCTCGAGCACGCGGCGCGCGGCGCGGTGGCGGTGCGCGCCGCGGTGCTGCGGCTGCCGGGCGAGGTCGACTGGCGCGCCGATCGCGTGGACGCGGCGCTGGCGGCGGCGCTCGACGCGGGCGCCGCGGTCGATCCGGGACCCGGGGTGGCGATCGACGACGCGGCGCTGGCGCCGTGGGACGAGTGATCAGTCGCACAGCGGCACGTCGGGTGGGCAGCGCGGGGTGAAGCCGCCGCTGGCCGGCGCGGTCGGCGGCGGCGCGGGCGCGCGCGGGCGCGCGGGTGGCGTGGCGCGCAGCGGCGGGCCGCTCGGCGCGAGCCGCATGATCGCGCGCAGGGCCTGCAGGCGCTCCTCGGCGAGCGCGCGCGCACGCTCGGCGCGATCGCGCGCGGCGTGGGCCGCGACCTGCGCGGCGACCGCCGCCTGGAAGCGCTGCTCGGCGTCGGCCTGATCGCGCACCGCGGTCCGAGCCGCGGCCCACGCGCGATCGGCGCGGCGCAACGCGCCCAGCGTGATCAGCGCCGCGGTCGCGACGGTCAGCGCGGCGATCGCCGCCCAGCGCAGGCGGCGGTAGCGCTCGCGCGCGGCCTGCTCGGCGGCCGCGGCGCTGATCCGCGCCGCCTCGTGCCACGCCAGATCGTCATCGGCCGCCGGCGCGGCGATCACCACGCGCCGCGGGGCGCTGCCGCGTTCGCGCGTGCGCGCCGGCGGCCGCGCGCGGTCGTCGATGAGCGTGCGCACCGCCGCCAGCGCCATCCGCACCGACGTCGCCGCCTCGTGCTCTGCCGTGATCGTGGTCGTGCCCATGGAACCTCCACGACGCGCGCGCCACCCGGCCCACCGGCGACCCGCCGGCCGGCGCGAGCGACAACCTCGGCGCGCGTCATGGATCGGTTAGTCCCGCCCGATCTGAAGCGCGCCTTGCGCGAGCGCGACGACGCCGAACCCCGACGCGGAGCCGGAGCAGGATGCGGAGCCAGCCCTCGTGACCAGGCGCCGAAACGCAACGCGGGCGCCGTTGCCGGCGCCCGGTGGCGACCACTCGATCCGCGATGTGGGCTCTCGCGTTTTGGGTGGGGGCCCCGGCGAATGCCGGGGGAGGGTCTTTGCGAAAGACCCTCTAAGGTTTCAGTTCGTGCCGACCGCGCCCGAGGCCGAGGCCGAGACCGAGACCGAGACGTTGATCGAGGCCTCGACGTGGGCGACCGCGGCGACCGCGGCCGAGATCTGGCCGCTGATGCACAGCGCCTGATCCTTGAACGAACCGGCGACGTCGCCGGCCGACGCGCCGAGCTCGCGCGCGCTCTTGGCCCAGCCGACGAACGCGGCCTGCAGCGGCCGGATGCGCGCCTGGATCGAGAGCATCTTCGGCATGCCGTTGCGGATCGCGGCCAGGGTGGCCTCGGCCTTGGTGGTGTCGACCATCACGCTGGCGTCGGCGTTGACCGTCAGCTCCGGCTCGGTGCACTGCACGTCGACCGAGGCCTTGACCTCGGCTTCGGCCTTGCACTGCGCCGACGCGTTGACGTCGGCGGTGCCGTCGCAGCCGCCGTGGCAGGTGCCCGAGCACTGACCGTTGCAGTTGCCCGAGCCGCTGCTGCCGCCGGTGCCGGCGGTGCCGCTGCCGCTGCACTGGCCGTCGCAGGTGCCGTTGCAGGTGCCGTTGCAGGTGACGCCGATGTCGGCCTCGGCCTTGGCCTCGCACTGCGCGGCGGCGCTGGCGGCGACGTCGGCGTTGACGGTGCAGACGGCCGGCTTGTACTGGATGTCGAGCTTGGCGTCGGCCTTGAAGTTGGCCGACAGCGAGCCCTTCAGGTACTCGATGACCTTGTTGCAGACGGCGTCGGTCGAGCCCGACAGATCGCTCTCCGGCATCTTGAGCTCGTGGCCCATGATGACGCAGCTCTCCTTGACCACCGACTCGACGCGGGTGGCCTCGACGTCGAGCGCCGCCGTGGCCTCGAGGAAGCCGTGCAGCTTGCGGCCCACGTCCGACACCGCGTAGTTGCCGCAGCTGTTGGGATCGACCTTGCTCTTGCCACCGACGCCGGGCACCTTGCCGCAGCCGGTCGCGGCGAGCGCGCCCATGGCGAGGACAGTCACGAGAGTAGACGAAACACGCATTCGAGGCTCCTTCTCAAATTGATCGCCGGCGCGAAGTCCGGTCATCCACAACGTGGGGGGGCCGGCTTGCTTACGCGCGGCCTCCCCCGATTGCGGCGCAGATTACACGATCGCCCCCGACGAACAGGCGTCCGGCCGGCCAATTACCCGGCGCGTGACCGATCACGTCCCCGGCGGCGGGTGCGGCGGCTCACAGTCGCGACACCCGCATAGCGTCGCCGCGCGCCTGGCGCGCGAGGCGCGCCTCACGGGCGCCAGGGCGTCCAGCCGTCGGGGTGGCGCGCGACGGGCGCGGCGCCGGCCGCGGGATAGGCCAGGCACTGCGCGTCGACGTCGAGCAGCGTCGAGGTGACGGTCCAGGTCACGCCGGTCGGCACGGTGACGGTGGCCTGGCCATCGACGCCGCGCTCGATCCACGCCTTGGCGGTCTCGCCGCCCGCGCCGCGGAGCCCGATCGAGAAGTTGCAGCCGTGGAGCACGCCGCCGGGCGTGACCTCGTCGACGGTGACCTGCTGGGTCGGCGCGGTGCCGGTGACGGTCACGCGGAACGTCGGCCAGGTCGGCGCGCCGGCGCCGCGCAGCCAGACGTCGGCGTAGTGGTCGAGGTCGAGGCCGGTCGTCGTCTCGAGCGCGGCCAGCACCTCGTCGACGGTCAGCGCGCGCTGGCGGCCGAGCACCATCTTGAGCGCGTCGATCACCGCGGCGCGCGAGGTCAGCGCCTCGAGCTGGCGGAACAGGATCATCGGCCCCGGCCCGTAGACCTCGCCGTAGTACTGCAACAGCGCCGGCCGCGGCGCGTCCTCGGGCACCGGGTGGTACGCCGCGCCGACCGAGAAGTTCTTCCACGCCTGCGCGGTCATCAGCGCGACCGCCGGCTCGGTCTCGTCCTCGTACGCGAACGACAGGTACTCGGCCATCGCCTCCTTCCAGACGAAGTCGTAGGTGCCGGCGAGCGTCGTCTGATCGCCGGCCCACTGGTGCGCGAGCTCGTGGTTGAGGACGTGGCCGACCGGGCGGGTGTACGCCGAGTTGGTGGTCCGGCCGAGCGCGTCGGCGAGCACGATGTTGCCGGGGTGCTCGAAGCCGCTCCAGTAGGTGGGGCCGCTGGCGACGCGCAGCTCGGTGCCGTAGGGGTAGGGCCCGAAGCGCGCGACCATCCACGCCAGGAAGCTGCGGTGGTAGGCGACGTCGAGGCGCGGCACGATGCCCGAGCCCGGGCGATCGAACAGCGTCGCGTGGACGCCGCCCCAGTCGCCGAGGTCGGTGGTGGTCCACGACGGCGACGCGATCACGCCGACGGTCGAGTAGGTGGGGCCGCCGTCGTGCTCGAACGCGCAGGTCGTGACGTCGGCGCCGGCGGTGCGCTGTCCGGGGCACAGCACGGTGGTGTCGGCGGCGTGGTGGATCGTGAAGCCGTAGCGCGCGAAGGCGCCGGGGGAGGCGTCGCACGGCAGCAGGCGATCGCACTGCTGCACCCACGACAGCAGGTAGGTCAGCGGCTTGCCGCTGGCGTCGTTGGTGACCGAGAAGCCGACCTGGCTCGGCGACCACGTGCCGGGCGCCAGCGTCAGCGCGGTGGCGAGCACCAGCTCGGTGCCGGCGGCCCAGCCCGCGCCGCACGCCGTGAGCGTGAAGCCGTCGGAGGTGGCGGTGGCCGGCGCGTCGCCCAGCGTCACCGACGCCAGATCGACGCCGGGGTTGCGCGACGACAGCTGCACGCAGTCGCCGGCGTCGACCAGCCGCAGCGTGATCCGCGCGGTGCCGGCGCGGGCGCCGAGATCGAAGTCGAGGTCGTAGCGGCTGACGGTGACGCCGGCGGTGCCGGTCGGGCGAGCGTCGGGGGCGCTGCCGCCGTCGTCGCCACAGGCGACGAGCGCGAGCACGATCCCCACGGAGGCGAGGCGAGGTCCCATCCCCGCCTCATATCATCGGCCGGCGGCGGCCGGTCAGCCAATCGGCGCCCGCGCCACCGGGCGCCGGGTCAGCCACGCGAGCCGCGCCAGCAGCGCGATCGCGGTGCCGGTGAGGCCGGCGGTCAGGCCCCACCACAGGCCCGGCGCGCCGCGGTCGAACGCGAACGCGGCGACGAGCGCGACCGGCAGGCCGATCGCGTAGTGGCCGATCAGGTTGGCGACGAACGCGGCGCGGGTGTCGCCGGCGCCGCGCAGCGCGCCCGCGGCGATGGCCTGCGCGCCGTCGGACAGCTGGAACACCGCGGCGATCTGCACGAGCGTCGCCGCGCTGGCCGCGACCTCGACGCGGGCCCCGAACAGCGCCGCCAGCGGGCCGGGCGCGAGCACGAACAGCGCCGCCGACGAGGTCATCACGATCGCGCCCAGCCCGAGCGAGGTCAGCGCCGCGCGGCGGGCCCGCCGGTGGTCGCCGGCGCCGACCGCCAGCCCGACCCGGGTCGCGGCCGCGCCGCCGATGCCCAGCGCGATCGCGAACGACACGCTCGACAGCTGCAGCGCGATCTGGTGCGCGGCGGCCGGCACCGCGCCGAGCCGGCCGGCCAGCACCGCGGCCAGCGCGAACGCCGCGACCTCGGCGAACAGCTGCAGCCCGATCGGCGCGCCGAGGCGCAGGATCGCGCGGCGGATCGCGGCGGGCGGCTCGTCGCTGATGGGCGGCGGTAGCCCGCGCCGGACCTCGGCGATCGCGCGGGCGTAGATCAGCAGGAGCACGAACGTCACCGCGGTGGTGGCCAGCGCGGCGCCCAGCGCGCCCAGCGCCGGCAGGCCGATCCGCGGCAGCCCGAGATCGGCGAGGCCGTCGTCGCCGAAGATCAGGATCCAGTCGAGCAGCGCGTTGGCCACGTTGCCGACGATCGCCGCCACCAGCATCGGGCGGGTGTGGCCGTGGGCCTGCAAGAACGCGCGCAGCGCCACCTGCACCAGCATCGGCACGACGCCGAGCGCGCGGGCGTAGATGTAGACGGTGGCGTGGCCGGCGACGGCCGGATCGACGCCGCCCACGCGCAGCGCCAGCGGCGCGGCCAGCACCACCAGCGTCAGGACCAGCCCGAGCTGCACCGCGACACGGACGCCGACCGCCAGCAGCCGCGGCGTGCGGGCGCGCTCGCCGGCGCCGATGGCCTGCGCGATCAGCGGGTCGAGCCCGAGCAGCGCGCCGATGCCGAGGCACGACAGCGCGAACAGGAGGCCGGTGCCGATGCCGGCCCCGGCCATCGCGTCAGCGTCGAAGCGGCCGAGCAGCGCGGTGTCGACGACGCCCATCGCGACCATGCCGACCTGCTGCGCCGCCAGCGGCGCGGCCAGGCGGGCCTGCGCCGCGAGCTCGCCGTCGCCGCGGGTCACGGGCGGGGGCGGCCGTCGGCGTCGTAGCGCACGATCGGCAGGCCGAGCGTGGCGAGGTCGGCGCCGATCACCGCGCCGTCGCCGACGACGACGATCGTCAGGTCGTGCCAGGCGGCGGCGGCGGCGCGCTGGCCGGCGTCGCCGGTGACCGCCGCCAGCGCGTCGGGCAGATCGCGGAAGTAGGTGAGCGGCCGGCCGTCGAGCGCGAGCCCGAGGTACGCGCCGGCGATGCCGGCGTTGGTCTCGAAGCCCTGGGGCAGCCCGCGGACGATCAGCGCCTTGGTCTTGGCCAGCTCGTCGGGCGGCAGCGGCGCGGCGGCGGTGGCGGCGATGATCGCCAGCGCGTCCTTGATCGCCGGCACCGTGACGTCGGTGCGGATCTGCGAGAACACCCGCCAGAAGCCAGCCCACTGGTTGCGGAGGAACTGCGACCCGACGCCGTAGGTGTAGCCCTTCTCCTCGCGCAGGGCGGTGTTGAGCCGCGACGCGAAGCTGCCGCCGAGCGCGGTGTTGACCAGGTCGTTCGCGGCCTGCGCCGGGTCGGCGGTGTCGGGGCCGAGCCGGCCGATCGCGACGACGCTCTGCGGCGCGCCGGGGCGATCGACGAAGGCCAGCGTCGGCCGGGCGGCGACCGGCGCCGGCGGGCGCGTGGGCCGCGCCGCCTTGCCCTTCCAGGCGCCGAACGAGGCCTCGAGCATGCGCCGCGCGTCGTCGACGCTCACGTCGCCGACGATCACGACGGTGGCGGCGGCCGGGCCGTAGTGGGTGCGGAAGAACCGCGTCACGTCGGCGGCGGTGATCGCGGCGACGCTCGCGGCCTCGCCGTCGGTCGGCGCGGCGTACGGGTGGGCGCCGTAGACGACGCGGTCGAAGACCAGCCGGGCGATCACGGTCGGCTGATCGACGCGCAGCGCGAGGTCGGCGAGCCGCTCGGCCTTGATCCGGGCGAAGTCGTCGCCGGTGAGCCGCGGCCGCAGCAGTACGTCGGCGGCCAGCGCCAGCGACGGCGCGAGCGTCGCGGCCAGCGTGTCGAGCGTCAGCACGGTGGCGTCGCTGCCGGTGCCGACGGTGAGCCGCGCGCCGAGCCGCTCGATCTCCTCGGGGAGCTCGAGCGCCGAGCGGGTGCCGGCGCCCTCGTCGAGCAGGTCGGCGGTCAGCGCGGCCAGGCCGGGCTTGGCGCCATCGCTGCGCGCGCCGGCCGACTCGACGGCGATCCGCACGCTCACCAGCGGCAGGCGGTGGTTCTCGACCACCAGCACCCGGGCGCCGTTGCGGAGCCGGAACTCGGTCGGCACCGGCGGCGCGAACGTGACCTCGGGCCCGGCGGCGGGCGGCGCGGTCCAGTCGATGCCGGCGGCGCCCCAGTCGAGGGGCGGCGGGGCCGGCGGCGGGCCGGGCTCGCCGGGCGGCGGCGGGCTGGCGATCGGCCTGGCGATCGGCGTCGACGCGGCGCGCGGCA
This sequence comes from Myxococcales bacterium, assembly GCA_016794525.1. Taxonomy (GTDB): domain Bacteria; phylum Myxococcota_A; class Polyangia; order Haliangiales; family Haliangiaceae; genus UBA2376. The sequence continues at coordinate 20,850 of JAEUJY010000111.1, forward strand.
GGGTCGGGCAGCAGGCGGCGATCGCCAGCGCGGCGACGGCGAGGCGGGTCACGGCGCACCTCCGGCCGCCGCGGCCGGCTCCGGCCGCACCACCATGACCACCGCGGCGTCGACGCGCAGCCAGCGCCCGGCGGCGGCGGCGACCGACGCCGGCGTCACCGCGGCCAGCGCGGCCTGGGCCTCGGCGAGGTGGTCGGGGTCGCCGAAGTACGCGGCCCAGTCGGCGAGCTGGTTGATCCGCGACGGCAGGTTCTCCAGCGTCGACAGGAGGCCGACCTCGAGGCCGCGCCGGGCGCGCTCGACCTCGGCCGCGGTGGGCGGCGCGGCGGCGAACGCGGCGATCTCGTCGAGCACCGCCGCGCGCAACGCCTCGGCGGTCACGCCCGGGCGCGCCACCGCCTCGATCTGCAGCTCGCTGCCGAGGAACTGCGGGTTGAGGTACGCGTAGGCGTCGGTGGCGAGGCGATCCTTCCACACCAGCCGCTTGTACAGCCGGCTGGTCTTGCCGCCGCCGAAGACCTCGGTCGCGACCTCGAGATCGTTCAGCTCGGGCGCGCTGGCCTCGGGGGCGCGCACCGTGACGATGACCTTGGGCACCGCCACCTTGTCGGTGGTCTCGAGCGCGACCTGCTGCGCCAGCGGCGCGACCGGGGCGTCGAGCGTGCGCCGCGCGGGCACCGGCTTGGTCGGCATCCACCCGAACAGGCGCTCGATCTGCGCGCGGATCGCGGCGGGCTCGAAGCGGCCCGCGACCAGCAGCGTCGCGTTCGCCGGCACGTAGTAGGTGCGCCAGAACGCCTCGACGTCGGCCAGGCTGGCGGCGTCGAGGTCGGCCATCGTGCCGATCGTCAGGTTCCAGTTGCCGTGGCCCTTGGGCCACAGCGCCTGCTGGATCGTCAACGCCGCGACGCCGTAGGGGCGGTTCTCGTAGCTCTGGCGCCGCTCGTTCTTGACGACGTCGCGCTGGTTGGCGAGGACGTCGGCGTTCATCGCGTCCCACAGCCCGGCCATGCGATCGGCCTCGAGCCACAGCGCCAGCGTCACCTGGTTGCCGGGCACCTGCTCGAAGTAGGTGGTGCGGTCGTTGTTGGTGGTGCCGTTGTTCCAGCCGCCGGCGCGCTCGAGCAGCAGGTCGAACTGCCCCTCGGGCACGTGCTTGCTGCCCTCGAACATCAGGTGCTCGAACAGGTGGGCGAAGCCCGACTTGCCGATGACCTCGTCCTTGGAGCCGACGTGGTACCAGACCTCGACCATCGCGCTGGTGACGCTCGGGTCGGGCGCGAGGATGACCTCGAGGCCGTTGGCCAGGCGGTAGTGCTCGACGGGCAGCGTGGCCTCGGGGCCGGCGACCGCCGGCGTGGCGGTCAGCGCCAGGACGGCGGACAGGAGCAGCGTGCGCATGGGGCGTGCAACCGGGGTGAGGGGGCGGCTACTTCCCGGCGGCGCGCGGTTCCATCGGCGCGGTCGCGGGGCGGAGGTTCTTGGCGATCAGCTGCGCGAGCGCCAGCCGCCGCGCCGGATCGGGGCCGACGATGCGGCCGTAGCAGGGGGTGTCGTCGTCGACGAACAGGATCGCCTGGCCGTTGTGGTCGAGGCCCTTGGCGCCGACCGCGACCTCTTGCGCCGGCGGCGGCGGGGCGTGGACGACGCCGGCGTCGTCCTTGCGCTCGGCCTCGGCGGCGTCGGAGGCCGCGGCCACCAGCGCGGCGTTCTGCTCGGAGTACTGCTTCCACAGGGTCTCGGCGGTGGCCAGCGCGCCCTTGCGGCAGTCGAGGTCCCAGGTCCACGCCTCGGCGCCGGTCGGCGCCTCGAGGACGTAGTTGCACGGCTTCGGCACACCGCGCGGCGGCGCCAGCGAGCCCTCGACCTGCCGCACCGGGCCGGCGACGACCTCGCCGACGGCGGCGACGGTGGCGACCACCTCGCAGCCCCAGCGATCGGGGTCGATGCCGACCAGCGTGCCCCGCGGCCCCTCGGCCTCGGGCGGAGGCGGCGCGGCCTTCTTGGTCGAGCAGCCGAGGAGGACGACGGTGAGGGCGAGGCAGCGGCGCATCGGCCGGCAGGCTACACCGCGCAGGCGGTCGCGGTCACGATCACGACGCGACGGTCGTGTCGTAGACCAGCCGGAGGTCGGTCACGTCGGCGATCGTCCGCACCAGCTCGTACAGCGGCGCGGCGCGCTCGCCGCTGTCGATCACGATCGGGTCGCCGTTGCGGCGCTCGAGCGCGGCGACGAAGCCCTCGCCGTGGCGCTTGCGGCGCACCACGACGGCGCGCAGGTGGAACAGCGGCACGATCGCCCGGCTGCCGAGGCCGGCGATCCGCCGCTCGATCCGCAGCACGCCGTCGTCGCGGTCGAACTCGAGGCGGTGACGCGCGGTCGCGACCAGCCACGCGCCGAACGCCACCACGCAGGCGACGCCGGCGAGCCAGCGCGACGTCGGCGCGAGCGCGAACGCGGCGTACAGCGCGATCGCCAGGATCGCCCAGCCGACCACCGCGGTGCTGCGGCCCATCGCGATGACCACGCGGGTCGCCGAGCGCGACCGCACCTGCATCGTCCCGATCTCGGCGAGCATGCCCGGAGTGTACCCCGGCGGGCGGCGGCGAGCCTACGACTCGTCGCTGTCGCCCGGCGGCAGCGCGGGTGGGGCGCCGGCGCTGGCGCCGCCCTCGGCGGGGCGATCGCCACCCTCGGCGGGGCGGAAGTCGGGGCGCCCCCGACCCCCGCGGCCGCGGCGGCGCCGCCGTCGACGCTTGCGCGGCAACGGCTGGCCATCGGGGCCGAGCTCGACCGGCGGCGGCGGGCGCGGGCCGGCCTCCGCGGGCGGCGGCGGCAGCTCGCGCGGCCCGCCGATCGGCGAGAAGAACGACACCGGCCCCTCGGCGTTGGGGCCGAGCTGCGCGTTGCCCTTGCGTCGCCGCCGACGGCGCTTGCGCTTCTCGAGGCGCTCGGCGCGACGCTCGGCGCGGCGCTCGGCGGCCGACAGCGGCCGGCCACGCCCGTCGAAGCGGTTCTGGCGACGCCCGCGCCCGCGGTCCACGCCCGCGGTGTCGCTGGGGGCGGCCGAGGCCACCGGCGCCATGTTGATGCGCATCGGGCCGCGCACGTACTCGATCACCGGGCCGCCCGGCAGCGGCGCGGCGCCGCGGCGCAGCACCGTCACCTGCGGGCCGTCGGTCGGCGGCGCGGCGGTCGTCAGCACCGGCGTCGTGTAGTCCGACCGCCGCGGGAGCATGCTGCGGCGCTTGCGGCGACGGCGGCGGCGGCGGCGGCGGGCCTCGGCGGCGGCCGAGCGATCGGCGTCGCCGGGGGCGGTGGTGCCGTCGGGCCGGGGCGGGCGGACCCGCGGCGGCTTGGGCACGCGCTTGCGCGCCAGCACGGTGATCTCGCCGCCGCTCTCGTGGCCTTCCTCGGCCAGCTCGGCGGCGGTCTTGTCGATCACCTCGTAGTCGTCGTCGTCCTCGTCGTCCTCGTCGTCGTCCTCGTCATCGTCGAGGTCGTCGTCGTCTTCGTCGTCATCCTCGTCGTCGTCCTCGTCATCGTCATCGTCGAGGTCGTCGTCGTCCTCGTCGTCATCGAGGTCGTCGCCGTCCTCGTCGTCGTCGAGGTCGTCGTCCTCGTCATCGTCGAGGTCGTCGTCGTCGTCGTCGAGGTCGTCGTCGTCCTCGAGCTCGTCGTCCTCGGCCGGCTTGTCGGGCTTGGGCGGTTGCTCGGGCGCGGCGGCCTTGGCGCGCCGCACCGCGGGGGCCGGGGCCGCCTCGGGGCCTGGCGCGGCGGTCGGGGCTGGGGCGGCGGCGGTCGGGGCCGGGGCGGCCGGCAACGCCGGCTCGGCGGCGCG
>JAEUJY010000116.1 GCA_016794525.1 Myxococcales bacterium
TATACGGGCAAGTCCTCAGGGGGGCCACCCGGTGTCCGCATCATCACGCGCGGCCTTGAGCGCGTCGCGGCGGCGGCCGCCGCCGTCACCGCCCTCCGTCTTGGGAACGGGGACTTGTAGCCAATGGTCAGCTCCCAAGACCTCCCAAGACGGGAGACGCCTGGCGCATGGGTCGGTGCTCGACCGAGCGACGTCCAAGCGCCGCCGGCCGCGCCGCGTGCTAGAGGGTGCTCGTGCCGTTCACGCCCGCCGTCACCACCACCGCGACCCATGGCCGGCTGTTCGTGATCGCCGGCGCCAACCTGTGCGTCGTGCGCGCCGAGACGCTGGCCCTGCCGGTCGGCGCCGCCGACGACGCGCTCCACCTCGGCGACCTCGACGGCGAGCCGTGCTTCGCGCGGCTGGTCGAGGCCGGCGGCGAGCCGGCCGGCAGCGAGCCGGTGCCGCTGCGCCAGCTGTTCGGGGCGCTGCCCGACGAGGTGTTCGCCGTCGCCGGCCGCGCGCTCGGCCTGACCGCGTGGGATCGCGATCACCGCTACTGCGGCCGGTGCGGAGGGCCGACCGAGCGCTCGACGCGCGAGCGGGTGCGCACCTGCGCCGGCTGCGGCCACACCGCCTACCCGCGGCTGTCGCCGGCGGTGATCGTGCTGGTCGAGCGCGACGGCCGTTGCCTGCTGGCCCGCAACGCTCGCACCCGGATGCCGTTCTTCTCGACCTTGGCCGGCTTCGTCGAGGTCGGCGAGACGCTCGAGGACTGCGTCCACCGCGAGATCCGCGAGGAGGCCGGCATCGAGGTCGCCGACGTCCGCTACTTCGGCAGCCAGCCGTGGCCGTTCACCGGCTCGCTGATGGTCGGGTTCACCGCGCGCTGGGCCGGCGGCGAGCTGGTGCCCGATCCCGAGGAGATCGCCGACGCTGGCTGGTTCGCGCCCGACGCGCTGCCGGTGGTGCCGCCGCCGCTGTCGATCGCGCGCGCGCTGATCGACGACTTCGTGCGCCGCCGCGGCTGAGCGTCAGCGCTCGTCGCGCTGGCCGGCGACCAGGCCGGCGGCGAACGCGGCCAGCTCGCTCATCGAGCTGACGTGGAGGGCGCGCCGGACGCCGGCGGCGTCGGCCCGTCGCTGGCCGCCGAGCACCAGCGTGCGGCCGGCGTTGGCCAGCTCGCGCGCGAACCCGCCGAGCTCCTCGGCCAGCTCCTCGGACACCGTCGAGGTCAGCGCCAGCCAGACCACCCGCGCGTCGTGGTGGGCGACCGCGTGGCGCAGGCTGGCCAGCGGCGTGGCCGGCCCCAGGTTCACGGCGCGCAGCCCGGCCGAGGTGAGCACGGTGGCGGCCAGCATCGACGGCAGCATGTACGGATCCTGCTCGGGCGCCCCGCCCACCGCGACCAGCCCCTCGGCGGGCGGCTCGATCAACCCGCGCAGCGCGACCACCGCCTGCACGCACAGGTCGGTGGCGCGGTGCTCGAGGAAGATGCCCTGCGAGTCGTGGCGCCACAGCTCGCCCAGCCGGCCCATCGCCGAGCGGACCGGGCCGTCGGCGAGCGTCGCGACGCTCTCGCCCTGCAGGTAGCCGCCCACGACCAGCGCGCGGGCGACGGCGCCGTCGCCGACGAGCAGCGCCTGGTACAGGCGCTCGTCGAGCGAGCCGCTGGCCTTGGCGTCGTTGACCGCCGGCACGCCGACCAGGCCGAGCAGGTCGGGGCGCACCACCACCGCGCCGGTGTCGCGGATGAAGCGCACGGCCTCGGCCACCGGGATCCGGCGGTGGCCGCCCTCGGTGCGGGCGACCTGCAGCCGGCCGGCGTCGGCCCAGCGCTTGAGGGACGACTCGCTGACGCCGATGGCGTCGGCCAGTTCTTTGGGTGAGAGCAGGCGCTTCACGGACAGGTCGCAGGCTGCGGGCCGCGCGGGGCTCCGCTGACAGATCGCACGACCGGCTGATCGCGGCGGTGGGTACCGGTCGGTTGGAAATCGTTCACAACGTTCATGTATTCCCATTCCTGGCGCACATGCAAGGTAAAAACGTTCGAGTCGTGCACGATTTGCTCTTGCGGTGACCGATATGGATGTTATGGTGACCGTTATGAACGATTCAGATCGACGGTTCGTGTGCGCCATCGCCCGTCGCATCGTGGGCGAGCAGGACGCGGGGGACGTGGCGCAAGAGACGTTGCTCCTCGCCCACCGCAACCGCGAGCGGTTCCGCGGCGAGGCCAGCTACCGCACGTGGCTCTACCGGATCGCCACCACGGCGGCGCTGACCCACCTCCGCACCCAGCGGCGGCGCCGGCTGGATCGCACGGTGTCGATCGACGACGCCGGCCCGCTGCCGGTGGACGACCGCCAGCGGCCGACCCCGGAAGACGAGCTGGTGCGCGCCGAGCAGGCGGCCCAGGTGCGCGCCCGGGTCGACGCGCTGCCGCCGGCGTACCGCGACGTCTTGCAGCTGCGCTTCATGCAGGAGATGAGCGAGCTCGAGGTGGCCGACGCGCTGGCGATCTCGGTCGCCAACGTCAAGGTGCGCGCCCACCGCGCCCGCCACGCGCTGCGCGGCGCGCTCACCCCGGCGGCGCAAGCGTCTCCGGCGACCCCGGCGGCGTCGCCGGCGCCAGCACGTACAGCACGTTCTTCGGGAACAGTCGCCGCGATCGGCCCAGCTCGACGGTCCGCTCGACGGTCAGCCCCGCCTGCGCGAACCGCGCCCGCCACGCGCTCTGCCGCTTGAACGTCCCCTTCCACCCCATGAAGGTGAAGGCGAGCAGCCACAGGTGGAAGGCGATCGTCAGCCACCGCTCGCCCCAGGTCTCGACGCGATCCTCGGCCACCAGCACCCGGCCGTCGTCGGCGACCACCCGCCGCGCCTCGCGCAGCAGCGCCAGGTCGTCGGCGGCGTGGTGCAGCACGTAGAGGAACTGCACGACGTCGAAGCGCTCGTCGCCGGTGACCGGCAGCGTGGCGCCGCGCATCAGCCGCAGCTCGACGTCGGTGCGGTTCTTGTCGACGACGTCGACGCAGGTCACCCGCGCGCCGCGATCGCGCAGCGCCGCGCCGAGCTTGCAGTCCCACGAGCCGACGTCGAGCACCCGCGCGCCCGGCGGCACGTACGGCGCGACCGTGGCCACGTTCCACGCCAGGTGCTCGGCCTCGACGCGGCGGGCCCAGGCGCGGATCACCGCGGCCCTCCGACGACGACGCTGCGGCCGCGCCAGCGCACCGGCGCGCCGCGCAGCCGATCCCAGGCCGCGAGCCCGCTGATCGCGACGAACGCCGCGACGCCGAGCGGGAACGCCAGCGCGCCCCACCACGGCAGCGCGCCGATCCGCCGCTGCGCGATCGCGATCGCCGCGGCGGTGGCCAGGTAGGCCGCGCTCCACGCCGCCAGCATCGGCCACGCGCCGGTCGCCAGCGCCGCCAGCATCGCCAGCGGCACGCCGCCGAGCCAGCCGATGACCGCGATCAACTCGGCGACGCCGCCGGCGCCGGCCGCGGCCATGCCGTCGCGGAAGCTGCGCCGCCAGCCGCGCACGAAGCCGCCGACGCCCTCGGGGTACATGCGCACCTCGACGACGCCGGGCTCGGTGCACAGCGCGAACCGGCCGCCGGTGGCGATCACCCGGGCCGCCAGGTGCAGGTCCTCGGCGATGACGTCCTTGACCGCGACGTGGCCGCCGATGCGCTCGTACGCGGCGCGGCGGAACAGCAGGTACTGGCCGATGCTGAAGCGGCGCGCGCCGTCGGTGGCGGCGCTGCCGGCGCGGCACGCGATCAGCAGCAGCACCTGGAACACGCCCTGCAGCCGCTCCCAGGTGCGCGCGGCGCGGTGGCGCGGGATCGCCGACACCAGATCGGCGCGGTCCGCCTCGAGGCGCGCCACCGCGTGGGCCAGCGACGCCGGCCCGTGGACGGTGTCGGCGTCGGTGAACAGCAGGAGGTCGCCGGTCGCGACCGCGGCGCCGGCGTGACAGGCCCAGGCCTTGCCCAGCCAGCCCGGGGGCAGCGGCGGCGGCACCACCACCGTCGCGCCGGCGGCGCGGGCCAGGTCGCCAGTGCCGTCGGTCGAGTGATCGTCGACGACGATCACCTGGTGGGCCGGCGGGTCGAGGACGGCCAGCGACGCCAGCAGCCGCGGCAGGTTGTGGGCCTCGTCGCGGGCCGGCACGACGATCGACACGCGCGGCGGCGCCACCGGCGGCGCGGCGGCGCGCGCGCTCAGCTGCCACAGCCGCCAGTGCCACACCACGGCGCCGAGGCTGCCGACCGCCGCCACCACCAGCCACAGCCAGGTCGCCGCGGTGATCACTTCATCACCGCGAGGGTCTCGCGCACGCCCGGGTAGCCCAGCGCCCAGAACCACCACCAGCCGGCCATCATGATGCTGTGGCCGATGAAGATGCCGACGTGGGACCACATCTCGACCGGGTCGGCGTGCTGCGACGTGTAGCGCTTCCAGTGGAAGCCCTCGTCGATCAGGCTGTAGAGCAGCGACAGGCCGGTGAACACCATCGCCGGGATCACCGCGGCGCGGTACGCGTAGGCCAGCACCAGCAGCACGCAGCTGGCCACGCCGCAGACGATCGTGATCTGGTGGATCAGCGCCTCGCCGCCCTTGAGCACCTCCTTGTAGATGGTGCGGTGGCCGATCGTGTCGATCGCGATCGCGACGGTGAAGATCGCCGCGCCCACCGGCACCAGCCACGCCTCGACCGGGAACCGCACCGCGTGGGCGTGGCCGAACGCGAGGAAGCCGCCGGTCGACAGCACCAGCCCGAGCATCATGCCGACCCAGGCGACGTAGACGATCCAGTCGGTGCGGTCGAACTCGCGCACCCGGCCGACGTAGATGGCCAGCGGGCTCTTGCGCGGCGCGACGGCGGCGGGCGCCACCGTCGGCGTCGGCGGGGCCATGGTCGAGTCAGGCGACAGGGACATCGGGCAGCTCCAGCGTGCGGGTCGGCAGGCGAGGCGATCCTATCCGCAACCGGGCCAGCCCGCGGGCCGGCGCCTCGGCCAGCGCGCCGAGCGCCGCCAGCGCGACGTGGCCGAGCTTGGCCGCCTTGCCGACGACGGCGCGGCCGGCGAGCGCGTCGCCGCCGCGGCGGCGCAGCCGGGTGCCGATCGCACGGTAGATGCGGGCGGCGGCGCGGACGCCGAACCCGGCCCGCCACGGCAGCGCGCGGCAGCCGGCGACGCCGCTGGCGTAGTAGCGATCGGCGACGTCGAGCAGCTCGCGCACGGTGGCGCGCACCGCGGCGTGGGCGAACGCCGGCAGCGGGCCGCCCAGGTGCGCGGCCAGGCCGCGGACGCCGTGGCGCGCCAGGAGCTCCTCGGGCAGGTACAGCCGGCCGCGGTCCCAGTCCTCGGCGACGTCGCGGCACACGTTGGTGAGCTGCATGCCGATGCCGAGGTGCACCGCCGGCACCAGCGCGCGGTCGTCGCGCACGCCCATGACGTGGCACATGATGAGGCCGACCACGCCGGCGACGCGGTAGCAGTACGCGAACAGGTCGTCGAACGTGCGGTAGCGGGTGTCGGCCACGTCCATGGCCATCCCGTCGAGCAGCGCCCGCGGGTAGGCCAGCGGGATCTGGCGGATGCCGACCACCGCCGCGAACGCCCGCGGCACGCCGGGCGGCGCGGCGCCGGCGTCGATCGCGGTCAACTCGTCGTACAGGCGGGTCAGCGCGGCGGGCTGCTCGGCCGGCGGCGCGAGATCGATCGCGTCGTCGGCGCGGCGGCACCACGCGTAGACCACCGCGGCGTCGTCGCGCGCGGCCGCCGGCAGCAGCTTGGCTGCGAGCGCGAACGACTTCGAGTGCTGCGCGATCGACGCGTGGCACTCGCCCAGCTCGGCGCTGGCGGTGAGGGCCAGGGCGGTGGTCACAGCGCGGCGGCCTCGGTGGCGATCACGTCGCCGGGCGGGTCGACCCGCGCGTCGGTGCGCGCGGCCGCGCCGGCCAGGCGGTGGGCGAAGTCGCGCTCGATCACCGACCAGGTGGCCTTGGCGCCGTTGACGACGCCGGGGACGCCCGCGCCGGGGTGGGTGCCGGCGCCGACCAGGTACAGGCCGGGGATGCGGTCGCAGCGGTTGTGGGGGCGGAAGTACGCGCTCTGGGTGAGCGTCGGCGCGACCGAGAACGCGGCGCCGTTGTACGAGGCCAGCTCGTCGCGGAACGTGAACGGCGTGACCCAGCGGCGCGTCGTGACGTGCTGGCGCAGGTTCGGCAGCAGCGGCTCGAGGGTCTCGAGCACGCGGTCGGCGTAGCGCGGCGCCAGGTCGTTCCAGTCGACGTCGGCGTGGCCGAGGTGCGGCACCGGCGACAGCACGTAGAACGCGCCGTGGCCGGGCGGCGCCAGCGACGGATCGGTCACGTGCGGCGCGTGCAGGTACAGGCTCATGTCCTCGGGGACGCGGTCGCCGTGGAAGATCTCGGCCAGCAGCTCCTTGTAGCGCTTGCCGAACACGACGGTGTGGTGGGCGATGCGGTCGGCGTACGACTGGTCGGTGCCGAAGTACAGGACGAACAGCGACATCGACCAGTCGGCGCGCTCGAGCTTCTTGGCCATCGGCCGGGCCCGGGGCTCCTCGCCGTAGAGCTTGGCGTAGGTGCTGTGGACGTCGGCGTTGGACACGACCAGATCGTAGGCCCGGGTGGTGCCGCGCGCGGTGACGTGGTGGCGGACCTGCGGGCCGTCCTCGACGCGGATGCCGTCGACCGGCGTCGACAGCTCGATCGTGCCGCCCAGCTCGGTGAACAGCTTGACCAGGCCGCGCACCAGCGCGCCGGTGCCGCCCTTGGCGAACCACACGCCCCAGGTGCGCTCGAGGTGGTGGATCAGCGTGTAGATCGACGACGTCTCGTAGGGGTTGCCGCCGACCAGGAGCGAGTGGAACGACAGCGCCTGGCGCACGTGCTCGTCCTGCACGTAGCGGGCGACGGTCTTGTACACCGATCGATCGGCGCGCAGCCGGCCCAGCTGCGGCGCGACCTTGACCATGTCCCAGAAGCGCAGGAACGGCGTCGACGCCAGCTTGGTGTACCCGGCGTCGAACACCTTCTCGGCGTAGTCGCGGAACTGCTGGTAGCCGCGGGCGTCGTCCTCGGAGCGGGCCCGGATCTGCCGCAGCATCGCCTCGCCGTCGCCGTCGTAGTCGAACTGATCGCCGTCGGCCAGCCAGTGCAGCCGGTAGAACGGCGTCACCGGCATCAGCTCGACGTAGTCGCTCAGCTTGCGGCCGCTCAGCTCGAACAGCTCCTCGAGGCAGTGCGGCGCGGTGATCACCGTCGGGCCGGCGTCGAAGGTGTAGCCGCCGTCCTGGTAGACGTAGGCGCGGCCGCCGGGCAGGTCGCGGGCCTCGTAGATCGTGGTGGCGACGCCGGCCGACTGCAGGCGGATGGCGGCCGCGAGGCCGCCGAAGCCGCTGCCGATGACGGCAGCGCGGACGGGTGAATCAGCCATAGGAAGACTCCAGGAGGTGCACGTCGGCGGTGAGGCCGATCAGCGCGGGGTGATCGCTGTCGCCGTCGTGAGCGCGCTCGAGCGCGTCGCGCAGCGCGGCCTTGGCGCGGCCGCGGCCGAGGGTCTCGACCTCGGCGTAGAGCAGCTCGGCGACCTGCTCGAGCTCGGCGTCGTCGGTGGCGGCGCGGGCGCGGTGCTGCAGCCGCGCGTAGGCGAGCTGATCGCCCTGCTCGGCGAGCCAGGCCCACGGCCAGGTGGCGCGCCCGCCGCGCAGATCCTCGAGGCCCTTGTTGCGGCGGGCCTTCGCCAGGCCGCCGAGGTCGTCGAGCATCTGCAGGCCGGTGCCCAGCCCGGCGCCGAGCGCGCCCAGCGCGTCGACCACCGCGGGCGCCGCGCCGGCGGCCAGCGCCGGCAGCTGCGCCGCCATCGCCATCAGCGCGGCCGACTTGCCGCGGGTCACCGCGGCGACCACCGCCGGCACCCGCGCGGCCTCGAGGTCGAACACCCGCACTGACAGATCGAGCGCCTGGCCCTGGTGGCAGTCGAGCAACGTCCGCACCGCGAGCCGGTGCATCGCGCAGCCGGCGCGGGGATCGACGTCGAGCCCGGCCAGCTGCTCGAGCGCCCAGAAGTAGAGCCAGTTGCCCGTGTTGATCGCCAGCGGCACGCCGGTCACGACGTGCAGCGCCGGGCCGCCGCGGCGGGTGGCGGCGTCGTCCTGGACGTCGTCGACGATCAGCGAGCCGGCGTGGAGCGCCTCGATCGCCAGCGGGATCGCCGTCGGGATCGCGCCGCGGCCACCGGCGAGCTGCCAGGCGATCGACGCCAGCCGACCGCGCAGCTCCTTGCCGGGGCGGCGCGTGTAGTCGACCAGCGGGCCGAGCAGCGCGCGATCCCACAGGGCCGCGGGCACGTCGGCCGGCAGCGCGGTCTGATCGAGCGCCACCGCCAGGGCGGGCGTGGCGTGGCGGAGGTCGGGGACGGCAGCGGTCACGTCAGCTCCTTGGCGAGAGGGGCGGGGGCGCCGCCGAACACCGCGCGCCACGACAGCCCGCGCGGCGGGCGGCCGACGAACAACCGGGCGCGATCGCCGCGGGTGAGCGCCAGCGCGTAGAAGCGCCGGATCGTCGGCTCGGGCAAGCGGTAGAAGTGCTCGAGCACGCCCCAGCGGTGGGGCGGCGCGAACCAGCGGAACATCATCTTGGTCAGCCGGAAGGCCAGGCCCAGCTGCGCGCGGTGCTCGGTCACCAGCGGCGCCAGCGCCGCGGCCGGCTCGCGATCGGCGGCCAGCGCGTCGGCGATGGCCTGCGCGACGCGCAGCGCGATCGGCAGGCTGTAGCCGGTGACCGGATGGAACCAGCCGCCCTGGTAGCCGCCGACGATCAGCCCCGGCGTCGGCGCGACCACGTCGCCGGTCCACGGCATCGGCAGGCAGCCGTGCTCGGTGCGGACGACCCGCCCGGTCCAGCCATGGGCGGCGGCGTACGCGGCGACCGCCTCGGCGAGCGCGGCGCGATCGAGGTCGGGGCCGTCGCTGAAGCGGGTGTCCTCGATCAGCAGGCGATCGGGCGCCAGCGGCAGCACGTAGAAGAACCGGAAGCCGTCGTCCTGCGCGACGGTGGCGTCCATCAGCATCGGCCGGTCGAGGCCGTGGGGGCGATCGAGCGCGAGCTCGTGGCCGACGAACTTCTGCCAGCCGGCGTCGGTCGCGGTGCGCTGCGGGCCCCGCGCGTCGACGACGGTGGTGGCGGTCAGCTCGTGCCACTGGCCGTCGTGGCGATAGCCGACCCGCCCGGGCGCCACCGCGTCGACCTCGGCGCCGCGCACCAGCCGCGCGTTGGGGGCCGCCGCCAGCGCGGCGCCGACCACCGCGTCGAACCGCGCCGACGTGAGCGCCGCGTAGGGGCTGGTCAGGGTGCGGCGGCGGGTCGGGAACGCGACGTCGTAGCCGTCCCAGCGGTGAGCCACCAGCGGCGCGAACCACGCCGCCGCGGCCGCGGGCACGTCGTCGGCGTGGAAGCACCAGGTGTGGTCGCCGCCCAGCGTCGACCCGCGCTCGAGCACGACCAGGCGCAGGTCGGGCCGGGCCGCCAGCGCGGCCAGGGCGATCAGGCCGTTCTGGAGCCCGCCGCCCACCAGGGCGAGGTCGACGGGAGCGGAAGCAGTACCCACTCGGCCTTGGATTCCGTACCCCCAGGCGAGGTTACGCACCGCGGCGCCGGGGTTGGCCGACCCGGCGCCAAACCCCGCCCGCCGCCCCTCGCCAGCGCCGCCGGCCTCGGTGTACCAACCTGGCCATGGCCGAGCCGCTCATCGAGTGTGTCCCCAACTTCAGCGAGGGCCGTGACCCGGCGGTGATCGCCCAGATCACCCGCGAGATCGAGGCAGTAGAAGGCGTCTGGCTGCTGGACGTCGACCCCGGCAAGGCCACCAACCGCACGGTGGTGACGTTCGTCGGCCCGCCCGAGCCGGTGCTCGAGGCGGCGGTGCGGGCGGCCAAGAAGGCCGCCGAGCTGATCGACATGAGCCAGCACAAGGGCGAGCACCCGCGCTTCGGCGCCACCGACGTCTGCCCGCTGGTGCCGGTCGCCGACATCACGATGGAGGAGACCGTGGCGCTGGCCCGCCGCCTGGCCGAGCGCCTGGGCCGCGAGCTGCAGATCCCGGTCTACTGCTACGAGCACGCGGCGCTGACCCCGGCCCGCAAGAACCTGGCGGTGGTGCGGGCCGGCGAGTACGAGGGCCTGCGCGACCGGCTGGGGCGCCCCGAGCACGCCCCCGACTTCGGGCCGGCGACGTTCGTGCCGCGCACCGGCGCGATCGCGGTGGGCGCCCGCGACTTCCTCGTGGCGTACAACGTCAACCTCAACACCACGTCGACCCGGCGCGCCAACGCGATCGCCTTCGACGTGCGCGAGAAGGGTCGCGAGGCCAAGGACGCCCAGGGCAAGATCCAGAAGGACGCGGCCGGCGAGCCGGTGTGGATCCCGGGCACGCTCAAGGCGGTCAAGGGCATCGGCTGGTACATCGAGGAGTACGGCGTCGCCCAGGTGTCGCTGAACCTCAACGACATCAGCGTCACGCCGATGCACGTCGCGTTCGACGAGTGCGTCCGCGCCGCCGCCGCGCGCGGCGTGCGGGTCACCGGCTCGGAGCTGGTCGGGCTGGTGCCGCTGCGGGCGATGCTCGACGCCGGCCGCTACTTCCTGCACAAGCAGGAGCGCTCGACCGGCGTCGCCGACGCCGAGCTGATCAAGATCGCGGTCAAGTCGCTGGGCCTCGGCGACCTGTACCCGTTCGAGCCCGAGAAGAAGATCATCGAGTACGCGCTGGCGGCCAAGCGGCCCAAGGCCAAGCGGCTGATCGATCTGACGGTGCGCGGCTTCGTCGAGGAGACCGCGGCCGAGTCGCCGGCGCCGGGCGGCGGCTCGGTGGCCGCGGCGCTGGGCGCGCTGGGCGCGGCGCTCGCGACGATGGTCGCGAACCTGTCGTCGCACAAGCGCGGCTGGGACGCGCGCTGGCGCGAGTTCTCCGACTGGGCCGATCGCGGCAAGGCGTTCCACGCCGAGCTGACCGCGCTGATCGACGAGGACACCGCGGCGTTCAACCGCGTCATGGACGCGATGGGCCTGCCCAAGGGCACCGACGCCGAGAAGGCCGCGCGCGCCGCCGCGATGCAGGCCGCGACTCGCTACGCCGCCGAGGTGCCGCTCAAGGTCATGCAGCGCACGCTGGCGTCGATGGAGGTCATCGCCGCGATGGCCGAGCACGGCAACCCCAGCTCGGTGTCCGACGCCGGCGTCGGCGCGCTGTGCGCCCGCTCGGCCATCCTCGGCGCGCACCTCAACGTCAAGATCAACTGCGCCGGCCTCAAGGACCCCGCGGTGGTCGCCGCGCTCAAGGCCGAGGCCGACGCGATCGCCGCCCAGGCCGTCGAGCGCGAGCGCGCGATCCTGGCGGTGGTTGAGGCGAAGCTCTGATAATTTCTCAAATGATTCTAGCCGTATGGCGGGGGTTGCAAAAGCTGCTAGCTGCCCGTTTGGGCCGCCAACCCTTGAGCGATTGGGTGCTATGTTTGGTCCTCGGTCGTCATCCGGCCCCACGTTCGTCAGGTAGCTCGTCATGGTTGAGGCCACCTCACTAAGCGAATCTCAGGACCACTGGCTCGACGCTGTCCTCGCGGCGCCGGTGGTCGGTGTTCAGCTTTCAATGAAGCCCTCAGCGCGGCTCAGGCTACGCGACGAACTCGGCCCCTTTGTCGACCGTCTGTCCGCGGAAGTTGCGACGGTCAACTTGGTCGCTGCTTCAAACGGTGCAACGATCGTCGAATCGAGCGACGGGTTCACGATAAAGATCGCTCACGACGCGGGTGCCGTCAACGTGGTCGCAGAGTACTCGTTCAATCCCGTAGAGGAGCGCCGCGCCGGGGCTCTGCCAGCTGTTCGCTTCGATAACCTGCCTTACTCGAAGCTGCTGGAGGTCGGTCGTGTGCGGACGACGGACCTGCTGGTGACCTTGTCTGCACGCCTCGACATGACCATCGGACGGGTAGGCATTGTTGCTCGCGCCCGTCTGGGTGAATTTCAGTTGCCCCCCGGATTGCAAGCCTTTCGAGGATGGATGACTGACTCTTGGCAGCGTGGTGGATCATCTCTTGTGAAGTGTAATGGTACGTTTCTGTCACGCTTTCCAGCTGTTGAAGGCGTGAGCTCGCGTGACCAGTGCCATCATCATCTCGCCTACGACACTGAGAGTGCATCAGTTGAATATGACGTTATGCTCGACTATCAGCGGGTCTGGAAGCAGCCCATATCCGTT
The DNA here is from genome assembly GCA_016794525.1 of Myxococcales bacterium. Taxonomy (GTDB): domain Bacteria; phylum Myxococcota_A; class Polyangia; order Haliangiales; family Haliangiaceae; genus UBA2376. The sequence goes on from JAEUJY010000116.1 coordinate 12,279, forward strand.
GTTGACTCTGGTGTGTCGATCAATGAAGTTGCTTCGGCTGCGCTGCAGTACTACAGTGACTTTGCGTTCCCGGAGGGGCCATGGCCACCACGCTGACTGCCGATGACACCCAGTGGCGCAAGCCCGTGGCGGCCATTCACGCCCCCGCCCCCCAAGCCCAAGGGGCGGGAACAACGGTGGCGAGCGCGGATCGCTTGCGCGGATTGACGGGCGACACTCCTGACCTTACGCCCGCGATTTCGAACCCGAAAGCTGTCGCACGAGCCCACGTTTCTGTGAACCTGGTACCGCGGTACGCTGAGATCGTTCACTCCCGAAACACACTCGCACACAAGGAGGCGATCGCGGCCCTCACGCCGGCGGAAGCGGCAAGGCTCAGTCTCGTCCGGTGGCAGATCGATCAGATAGAAGACGCGATCGGCGGACCACATCTCGATGTGTTGGAGGAGTTCACCGCAAAGCATGAGCAAGTTGCGCGGCAGGTTGAGGACGTGCTTGCGCGGATGAAGGGACAATCTCCAACGGTGTTCCAACCGAGGAAGTCCCGGCGTGGGCGATGATTGTGCACTCGTCAACCGGTCGGCCGTTGCGGACGGGCGGGGGTACGATGAATACAGGGAAACGCTGCGCGGCGACTTCTTGTACTCTTGCGCCTACTGTTCAGTAGCCGAAGCGGAGGCCGCCGCGTTTGGCTTTGAGATCGATCACTATCACCCGCAATCGCAAGGTGGCAGCGACGAATACTCCAATCTCTATTGGTCGTGTGAGCCGTGCAATAACAAGAAAGGCGACTTCTGGCCGCCGCCGGAGATGGTTGCTCAGGGGAAGCGACTAATTCGAATTGACCGCGAAGATCCGGCTTGTCACTTCCGGCCAGAGGCGGCCGACGTGCGCCGTGTGGAGGGCATCACGCCGATCGGCGCAGTTACTGTCTTGGCACTCGACTTGAATTCACTGCGCATGAGGAGAATTCGCGAAATTAGGTCCCGGTATGGAGTGGCTGATAGGTTCATTACCAATGGTCTTCGCCTCCTGGCAAACGCACGCTTGGACCAGCTTGAACCCGAAGTGAGAGTTCTATTGCTGAAGCTTCGTGCGTCACTTCTCGAAGCCAGTGAAATCGCGCCGGACGCAATCGCTGAGGTGATTCGGCGGAAGAATCGATCCGAACTCATCGATCGCGATCCCGAGCAGGGGAAGCGCAACCAGGCGCGACTTAAGCAACTCCGACGGGAAGGCGTCCTGCCCACTCGGGTTCGTCGGTAATAACGGACCTGCAGGCGTGGTCGTCGCGCCGCGCCAGCCCAACCGCTGATCACCCGGCCCGCCACCGCCCGCGCGGCGATCACGCCAGCGCGACGTAGATGTGCTGGACGTCGTCGTCGGCGTCGAGCGTCTCGAGCCAGGTGACGACCTCGCCGCGGGCGGCCTCGTCGAGGGCGACCGGGTTCTTGGCCTTCCAGCCGATCACCGCCGAGGTGACGGTCCAGCCCGCGGCGGTCAGCGCCTTGGTCACCGTGTCGAGATCCGCGGGCTCGGTGAAGAACCGGGTGGCGCCGTCGTCGGCGGCCTCGAGATCCTGGGCGCCGGCCTCGATCGCCGCGTTCTCGGCGTCGGCGCCGGCGGGCGGCGACGCCTCGATCATGCCGAGGTGGGCGAAGTCCCACGACACCGAGCCGGTGGCGCCGAGCTGGCCCTTGAAGTGGAACCGGATGTTGGGCGTCGTGCGGTTCTTGTTGTCGGTCAGGCACTCGACGATGACCGGCACCCGGTGCGGGCCGAACCCCTCGAAGGTGACGGTGTCGTAGTTGACCGCGTCGTCGAGCAGCCCGGCGCCCTTCTTGATCGCGCGCTCGATGTTGTCGCGCGGCAGCGAGCCCTTCTTGGCCGCGTCGACCGCGATGCGCAGCTTGGCGTTGGTGGCGGGGTCGGCCCCGCCCTTGGCCGCCATGATGATGGCCTTGGTCATCTTCGAGTACGCCGCGCCGCGCGCGCTGGCGTTCGCCTGCTTGCCCTTGTGCTTCCACTGAGCGCCCATGGGCCGTGCCTACCACGTCGGCGGCGGCGCCGGGCGGTGGAGGGCGCCGCGTCGGCGCGCTACAACCGGCCGATGTGGGGACGGCCGCCGTTCGACGAGGAGGCGACCCGGGCCCGGCTCGCCGCCGGCGGGTGGAGCCTCGAGCGAGTGATCGCCGGGGCGGTGATCATCGAAGGCGCCGATCCGGGCGTGACCCGGCTGCACCTGCGCCGCGGCGACGATCAGGCCACGGTCGCGCTGGCGCCGCTCGGTGAACCCGCCGACCCGCTCGACCGCGTGATGGCGATGACCGCGCCGGCGCACCAGGTGGCGCGGCGCACGGCCGCGGGGCGGCTGTGGGCGTCGGCGCTCGCTGGCGGGCGCGCGCGCGCCGAGCTCGACGCGCTGGTCGCCAACCCGTGCGCCGACCTGCCGGCGCTGGTCGCGCACCTGCGCGCGCGCGGGTGGGAGATCGCCGACGCCGACGCGCGCGAGGACGCCTGGGACGGCGTGTGGACGGTCGGCGGCCGCACCGCCACGGCGACGCTGACGGTCGACGTGCAGTGGGCCAGCTACCGCTTCGCCGACGCCGGCGTCGTCGCGGTCGTCGGCGGCTGGGCCCACCGCGGCGCGGTGACGATCGGGATCCGCGACGGCGCGCTGGCCGCGCAGGTGGCGGCGCTGGTGCTCGCCGCCTGACCTGCGCCGGTCGCGCCGAGGATGTAGGATGCGGCCTCGATGCCCACCGGCCGTCGCGCGCTGCTCGCGCTCGCGCTCGCGCTCCTCGGCGCGGTGCTCGTCGCCGGTTGCCACCGCCGCGAGCTGGGCGGCACGCTGGCCAAGATCCAGAAGCGCGGCGAGATCACGTGGGGCGCCGACCGGCAGGGCGGCGAGCCGTACCTGTGGCTCGACGACAGCGGCGCGCTCGTCGGCTTCGAGGTCGACGTCATGGACGCGGTGGCGCGGCGGCTGGGCGTCAAGGCCCGCATGACCCACTACAACTGGGTCAACCTGGTGCCGCTGCTCAAGCGCGGCGACTTCGACGTCGTGTGCAACGGCCTCGAGGCCACCCCCGACCGCGCCGCCAGCATCCTGCTGTCGCGGCCGTACTTCGTCTACGCCGAGACCCTCGCGGTGCGCACCGGCGCGCCGTACAAGACGCTGGCCGAGCTCAAGGGCAAGAAGGTCGCGACGCTCGATCAGACCTACGCGCTCGACCTGCTCAAGGGCGCCGGCGTCGAGATCGCGCTGTACGAGGACAACCAGGTCATCTACGACGACCTCGCGCTGGGGCGGGTCGACGCGGTGCTGCTCGACAACGTCATCGCCGATCGCTACGGCTGCAACCACGCCGGCGTCACCTGCCTGCCCGACGACGTCGCCCGCGGCACCTACGTCATCGGCATCCGCAAGGAGGATCCCGAGCTCAAGACCGCGATCGACGCCGCGCTGGCGGCGATGACCGCCGACGGCGAGCTCGAGCGCATCCTGCGCAAGGCCCGGCTGTGGGATCACCGCCAGACCGAGCCGGTGCCCGACGTCGCCGGCGGGCCGCCGCCGCCCAAGCGCTACTTCGGCGTCGTCCAGCTGCGCCGGTTCGCCGCCGCGGCGCTGGTCACGCTCGGGCTGTCGGTGGCGGCGTTCCTGCTGGCCGTGCCGCTCGGCCTGGTGCTGGCGATCGGCCGGGTCTACGGCGGGCGCTGGCTCGGCGCGGTCGCGCGCGTCTACATCGAGCTGTGGCGCGGCACGCCGGTCTTGCTCCAGCTGTACCTGGTCTACTTCGGCCTCGGCCCGTACTACGCGATCGGTCCGGTGACCGCGGCGATCCTCACGCTCGGCCTCAACTACGCCGCCTACGAGGCCGAGGTGTACCGCGGCGCGATCCTCGCGATCCCGCGCGGCCAGGCCGAGGCCGCCAAGGCGCTGGGGCTGTCGCCGGTCCAGAGCCTGCGCCACGTGATCGTGCCGCAGGCGCTGCGGCTGGCGCTGCCGCCGATGACCAACGACTTCGTGTCGCTGCTCAAGGACAGCTCGCTGGTGTCGGTGATCACCGTGATCGAGCTGACCAAGCAGATGACGATCTCGTCCGCCGAGCTGCAGGGCTGGTTGATCCCCGGCCTGGCGTGCGCCGGCATGTACCTGGCGCTCAGCGTGCCGCTGTCAGAGCTGGCCCGCCGGCTGGAGAGGAGGCTCGCGCGTGATCAACGTGCGCACGCTCTGTAAGCGCCACGGCGCGCGGACCATCCTCGCCGACGTCACCGCGACGGTGGCAAAGGGCGAGATCGTCGCGATCGTCGGGCCGTCGGGCGGCGGCAAGTCGACCTTGCTGCGCTGCCTCAACCACCTCGAGTGGTTCGACGCCGGGCTGATCGAGATCGCCGGGTTCACGCTGCGGCCGGGGCCGGCTGGCGCCGATCCGACGACGCTCAGCCGGCTGCGCACCAAGGTCGGGATGGTGTTCCAGCAGTGGAACCTGTTCCCGCACCTGACCGCGCTGGCCAACATCACGCTGGCGCCGCGGGTCGTGCGCGGCGTCGCCGCGCCGGTCGCCGCCGACGAGGCGCGGGCGCTCCTGGCCCGGGTCGGGCTCGGCGATCGCGCCGGCGCCTACCCGCACGAGCTGTCGGGCGGCCAGCAGCAGCGGGTGGCGATCGCCCGCGCGCTGGCCCAGGCGCCCGAGGTGCTGCTGTTCGACGAGCCGACCAGCGCGCTCGACCCCGAGATGACCGACGAGGTGGTGGCGGTCATGCGCGACCTCGCCGCCGCGGGCATGACGATGCTGGTGGTCACCCACGAGATGCGGGTCGCGACCGAGCTGGCCACCCGGGTCTGGGTGATCGATCGCGGCACGATCGTCGAGGACGGCCCGCCGGCGACGCTGGTGAGCGCGCCGCAGAGCCAGGTGGCCCGGGACTACTTCGGCCGCGCGCGCTGACGACCGCGGTGGGCTCTCGCGTTTCGGGTGGGGGCCCCACGTCTTGTGGGGGAGGGGCTTTTCGAAAGCCCCTCGCAAGGTCTCAGTCGTCGCCGCGGTTCGGCTTGGTGACCCGGCCCGCCACCCGCTCGGTCGGCGCGTCGCGGGTCGCCGACATCGGCGCGGCCGCCAGCCGCTGCATCGCCGCGTTGGCGATCACCGGCCGTCGCGTCGCCGGGATCTTGGCCAACAGCGCGGCGATGGCCGCGATCGCGTGCTCCTCATCCCGGCTGAACATGCGACGACCTTACACCCGCCGCCGCGGTGGCGGCTACTGACACCCGCCGTCGCCCGGCGGGCACTGGATGCGGACGTGGAAGTGGTCGTCGTGGTGGGCCTCGTGGCGGACCAGGCCGGTGCCGCCGCGGCCGTCGGGGTACTGGAACAGCTTGTCGAGGTAGCCCTCGGACACCCCGCGGTCCTTGGCCCACTCGTACAGCACGCCCTGCAGGTCGTAGTCGAGGAAGATCGCCGACACCCCGCCGCGATCGTCGGCCGTGCGCGCGAACGCCACCAGCAGGTCCCACGTCGCGGGCAGGTCGAGGTTGGCCTTGGTGCCGACGACGAAGCTGGCGGGGTAGCCGGCCGGCGCCTTCTTGAAGAAGAAGCCGACGTCGACGTCACGGCCCGACTGGTGCGAGCGGTGCTCGGTGATCTTGCCGCCGCGGCGCGCCGACAGATCGCCGATCGCCAGCGTGTGCGCCTTGGGGTGATCGCGGCGCACGTCGCCGACCGCGTCGCGCACCAGATCGACCAGCCGCCGGGTGCCGTAGCTGCGCTCGGGGCGGCGGATCAGGTAGCCCTTGCCGGCGGTGAGCCGCGCCGGCTCCTTGAGCCGGCCGTGCCACGGCTGGCCGATCGACTGGCCGGTGATCGGCGGGGCCGCGCGCTCGACCTTGGCCACCCGGCGGGCGCGCTTGCCGCACACCGGCACCGCCAGCCGCTGCCCGGCCTGGATGCGCGACGAGCGCAGCCGGTTCTGCCGCTTGACCTCGGCCACCGAGCAGTCGTAGCGGCGCGCGATCGCGCCGAGGGTGTCACCCTCGCTGACCTTGATGCGGGCCGCCAGCTCCGCCGAGGCGCTGCTGGTCGTGACGATGATGGCGAGCGCGATGACGGCGAGCGTTCGACGCACGAGACCTCCCGGGTCGATGATCGTGGCGTGGAACGTTCGCGGGATCCACTTTATTTATGGGCGCGGCACCCGGCCGTGATCTTGGCCAGCACCGGCGCGAGCTGATCGTCGAGCTCCTTGGTGAAGTCGCTCCGGCGCACCGCCTTGGCGGCGGCGATCATCGCCCGCGCGCTGCCGCACGCGGCGACCACCGCGCCGAACTCGGCGTAGCTCGACTGGTAGACCCGCAGCTCGATCAGGTGCGCGTTGTTGAGCGGTCGCCACATGCCGAGGTCGGCGCGCAGCTGCTCGAGGATCTCGGCCTTGGCCTTGAGCTTGGCCGCCGTGGGCTGGTCGCTCTTGTACAGCGCGTCGAGCGCCTTGAACGCGACCAGCTCGCGGGCGACCCGGTCGCGCCGCCACTCCTGGACCGCCAGCCAGTCGCGCTCCTCCTGCGAGTCGGGCCCGAACCGATCGCGCAACCACTCGACGGTCAGCGCGTCGCCGATCGCCTCGGCGAGGCCCTCGTTGAAGTACGGCTGGTCGGGGATGAAGATCGTCGCGTGGACCGACTCGTGCAGCAGCACGTTGGCCAGCTCGGCGTAGGGCGCGACGTCGGCGTCGAGCATCGACGACACGACCGGATCGGGGAACCAGCCGCCGGTCGAGTAGGCCCCGGCCGGGCGCGCCATCGCGTCCCAGCCGGCGCGCTTGAGCCGCTCGCGGTGGGCGATCGCGTCGTCGCGATCGAACCAGCCCAGGCCGGTGAAGCAGCCGGCGATCGGGAAGCACCAGCGCGGCGCCTCGAACGCCAGCGGCTTCGACGCGCCGACGAACCACACCGCGGCGCCCTCGGGCACGTCGGCGTAGGTGCGGTAGTTCTTCTTGGTGTTCAGGCCGGCGTCGGCGCCGAACGCCTTGATGCCGCTGATCTCGGCGAGCAGGAGCCGCACCTCGATCGGCTCGGTCGGATCGTCGATGACGTCCTCGATCGGCCGCGCCCGCCGCATCAGATCGAGCTGCCCGTGGATCGCCTGGCCCAGGTAGGCCGGCATCTCGCAGGCCGTGAGCGCCAGCGCCGCGGCCAGGGCCAGCGCCCTCACGCGATCGCCGCCGCGATCGCCTGGGCCAGCGCGGCGCCGTCGTCGCCGAGCTTGCCGGCGCCCCAGCCGACGCCGAGGCCGGCGCCGGCGCCGTCGACGTCGAAGCGCGGGATGACGTGGAAGTGCACGTGGAAGACTGCCTGGTGCGCCAGCGCGCCGTTGTTCTGCAGCACGTTGAACGCGGTGGCGCCCGACACCTTCAGCACCGCGCGGCAGATCCGCGGCAGCACCCGGCCGAGCGCCGCGGCGGCGTCGTCGGACAGCTGGTCGAGGGTCGCCGCCGGCTCCTTGGGGATGACCAGCGTGTGGCCCCGCGACAGCGGGAAGATGTCGAGGAACGCCAGCACGTGGTCGTCCTCGTAGACGCGGTGGCACGGAATCTCACCGCGCAGGATCTTGGCGAAGATCGTCTCGGCCATCGCGGCGATGTTGCCTGGGACGCCGCGCGAACGCAAAGCGCGCTCGTCAGTCGGCGGTGGCGGCCATCACGGCGGCCGCGCGCTCGCCGGCGCCGGAGCCCGCGTCGTCGCGACGCACGGGCGCGGCGCGGCCGGCGGCCCCGGTCGTCGCGACCAGCGTCATCGTCGCGGTGCGGCCGCCGGCGGTGACCGTCAGCGCCACCGGGCCGGGCACCCGCGCGGTCACCACCGCGCAGTTGTCGCGCAGGCCGGTCAGCGGGCCGACGCCGGCGTCGCTCGTCGTCGACCAGGTCCAGGCCAGCCCGACGACGTGGCGGCCGGCGGCCAGCGGCGAGACGCACACCGTCTCGGACGCGCCCACCCGCAGCGGCGCCCGGGCCTGCAGCGCGAGCTCGTCGACGGTCGTCGCGATCGGCAGGGCCGCGTCGAGCCGGTGGCCGTCGCCGGTCGTCGCGACGATCGCGGCGGCGCCGCCGGTGCCCGCGATCAGCCGGGCCGCGTCCCAGGCCCGCGCGTCGACGGTGGCCGCGCCGCTGACGGCGATGGTCAGGCCGGCGTCGACCAGCCGGCCGCCGCCGGCGGCGGTGAGCGCCACCACCAGCGTCGTCGTCGCGCCCGCGGCCAGCGCCAGCCCGCGGCCGGACTCGACGGTCTCGGTCTGCGGCCGCAGCACGACCGCGTCGATCGCGTGGGCGCTGATCGCGATCCGGTCGTAGAGCGCGCCGGCGCTGTCGACGATCCGCAGCAGGCCGTCGGCCGGCGCCGCGGCGGCCAGCGTCACCGTCGCGCCGCTGGCGGTCGCGGTGAAGGCCGGGTCGGTGACGTCGACCTCGTACGGCAAGCCGAAGGCCCCGCCGTCGTCGCCCCAGCGCACCTCGACCGGCTGGTGGCCGCCGGCCGCGGTCGCGTGCAGGCCGCCGTCGAACAGCACGTCGCTCAGCCGCAGCCCCTGGAACGACAGCCCCTGCGGCGTGCGCGGCGAGCACACCTCGTCGGCCGGGCAGCTGCCGGTGGCGTCGCGCTGGCCGGGGGCGGCGCAGGCGGTCACGACGGTCGCGATCGACACCAGGGCGAGCGATGAGCGCATGCCCCGGGTCAAAGCACTGGTCGTGCCAGCGGGCCGGGGGCCGTGACGACGCGCACCTGGCCGCCGCCGCGGCCCGCCGACCGGCGCGATCCGGACATCGGCGTCGCGATCGGCGCCGCCGGGCGCGGTCACGGGTCGAAGCGGTAGCCCGAGCCGCGGATGGTCACGAAGTGCTTCGGGCGCTCGGGGTCGACCTCCAGCCGCTTGCGCAGCTGGCCGACGAAGTTGTCGATGGTGCGCGGCGTGCCCGCGGTCTGGCCCCACACCGCGGCCAGCAGGTGCTGCCGCGACACCGCCTGCGCCGGGTGGCGCACGAAGAACAGCAGCAGCTCGAACTCGAGGTGGGTGAGCTTGATCGGCTCGCCTGCGCGCACCACCGTGCGCTGGACCGGGTCGACGGTGACGTCGGCGAAGCGCATCGTCGCCGCGGTCGGCTCGGGCGCGGCCACCGGCGGCGCCGCCGCCACCGCCTGGGCCCGGCGCAGCACCGCGTCGACGCGGGCCAGCAGCTCGGCCAGCGCGAACGGCTTGGTCACGTAGTCGTCGGCGCCCAGCCGCAGCGCCGCCACCTTGTCGTACTCGCCGTCGCGCGCCGACAGCACGATCACCGGGACGAAGTTGTCGGCGCCGCGCAGCGCCGCCAGCACGTCGAGGCCGTTCTTGCGCGGCAGGTTGATGTCGAGCAGCACCAGGTCGAACGCGCGCTCGGCGATCGCGGTCAGCGCGGCGTCGCCGTCGCCGGCGACCGTCGCGCGGTGGCCGGCCAGGCGCAGGTTGAGCGACAGCCCGGTGGCGATCGCCTCGTCGTCCTCGACCACGAGGATGTCACGCGGGGTGGTCATCGTCCCTCCATCACGGCCAGGCCGGGCGCGGCGGCGGTCGCCGGCAGGCCGCGCGGCAGCACCAGCCGGAACGTCGAGCCGCGACCCGGCTCGGACATCACCTCGACCTTGCCCTTGTGGGCGCGGACGATGGCGCGGACGATCGCCAGGCCGAGGCCGACGCCGGGCGCGCCCTGATCGACCGCCGCCTTGCCGCGGACGAAGCCGTCGAACAGCTCGGTGCGCTCCGCGGGATCGATCCCGATGCCGTTGTCGGTGACCTCGAGCTCGACCTTGCGGCCGGCGCCGCGCGCGACCACCTGGATCTGCTTGTCGTCGCCGCTGTACTTCCACGCGTTGACCAGCAGGTTGACCACCGCGCGCACCAGCGTCTCGCGATCGCCGTGGACGATCAGCCCCGGCTCGAGCGCGGTGGTGATCGGCGTCGGGCGCGTCGCGGTGACCGCGTCGAACGCGGCGATCGCCTCGGCCACCAGCTCGCCGATCGGCACCGGCGCCATCGTGAACGCGTGGCGCCCCGACTGGATGCGCGACAGGTCGAGCGTGCGCACCAGGAGCGAGTCGAGGCGCCCGACCTCGCGGCTGAGCAGCTTGGCCACCTGCTGGCGCTCGTCCTCGGTGAGCTTGCCCTCGGCCAGCGGCTCGAGCAGCAGCCGGATCGAGGTCAGCGGCGTGCGCAGCTCGTGGCTGACCGACGAGAAGAAGTCGTTCTGCACGCGGGCCAGCGACGCGCCCTTGCCGACGAAGATCGACACCAGCACGTAGCCGGTGACCGCGGTCGCGCAGAACGTCAGCACCAGCACGCCGGCGAACACCGTCACCGACGAGCTGCCCACCGCCAGCAGCACGATGCCGAGCATCGTCATCAGGATCGTCGGCACCAGCACGACCAGCATCAGGATGAGCTGGGCGCGGCGGAGCTGGATGATGGCCGGCGGGAAGCGCACGCAGTCGTCACTATGCCACGGGCGACGCGTGTACGTTCACGCGGTGGTTCGCCGCGCCCTGATCGCGCTCGTCGCCGTCGCCGGGCCCAGCGCGGCCCTGAGCGTCGGCTGCGCGGCGCCGGCCGCGCCGCCCGCGCCGCCGCCGATCACCGTCGTCGACGGCTACGACTGGACGCTGCCGCCCGGGGTCGGCCCGCGCCCCGACGCCGGCTTCTACGGCGATCAGCTGGCGCCCGAGCACGGCGTCGACGTGCGGGCGCTGGACCTGACGTGGCGTCAGCTCGAGCCGACCGAGGGCGCGCTGCGCCACGACACCTACGGCCACGCCCAGGATCAGGACTTCGCGTCGTGGGCCGACCAGCGGGCCGAGGGCGGCCGCTACTGGGTCCGGCTGTGGCTGACCGGCGTCGACTGGGCGCCGGCGTGGCTGCCGGCGGCGTGCGGGGTGGCGCCGATCGGCGTCGACGGCGACGGCCAGGCCCACCTGCCGCTGTGGCACCCGTGCGTGTGGGCCAAGGCCCGGGCGCTGTGGCAGCGGGTGCTGGCCGAGGTCAGGGACGACCCCGCGCTGGTGCTGGTGTACGTGCCGGGTGGCTTCACCTGGAACGACTTCGACTTTCCGCTGATCGACGGCGCGGTCGACGCCGGGCTGCCGCCCGCGGCGTTCGCCGCGTGGTTCCAGACGATGGTCGCCGACCTGGCCGCCGCGGCCGGGCCGGCGGTGGGCAAGCTGGTCTACACCGGCGAGGACTACCCGTCGGCGCGGCTGGGTGCCGTCGACGATCTGCTGGCGCGCGACGCCACCGCGGCCGGCCTCGGCATCCGCGCGGCGCGCGGCGAGCTGGCCAACCACAAGCTGGCGGCGGCGCCGGCGTGGGGGGCGCGGATCGCCGCCGACGGCCACGTCATCGTCGACCCGGCCGCCGGCGCGCGCGGCGTGCGCGCGGTCGAGCACGAGTGCTACGACGCGTGCGGCACGACCGTCGCCGATCTCGACGAGCTGGCCTACGCGGTGCGCACCTCCAACTGGAAGGCGCTGACGCTGGGCGCGCGGTGGATCTTCGTGGCGCCGACCGACAGCCACCTCGGCGAGCTGGCCGATCACTGGCGCTGGGTGCGGGCCGAGCTGGGCCGCGGCGCGGCCGACGCGTTCGACGGCTGGGTCGTGCTGCGCGACGCCGAGGACCGCGCGTGGAGCGACGACGCCACCGTGACCTGGCCGGCGCGGCCGTGGGTCGCCAACCTCGAGCGGCTGGTCGTGCAGCGCGAGGTCGTCCCCGACGGCCGGTCGGCGCGCGGCACCGAGGTCCGGGCCGGCGTGCTCGACCCGCGCAACGGCACCGCCTACGAGGGCCGCCGCACCACCGCCGCCGCCGGCGGCCAGGCGCTGTACTTCGCGGTCGACCCGGCGTGGCTGGCCGGCGAGCACGCGGTGACCGTGCAGGTGACCTACCTCGACGACGCCTGCGGGGCGTGGACGCTGCGGTACGCCACCGCGGTCGGCGTGCGCGACAGCGCCCCGGTCGACTGCACGAACACCGGCGGCGTGCGCACCGCGCGGATCGCGCTGCCCGACGCGCGGTTCGGCGGCGCGCTGGCTGGCGGCACCGACCTCGCGGTGGTGCGCGGCGGCGCGGCCGACGTCGAGGTGCGGTACCTGCGGGTGATCCGGCAGTAGCTACGCGGCGCGGGGCGCGGCGAGCAGCTGGTCCCACTCGCCCGAGGCGATCAGCTTCTCGAGGTCGTTGAAGCCGCCGATCAGCACGCCCTTGACGAAGATCATCGGGAACGTCGGCCAGCCGGTCCACATCTTGAGCGCGTTGCGGCGGCGCCACGTGTTCAGGTAGCTGCCGTACTCGAGGTAGTGGAACGGCGTGCCCTTGGCGGTCAGCGCCTTGCGCGCCTTCTTCGGGAACGGGTTCTGCTTCATGCCGACGACCACGACGTCGTGGGCGGCGATCGCGGCGATGACCTCGTCGACGATGTCCTTGTGGTGGTCGGCCAGCGTGGCGCGGATGGCGGGGTGGATCTGGGCTTCGGGGAGCGTGCGGCGCGACATCGCTGCCACTGTAGCCGCGAACCGCGCGCGCGCTACCGGCTGGCGACCGCCGGCGCCAGGCCGACGTCGAGCCACAGCGGCAGGTGGTCCGAGATCCGGACGGTCTGCTCGACCCCGAACCGGCCCGCCGCCAGGCCGCGGGTGTAGATCGCGTCGAGCCGCATGTTCAGCCACTGGCTGGTGGCGGCGCTGCGCGTCACCGGCGTGTCGAGCCCGGCGGCCCGGACCGCGCGCTCGAGGCGATCGTCCTGGGTGCCGGCCGGCACCGGCACCAGGTGGCCGATCCACAGGAACGGGCTGGTGTTCATGTCGCCGGCGATCACCACCGGGCCGTCCCACGCCTGCGCCGCGTCGAGCACCGGCCGCAGCTGGCGCACCCGATCGGCCGGGTTGACGCGGTTGTCGAGGTGGGTGGCGATCAGCCGCACCGGGCCGTCGGCGCCGTCGAGCGTCGCGGCCAGGCCGATCCGCCGCGCCGAGTTCACCACCGTCGACAGGTACGGCAGCTCGATCACCGCGACGTCGCGCAGCGGGAAGCGCGCGAGGATCGCCACCCCCGAGGTGCCGCCGTCCTGCTGGTGGCCCGGCGCGTAGACCGAGGCCATGCCCAGCCGCTGGCCGGCCGCGCACGCCGCGCTGCACGGCCCGAAGGCCGCGACCTCCTCGAGGAAGATCACGTCGGCGGCGGCCAGCGCCGGGTTGCCCTGGATCGCCGCGGCGATCGCGTCGCCGGCGACGCCGTGGACGTTGTACTGGACGATCCGCAGCGCGCGCGGCGCCGGGGCGTCCGCGGGCGCGGCCAGCCGCAGCTCGGGCGAGCGGTCGCGCGGCGGCGCGTGGTTGAAGGTGGCGCAGGCGGACAGCGACAGGGCGGCGAGGGCGGCGAGGACGGCGAGGCGCACGGGGCCGGACGTAGCAAGCGCGCGGCCAGCGGCCGGCGGCGCGCGGTCGCAGGGTTAGCCCGGCGCCGGGCGGTGAATCTCCGACGCCGTGGGCGATGCTGGGTGATTCCCGTCGCGGCGGCGTGTACGTTCGCGAGCCCGGGGGTGCTCATGACCATGCTACGTCCGCTGTCCGCGCTGCTCACGCTCGCGCTCGCCTGTGGCCCGTCGGCCAGCGGCGGCGACGACGACGACGTCACCGGCGACGCCGGTCCCGACAGCGCCAGCGGCGGCCCCGACGCCCCGGACACGGGCGCCAACGCCGCGGTCTACGCGCACACCGCGTCGACGTTGTTCCGCGTCCACCCGCTGACCTACGCGATCACGCGGATCGGCGACTTCGGCTGGCCGAACGGCAGCGATCAGATGACCGACATCGCGATCGACAAGGACGGGCTGATGATCGGCATCTCGTATGGCCGGGTCTATCGCGTCGATCCCGACACCGCCGCGTGCACGCTGCTCAGCAGCAGCCTGGCCGGCATGTTCAACGGCCTGTCGTTCGTGCCGGCCAGCCTGGCCAGCGGCGTCGAGGGCGCCGACGTGCTGGTCGGCACCCGCAACACCGACGGCGTGGTGTTCCGGATCGATCCGATGACCGGCGCCGCCACCGCGATCGGCGACATGGGCGCCGGCTACGTGTCGTCGGGCGACATCGTCGCGGTGACCGGCTTCGGCATGGTCGCGACGGTGCCCACCGGCACGCTCGGCCCCGATCAGCTGGTGCGGCTGGCGCCGGTCACGTTCGCGGCGACGCCGATCGGCAGCAGCACCGGCTTCGATCGGCTGTGGGGCGTCGGCTACTGGGGGACGCGGGTGTTCGGCTTCAGCGAGCGCGGCGATCTGACGGTGATCGATCGCGCCACCGGCGCCGGCACGCTCGTCGCCGGCGGCGGCGAGACCTGGTGGGGCGCCGCGGTCACCACCGCCGCGCCGATCGTCGACTGAACGCCTGGGAGGCCATCGCGCGATGGACCGCCTCGCGCGTCCTGCGCGCCTCCCCGGTCACGCCAGCGGACCAGGGCGCTCCCACAGGCTGGGTGCAGGGCCGCCGCGCTTCCATCCGCCCTGCATGAGCCAGGTCTGCGGCGCCGCCGTGGGCATCGGCTCGAAGTCCTTGGGCCAGGCGAACGGCAGGCCGTCGCGCTCGGCCCAGCCGGCGAAGGCGACGCCGCTGGCGTAGCGATCGAGCGGCGCGCGGCGCTGCCCGAGGCCGGCGTGATCTTCCCGGTGACGGCGCCAGTTGTTGAGCACGTAGGCCAGCGCGTGGCGCGCCTGGCGCGGCTTCGCGAGCGTCGTCGCGTGGTAGCGGTCGGTGAAGACCCGGCCGCGGCGCGGCGCGCCGGGCGCCTCGGTGACCATCGCGTTGAGGCGGCGCGCGGCTGAGACGCACAGCGCGCGCACGCCGTTGGCCAGCGCGCGGCGGTCGTCGGCCTCGCACAAGAGGTGGATGTGGTGGCGCTGGATCGACAGGTGGACGACGCGGAAGTCGGCGCGGCCGATCAGCGCGATCATCGCCGCGCGCACCGCCGCGTAGGCCTGCGGCCGACGCAGCCGGCCGACCTGCCGCGTGACGCGCAGGACGACGTGGACCGGCAGCCGCCGATCGTGGAACGGCCGCGCGCGGTGCTTGCCGCGCGGCGGGCCAGGCAGCGTCCGCTTGCGCCCCGCGCCGGCGCGCTTGCCGCCGTGGCCGGTCGGGTTGCTCGCGCGGCGCGGCGCCCCTTCGGTCCCTGACAGCCCCAGCTGCGTCGCCTTCCGTGCCCTCATATGATTGGGCGAATATAACACCTGCGAGCAGCGCGTCAAGGACCGAAGGAAATTCAGCGGGCGAGAACTGCGACCACGCCGTCGATCTGCGAGTGCGGCGCGGGATGGCGATCGAGGGTGCGATGGCCGGCACCTCCCGGAGCGCTGTGGAGTTGCCGGCGGCGCTGGACAACCGCGCCCGGTGGCGCGCCGGCGGGCGCACATCATCGGCGTCGCGCGGTTGCCCACACCGCCTTGAAGAACGGCGCGGCGAGGGCGGCCGGGTGCAGGCCATGGCCGGGGCGACGTTCTTCACAACCCACACAGCGCGCGCCGCTATCCAGATCACTTCGTTGGTGATCCCAGAACCAGAGGCCGCTGAGCCCGGTCCCGATCCAGGCGGCCACCCCGTCGGCCTCGCGATCGTCGCTGTGTGGGCCGCGACCGTCGCCGCCCTCGCGTCCTCTCTCTCTCCAACCAACGAAGTGATCAGGGCCCGGCGATCCGCGCTGTGTGGGTTGTGAAGAACGGCGCCCCGGCGATCGCGGTCGGAGCGCGCTCCTGGCCGCGCCGTTCTTCAAGGCGGTGTGGGCAACCGCGCGACGCCGACGACGCGGGCCGGCCGGCGCGACGCCAGGCGCGGTTGACCGAACCCGTACCAGGCGTCGACCGTGGTCAGGCGCCGATCGCGAGCGGCGCGCTGATCCGGGCCGCCGGCGGCGCCGCGGTGGCCAGCCAGGCGGCGATGTCCTTGTCGCCGGCGACGAGGCCGTGGCGGGCGACGATCGCCGCGAGCTGCTCCTCGAACGCGGCGCAGCTGGCCGGGCGATCGGCGGGCGCGAACGCCAGCGCGCCGAGCACGACGCCGTCGAGCTCGGGCGGCAGGTCGGCGCGGGTGGTCGACGGCGCCGGCAGGTGCGGCCAGCCGACGATGCCCTTGTGCACCAGCGCCGCCAGGTCGAGGTTGATCTCGGCGCCGGTCAGCAGCTCGTAGGTGATCGCCGCGACCGCGTAGACGTCGGCGCGCACGTCGATGTCGTGGCCCATGCGCTGCTCGGGCGCCATGAACTCGGCGGTGCCGCGGGTCTCGCCGATCGTCGTCGTCCGCACCGACGTGGCGGCGCGGGCGATGCCGAAGTCGCCGACCTTGACCTCGCCCTGGCGCGACACGAGCACGTTGGCGGTCTTGACGTCGCGGTGGATGATCGTCAGCGGCTGGCCGTCGTCGTCGACCGCGGTGTGCGCGGCGTGCAGGCCGTCGCAGACCTTGCGGACGATCGCCAGCGCGACCGCGACCGGCACCTGCCCGCCGGCCGCGCGCAGCGCGCGCACCGCCGAGTCGAGGTCGGCGCCGTCGATCAGCTCCATCGCGATGAAGTAGGCGTCGCCCGACTGTCCGAGATCGAGCACGCCGACGACGTTGGGGTGGCGCAGCCGCGACGCCAGGCGGGCCTCGTCGAGGAAGTACTGCACCGCGTCGGGGCGGCGCGCCATCTGCGGGTGCAGCACCTTGAGCGCGACCGGCCGCTCGAAGCCGGCGGCGCCGGTGGCCCGGGCCCGCCACACGTCGGCCATGCCGCCGGTGCCGATCAGCTCGACGGTCTGGTAGCGGCCGAAGCGATCGGCGGCGGCGGGCGCGGGTGGGGCGACGACCACCGCCGGGGTCGCGGCGACCGGCTGCGGGGCGGCACGCCGCCGCCGCCCGCCGATCACCGCCAGCGCCAGGCCGGCGACCGCGAGCACCAGCCCGCGGGCGACGCCGGCGCCGATCACGGTCGCGCGGCCGGGGGCGCGCACCACCGCGCCGGCGATCGTCGCCAGCGGGGCGCTGGCCGCCGCGGTCGGCGGCGCGCCGTCGCCCAGCGCCAGCGTCGTCGGGCCGATCGCCAGCGCGGCCGGCACGGTGGCCAGCCCGGCGAGATCGATCGGCTCGACCACCGCGAGCGTGCCGCGCACCTCGCCCTGGCGCTCGCTCGGCGCCACCGCCACCACCTCGATCGCGACCAGCGCGCCACCGTCGAGCAGCGCCCGCGCGCCCGGCCGATCGAGGCCGGGCACCGGCGCGGCGGTCGCCGGCAGGCGCAACAGGGACGTCAGCGCCCCGGTGGCCAGGTCGACCTGCCCGAGCTCGAGCCGCTCGCCGGCGGCGACCCGGAACCCGACCTCGGTCGCCGTCAGGTCGCGCACCGTCCGCGCGTCGGTGGCCACGGCGCGCGGCACCACCGGCAGCTCGGCCAGCGTGCGCGCCCGCGCCGCCGCCGCGGCCTGGCGCTCGCGGATCCGGCCGTCGATCGCGCTCGCCAGCGCGCGCGCCGCCGCGTCGTCGATCGGCCCCGGCCGCGGGCGATCGTGGATCGCCAGCGCCGCGCCGGCCAGCGCCAGCGCCGCGCCGAGCCAGCGGCTAGCCGCCCGCACGCGCGGCTCCGAACTTGTCGCTCGACGGGCCGGCCGGCGCGTCGGCGGTGACGCCGACGGCGACGGTGTTGGCGCCGGCCTTGATCGTCACCTCCTGGGTGATCGGCGCCTTCGAGCGGTCGCTCCACGCGCGCAGCCGGTAGCGGCCCGGCACCAGCCGCTTGAAGCGGAAGCTGCCGTCGCTGCCGGCGATCACGTAGTGCGGCGCGCCGACCACGACGATCGTCGCGCCCATGTTCGCGTGGATGTTGCAGCCCAGGCGCAGGATGCCCTCGCGCGCGAACGTCGTGGCCCGGGCCTCGCCCTCGCGGAACAGCCCCAGGTCGAACGGCGTCGGCGCCGAGGTCGAGAAGACGTTGTGGAAGATCGGGTCGAAGTTGGGGAACGACACCGTCGAGCCCACCGGCACGATCATCAGGCGCGGCGAGAACTGCCGGCCGCGCTGCTCCATCACCCGCTGCTTGGGGCGGCGCGCCTTGGCCGCGCGGTCGAGCGGCTCGAGCGTGATCATCGTCAGCGCGTCGCCGCTGCCGGCGACGGTCACCGTGCCGGTCAGCGAGCCGCGATCGGGCGCCGGGGGTGGCGGCGGCGCGCCGGCGGCGGCCAGGTCGGCGTCGTCCTCCTCGTCGGAGTTGCCGACGGTGGTCGGCTGCGGCGCCTGATCGGTCGGCACCGCCACCACCGGCGTGGTGATCCGCGGCGGGGCGCCGTCGCGGAAGCGCGCGGCGAGCCCGGCCACCGCGTCGACGCCGGTCAGGAGCTCGGCGGTCGAGAACTGCAGCTCGGCGCGGCTGCGCTCGCCGGCGTCGAGGAGGCGCTGCGCGTCCTCGAGCAGCTCGGCGGCGCGGCGCAGCTGGGTGGCGCGCTCGGCCACCGGGCCGGTGACCGACGGCGGGGCGGGCGGAGGCGCGACGGTCGCGACCGGGGCGGGGGCGGGGGCGGGGGCCGGCCGCGCTGGCGCGCCGGCGCACGCGACCAGCAGCGACAGGGACAGCACGCAGAGACGCATCGGGAGGCGGTACGAGTCAGCCCGGCGGGTGGATCGATCGGCCGGTGGCTCCGGGTAGGATGCCGGCGTGACTCACCCCAACGCCGCCCTCATCGATCGCTTCTACCAGGCCTTCGGCCGCCGCGACGCCGCCGCCATGGCCGCCTGCTACCACGCCGACGTCGAGTTCACCGACCCGGTGTTCCCGCGGCTGCGCGGCGCCGAGGCCGGCAAGATGTGGGCGATGCTGTGCGCGCGCGGCAAGGACCTGCGGGTCGAGCACTCGGCGGTCAGCGCCGACGACGCCGCCGGCCGCGCCCACTGGGACGCGTACTACACGTTCTCGGGCACCGGCCGGAAGGTCGTGAACCGCATCGACGCCCGCTTCGAGTTCAAGGACGGCCTGATCGTCCGCCACGTCGATCAGTTCTCGTTCTACCGCTGGGCGCGCCAGGCGCTGGGGCCGGTGGGCCTGGCGCTGGGCTGGACCCCGCTGGTGCGCGGCAAGGTGCAGCGCCAGGCCGCCGCCAACCTGGCCGGCTACCGGGCCTGACTCACCGCGGCGCCGCGAGCAGCTCGCGGTGGCAGCGGATCAGCTCGGCGATCACCGCCGGCGGCGCGCCGGCCGCGGCGCGGACCAGCTCGCTGGCCTCGGGCAGCGGCCCCTGGCGCAGCACCGCGACCAGGTACGACGTCAGCGCGACGTCGTCGTGCTTGAGGGCGAGGTAGCGCGCGTTGTGCAGCCACTGCCGCCCGAGCTCGGGGCCGCGGCGGTGCAGCTGGTGGTACGAGCAGCCGCCGGCGATGATCCGCACCCGGGCCCCGGCCCGACCCAGCCGGTAGTGGAAGTCGGTGTCCTCGAGGCCCCAGCCGACGAACTGCTCGTCGAGGAAGCCGACCTCGGCCGCCAGCGCCGCCGGCACCGACGTGTTGCCGCCGATCGCGACCGCCCACGGGAACGCGTAGCCGTCGAGGTCGGGGCCGTAGCGCGCGGTCAGCGGCACGCCGTGGCCCTGCCACCACGGCTCGTCGGTGGCGTAGCGCGCCAGCGTCGCCTCGAGGTCGTCGGCCAGCATCGCCGGCGTCACCAGCTCGGCGGCGCCGGCGGCCAGCGTCGCCGCCAGGTCGGGCGCCCGGGCCAGCACCGCCGCGATCGCGGTGGCCGGCAGGTCGGCGGCCGGGGCCCACGCGGTGAGCAGGCCGCGCTGCTGCCCGGCCACCACCCGCGGCCCGTCGGCGTGGGCGGCGACGTGGTCGGCGACGAACGTCGGCGCGGGGACGCGGTCGTCGTCGGTCTGGATCAGGATGTCGCCCCTGGCCGCGCGCATCGCGGCGGTGCGCGCGGCGGCGATGCCCCGCGGCGCCCGCCGCAGGTAGCGCAGGTCGAGGCGATCGCGGTAGGCGCGCGCGACCTCGGGCGTCGCGTCCTCGCTGCCGTCGTCGACCACCACCACCTCGAACGCCGGCCCGCGCTGGCCGGTCAGGGCCGCGAGCGTGCGCTCCAGCACACGGGCGCGGTTGCGGGTCGGGATGACCAGGCTGGCCAGCATCGCCGGAAGCGTACGCGGCGCGGCCGTCCGCGTGGTAGCGTGTCCCGTCATGAGTCGTACGCCCGTCCTGACCGCGATGCTGTGGACCTCGGTGGGCACCGCCGCGCTCGGGTGCGGCGAGGTGTCGCCGCCGATCGTCGACGCCGCCGCGATCGACGCGCCGTCGGTCGACGCCGAGACCATCGACGCCACGCCGCCGGCCTTGAGCTTCGCCGCCACCCTGCAGATGCGCGCCGAGTGCGGCGGCGTCACCGAGGCGGCGACCCTGACCATCGAGAACGTCGCCGGCCAGGCGGTGACGATCACCAGCTTCGACACCACCGGCGGCTTCTTCGTCAAGACCGCGACGCCGATCGCGATCGCGGTGGGTCAACAGCTGCAGCTGATGGTGACGCCGCCGCCCGCGGTGATCGGCACCGATCGCGGCGGCGCCGAGGTCACCGGCACGCTGACGATCACCGCCGACCTCGGCGGCGCGCTGCCGCCGGTCGCGCTGTCGAGCACGATCGTCGGCGCCAACCTCGACCTGGTCGACGCCGCCAGCCAGCCGATCGCGGCGATCGCCCTCGACAGCCCCGACGCGAGCTGCCCGGCCCCGCAGACGGTGTTCGTCCGCAACCAGGGCAACGCCGACGCCAACCTGTTCGTCAGCGGCGGCTCGAGCTTCGCGCTCGGCGGCTTCAGCCCGTCGTCGACCGTGCCCGCCGGCGGCACCGTCAGCCACGACGTGTTCCTGCAGACCTTCGGCGGCTGCACCGGCAGCGAGTCGTTCACCTACCAGGCCACCGGGCTGGTGTGCACCGACCCGCCGGTGCTGCAGGCGAGCTTCAACATCGCCGGCACCTCGGTCTGCTTCTGCAGCTGATGACCGCGCCGCGCGTCGTCATCCTCTGCCCGTTCCTGACCCACGTCGAGCCGGCGTGCGAGCGCGGGCTGCGCGAGGCCGAGGCCGCCGGGTTCGAGGTCCGGCGCTACGCCGCGACCGCCGCCGTCGATCGCACCCGCGGCGACGCGGCCCACGCCGCGCTGCAGGCCGGCGCCGACGCGATCCTGTGGATCGACTCCGACGTCGCGTTCACCGTCGCCGAGGTGCGCGCGCTGTGCGCCCACCGGCTGCCGGTGGTGGCCGGGCTGTACCCCAAGAAGGGCGTCCGCGACTTCGCCGTGCACCTCGAGCGCGGCACCACCGAGCTCGGCGTCGGCGACGCCGGCGGGCTGTACGACGTGCGCTACGTCGGCGCCGGCTTCCTCTACACCGAGCGGGTCGTCTTCGACGACGTCCGCCGCCACTTCGGCCTGCCGGTCTGCAACACCCGGTTCGGCGCGCCGACCGTGCCGTACTTCCTGCCGATGGTGATCGCCGATCCCGAGGGCCCGCCCGGCGCCTACTGGTACCTCGGCGAGGACTACGCGTTCTGCGAGCGCGCGCGCCAGGCCGGCCACAAGATCGTCGTCGACACGACGCTGCGGCTGGGCCACGTCGGCAGCTACACCTACGGCTGGGAGGACGCCGGCCAGGCGGTGCCGCGGGTCACCGGCGCGCGCTTCCGCTTCGGTCCCAGCGGCGTCGTCGACGGCGAGTGACGGGCTTGTCCGCCGCCCCGGCCGCCGCGTAGCATCGCCGGCGGCGCGCGCTGCGCCGCCTTCCAGGGGGAATCTCGATGGACGACTACGACGACTACGGCGGCGGACCGTCGCCGCTGCGCATGTTCAACCTGTTCAGCATGCTCGCGCCGATGGCGGGCATGGTGCTGTTCGCGTCGCTGTGGGGCGTCGCGATCCTCTACGTGATCGCGCGCTGGCGGCACCACCGCTCGGGCGTCGTCGACGGCCAGCTCGGGCTCAAGTTCGTGCTGCACCTGTTCCGGCTGCACGGCTACCAGCTCTTGCTGCTGGGCGGGTTCATGCTGCTGTACTCGATCCTGGCCAAGGGCAACTCGGACATGCGGTCGCCGATCTGGCGCGCGGCGATGGGCTTCCTGACCGCCGGCGGCGTGGTCTTCGGCGCCCACACCGTGCTGTTGATGAAGACCAACCAGGCCGAGCAGCCGCTGATGGGGCGGATGTACAGCGGCCTGTCGCTGCTGATCACCGGCCTGATCGCGATGACCGGGCTGGTGCTCGGCACCCAGGCGCTGTTCGCCAAGGGCGACATGGGCAACGAGGGCCGCGGCTTCTGGTCGCTGGTGTTCGTCTACGGCACCGCGTGGGTGGTGCAGGGCGCGGTGTTCGGCCGCGCCCAGCTGACCGGCCCCAGCCCCGACGGCCCGGGCGCGCCCGGCGCGCCGCCGCCGCCGCCGCCGCCGATGCCCGAGCCGATGCGCCAGCCGCTGGCGTGAGGCTCACCGCACGAGCGCCGCGATCGCGGCGGCCAGCGGGCCGGCGATCGGCCGGCCGTCGATCAGCGCGACCAGCTCGGCGAGGCGCCGCGGCCGCTCGGCCTCGCCGACCGACGCCAGGCGCGGCCCGTCGAGCTCCGGGGCGACCAGCCGCACGACCAGATCGAGCGCCGCGCGGCGCAGGTCGCCGCTCAGCAGCGGCAGCGCCGCGGCCAGCGCGTTGACCGCGCGCTTGCCGTCGCGGGGCGTCTCGAGCAGCGCCAGCGCCAGGCCGTCGGCGCGGTCGGGATCGAACAGCGGCAGCACCGGGTCGATGTCCCGGCCCAGGCGCGCCGCGGCGCGGGCCAGGCCGCCGGCCACCAGCCGCGCCAGCAGCGTGCGATCGGCCGGCGGGATCGCCAGCTCGACGGTGACCAGCCGCGCCGCCGCGCCGCGATCGATCCCGGGGCGGCTCGCCAGCGCCCGGCGATCGTAGGCCAGCACGATGCACACGTACGGCAGCTGCGCGTACATCCGCAGCGCGATCAGCGTCGTGGCGAGCTCGCGCTCGGCGAGGCGATCGACGTGGTCGAGCGCGATCACCAGCCGCTTGCCGACCTGCTGCGCGTTCTCGGCCAGCTCGGCGGCGACGCTGTCGTTCGAGCGCTTGACCGCGCCGGCGACGTCGACCTTGACCCCGACCAGCCGCACCACCGTCGACACCACCTCGCCGTAGCGGGCCAGCGCGTCGCGCGCCGCGTCGGAGGTCTCGACCACGCCGGCGGCCTCGAAGTAGTCGGCGAGGTGCGCGTGCAACGCGCCCAGCAGCGACTCGGCGCTCGCGTGATCGGCGGCGTCGACCGCGACCACCGCGGCGTCGCCGCGCTCGCTGACCTGGGCGTGGACCAGCCGCAAGAGGCTGGTCTTGCCGCTGCCGGCGGTGCCGACCACGCCGACCACCCGCGGCATCGCCGCCGGCTCGGCGCAGGCCAGCTCGACGACGCGCGCGGCCAGCGGCGCGCGGCCCAGCAGGTCGTCGGTCGCGCGGCTGATGGGCACGTCGGGCAGGAGCTCGATCCCCGGGTCGATCGCCATGGCCGGACGATACCCCGCTACAATCGGGCGGTGACCCGCGCGCTCGTCCTGGTCGACCTGCAGTACGACTTCTGCCCCGGCGGCGCGCTGGCGGTCGCCGACGGCGACGCGACCATCGCCGTCGCCAACCGGCTGATGCCGCGCTACCCGCTGGTGGTCGCGACCCAGGATCGCCACCCCGCCGATCACGGCAGCTTCGCCGCCAACCACCCCGGCCGCGCGCCGTACGAGGTGATCGACCTCCACGGCCTGCCCCAGGTGCTGTGGCCGGTGCACTGCGTGGTCGACACCCGCGGCGCGGCGCTGCACGACGACCTCGATCGCGCCCGCATCGCCGCGGTGTTCCCCAAGGGCACCGACCCCGCGGTCGACAGCTACAGCGGCTTCTGGGACAACGGCCGGCGCAAGGCCACCGGCCTCGGCGACTGGCTGCGCGCCCAGGGCGTGACCGAGGTCCACGTGCTGGGCCTGGCCACCGACTACTGCGTGCGCGCGACGGCGATCGACGCGGTCACCGACGGCTTCGCCTGCACGCTGATCGCCGACGGCTGCCGGGCGGTCGAGCTGGCGCCCGGCGACGGCGCCCGCGCGATCGAGGCGATGCGCGCCGCCGGCGTGACGATCGCGACCGCCGCGGAGATCGTCCGTTAACGCTCCCGGCCGCGCGCGCGTCCTCGGGGGCATGACCTCCGGCGTGGGAACATGGCGTGTCGGCCCTTGAGCCGGCGGCGAGGCCATCGCATCGTCCGGAGGTGGCCGCCTCCGTCGTCGACGCGACGATCGCCGAGCTGGTGGTGGCGGCCCAGGGCGGCAACCACGCCGCGTTCACGACGCTGTACGCGCGCTTCCACCGCGCGGTCCACGCCGTGGCGCTGGCCCGGGTCGGCGCGGCCGACGCGGCCGACGTGGTCCAGGACGTCTTCGCGCGGGCGTGGACCCGGCTCGACAGCGTCCGCGAGCCGGCCGCGTTCGCGGGGTGGCTCATGACGATGGCCCGCCACCGCGCGATCGATCGCGCCCGCGCGCGCGGCGGCGGCGACGCGCCCGAGCGGGAGGTCGCGGTGGCGCCGGCGCCGACCGCCGAGGCCGCGGCGGCGCTGCGCGCGATCCGCGCGCTGCCCGAGGCCTACCGCGAGACCTTGCTGATGCGCCTGGTCGAGGGGCTGAGCGGCCCGGAGATCGCCGAGCGCACCGGCCTGACACCCGAGTCGGTCCGGGTAAACTTGCACCGTGGCATGAAGCTCCTGCGCGAACGGCTCGACCCGCAGGCGGCCACGGGGGGCACGCCGTGAGCGGCGACTACCTGTGGGACCGCTCGGGCGAGGATCCCGAGGTCGCGCGGCTCGAGGGCCTGCTCGGCGGCCTCGCCCACGACGCGCCGCTGGCCCCGCTGCCGCCGCGGCGCGATCGCCGGCGCGCGCTGATCGTCGGCGCCAGCGTCGTGGTCATCGCGGCCGCGGCGGTGATCGCGGTGCTCGCGACGCGCGGGTCGCGCCCGGCGTCGCCCGACGGCTGCGGCGCCAGCGGCGCCGGCTTCGCGTTCACGTCGCGCGGCGGCCAGGCGCGCTGCGGCGGCGTCGCCACCGCCGGCGGCGTGCTGCCGGTCGGCGTCGCCCTCGAGACCCCGCCCGACGTCACCGCCGACGTCACCATCGCCGACATCGGCGCGCTGACGCTGGCCGGCGGCTCCGAGCTGACGCTGGCCGCCACCGGCGCCGACCAGCACCGCCTGCGCCTCGCCCACGGGCGGCTGTCGGCCCGCGTCACCGCGCCGCCGCGGCTGTTCGTCGTCGACACGCCCGCCGCGACGGCGATCGATCTCGGGTGCGCCTACGATCTGGCCGTGCTGCCCGACGGCCGCACCCAGCTCACCGTCACCAGCGGCGTCGTCGAGCTGGCGGCCGGCGCGCGGGTCGCCCACGTCACCCGCGGCCACACCGTCACCACCGTCGCCGGCCGCGGCCCGGGCACGCCGGTCGCCGTCGACGCCACCCCGGCGTTCGCGGCGCTGGTCGCGCGGTGGGACGCCGGCGACCCGACCGCGCTGCCGCCCCTGGTGGCCGCCGCCGGCGCCGGCGACACGCTGACCCTGTGGAACCTGCTCGCCAACGGCGCCGCCGCCGATCGCCCGGCGATCCTGGCCCGCCTCGACGAGCTGTTCCCGCGCCCCGAGTGGCTGCTCGCCGACGAGCTGGTGGCCGGCAAGCCCGAGGCGATCGCCGGCCTGCGCGACGTGCTCACCAGCGGCGTGTGGCTGGCGCCCGACGCGACGCCGGCCCCTCCCTCGACCGACGCCAACCCTGGCGTCTGGCGCTAGCGCGCGGGGGCTGCACCGGCGCCGCGCCCGTGTATGCTCGGGCCGTGGCGACGTCGCTCGGGCCGATCGATCCCGTCGGGGTCATGGAAGCGCTGATGGAGGGGCTGCAGATCATCGATCGGCAGTGGCGCTACCGCTACCTCAACGCCGCCGCGTGTCGGCACGGCCGCATGTCGAAGGAGGCGCTGGTCGGTCGCACGATGATGGAGTGCTACCCGGGCATCGAGGCCACGCCGCTGTTCGGGTTGCTGACCGAGTGCATGGCCACCCGCGCGCCGGCGACGTTCGAGAACCGGTTCACGTTCGCCGACGGCAGCGACGCGTGGTTCGAGCTGCGGATCGGCCCGTGGCACGACGGGCTGGTCGTGCTGTCGATCGACATCACCGAGCGCAAGCGCCTCGACGCGGCGCTGCGGGCCAGCTACCAGCTGCGCGCGCTGGGGCAGATGGCCGCCGGCGTCGCGCACGATCTCGGCAACCTGCTCAACCCGATCGCGCTCGAGCTGGCGCGGCTGCGGCGGCGGGTCCAGGGCGATCCCGAGGCGATCGCCGCGGTCGAGCGCGCCAGCGGCGTGGTGGCGCGTGGCGCCGAGACCATCACCCGGCTGCGCGACTACGCCCGCCCGACCGAGCGCGCCGCGGCGCCGGTGGTCCTCGACGCGGTCGCGCGTGAGGCGGCCAGCCTGGTGCGGGCCAGCGCGCCGTGGGCGCCCACCCGCAAGGTCACGTTGGTCGAGGAGCTCGGCGCGCCGCCCCCCGCGCCCGGGCACGGCCCCGACCTGCTGGCGGCGCTGGTCAACTTGCTGATCAACGCGGTCGACGCCGTCGGACATGACGGCCAGGTCGCGATCCGCACCGGCGCCAGCGACGACGCGGTGTGGGTCGCCGTCGAGGACGACGGCGTCGGCATGCCGCCCGAGGTCGTCGCCCGGGCCCACGAGCCGTACTTCACCACCAAGGGTGAGGCCGGCACCGGGCTGGGCCTGGCCATGGTCCACGCCGCCGTCGTCCGCGCCGCCGGCACGATGGACATCCGCAGCGCCGTCGGCGCCGGCACCACGGTCACGCTGCGCTTCCCGCGCGCGTGATCCGCCGCGGCTCCGAAAACGCCGACGCCCCGCATCGCGGCGGGGCGTCAGGTACGTTCTCGCGTTTCGGGTGGGGGCCCCACGTCTTGTGGGGGAGGGGCTTTGCGAAAGCCCCTCTTCTTCCCGACGCGCTCAGTCCGCGCGGCAGTGATCGAACGAGAAGGTCTGGCAGGTGCAGCCGGTGTCGCCCATCGTGCACGCGCTGCCGTCGGGGCGGGTGCAGTTCTGGCCGCTGTACACCGCGGTGCAGTCGTTGCGGCCGAGGCAGATGTTCTCGGTGTTCAGCACCTCGCAGGTCGGCGCCGACGTGCAGGTCTCGTAGGCGGCGCAGGTGCCGGTCCAGCAGCCGTCGAGGATCAGCGGCACCTGGCCGGCGGGGCAGGTCGGGGCACCGAACGCGCAGGTGATGGTGCCGGCGCAGCTCGGGGCCGGCGGCGGCGGGGGCGGCGGCGGGGCGCCGGGGACGCAGGTCGAGCGGTCGGTGTCGCAGTGCTGATCCGCCGGGCAGTCGGCGTTGCTGGTGCAGACCGCGGTCTCCTCGCACGAGCCGCTCGGGCCGCAGTAGCAGCCGGCGGCGCACTCGGTGTCGCTGGTGCAGGTGGGGCCGTTGGGCAGGCAGACGCCGTCGTTCGCGCACGACATGCCGATCGGGCAGCCGGTCTCGAAGCAGGTCTGGCCGCAGCTGCGGGTCTCGGTGCCAGCCGGCACGCACGAGTTCGAGCAGTCGCAGGTCATGCCGGCGCCGCAGTCGGCGTCGGCCGAGCAGAACCCGGCCTCGGCACAGGTGCCGGTGGTCTCGTCGCAGTAGCAGCCCGACGCGCACTGCTGGTCGGTGCTGCAGTAGTACCCGTCACCGCCGCCGGGGACGCACACCGGGTTGCCCCAGTCGTCGTAGCTCTCGTAGGTGCCCGGGGGGCACATGTCGCCGTGGTGCTCCTCGCCGAAGTACAGCATGCACCCCGACAGGGTGCTGGCCATCGCGAGGCCGAGACAGGCAAGGAGGGATTTCTTCATGACGACGTTCTCCGGATTCGGTGAGCGGTGGGGGAGCAGCGGGGTGACGACGTGTCGCTGACAAAGCACTCGGCGTGCCACCTTGGCAGCGGGATCGAACCGTGCGGAATCGTGACGTTCTCTGGTGAAGGAACCGGCAGGATCCTGCCGGTCCCGCCCGATCCGCGACAAAAACGTCCGGGATTTCAGGGGGCAAGCCGATCGGGCAGGGTGTCAGGACCGTGACGCTCCCAGACGCGCCAACCTTGCGTTGGATCTGCGTCAACGAACGTCCACGGTCGACTGTAGCAATCCGTTCACACTCCGGTGGGAGCGAACGCCACGGCTGGGGCCCCGATCACACCCCGAATCACCCGCCGGTCACGCCGGTTCGTCGACGGCCAGGATGGTCTCGCGCAGGCTCGATCGCGCCGCGAACCCGAGGTCCTTGGCGGCCCGGCTGCCGTCGACCATGCAGACGTAGCGGATGAAGTCGAACTCGGCGACCGGGTAGCTCGACACGCCGGCGCGGAACGCCAGCGACCACAGCGGCTTCGCCAGCGGGTGGGGGATGGGCAGCGTGCGCCGGCCCAGCTCCCGCAGCACCACCGACAGCGGCACCTGGCCGGGCCCGACGACGTTGTAGATCCCGCGGACGCCGGGCGCGAGCGCCGCGCTCACCGCCCGCGCCACGTCGCGCTCGTGGATCACCTGCACCATCGGATCGAAGCCGAGCAAGGTCGGCACCGGATCGAGGCGCAGGTAGTTCGACGGCGCGTTGTGGACGCTGCCGAGGATGTGCACCGGGCGCAAGACGACGGTCTCGATCTCGCGCGCCTTCCACAGGAACGTCGACGCCAGGTGATCGATCTCGACGAGGTCGCGCATCTGCGGGAAGCGCTGCGCCGCGAGCAGCGGCGCGTCCTCGCTGAGGAACTGCGGGTTGTCGGGGCGCGGCCCGTAGACGTCGGCCGACGACAGCACCACCACCTTGGGCACCCGGTAGGTCTGGCAGTACTCGAGCAGCTTCATCGTGCCGGCGACGTTCCACGAGTACACGTCGGCGGCGGTGGCGCGCGGGTCGTGCATCAGGCCCATGTGCACCAGCGCGGCGACGTCGCCGGCGCGGAACACGTCGCGCGCCTTCTTGCTGCGCACGTCGACCTGGTGGTGGACGACGTCCTTGGGCCGCCCGACGAACTCGCGGCGATCGAGGCCCTCGAGGACGAACTGCGGATCGTGGTGCAGCGCGCGGGCGACGACGCGGCCCAGCCGGCCGGCGATGCCGGTGATCACGACCTTCTTGGGCGCGGTCATGGGGCCCTACCAGAACACATGCTTGCGCTCCCGCAGCCCGACGTGGATCAGCGACTCGATGCGGCGCTTCACGGCGGTGACCTTCTCGGTGATCGCCTCGTCGTCCTCGTCGGGATCGCCGGTGAACACCATCGGCTCGCCGAAGTGCAGCCGGTACTTCACCGGCAGCGGCACGACGCCGACGAACGGCGGGTACGGCACCACCGGGAACGACGGCGTGCCCAGCAGCTTGGCCACCACCCGCAGGTTCACCGCCGGGGCCTGCTCCTCGGCGCCGATCACCGCGACCGGGACGATCGGCGTGTTGGTGGCGAGCGCCAGGCGCATGAAGCCCAGCCCGAACGGCGCCAGCTGGTAGCGCTTCGAGAACGGCTTGGAGATGCCGCGGGCGCCCTCGGGGAACACCAGGATCGCCTCGTCGGCCTCGAGCAGCCGCCGGCAGTTCTCGGGCGTGCCGATGATCTGGCCCCAGCGCGCCATCAGGTAGCTGGCGAACGGCACGGTCGGCACGAAGTGCTCGACCATCGAGCGCAACAGGCGCGGCTGCGCGGCGTCGAGCATGCACGCCGCGCTGATGACCATGCCGTCGTAGGGCAGCTGGCCGGAGTGGTTCGAGACGATCAGCACGCGGCCGCTGCTCGGCACGTGCTCGAGGCCCTTGGCCTCGGCGCGGAAGTAGTGGCGGTACAGCCACCCGGCGACGCGCACCGCGGTGCGCACCTGGTCGCGGCCCATGCCGAACGCGTCGAAGCCGTACTCGTTGTCGCGCACCGCCAGCGCCCGCGTGCGCTCGGCGACCGGATCGGGGCGCGGGCGCGTGGCGTCGGCGATGCGACGGCGGATCCAGTCGGCGACGGCCATGCGTCCGCAGCTTCCCTGGCGCCGCCGCCGCTGTCAAACCCGCGGGCGCGCGTGCTACCGTCGGGGTCGATGAGCGAGGACTTCGTCGACGTCCACTGGCGTGGCCTCGAGGTGGCGCGCAAGGCGCGGCTCAAGCCCGACGGCAGCGGCGTCGGCCATCTCGAGCACGGCACCCCGATGCCGATCGGCACCGCGCTGACCGTCCGCACCGCCGACGGCCACGAGCTGGCCGCGGTGGTGGCCGGCGTGCGCGAGCAGATCGGCGGCCGCACCGAGCCGCCGGGCATGGACCTCGCGCTGACCGCGACCGGCGCCGGCGCGGCGTGGTGGCAGGGCCGGGTCGAGGCCGCCGCCGCCGCCGCCGCGCAGGCCGCCGCCGAGGCCCCGGTGGTGCCGGCCCGCACGCGCACCGGCA
>JAEUJY010000120.1 GCA_016794525.1 Myxococcales bacterium
CCACATCGTGCCGCGGGTGGTCGGCGGCAACCACGCGCCGCGCGGGCTGGCGACGCTGTGCTCGGCGCACCACAAGGCGGTCCACGATGGCCGGCTGCGGCTGGAGCAGACCCCGCGGGGGCGGCTGCGATTCACCCACCCTGACGGGCTGCCGTACGGGACGCCGCCGTCCCACGTGGGACAGAAGGAGGTGCCGACGGGGGCGGCGAGCGAGGCGGCACCGCCACGAGCGGCGAGCGAGGCGGCACCGCCACGAGCGGCCCCCGCCGCCACCAAGCCCCGACGAACGAGACGGGCGCAGCGAGGAGGAAGCTGAGGTCAGTCTTCCTTGATACGCGCGGTCGCGGCGGGCAGTTCGGCCTTGCGCCCGGGCAGGGCCTTGGCTTCCTGCTTGCTCCGGCGCCGTGCGTCCCGGCGGCTCTCGCCGGGCAGCCGGGTCTCGACCTCGACCGAGCCGAACAGCGTGAGGCCGGTGATCCGCAAGATCGGGCGAGACGGATCGGGCTCGTGCGGCGAGCGGTGCAGCTCCTCGAACGATCCGAACACCGCCGTCGCGTCGGACTCGACCGCGAGCTGCGGCGGGACGATCAGCTCGAGCGAGCCGAACACACAGCGCACGCGGAGCTCGGTGACGCCCGGCGCCAGGTTCGCCTCGCGCAGGTCGAGCTTGGCCGAGCCGAACACCGCGACGGCGGTCAGGGTCCGCGCCGGGGTCCAGGTGCCGCCCTTGTCGACCGAGCCAAAGACCGCGGCGATCCGGCGACGCGCCGGCCACCCGTCGACGGGGGGCGCCGGGAGCGGCGCCAGCGCCGTCGTGGCCGCCGGCAAGTCGGCGACCAAGGCGTCCAGCGCGGCCACGCTGTCGGCGCGCTGGGCCAGCTCGAGCCGACGCTCCAGCTCGTCGACCTCGAGCGCGTCGTGGCTGAACTGCTCGGAGAGGATCGCGATGACCTCATCGCGGCGGGCGCGGACGGCGATCAGCGGGGCGGGCGCGTCGGGCACCGCGGCAGGATACCCCGCGGTCACGCGCGCGCCAGCGCACGCCAGCGCGCCGCGGCGTCGGCGTCGAGCTGGGCCAGATCGACACCCAGCTCGCCGGCGATCGCACGCTCGCGCTGGTAGCTGGTGGCCAGCGGCTCGGGGTCGTCGCTACCGAGCACGCAGCGCACGCCGGCCCGCTGCAACGCGACCAGCGGCGCGGCGTGGTGGGCGGCGACCAGCGCGTCGACCGCGCTGGGGATGAGCAGCCGGTTCGAGGTCGGGCACACCTCCAGCGTCACACCGCTGGCCACGAGGCGCTCGACCACCGCCGGATCGTCGAGCGAGCGCACGCCGTGGCCGATGGCCTGCGGCGCCAGCGCCAGCGTGCGGTCCACCGAGTCGGCGCCTGCGAACTCGCCGGCGTGGATCGTCAGGTCGGGCAGGTCGGCGCGCAGCGCGTCGAGGATCGCCCGCAGCTCCGGAGGCAGCGGCTCGCGATCTGCGCCGCCGACGATCCCGAGCACGTCGACGCCGCACAGCGCCGCAGCGTGGCCCGTCACCATCGTCGCTAGCGCCTGGTAGTGCGGCGCGCTCTCGAACGTGCGCGACAGCCCGAGGCGCAGCAAGAGCGGCACGCCGGTCGCGGCGACCACGCGATCGCGCGCCGCGATCACCGCCGCCAGGATCGGCTCGGCGTACGCCGCGGCGAACTCGGCCGGCGGCACGTCCCGCCACGGCCGCCGCGCGTGCTCGATCAGCGTGCGCGCCATCGAGAACAGGCTGAGCCGCAGCTCGGCGCCGGCCGGCGCGTCGGTCGCGGCCTCGCGCAGCGCGCGCTCCGCCAGCGCCGCGATCGCGGCGACGCTGACGTACGCGGCCCGGGCGGCGACGATGCAGCCGTAGAACGCCGCGGGATCGTCCGACGGCGTGGTCACGGTGGTGACGCGCGTCAGCTCGGCGGCGGTGGCGAACCGGCCGGCGGCGACGTCGAAGAACGGCGGCACGCGGAGGTCGAGCTCGCGGGCGACGTCGGCCAGCGCCGCGGCGCTGTGCGAGCCTTCGAGGTGGCGGTGGAGATCGAGGTGCACGCGCGGGGTGTACCGCACTCGCGGCGGGCGTGCGCGGTCGACGCGACGGCGGCGGCGGCGGTAGCATCGGCGCGTGAAGGCGACCCGCAGCGACCTGCGCCGCGAACTCCTGGCGGCCGCCGAGGCCGCGCTGGCCACCGCCCGGGCCGCCCACGCCGCGGCGGTCGAGGGCGCGACCCACAGCGAGGCCAAGGCCGAAAACGACAAGGACACCCGCGGCCTCGAGCAGTCGTACCTGGCGCGCGGCCACGCGGCGCGCGTCGAGGAGCTGGAGGCTGCGCTGCTGACCGTCGCCGGCCTGTCGGTGGCCAAGCCCGGACCGCGGGTCGCGCTGGGCGCGGTGGTCACGGTCGACGACGACGGCGCGACCACCCGCTACTACCTCGCCCCCTGGGGCGGTGGCGTCACGCTCGCCGGCGGCATCGCGGTGGTCACGCCGACCGCGCCGATCGGCCGCGCGCTGGTCGGCAAGGCGGTCGGCGACGTCGCCGAGGTCCACCGCCCGGGCGGCATCCGCGAGATCGAGATCGTCGCGATCGACTAGCGCGACGGCGACGGGGACGGCGCGGGCGTCGGACCGGCGTCACCGCCCTCGTCCTTGGTGGCTTCCTTGTAGCCGGCCTCGACGCCGCGCTTGACCTTCTCCAGCGCGGGCTTGGCCTTCTCGCTCACGCCCTCGCGCATGTCCTTGGCCTCGTTGGTCGACCAGATCGCGCTGACGTGGCCGAAGAACGTGCGCTTGCCCAGCTTCACCGTGGCGCCCAGGAACACCAGCACGCCGACGATGATCAGGGTGAAGACGAAGCGGATCACGCCCGGAGCCTACCGCGGCGCGCCAGGCGCGGCCACTCTGCGGCGCGACGGCGCGACGGGGCGACGGGGCGACGGCGCACGGCGCGACGGCGCGACGGGCGACGGCGCGGCACGGCACCGCCGCAGCGCGCGCTCACCGGCAGTCGTCGAGGACCGACTCGCTGATCTCGTCGCCGACCTGCACGAACCAGCCGTCGGACAGGTAGTCGATCTGCGCGACGGTGCCAGCCGGCACCCGATCGGCGAGCGCGCGCGTCCACACCTCGGCCAGCCGACAGCGCGGCGCGGGCCGCAGCGGCTCGTCGCACGCCTCGCGGGTCACGACGTACGCCTCGGCGCCGGCGGGGGTGACGTCGACGTAGACCATGCACGGGATGTCGACCGGCACGCCGTGCGGCACGTCGGGCCGCGCCGAGCGCGACGGTGCGCGGAAGGCGTAGCTGGCGTCGAACTCGTCGGACAGGGTCAGGTTCGCCAGGCCGTCGGCGCCGACGCCGTCGACGTCGAACTGCGTCAGGGCCGCGTCAGGCGCCAGCCGCCGGGCCGCCGCGGTGGCGCGCTCGAGGTAGGCGATGGCGTCGAAGCGCGCCGGATCGAAGTCGCGCGCGATGGCCTGGCGTGGCCCGCCGGTGGCGATGATCGTGACGCCGCCGGGCGTCGGCGCGGTGGGGGCCGCGGGCGTACCGACGGACCGCGCCGCAGCGGGCGGCCCGCCCGCCGGGGAGCGCGCGCGCTCGTCGTCACCGCCGCCCGCGACCGCGGCGATCGCGATGGCGACGACCGCGGCCGCCGCGAACGCGACGATCACGCCGCGCCGACGGCGCCGGGCGGCGGTGGGCGGCGCGGCGGGCAGCGTCTGGCCGTGTGCCAGCGACGCGGGCGGCGCGGGGGCCGGCGTCGGCGGTGCGGCGATCGGCAGCGGGGCCCACGCGGCGGCCGGCAACCCGGCGGTCGCGGCGGCCAGCGCGGCGGCCATGTCGGCGGCGGTCGCGAAGCGGTCCTCGGGCCGCTTGGCCAGCGCGCGCATGATCACCGCGTCGAGCGCGGGCGGCAGGTCGGCGCGCAGCGACGTCGGCGCCGGCGGCAGCGCCTCGACCTGCGCGCGCAGCACCTCGAACAGGTTGCCGCCCGCGAACGGGCGCCGGCCGGTGACGCACTCGTAGAGCAGCGCGCCCAGCGCGTACAGATCGGTGCGGCCGTCGATGACGCCGCCCGCGACCTGCTCGGGCGCCATGTAGTCGGGCGTCCCGAGCAGCGCGCCGCTGGCGGTCTGCGGCGAGTCGCCCCGCTGCAGCTGCGGCGCCAGCTTGGCGATCCCGAAGTCGAGCACCTTGGCGTGGCCGCCCACGGTCACCAGCACGTTGTCGGGCTTGAGGTCGCGGTGGACGATGCCGATCGCGTGCGCGGCGGCCAGCGCCGACAGCACCTCGTCGACCACCGCGATCAACGAGCCCAGCGGCAGCGGGCCCCGCGGCACCAGCGCGCCGAGCGTGACGCCGGCGACGTACTCCATGACGATGTATGGCCGGCCGTCGTCGAGCCACGCCAGATCGAGCACGCTGACGATGTGCTCGTGGCGCACCAGGTTGACCGCGCGCGCCTCGGCGAAGAAGCGATCGACCAGCCCGCGATCGCGCGCGCACGCCTCCGACAGCACCTTGATCGCGACCCGGCTGCCGATCGCCGGCTGCACCGCGAGGTACACGCGGCCCATCCCGCCCTCGCCCAGCAGCCGCGCCAGGCGCCACCGGCCGATCGTCAGGCCGAGCAGCGTGTCGCGCGCCGCCACCAGCGCCGCGCCGTCGTCGCCGCAGTGGCCGCCGTCGGGCCACGCGCGTCCGCAGTCCGGACAGACGAAGGTCACGGATCTTCCCCGGGCCAGGCGATCGGCGGGCAGGCCCGGCCCAGCCGCGCGGCGGCGGCGGCGGCCTCGCCGGCGGCGCGCGCGGCCTCGGCGGCATCACCGATCCGGCGCGCGGTCCGGGCGTACAGCCACCACACGAAGACGGCGTCCTCGGGGTCGGCGCTCGGGCGTCCGGCCAGCTCGATCACGCCGTCCCACGCGGCGCCCAGCGCGCCGCCGACGGTCAGCGCCGCCAGGTCGCGGGTCAGCGTCAGGAACGGGTTGTCGCCGAGGTCGTCGACGCGCAGGTGCGCCAGCTCGCGCCGCGCCGCCGGCAGCTCGCCGGCCGCCGCCAGCAAGAGCGCGTACCACACCGACGCGACCACCGGCGGCGCCTCGCGGAAGCGCTCGCTGCCGATCTTGTGCGACGCCTCGCCGGCGGCCAGCGCGCCGGCGAGATCGCCGGCCCAGAACCGCAGGAGCGACAGATCGTACCAGCCCCACAGCTCGACCTGATCGAGGCCCATCCGGTTGGCCACGCCGATCGCGCGCTCGGCGTCCGCCTCCGCCTCGCGCGGCCGATCGAGCTGGCGCCACGCGTTGACGCGGTTGAACAGGCCGATCGCCAGGTGGAAGTGGTCGCCGGCCCGCTCGCAGTCGGCGATCGCGCGATCGAGCACGGCGCGGCCGTCGTCGACGAGCCCCTGCCGGCGCAGCACGCCGCCGAGCATCAGCCGCGAGCCGGTGGCGGTGGCGTGATCGCCGAGCGCGTCGGCGCGCGCGATCGCGGCGGTCAGCAGCGCCTGCGCCTCGGGCAGCCGCTCCTGGCGCGCGCGGACGACGCCGAGCCAGTTGTCGAGCCGCGCCTGCACCGGCGCCGGCAGCCCGGCGGGCGCCTGGGCCGCGGCGTCCTCGATCAGCCGCGCCGACTCGCCGAGCCGCTCGGTGAAGTCGCACACCGCGCCGTCGGCGAGCTGCAGATCGATCGCCGCGACCCGATCGCCGCGCGCCACGGCCAGCTCGCGCGCGGCGCGCAGGTCGGCCTGGGCCGCCTCGTAGTGCGTCAGCGACCGCCGCACCGCGCCGCGCTCGCCGAGCAGCCGCTGCCGCGCGGCGAGATCGCGCTCGCCGAGCTGATCGATCGCCAGCGTCAGCCAGCGCTCGGCCTCGAGCATCGCGTGGCGCGCCTGCGCGTCGACGGCGAGGCGCTCGGCGGCGGCCGCGGCGGCGGCGGGCTCGCCGGCGCCGGCGGCGTGGAACGCGAGCTTGGCCCAGGCCTCGGGCCCGTCGGCGCGGCCGCGGGCGTGGGCCAGCGCGGCGGCGTGGATCGCCGGGCGGCTGGTCGGCGCGACGGTGTCGGCGGTCGCCGCCTGCTCGGCCTCGCTGCGGAACCGCCAGCCGGCGCCGTCGGCGACGATCACGCCGGCGGCCGCGAGCTGCGCCAGCCCGACGCCGGGATCGATGCGCACGCCGGCGGCGGCCGCGGCGGTCACGGCCTCGATCTCGGCGGCGTCGAAGCTGGGGCCGAGCAGCGCGGCGGCGCGCGCCAGCTCGGGCAGGCCGGGGCCGAGCGCCGCCAGCTGGCGGGTGACGAACCACTGCACGCCGGGCGCCGGCGGCAGGTAGTCGAGCTCGTCGGCGGCGACGAACCACACCTCGCTGCCCGGGTGCTGGCGGATCACGCCGGCGCGGCGCAGCTCGCGGGCCAGCGCGGTGATCACCCCGGGCACGCCGCCGCAGCGCGCGGCCAGCCGCGCGACCAGCGCCTCGGGCACCCGCCGGGCCGGCGCCAGCGCGCGCCGCATCAGCACCCGCGCGTCGGCGTCGTCGAGCGGCGCGAGCTGGGCCACGCCGACGCGGGCGCCGTCGAGCCACGCCGGCTGCGCCGCGGTCAGCGCGTCGGTGGCGGTGGCGGCCAGCCACAGCGGGCCGGTCGCGGTGCGCGCCGCCACGCCCAGCGCCTGCATCAGCGCGTCGTCGATCCACTGCGCGTCGTCGACGAGGATCGCCAGCGGCCGCTCGGCCAGCACCGCGTCGCACAGCGCGCGCACCAGCGCGGGCAGCGGCAGGTTGGCCGCGGGCTCGCTCGGCGCGAGCGCGTCGAGCTGCTCGCGCAGCGCGGCCAGCGCCGCGGCGGCGCCGGCGCCGAAGCTGCGGGCGCCGGCGAGCCGGACGACGGCGGCGTCGGGGTGATCGCCGGTCACCTGCGCGGCCAGCTCGTCGAGCAGCCGCGACTTGCCCGCGCCGGCGGCGCCGATCGCCACCCAGATCGTCGGCGGCCCGGCGGCCAGCGCGGCGGCGGCGCTGGCGCGCGCCTCGGCCAGCGTCGCGTCGCGCCCGAGGATCGCGCTGGCCGCGGGATCGGGCGCGGTGACGGCCGCCGCGCGCGCGCGCAGCCGCTGGACGCCGTCGATCGCCTCGACCTCGTCGGCGTCGAGCTCGCGCGCCACCGCGGCGGTGACGACGACGCCGTCGGGCCGCGCCGCCGGGATCCAGGTCGGCCGATCGAGCGCCGCGCCGAACAGCATCGTCCGGCCGTCCTTGCCGCGGCGCGCGACCAGCGGCTCGACGTGGACCACCACCAGCGCGCCCAGCGCGGCCAGCGCCTGCGCGATCGCCAGCGCCGCCGGCATCGGCGCCGGGCAGTCGTCGGGCACGAACGCGACGATCGCCCGCCCGCCGGCCTGGCGCGCGACCTGGCCGCCGCGGGCGCGCGCCAGCGCGTCGAGGTTGTGCGAGCTGGGCGCGCGCTCGATCGCCACCAGCGCGACGCTCGAGCGGTTGGTCACCGCGGCGGTGGCGGCGGCGCTCACCGTCGGCCCCAGCGCGGCGCTCGCCAGCGCCGCGACCACCGCCGCCGCGGTCGGTCGCTGCGCCGGATCCTTGGCGAGGCACGCGGCCAGCAGCTCGTCGAGCGCGGCCGGCAGCGGCCGCAGCGAGCTGGCGCGCGGGGCGCGGAAGCTCAGGTGGCCCAGCTCGACCGCGGCGCGATCGCCGACGAACGGCGGCCGGCCGGTGGCGAGCTCGAAGCCGATCGCCCCGAGGCCGTAGACGTCGGCGGCGGCGGTCAGCGCGGCGCCGCGCAGCTGCTCGGGCGCCATGTACAGCGCGGTGCCGGCGATCGCGCCGGCGCTCGCGGTCAGCGGGCGGGCCAGCCCGAGATCGATCAGCCGCACCGCGCCGTCCGGCTGGCGCACGACGTTGTCGGGCTTGAGGTCGCCGTGCACGTAGCCCGCCGCCGCGACCTGCGCCACGGCCGCCGCGGCGCCGGCCAGCCAGGCCACCACGTCGTCGAGCGCGATCGCCGCCGGCGCCGTCGCCAGCGCGTCGCCCAGCGTCACGCCGGCGATGCGCGCCATCGCCAGGTACGGCCGACCGTCGGCGAGGGCGCCGTCGGCCAGCCACGCCGGCACGGCGGGCGCGCCGATCGCCCGCAGCGCCGCCGCCTCGCGCGCGAACGCCGCCACCACCTCGGGCCCGCCCGCGTGCGCGACCTTCACCGCGGCGTCGGCGCTCGCCCCGCTGGCGCGCCACACCGCGGCCTGGCCGCCGTGGCCGAGCGGCGCGCCCAGCGTCCAGCCCGGCACCACCGGCGCGCTCGCCGGCGCGGCCGCGGGCTCGTGCTCCTCGGCGATCGGCACCGCGCCGTCGACCGGGCACGCCATCGCCGGCGCGAGCTTGCGGAAACAGCGCGGGCACCGCACGCGGGCATGCTACCGCGCGTCGGTCACGCCGCGTCGCTGCACGGCGCGAAGCACGGCGCGATCATGCCGTCGGGCGGCGCCAGCGCGTCGGGGCCGGGGCCGCCCTCGCCGGGGGCGTCCGACGGGGCCGCGTCGGCGTCGATCGGCGCGTCGGCGTCGACCCCGGCGTCGGGCGGCAGCGGCGCGTCGGGCAGGAGCGCGTCGGGGCCGGCGTCGGGCGACAGCGGCGCGTCGGGCAGGAGCGCGTCGGGGCCGGCGTCGGGCAAGCCCGGCATCGTCGCGTCGAAGGTGTCGCCCGCGTCGGCGGCGTCGACGGCGGCGTCGCGCATCGTCTCCGGACCGTCGCCGCCGGCGTCGATCATCATCATCGCGTCGCCGTCCATCGCCACCACCGGCGAGTCGGGCGGCGGCGGCAGCCAGTTGCCGGGCTGCTCGAACGGGGTCATCCCGCCGCGCAGCGGCGACTCGCACGCGGCCAGCCAGTCGATCGGCGTCGCCGGATCGCGCAGCGCGCCCTCGAGCGCCACCTGCGACGCGATCCGCCCCGCGCCCAGCCCGTCGATCCGCATCGCCGCGGCGTTGGCGCGCCAGTACGAGTAGAAGTACGCGCGGCGGTTGTTCGACGAGTTGCCGGCGTACAGCCCGGCCCGGTACTGCGACGGCCCCGAGCCGAGGTGCGTGGCCTCGGCCGCCATCTGCTGGCCGATCACCGGCGCCAGCTGGCCCTGGACGCTGTCGAGGCTCGCCGGGTTGGCGCGCTCGTCGTCGGTCAGCTCGAGCGCCGCCGCGACGCCGCCGCCCCAGGTCGGGGGCAGCCGCAGGCTCGCCGCGCTGGCGCCGTCGCCGCGCGCCAGCGCGAACATCGCGACCGCGGTGCCGTCCTTGGTGAAGAACGACAGGAAGCGGTGCTGCTCGGGATCCTCGGCGAGCGGCAGCGTGACCCAGCTGGCGTTGCCCAGCGCCAGCGCGCCGCGCCACAGGAACTGGCCGTTGTCGATCGTCGCGCCGGTGGCGCTGGTGAAGTCGAGGTCGGGCTCGTCGTGCAGCGCGATCGGCAGCGACGCGTAGAACGCGAACTTGAACCACAGCGCGCCGGTCTGCGCGGCCACCACGCTCGGCACGTTGGGGTTGTGCTGGTACTCGGCGCGCGGCACCGTCGTGATCGCCTGGACGATGTCGCTGCGCAGCTCGAGCGCCTCGCCGGGCAGCTCCGGCAGGCGCACCATCGGCGCCCACGACACGAAGCCGTGGTGGCTCCACGCCCCCGGCGGCGCGCTGGCGTTGCACGACTCCAGCGAGAAGATCGGCCACTCGTACCAGAGCGCGCTGCGCAGCACGAGCGTGTCGACCCGGCGCAGCCGGAACGCCACGTCGGCGACGCCCAGGTACCCGTCGTAGACGTGGCCGGGGAAGATGATCTCCTCGCCCATCGCCAGCCGCCCGCGCAGCCCGCCGACCCGCTCGACCTGCACGTCGGGGCCGATCGCCGCGGCGGCGGTGCCCGACGAGCTGAGGAAGGTGACGCTGGTGAGGCCGCTGGTCGGGGTGGCGCAGCTGGGCGCGACCGACGGGTCGAACTGGATGCCGTAGACGGTGGCGTTGTTGAGGGTGCCGGCCCCGGTCGTCCCCCAGCTCGGCGCGCCGTGCAGGCCGGTGACCTCGGCGAACGAACGCGGGTTGCCGTTGTAGTTGCCCGAGTTGCGGTCCCAGCCGCCGCGGTTGACCACCACCGGGCCGGGCTCGTCGGCGCAGCCGGCCCCGACGACCGCCAGGGTCACGGCGACCGCGAGGCGGAGGCGCACGGGGGGCATCGCCCCGTGCTGCTGCACGGGCCGTACCGTTCGGCGGGGGCGTGATCTCGAGAGCATCGCGGGGGCTGCGGGCCGGCGCCTGCGGGCGCGCGCCATCACCTGATGGCTGGCCCCCGCAGTCCGGCGTCGCGCTGCTGATATAGTACGCCGGGATGTCCGGCTCGTTCACGCAACCTGGCGACGGGACGATGCTCCTCGATCGCGCAGGTCGGGAGATATCCTACCGGCGCATCAAGGTCGAGGTGCTCAGCGGCCCCGACCAGGGCCGGTCGTTCGTCGCCGACGGCGGCGAGCTGTCGATCGGCACCGCCGACGGCAACCACCTGCAGCTCACCGACCCCGCGGTGTCGCGCCACCACTGCGTCGTGGCGGTCGTGCCGCGCGGCTACCAGCTGGCCGACCTGGGCTCGACCAACGGCACCACCGTCGCCGGCATCGGCATCGAGCGCGCGCTGGTGCAGCCGGGCGCGGTCGTCGAGCTGGGCCAGACCCGGCTGCGCTTCGACATCGGCGACGACCGCGTGCGCGAGCCGCTCGCCGTCGAGGAGCGCTGGGGGCGCGCGCTGGGGCGCAGCCCGGCGATGCGGCGGATCTTCGCGCTGCTGCCGCGGCTGGCCGGCGCCGACACCTCGCTGCTCCTCGAGGGCGAGACCGGCACCGGCAAGTCGCTCCTGGCCGAGGTGATCCACGACGCGTCGACCCGGCGCGCCGGGCCGTTCGTGGTGGTCGACTGCGGCGCGATCCCGCCGACCTTGATCGAGAGCGAGCTGTTCGGCCACGAGAAGGGCGCGTTCACCGGCGCCACCGCCGCGCGCCGCGGCGTCTTCGAGGCCGCGGCCGGCGGCACGGTGTTCCTCGACGAGATCGGCGAGCTGCCGCTCGAGATGCAGCCCAAGCTCCTGCGCGCCCTCGAGGACCGCGTCGTGCGGCGGGTCGGCGGCAACGAGGTCGTCCGGCTCGACGTCCGGGTCATCGCCGCGACCAACCGCGATCTGCGCCAGGAGGTGAACCGCGGCCGGTTCCGCACCGACCTCCTGTACCGGCTCAACACCGTCCGGCTGCGCGTCCCGCCGCTGCGCGAGCGGCGCGACGACATCGGCGTGCTGGCCGGCCACTTCTGGACCCAGTTCGCCAACGATCCCCAGGCCGCGCCGCCGGCCGAGCTGCTGATCGACTGGCTGCGCCGCGACTGGCCGGGCAACGTGCGCGAGCTGCGCAGCGCCGTCGAGCGCGCGGTGCTGCTCGACGACCCGACGATCTGGGCCGAGATCTCGACGACCGTCGCGGTGGCCGAGCCGTCCGCGGCGGCGGCGCCGGTCGACTTCGACGACGCGGCGTCGTTCCGCGTCGCCAAGGAGCGCGCGGTGGGCGCGTGGGAGCGCGGCTACGTGCGCGAGCTGGTGCGCCGCCACGACGGCAACCTGTCGCGCGCCGCCCGCGCCGCGCGCATGGATCGCAACCACCTGCGCGAGCTGCTGCGTCGCCACGGCGTGTCGATCACCGACGAGTAGCGCGCCGCGCCGGCGAATGCGCGGCGGGCCCGCGCGGCTGCGTGCTACGGTGATCGCGTGATCAGCCTGGACTCGGCCGGCCTGCCCGCGCAGGCCCTCGGGGCGACCGCGCTGCCCGCCGGCGCGGCGGTCGGCGAGTTCGTGCTCGAGGCGCTGCTGGCCCAGGGCGGCTTCGGCCAGGTCTACCGCGCGCACCACGCGACCACGGGCCGCGTCGTCGCGGTCAAGGTCCTGCACGGCGAGCTGTGCAGCGCGCCGGCCGCGGTGGCGCGCTTCCTCCGCGAGGCCGAGGTCATGGTCCGGGTCCAGCACCCGCACGTCGTCGAGCTGGTCGCGTGGGGCACCGTCGACGACGGCCGCCCGTACCTGGCGATGGAGTTCCTCACCGGCACCGACCTCGGCCGGGTGCTGGCGACGCGCGGCCGGCTCGCGGTGGCCGACGCGCTGGCGATCGTCGCGCCGGTCGCGAGCGCGCTCGCGGCCGCCCACGCCCAGGCCATCGTCCACCGCGACGTCAAGGCCGCCAACGTCTTCCTCGCCAGCGACGGCGCCGGCGGCGAGCGCCCGATCCTGATCGATTTCGGCATCGCCAAGCTGGCCGCGCCCGACGCCGCCGAGCTCACCACCTCGCGCCAGCTGGTCGGCACGCCGGTGACGATGGCGCCCGAGCAGATCCGCGGCGGCGCGGTCGACGCCCGCACCGACGTCTACGGCCTCGGCGTGATGACGTTCCACCTGCTCACCGGCCGGCTGCCGTTCGAGGACGAGTCGCCGACGATCGTCCAGTACCTGCACGCCCACGCGCGGCGGCCGCGGGCCTCGGCGTTCGCGTCGCTGCCGCCGGCGATCGACGAGGTCATCGCGAAGGCGATGGCGATCGAGCCCGACCAGCGCTACCCCGGCGCGCCCGAGTTCGCCGCCGCGCTGAGCGCCGCCGCCGCCAGCGACCCCGACGCCGCCGCCGCGCTGGCGCCGCGCCCCGCGGTCGGCGTGCTGGTCGAGGTCCGCGCCGACGACGACGCGATGGCCGACCCCGACGACGCGCTGCTCGCCGATCTCGAGGGCCTGTTGCCGCTGGCCGAGGCCCGGCTCACCGCCGCCGGCTACGCGGTGGCGCTGCACGGCGGCAACCTGCTGCTGGCGGCGCGCGCGATCGACGGCGACGACGCGCTGGCCCGCACCGGGGCGATCGAGGTCGGGCGCGCCGTCGCCGCCGCCCTCGAGGCGCGGCCCGATCGCGATCCCCGCGTCGGCTTCGTCTGCGTCGTCCACGCCGCGGTCGCGCTGTGCGCCGGCGATCAGGTCCGCGCCGGCGACCTCACCGACGTCGCCTACTGGTCGCCCGATCCCGAGGTGCGCGGCCTGGTCGCCACCCGCGCCGCGCTCGACGGGCTGCCCGTGGTCGGCGCCGCGGTCAGCGACTCGCGGGTGTGGCAGGTCCGCTGAGGCGGGCCGCCTACCGGCAGCGCAGCGCGGTGCCGATCATCTCGCGGAACGACGCGTCGGCCGGCGCGATCGTCGCCGCGATCGCCAGCCAGTCGCGCCACGGCAGCGCGCAGAAGCCGCTCGCGACGTAGCAGTCGGGGTGCGTCGCGTAGGCCGCGGCCTTGACCTCGGGGCACGCCGCGTCGACGTCGATCGTGTCCTCCATCGCCTGCATCAGGCAGCGCCGCACGTCGTGGGCGAAGCGCTGGCCCGCCGGCGACAGCCGCGCGGTCGTGACCTCGAGGTAGCGCTCGCAGTACGCGTACCCGAAGCCCTGGTAGTAGCCGGTCGCGCCGCAGCTGGTCGCGGCGGCGGCGTCGCGGCACAGGTAGTAGTCGCACTGCGCGCAGTCCTCGCGATCGATGTAGTCGGCGCATCGGTCCGCCGCGGCCTCGACGGTGCACGCCGGCACCGGACAGCGCGACAGCACGCCGAGGCGGCACAGCGCCGTCGACGCGCCGTCGTCCTTGCCCGGATCGATCAGCGCGGCGCACGAGCTGGCGAGCACGGCGTCGGCCGCCGCGCCGTCGCACGCCGCCGGCGCGGGCTCGGCGCCGAGACACGCGGTGAGGTGGGCTCGGGCCGCGGCGCAGCGATCGTCGTCGGGCTCGGCGGCGCAGGCGCCCAGCATCGCCACCGCGCAGGCGAGCGCGGCGGTCACGGAGGTTGGCATCCGCCGACCCATCGCAACATCGGCGCCAGCGCGACGCCGCCGCAACGCCCCAGGATCACGCACCGCGTCACTGGCGCCTCGAGGCGCCGGCGACTGCACCGT
Source organism: Myxococcales bacterium (assembly GCA_016794525.1). Classification (GTDB taxonomy): domain Bacteria; phylum Myxococcota_A; class Polyangia; order Haliangiales; family Haliangiaceae; genus UBA2376. The sequence continues at coordinate 14,012 of JAEUJY010000120.1, forward strand.
GCGCCGGCTGGTCACAGCCCGCGGCGCGAGCTCACTTCACGTCGAGCTTGAGGTCGACGGCGTGCTTGCGCGGCTCGCAGGTCGCGTCGGTGCACAGCGCGAACCGCAGCTTGAGCGCCACCACCTTGGCGCCGGTCGTCCGCGGCGTCAGCGTCAGCTGGAACGCGGCGCGCTCGTGGCGCACCGTCGCGTCGGCCTTGCCGAGCTTGGTCTTGGCCGCGGCGACGTCGGCCGGCGCCACGATCTCGACCGCGATCGGGTACTCCTCGTTGACCTTGTAGCCGCCCGACGGCGTCAGCTCGAGGCGGACGCCGATCGGCGCGCCGGCCACCGGCTGCTCGGCGGTGGTCGCGGTCACGACGAAGCCGTCGCCGGTCCAGCGCTGGGTGTCGGCGGCTGCCACCGCGGGCGCGGCCAGGAGAGCGATCATCGTGAGCGAGCGGAGCGTCATGGGGCCTCGTGGCGAGCCTCGGTTGTGCCACGGCCGTGGCGGCCGCGCCAGGTAGGTACGCCGCCCGGGCCCGGGAGGTTACGCGCCCCGAAACGGCGACGGCCCGGATCCGCGAGGACCCGGGCCGCTCAGCCGCCTGGCGCTGCCGCCTGGCTCAGCCGATGGGCATCACCCGCCGGCGTCGTTCGAGCGCTTGATGATCAAGAACTCGACGCGGCGGTTCTTGGCCCAGGCGGCCTCGTTGTGGCGGTTGTCGAGCGGCTGGGTCTCGCCGTAGCCCTGCGACTCGAGGCGATCCTTGTCGATGCCCTTGTCGATCAGGTACTGCTTCACCGCGGCGGCGCGCTTGGTCGACAGGTCGAGGTTGTAGGCGTCGTTGCCGCGCTCGTCGGTGTGGCCCTGCACCTCGATCAGCTGGATGTCGGGGTTGCCCTCGAGGGTCGCCGCCACCGCGTCGAGGATCGGGAACGACTCGCTCTTGATGATCGCCTTGTTGTACTCGAAGAACACCTTGTCGAGGATCTCGATCTTGGTGCCGGTCAGGATGACGCGGCCGCGGTCGGGGCAGCCGTCCTCGTCCTCGAAGCCGTTGCGGGTCTCGGGCTCGTTGGGGCAGCGGTCGTCGTTGTCGAGGATGCGGTCCTTGTCGTTGTCCGGGTCGGGGCAGCCGTCCTCGTCCTCCCAGCCGTCCTTGTCCTCGGGGTCGTTGGGGCACAGGTCGTCGACGTCGAGGATGCCGTCCTGATCGTTGTCGGGGTCGGGGCAGCCGTCCTCGTCCTGGAACTTGTCGAAGTCCTCGGGGTCGTCTGGGCACTGGTCGACGTCGTCGAGCAGGCCGTCACCGTCGCGGTCGTTCTTGTTGCCCTCGGGGCAGCCGTCCTCGTCCTCGAACTCGTCCTTGTCCTCGGGGTTGAGCGGGCACTTGTCGTCCTCGTCGAGGATGCCGTCCTTGTCGTTGTCGGGCTCGGGGCAGCCGTCGGCGTCCTCGAAGTCGTCGAAGTCCTCGGGCTCGCTCGGGCACGCGTCGACGTCGTCCTTGTAGCCGTCGCCGTCGCGGTCGCCGATGTTCGGCTCGAAGATGATGCCGATGAACGCGCGGGCGCGCGGGTTGCCGGCCTTGCCCGGCACCACGCCGGCGCCGCCGCCGAGCGTCAGGAACGAGTTGCGCGCCAGGTACACCTTGATGCCGCCGATGGCCTCGAGCGGCTGGTAGTTCTGGCCGTTGGGCGCGAACGCGCCGTAGACCTCGCCGAGCACGTCGAACTTCTGCGGCGACAGCGCGTAGGCCAGGCCGAGGCCGAACGGCACCTCGCTGCCCGACTCGATCGTCTCGCCGGTCGCCGGCGAGCCGGTCTCGCCCGAGCCGGTGTCGGTGTACGCGGTCGCGCCGGTGCGGGCGCGGAAGCCGGCGTTGATCGCGGCGCGGAAGCGGCGGTCGCGGCCGAACTCCTTGTCGACCACCAGCAGCACCTGCGGCGTGAGCTTGTCGTCGCCGAGGAACTTGCCGCGCGGGCTCGAGTCGCCGCCGAAGGTGCCGAGGTAGAGGCTGCCGATCAGGCCGACGCCGATCTTGGGGCCCTTCGAGGTCTTCAGGAAGCGGGTCTTCAGGTGCAGGCCGATGTTGCCCACGCCCTGGCCCGACATGCCGAAGGTGAGATCGTCGTTCGGGTTGGTCGGCGTGCCGCCGTCCGAGTCGGGGCCGCGATCGCCGGCGACCACGACGAACGGGATCGTCGCGCCGAACTCCAGCTCGGCGGGGCCGATCTTCAGGCCGCCCGCGGCGAGCAGGGTCGGCGTGACGATGTGGTTGATGTCGAAGGTGGTGCCGCCGTCGCCCTCGAGGGCGACCAGGCGGTAGCCCCAGTCGGTGACGAGGCCGAAGGCGAACTCCTTGTTGCCGAGGACCTGGGACGCGTTGACCGTCAGGTAGCCGCGCGAGTCCATCGCGTGGTGGAACGGGTTCACGCTGATGTCGCCGGCGTCCTGCGCACGGGCCGGGGAAGGAGCGACCACCAGGAGGGCCGCGGCGAAGAGGCCGAGGCCGAGAGCGGTCCGAGGAGCAGGCGAGAGCATGAAGCCTCCGGAAGGCAAGCGGGCGCCAGCGGGCGCACGCCAAGGGATGCCTTGAGTTACACCAGGATGCCGCGGAGGGTCAAACCGCCGCGCCGGGCGTTTCGCGTCGACGCGCGCTGGCATCACCCTCCCTAGTGCCCGCCCGGCTCCCCCCGGTTACGCCCGCGGACGCAAAAACGCCCCGCCGGGGCGGGGCGTCGACGGGAAGCGCGTCGGATCGAACGCCCCTCCCGGCTACTCCGCACCCGGGTCGAACTTGGCGTCGCGCAGACAGGTCTGGCGGATGCCGGTCTTCGCGCCCGAGCTGGCCTTGGCGTAGTACTGCTTGGCCTTCGCCTGGTTCTTGAGCTTGCAGGCCGACAGCGCGGCGGTGTTGACCGCCTTGTTGGCGACGCCCGGCGGGATGCCCGGCATCTTGAGCGCCTGCTCGGCCAGCTGCAGCGCCCGCGCGTACTGACCGTTCATCGCCGCCGAGCTGGCGTCGCTGACGATCTGGGTCGGGTCGCCCGACGGGGGCGGGCTACCGCCGCCGCCGCTGCTGCCGCCACCGTTGCTGCCGCCGCCGCCACCCGACGGGTTGCTCGCCACGGCCTCGTCGCATTTGACGTCGCGCACCGCGGCGCCGGCGTCGGAGAACACCTTGCCGGCCTCGGTGGCGAGCTTGTCGAGCTCCTTGCACTTGTGGCTCTTGGCCAGGCTGTTGGCCTGCCGCTTGGTGTCGTTGAGGAACTGCGTGTGCAGCTTGTCGTAGCCGTCGCGCGCGCGGTTCTTGTAGACCGAGTCGGCGGGGATCTCCTCGAACGCGGCCACCGCGGCCTCGTACTGCTTGCGGCCGGCGGCGGCCGCGAAGTCGCTGTACAGGTTCGAGTTGGCCAGCTCGCGCTTGGCCTGGTCGGCCAGCGTGCGCGCCTCGGCGTTGCCCGGGTCGAGCTTGAGCACCTGGTTGGCGAGGTTCGAGGCCTCGCCCCACTTCGACGCGTCGATCGCGGTGCGGGCGTCGGCGAGGAGCTTGCCGGCGTCGCTGGTCACCGCCGGCGCGGCGCCGGTGCCGGGGCCAGGCGGCGGCTCGACGGCGGTGCCGGGGCCGGGCGGCGGCTCGACGGCGGTGCCGGGACCCGGGGGCGGATCGCCCGAGCCGACGCCGGGATCGGCGGTGCCCGTGCCTGCCGGGTTGGTCGCGGTGCCGGCGGCGACGCCGGGGTTCTTGTCGGCCGTGCCCTCGCCCGAGCCGCCGACCGCGACCTGCGTGTCCTTCTTGCTGCCGCCGCCGCCACCGCCGCCAGCCACCACGGCGATCACGCCGCCGACGACCACCAGGCCGAGCAGCGCGAACAGCCAGGTCTTGCTCTTGCCGGTCGGCACGTCGACGATCTGCGCGTCGCGGCCGAACAGGAAGTCCTCGCCCGGCTCGACGAAGCGGAACCGGACGTGGCCGAGGTCGATCGTGTCGCCGCGGCGCAGCTCGACCTTGCCGTAGTCCTCGCCGTTGACCCGCACGCCGTTGCTCGACTGCAGATCCATGATCGTGTAACGGCCGGTGCCCGGCTCGCGGACGATCTTGGCGTGGTTGCGGCTGATCGAGCGGTGGTTGATCACGACGTCGTTGTCGTCGGTTCGCCCGATCACCATCTCCTGCTTGGTCAGCTGGAACTCGCGGCCGGCGAAGTTCGACGACAGCACGACGATGCGGGCGTAGCCGCCCGGCGCCGTCATCGCGGCCGGCGCGACCGCCCGGGCCGTGGGATCGGTGTCGGCCAGGCCCAGCGGCGTCGCCGCGGGCATCGCCGCGCCGGGCATCGCCGCGGCCAGCTGCGCCGGGTCGAGGCGCTCGATCGGCTGGGTGCGCGCGTCCTCGTACGGGACCGGCTGCTCGACGCCCTCGGCCTTGAGCTCGATGAGGTAGTCGCCGATCTGGACCCGGTCGCTGACCGCCAGCACGGTGCGCTGGGAGATGCGGGTGCCGTTGACCCGCACGCCGTTGTAGCTACCCAGGTCCTCGATCGCCACCGCCCCGTTGGCCCGGCTGATCCGCGCGTGCTTGCGCGAGACGTTCCGCTCGGTCAGGCGGATCGTGTTGCCCTCCTTGCGGCCGATCGTGATCTCGTCGCGCACCAGCGGGACGACCGTCGTCTTTCCCTCGTCATCCTGGATCACTAGCTTGAACATCGGCTCATCTCCACTGGCGGTGGCCAGGCCATGTCCGCCGCGGGGGCGACCCCACGCCGGACCTCACTTGGACCCCAGCCAGCGCTGGGCGGTTTGGTAGGCGATACGAAGTTGGTAGTCGTCGGCCAGCCTGGCCTCGAGTATCGCACGGTTGCCGGACGGTTGCACCGCCGGGTCGGCCTCGTCGTCACCCGGGTCGGCGCCGGCCACCACGGTCTCGGCCTCGAACTCCGGAACCTCGATGTCGGGCGTGATCCCGCGCCCCTCGACCTCGTTGCCGGCCGGGGTCAGGTAGCGGTGCGTCGTGAGCTTCAGGCCCGAGCCGTCGTCCAGGTCGAAGTAGGTCTGGATGACGCCCTTGCCGTAGGTCTTCATGCCCAGCACGGTGGCGCGCCGGTGGTCCTGCAGCGCGCCGGCCAGGATCTCGGCGGCCGACGCGGTCTCGGCGTTGACCAGCGCGATCACCTTGGCGCCGACCGCCAGGCCGCCGCGGTGGGCCTTGTGCACCTCGACCGCGGCGGTGCGACCGCGGATCGTGACGATCAGGCCGTCGTCGAGAAACTCGTCGGCCACGGCCATCGCCTGATCGATCAGCCCGCCGGAGTCGGTGCGCAGGTCGAGCAGGATGACCTCGCCGGCCTTGGCCGCGATCAGCCCGCGCAGCGCGTCGGCGGCGTCGGCGCCGGTGGCCTCCTGGAACCGGCGGATCGCCAGGTAGCCGATCCCGGGCGCCATCGGCTCGGCGCTGACCGACGGCACCTTCACCTGCGCGCGCACCAGCTCGAAGCTGCGCGGGGTCGGCCAGCCCGGCCGCGTGACCTGCACCGTGACCCGCGAGCCGGGGCTGCCGCGCAGCTTCTCGTCCCAGTAGCGCTCGTCCTTGGCGTCGTCGCCGATCGTCGCGGTGCCGTCGACGGTGACCACCCGATCGTCGACCGCGATGCCGGCGACCGCGGCCGGCGAGCCGGGCACGACCTCGTCGACGATCGGCCACGGCAGCGCGTGGGGCATGGCGTCGTCGGGGCCGCCCGGGCCCAGCGCCACGCCGACGCCGCCGAACTCGCCGTCGGTGTCCTCGCGCAGCCGGCGGTACTCGGTCGGCGAGAAGAACGCCGAGTAGGCGTCGAGGCTCTGGACCATGCCGCGGGCGGCGGCGTACAGCAGCTGGCGCTCGGGCACCGGCGTCACGTACTGCTGGTTCACGTACGACAGCGTCTGCGCGAACGTGTCGAGGCTCTGGTAGCGCACGGCCTCGGCGCGCCGCGGCTTGGCCGCGACGGACACCGCGGCGGCGACCGCGCAGCCGGCGGCGAAGGCGGCGGCGTGGGTCGCGCGCGACACGCGGCGATGGTAGCGCGAACGCCGCGCGGTTGCCCGGCCGGCGCTACTTTGCCGGCGAAAGGTAGCGCTCGGGGTCGACCGGCAGGCCGCCCGGGCCCAGCGGCACCCGGACCTCGAAGTACACGCGGTAGCGCGCCGGCTGGCCGAGGCGCTGGCCGGCCGCGACGTAGTCGCCGGTCGCGACCGTCAGCTGATCGAGCTTGCCGACGACGGTCCAGACGCCGCCGTGATCGAGCACGACGCCATCGTCGAGCCCGCGGATCGGCCCGGCGTAGCGCACCAGCCCGTCGGCGGCGGCCACCACCGGCGCGTCGCGCTCGACCTCGAAGTCGACGCCGCGGCGCGACAGCGTGGCCTTGCTGTCCTCGTGGACCAGCGGGCCGAAGCGGCGGATGATCGCGCCGGCGACGGGGCGGATCAGCCGCAGGTCGGCGGGCGGCTCGGCGGCCCGCGCGCGATCGGCGGTGATGCGCGACGCGGCGCTGGTCAGGCTGTCGACCTCGCCGGCGTACATCGCGACCTCGGCGCGGTCGCGCGACAGCAGCCAGCGCGCGGTGGCGCGGCCGCGGGCCACCGCCATGCGATCGGCGGGCGCGATCGCCAGCGGCTCGCCGGCGGTGCGCAGGAGCTTGTAGGCCAGCCGCACCCGCTGCACGCGCGCGCGCTGGCTGTCGTGCAGCTTGGTCAGCACCTGATCGCGGGCCCGCGCCACCGACGCCGCCTGCTGATCGAGCTGCTCGCCCAGGGTCGGTCCAGCGTGGGCGCGGGTGGCCAGCGCCAGCGCGGCGGCGGCGATCAGCGCGGCGCTACGCATCGCGGGCCCCGGCCAGCACGCCGCCGGCGAGCCCGATGCCGGCGCCCAGCGCCAGCACGATGCCCAGCGTCGCCGGCGTCCAGGCCTGGGTCGAGAACAGGCTGCCGAGCTCGGCGGTGGCGGCGAGGCCGCGGCCGATCACCAGCGCCACCGCGGCGCCGGCGACGCCGAGCCACAGCCCGGCGCCCCAGGTCGGCGCCCGGGTGAACAGCGGGCCGGCGCCGAGCAGGCGCAGCGTCGCGCGCTCGGCGCGGTCGGCCGCGAGGTGCAGGCGGATCGCGGCGGCGACGGCGATCACGCCGCCCACGCCGACGACGACGAACAGCGCCCACGCCAGCCGCGCCAGCCGCGCCAGCGCGTCGGCCAGCGGCGCGCTGGCGTCGCGGGTGACCTCGACGTCCTCGATGCCGGCGGTCGCGCGCAGCTCGGCGACGACCGGGCTGGCGGCGGCGACGTCGGTGGTGCCGGCGGCCAGCGTGATCTCCAGCGAGATCGGCAGGCTGGTCGGCTCGACGCCGTCGAGCAGCTGATCGTGCGCGCCCAGCGCGACCCGCAGCCGGTCGCTGGCCTCGGTCGAGCTGACCACGGCGACGCCGTCGACGCCGCCGTGGGCGCGCAGCCGCTGGGCCAGCGCGTCGGCCTGCGCCAGCGTCGCGCCCTCGTCGAGGTAGACCACCATCGACGCCTGGGCCCGGGCCCCGTGCGACCAGGCGGCGACGTCCTGGGCCGCCAGCCGGGTGGCGGCGACGCCGACCAGCGCGGCCGCGATCGCGGCGATCGCCCACGCCGACGCGCGCCGGTGCTTGCCCACCAGCGCCAGCGAGCGGCGCACGACGCCCCAGAGCGCGGTCATCGGCGGTTCCCGGCCGAGCGGGCCAGCGGGAAGGGCACGACGTTGGGCACGGCGTCGTCGGTCGGCCGCGGGATCTCGGCCTCGACCAGCGGCGCCGCGTCGATGTCCTCGACGACGATCGTCGCCACGTCGACCAGCCGGTGCTGGTGGATCGTCAGCGTGCGCCAGCCGCGGCGGGCGGCGGCCTCGGCCAGCGTCGCGTCGCGCGAGGCGACCAGCGCCGCGGCGCCGTCGGCGGCCCGCGCCGCCAGCAGCTCGACGAAGCGGGCCGCGCCGCCCCCGTCCTGGTGGCTGGTCGGCTGATCGGCGATCACGACGTCCGGATTTCGGACGAACGCGCGGGCCCAGGCGACGCGCTGGCGGGCGGCCATGCCCAGGCCGGCGATCGCCAGGTCGCCGTCGACGTCGACCTCGGCCAGCGCGGCGTCGGCGCGGCGGCGGGCGTCGCCGGCGCGGACCCCGGCGACCGCGAGGGCCAGCTCGACGTTGGCGCGGGCGGTGGCGTCGGGCAGGAGCGCGAGGTCCTGCGGCACCACGCCCAGCCGGCGCCGCAGCCGCGTCAGCGACGACGCGCGCAGCTTGCGCAGGCGGTGGCCGGCGATCGCGACGTCGCCGGTGGCCGGCACCAGGCCGGCGATCATGGCGCACAGCGCCGAGGCGCCGGCGCCGGCAGGCGCGCCGACGATCACCACCTCGCCGGCGGCGATCGCCAGCTCGGCGTCGACGAACACCGGCCGGCCGGCGAAGGCCAGGCCGGCGCGACCGAGCGCGATCAGGGGCTCGCTCATGGCCTTCGGTGGTACGCCCGCTGGTCGGCCGGGGCAAAAAAACGGCCGGGCCACAGGCGGTGGGCCGGCCCGCGGCATACGATCGCCGCGTGCAAGCGCGGACGCTGCTCGTCGCGGGGGCCTGGCTGGCGTGCGCCTGCCGCGGCACCTCGCCCGACAAGCGCGTCGACGAGCTCAAGGCCCGCCTGGCCGAGGCCGAGGGCCGGCTCGAGTCGATCGAGCGCACCGGCACCAAGGTCGACGCGCAGAAGGTCGCGCGCGAGCTGGCGGCGATGGGGCCGTCGAGCGGGCTGGCCGGGCCTGTCGGGCCGGCGGGGCCGCCGGGCATCGTCGGGCCGCCTGGACCGAACGGTCCGCCCGGCCCGGCAGGCGCCGGTCCCGAGGGGCCGCCGGGGCCGCCGGGGCCGTCGGGGCCGGTCGGTCCCGAGGGCGCGCAGGGCGTCCAGGGGCTGCAGGGGCCTCAGGGCCTGCAGGGGCCGCAAGGACCGCAGGGCCCGCGCGGGCCGGCGGGGCCGCCCGGCGCCTACGCCGCCAAGCAAGATCTGTCGCGCCGCGAGGCCCGGGTCTCGGTCGGCGCGGGCCAGGTCGCGTCGGCGGTCGCCGCCTGCGAGCGCGCCCGCGACCTGGTCATCACCGGCGGCTGCTACGCCGATCCGATGTGGGTCGCCGAGCTGGTGGCGGCGCGCCCGGTCGGCCTCACCGACGAGCACGCCGCGTCGAGCTGGCGCTGCGACTACCGCAACACGTCCACCAGCCAGGCCATCGAGATCGTCGCCGAGGTCTACTGCGTCGCGCCGCGCGAGTAGCCGGAGGGTTTGTCGCCAAACCCTCCCCCGTCGGGGTCATGCCCCCGACGGGGCCCCCACCCGAGACGCGCGCTCGCCCCCCCCTCGCCGCCGGGCGCGGCGCGGTCAGCGCCCGCTGCGGGTCACGGCCGCGTGAAGGTCGCCGTGATGCTGTACGTCGACGCGGTGTAGCCGTCGGCGGCCACGTAGAACCCGGTCGCGCCCTGCGGCACGGTGATCGCGCAGCTCTCGTTGGAGGTCGTCAGGTACGGCCGGCACGCGAAGCGCGAGCGGGTCGGCGCGTTGTTGAAGCGCACGTAGAGGTCGGCGTCGCCGGTGCCGGTCATCGTCACGTTGAGCGTCGAGCCGACCTTCACCGCGATCGGGCCGCCGACGACCTTGAGCTGGCCCAGCGTCAGGCTGCCGGTCCAGGTCTGGGTGCCGCCGCCGCTCGGCGGCGGGGGCGGCGGCGGGGGCGGCGGCGGCGCGCCGCCCGGCGCGCCGTACAGCGCCGCGGCGCCCTCGGCGTCGCGCGTCGTGAACGCCAGGTTGCTCGAGGTGCCGTTGCACTGCGGGTAGTGCATGATCGACGCCGAGTCGTACGGCGTCAGCGGGCGCCAGCTGTTGTCCTCGAAGCACGTCCCCGACTCGGGCCGGGTGTGCTCGTGGCGGAAGCCGAGCGCGTGGCCCAGCTCGTGGCCGAGGATGTTCTTGAGCGGCCAGCTCAGGCCGGGATCGAACGCGGTGTTGTCGATGAGGACGTTGCGGCTCGAGCGCGCGTTGTTGGGGAAGAACGCGCGCGCCAGGTACTGGCCGCCGACGTTGACCGGGTTCACGTCGAACACGACGCTGGTGTTGCTGGCGGTGCAGGTGGCGTCCTGCGCCGGCACGTAGACGAAGTTGACGTTGGCGCGCACCTCCCAGCCCAGGTCGGTGGCCTGGCGCAGCGCCTCGACGACGGCGGCCTTGTTGCCGGCGAAGCGGTCGCTCACGCAGTACGTGAGGTTGAGCTTCTGGGTGTCGTTCCACTTGGTGTCGAGGCCACCGGCGGCGTTGACGATCAGCTCCTGCCCGCCGTACAGCGCCAGCCACTCCTCGTACAGCGCCTTCTCGTTGGCGACCGGCGTGTCACCGTCGATGATGTACGCGCCGCCCTCCCACGGTTCCCGGAACGTCAGGTCGCGGAACTCCTCGAAGGTGAGGTCGTCGTTGAGGGTGGCGGTGGTGTCGCCGACCATGCAGCCGGCGAGCGGCGTGGCGGCGATGAACCCGAGTGCGATGAGCGAGCGCTTCATGTTTCCGATCCTCCGTGCGGCCGACACTCTTCACGCGCGATGCCAGCTCGCTCGAGCGCGTCGTCGCGCCGTCGCGCCGCTGCGTGTCAGCGCGGCGCGGTCTGCCAGACCCACATCGGCGCAGCGCGACGCCGCGTGCGCAGCCGAACCGCGATCGGTAAGCGCGCTGACGTGCGCCACACGCGGGGCCACTGACATCGGCGCGCCAGATGACAGCGACGGTCAGCGCGCTGTCATCGTCGCTCCCGATCCCCCGCGCAACTCGGTGAGACCACGTCGGTTCCCGGGCTCGCATCTCGCGCCATGGCGGCGCAACGCCCACGCGAGCACAGGTGCGTTTTGCCTCGGCGTGTTCGTGCGGCGCGCGCCTACACCGCCATTCCTCGACGGAGATCGCGGCGCATCCGCGCACGTCCGGCGCGCGTCGGGAGATGGACGGCGGTGGTCGGCGATGTAGGACAGGCGCGCCGGGCGTGGACCCACCAGCCACTGCAACCGGCGAGTTGCAGTCGCCTTGACCCTCGCGGTGGCGCGAGGCGATCATCCACCGATGCGCTCCTCGCGGTGGTTCGCAGCTCTGGTGGTCCTCGGCGCGTGCGGTTCCGACGACGCCGCGCCGCCGGGCGACGGCGACGCGGGCGCCGACGTCGACGCGGCCGCCGGCACGATCGACGCGCCGCCGGTGGTGGGCGAGCCGCCCGGCCTCGAGGGCATCGTCAACGCGCACAACGCCGAGCGCGCGCTGGTCGGCGTCGGCCCGCTCACCTGGGATCCGGCGCTGGCCGCGATCGCCGACGCCTGGGTCCGGCAGTGCGTCGACACCCAGGCGCCGACCGGGCTGGTCGATCACAACGCCGGCCGCTCGAACGGCTACCCGACCTACGTCGGCGAGAACATCTACGGCTCCGGGGGCCAGGCCAGCGGCACCGGCGCCACCGCGTCGTGGGTGAGCGAGAAGCAGTACTACCACCACGACACCAACAGCTGCGACCCCGGGCGCATCTGCGGCCACTACACGCAGGTCGTCTGGCGCAACACGACCAAGATCGGCTGCGCGATCTACACCTGCGCCGGCTTCCAGTACGGCTCGACGGTGGTCTGCGACTACGGCCCCGGCGGCAACATCGGCGGCCAGTCGCCCTACTGACGCCCCGGCGCCCCGGGCCCGCGCCCTATATACAGAGCGGCGCCGGCGGTCGCCCCGATCCCGGCGGGTGCTACAATCCCGCCGCAATGTTCGGCATGGGCATGAACGAGATCCTCGTGATCCTCGTGGTCGCGATGCTGTTTCTCGGCCCCGAGAAGCTGCCCGACGCCGCCAAGACCATCTCCAAGGGCATCCGCGACCTGCGCAAGCAGACCCGCGAGTTCCAGGACACGATCGAGAACGACACCGAGATCGGCGGGGCCATCCGCGACATCAAGAGCGCGCTGCGCGGTGAGGAGATCCGGCGCCCGCCGGTGAAGAAGCCGCCCCCCAAGCCGGCCGACGCGGCCGACGCGGCCGACGCCCCCACCAGCCTGGCCGCCGCCGTCGCCGCCGCCGGGCTCGCGGGCGGCGCGCACGCGTCGCCGGCCGCCCCCGCACCGGGCGCGGACCTCGCACCCGCCGCGATCGCCGCGCCGGCCACGGCCCCCGAGGCCACCGCCGAGGTCGCCGCGACCACCGCGCCGCCCGCCGACGCTGGCGACGCCGCCGACGCTGCCGACGCGGTCGACGAAGCCCCCGATCCCGCCGCCGAGGCCGCCGCCGCCGAGGCCGCCGAGCTGGCCAGCCTCATCAAGCCCGCCGCGGGCGCCATCGGCCGCGGACAGAGCTGACCATGGCCGCCAGCGAGTCCGATCTCGACGACGGGCGGATGCCGTTCCTCGAGCACCTGCGCGAGTTCCGCAGCCGCCTCCGCAACTCGGCGATCGCCTTCATGATCGCCACGGTCGCGTGCTGGTTCTACGCCGGCAAGATCTACGAGGCGCTGCTCGAGCCGTACCAGAAGGCGATCGTCCACCACCCGAAGCTGGCGACGACGACCATGAAGTACAACGTCATCACCGAGCCCTTCTGGGTCGGGATGTCGGTGGCCATGTGGTCGGGGATCTTCGCGGCCAGCCCGTTCATCTTCTACCAGCTGTGGAAGTTCATCGCGCCCGGGCTCTACAAGTCCGAGCGGCGGATGGGCCTGGTGTTCTCGATCCTGTCGGCGATGTTCTTCATCGGCGGCGCGGTGTTCTGCCACCAGCTCGTGCTCGAGCCGATGTTCGACTACCTGCTGGGCATGGACATCGGCAACGCCGAGCCGGCGTTGACCATCAGCGGCTACCTCGACCTGACCCGCGACATGATGCTGGCGTTCGGCGCGGTGTTCGAGATGCCGTTCGTGATCTACTTCCTGGCCAAGATCGGCCTGGTCACCCACAAGAGCCTGTGGCGCTTCAACCGCTGGTTCGTGGTGATCGCGTTCATCCTCGGCGCGGTGCTGACGCCGTCGGCCGATCCGATCTCGCAGTGCCTGATGGCGCTGCCGATGATCGCGCTCTACAACCTGTCGATCATCGTCGCGTGGCTGGTGGTGCGCAACAAGCGCAAGCAGCCCGGCTACGAGGCGATGCCCGACGAGGAGTAGCCCGCGGCTACTCGCACGCGAGGCAGAGATCCTGCTCCAGCGTGCCGCAGGCCGGGCCGCGATCGCGCACCGCGCCGCAGGCCTGCCAGTCGACGCACTCGCTGTCGCCGCCGAGGTACATGCCGAACACCGCGGTGTAGTGCAGGCGCCAGCCGCCGCCGTCGGGCCCGCCGACCCAGCCGATCACGTCGGCGCCATCGGCGACCGCCTGGCTGATCACCGCGCGGAACCCGCGCCCCTGGCTGCGGGCCACCAGCGCGCACACCCGCGCCCAGCCGGCCGCGCCGGCCTCGTCCCAGCTCTCGATCGCGCCGCAGTCGACCGTGTCGGGGCCGCGCGCGGCCACCAGCGCCACCGGATCCTGATCGGCGAGGTCGCAGGCGGTCACCAGCACGAGCGCCAGCGCGGTTCGCATGCCGGGAGCGTACGCGCGCCGCCGCCGCGGCGCCGCTGGCCGCCGCTGGCACCCGCGCGAGCCGCCGGCATCACGGCCAGGGCGCGTCGACGACGCTCGGCGACGCCAGCGCGATGCGCTGGAAGCGGAACAGCCGCTCGCGCTGGTAGTCGCCGAGCAGCTGCAGCGCGAGGTCGTCGAAGCTGACCGTGCGCACCCAGCGGTAGCCGCACTCGGCCAGGAGCGGCGTGATGTGGTCCGAGCCGAACCGCACCGGCTCGGCGAGGTCGCCGATGAAGTCGCGCATGCCGTGGTCCTGCGCCGACAGCTTCTGGCCGGCCGCCAGGTTCTTGCCGACGAAGTCGAAGGCGAGGAGCGAGCGCGGATCGAGCCCGCGGGCCAGCGTCGTCGCGGTCGCGCGCACCGCCGCCTCGGTCAGGTACGGCACGACGCCCTCCCACAGGACCAGCGTCGGCAGGCGCGTCGACAGCCCGGCCGCGCGCAGCCGATCGACCGGATCCTCGCGCTCGAAGTCGCACGGCGCGTAGGTCGCGGCGTCGACCGGGTAGCCGGGCAGGGCGGCCAGCCGCGCGCGCTTGGCGGCCTGGGTGTCGGGGTGGTCGACCTCGAAGTAGCGCACGCCGCTCTTGGGCATCCGCGCGGCCCGGGTGTCGTAGCCGGCGCCCAGGATCACCACCTGGCGCACGCTCAGCCGATCGGTGGCCAGCGCGACCAGGCGATCGAGGTAGGCCACGCGCAGCGCCAGCCAGGTCTCCATCGCCGGCCAGTGGCGATCGAAGCCGGCGGCGATGCGCTGGCCCTCCTCGCCGGCCAGCGCCGCGGCCCAGCGGTCGGTCATGATCGGCTGCGGCCAGGTCGACGCGCGCGCGCGGTACGCGCACACCATCAGCGCGGTGCTCGAGGCTCCATCCATGGCGCCTCTATATCGCGCCGCCGCGGGCGCCGCGCGCTTACACGCCTGTCTCGCCGCCGGCCCGGCGCGCTACCACAGCTTCACGTCGCCGACGCCGTCGGGGCGCCCGCGCACCGCGCGCACCTGGGCCACGCCCTCGGGCAACAGCGTCACCGTCAGCTTGGTCTCGCTGCGGATCGGCAGGCCCGGCGTCCGCAGGTCCTTGACGTCGGCGAGCTCCTCGTCGTCGAGGCCGAGCCGGTCGCGCTCGTAGGTCGCCTCGGTGGTCACGTCGAGCGGGCAGCTCGCCGCGCCGGTCTTGGGATCGCGCACGCACACCATCAGGTACTTCGACGTGACGCTCTCGATCTCGTCGATGCCCATGTCGGAGTCGGTGCGGGTGTGGGTCGACTCGAAGCGCACGATCGTGTGGTCGCCCAGCGGCTCCTGCTTGGCCGCGTCGAGGGTCCACTCCTCGGAGATGCCGAACATGCCGGGGTTGTAGATCGCCGCCAGGTAACCGACGACGGCCCAGCCGGTGCCGACCTGCGCCACCACCGCGACCTCGCTCTCGTTCATGCCGCTGGTCGCGAAGGTGACGGTCTGCCAGCCGTCGACGCCGCTGGGGTCGACCGAGCACGACCGCTCGTCGTCGGGCTCGAAGTTCTCGGCCACGGTCGCCAGCAGGCAGTCGCACAGCTTGTCCGCGGGCATCGGCGTCGCGCACGCCAGCGGCGCCGGCGCGTCGGTGATCGCGGTGCCCAGCCCGGCCAGCCGCTGCTCGACGGTCTTGTTGGGGCGCAGCGCCAGCGACTCGCGGTACAGCGCCGCCGCCTTGGCCGGCGCCGCCGCCTGCTCCTCGACCCGGCCGAGGTTGTACAGCGCGGCGGCCTTGAGCTTGGCGTCGGTGGTCGTCAGCACCGCCTGCCGGCCAGCGGCGCGGGCCTTGGCGTGGTCGCCGGCCGACATCGCCGCGAACGACAGCTCGCCCAGCGCGCGCTCGTCGCCGGGGATCGCCACCAGCGCGGCCTCGAACGCGGCGATCGCCTCGGGCCACTTGGCGGCCTTGGCCAGCTTGCGGCCGGCCGACAGCTTGGCCTTGTACTCGGCGCGCGCGGCCCGCGTGACCGGCGTCGCCGCCGGCTTGGCGGCGGGCTTGGCGGCGGCCTTCGCGGCGGCGTCGACCGTGGCGCCGGCGTCGACCGCGGCGACCGGCGGTGGGGCCGAGCCGGAACCGGCGGCGGGCGGGGACGACTTCTTGCCGCACGCGATGACCGCGAGCAGCGCGAGCGAGAGCAGCGGACGCTTCATGGGTGCGTATCCTACGCGGCGATCCCCCGTCCGCATTCCACGGCCGCGTCAATCGGGCGCCGCGCGGGCGCGCTCAGGTGATCGGATCGCCCGGCGGCGGCTCGCGGACCACGCCGATCCGGGCCCGCACCTCGCCCGGCACCTCGTAGGCCCGCAGCGCGGTGTCGTCATCGCCCCAGCCCAGCGCACCTCGGACCACGACGTAGCTCCACGCGTGGTAGGCCGCCGCGTCGACCAGCTCGCCGCGCGGGCGCAGGTCGGTCGGCTGGTGCGCGGCCAGCGCGGCCAGCGCCTGCTCGAGGCGGCGGCCGTGGCGGCCCAGGGTGGCGGCGCTCTCGGCGACGAGCTCGGCGGTCACCGCCGCCTGCGGATCCTTGTCGGCCATGGTGAAAGTCTCCCACGCCTCGATGCGCCGGGCCGCGGCTTCGCTTCAGCGCTTGGCGGCGCGATCGATCTCGCGCTGATCGTCGGCGGCGCGCTTGGCCGCGCGCTTGTCGTACTGCTTCTTGTGCGTGGCCAGGCCGAGCTCGACCTTCACCCGGCCCTCCTTCCAGTACAGCGCCAGCGGGATCAGCGTGAAGCCGCGCTCGCGGGTCTTGGCGCCCAGCTTGGCGATCTCGGCCTTGTGCAGCAGCAGCTTCCGCACCCGGTCGACCTGGTGGTTGTCGCGGTTGGCCTGCGGGTACTCGTTGATCTGGATGCCGTGCAGCCAGACCTCGCCCTTGCGGATCTCGGCCCAGCCGTCGGCGATCGTCACCTTGGCGTCGCGCAGCGACTTCACCTCCGAGCCGACGAGGGCGACGCCGGCCTCGTAGCGCTCGTGGATCATGAAATCGTGAGTCGCCTTGCGGTTCTGGGCGATGAACTTGTGCGCCGAGGTGCGCGCGTCGGCCATCGCCGACTCTTAGCACGCAACCGGCGCCGCGCGCGGCCGATAGGCTGCGCATGCAAGCCGTCGAAGTCGCGCTGTCCACCCTGTTCGTCCCCCGGTGCGCCGCCTGCGAGGCCCGGGTCGAGCCGCCGGCGCCGCTGTGCGCCGCGTGCGCGACGACCGTCGACGAGCTGGGGCCGGCGTGCCCCCGCTGCGGCGAGCCCCAGGCCGCGCCGCCCGCGGTGGAGTGCGCGCGGTGCCGCGCCGGCCGCTGGCCGCTCGAGGCGATGGTCGCGCCGTGGCGCTACGGCGGCGAGCTGGGCCGCTCGCTGCGCCGGCTGAAGTTCGCCCGTCGCCACGAGATCGCCCGGGCGCTGGCGCCGCTGTACGCGCCGTTCCTGCTCGCCGCGGTCGAGGCCGGCGCGATCGATCTGATCGTCCCGATCCCGCTGCACTGGCGGCGGCTCGCCGCCCGCGGCTTCAACCAGAGCGAGGCGCTGGCCCGCCACGCCCGCGCCGCCGCCGGCTGCGCGGCGCCCCTCGACACCCGGGCGCTGCGCCGGGTCCGCAACACCGCGCCGCAGACCCACCTCGACGGCGACGCCCGCCGGCTCAACCTGCTCGACGCGTTCGCGGTGCCGCGGCCGGCCCGGGTCGCCGGCCGGCGGGTGCTGCTGGTCGATGACGTCGTCGCCACCGGCGCCACGATGGCCGCGGCGGCCACCGCGCTCACCACCAGCGGCGCCGCCGGCGTCGTCGGCTTCGCCTTCGCCCGGGCCGAGCGGTAGCCGCGCGCCGGCTACTGCCGCTCGAAGATGATGAACTCGACGCGGTCGTTGATCTGCTCGGCGCCCTTCGAGTTCTTGGGCACCAGCGGCCGCTTCGAGCCGATGCCGCGCGCGTCGAGCCGCTCGGGCTCGACGCCCCAGTTCACCAGCCACGCGCGGATCTCGTCGGCGCGCTTCTGCGACAGCTGCTCGTCGCCGCTGTTGCGCGGGTGGACGTGGACCGTGATGCGCAGCCGCTTGATCTTGCGGTCGGCGCGCATCGTCGCGCCGATCTGCGACAGCGCCTTGGCGGCGTTCTTGCCGAGCTTGGTGGTCACGCCGACGAACGTCACCGGCTCGAGCACCTCGATGCGGTCCGGCATGACCATGATCAGCGAGTCGCCCTTGTCCGGGCAGCCGTCCTCGTCGGCGTTGCCGTTGATGGTCTCGGGCTCCATCGCGCACTGGTCCAGCACGTCGGGCACGCCGTCCTTGTCGTTGTCCGGCTCGTCGCAGCCGTCGTCGTCCTCGAAGCCGTCCTTGTCCTCGGGCTCGGCCGGGCACTTGTCGCCGACGTCGGGCACGCCGTCGCCGTCGTTGTCGCCGTCGATGCAGCCGTCGCCGTCGTCGACGCCGTCCTTGTCCTCGGGCTGGTCGGGGCACTTGTCGTCGCCGTCGAGCACGCCGTCCTTGTCGTTGTCGGCGTCGGGGCAGCCGTCGGCGTCCTCGAACCCGTCGGCGTCCTCGGCGTCGAGCTTGCACGCGTCGTCGGCGTTGACGACGCCGTCGCTGTCGTCGTCGGACACGTCGCGCGGCGGCGGCGGCACGTAGACGTGCAGCGGCGCGTCGGCCTTGGCCTTGGGCGAGAACGACAGCATCAGGAAGCCGCGCACCTTGGGCGCGCCGATGCCGGCGCGCAGGCCGGTGCCGCCACCCAGCGACAGCGCGACGCTCTGGCCGAGGCGGTAGCGGATGCCGGCGGTGGCCTCGATCGGGCTGGTGGCGTGGGTGTCGTCGGCGCCGCCCAGGCCGTAGCGGCCAAAGCCCTCGCCGATCACCCACAGCTTCTCGGCGGCGCGCACCGACACGCCGGCGCCGAACAGCACCTGGTGGCTCTGGGTCATGCTGCCGAAGTCGGTCTCGGCGGCGCGGAACAGGAAGCCGGCGTTGGCGGCCAGCGTCAGCCGCTTGCCGGCCGCGGCCGACACCAGCAGCTTGCCGGCGCCGGTCACGGTGCCCGAGCCGGCGAACTGGTCGGCCTTGGCGGTGGGCGCGGTGATCATCGCCGACGCGCCCAGCTTGGTCTTGCCGTCGACGAGCGCGTAGCGGGCCATGATCCCGACGTCGCCGATCGCCGTGCCGGCGTCGGAGAAGTCGAGGCCGGCGATGCCGGTGTCGGCGCCGGCCTGGCGCAAGAGCGGCACCCGCAGGCCCAGCTCGAGCTTGGGGATGATCGCGTAGGCGAAGCCCAGCTCGAGGGCGGTGCGGCCGCTGATCACGTCACCGCCGGTCATCGGCACGCCGGTCTCGATCTTCATCGGCGACACCGCGTGGTTGACCGCGAGGTCGAGCGCCCAGGCGCCCGGGGTGCCGACCTGCGGCGACTCGATCGCGAACATCTGGCCCTCGGTGGCCGGGGCCGGCGAGAACGTGCCGAGCTCGAGGTCGCGGTTCGACTGGGCCGCGGCGCTGCCCGCCGAGGTCACCACCGCGAGCGCCGCCGCGCCCAGGGCGACCGCGCGCCGCCGGCGCAGCGCGATCGCCAGCACCACCGCGACCAGCGCCAGCGAGCCGCGCGAGCCGCCGCCGCCGGTCGAGCAGCCGCCGCCGCCGCGCGCCTGCACCTCGACCGCGGTCAGCGTGACCGGGATCTTGGCGTGGGCGAACGGATCGCCGTCGAGGTGGACGTCGGCGGTGAAGGTCAGCTCGCCGACCGCGGTCGCGGTGATCGTCAGGTCGTAGACCTCGGTCTCGCCGGCCGCCAGGTCGCGCTGCGCGTCGCCGACCACCACCGCGGCCGGGTTCGACGGCGTCAGGTCGATCGCGAAGGCCTCCGACGGCGTCGAGGTGTTCTGCGCGGTCAGGCCGCTCGGGAACACCTCGGTCAGCCGCACCGGCACGCCCACCGCCAGCACCGCGTCGGCGGTGACGCCGCTGGTCACCGTGACCGGCCGCGGGATCGACGTGCCCGACAGCGGCACCAGCACCATCGCGCTGCCGTCGTCGTCGTTCATCACGGTCAGCGTGCCGCTGTACGCCTGGTAGGCCTCGTCGGCCGGGCGGAACTCGACGGTCACGTCCTGGCAGGTCGGGGTGCCGCCGGGGCCGGCCACGCCGGCCAGGTCGAAGGTCTGGACGCCGGTGACGTCGAACGGGGCCGCCGGGTCGGTCACCATCGACACGCCCAGCGTCGCCTCGCCGGTGTTGCACACCTGGAGCGTCTTCCGCGCGCGCGGGTCGTCGGCGCGCGGGTTGCGGTAGACGTCGCCGAACGCCAGCACCGGGTTGCCGCCGTCGCCGTTGACGTCGACGTGCTGGTCGATGCCGTAGCCGGTCAGCGACACCTGCTGGCCGAGCGGCTGGCGCACGCCGCCGACGTAGTAGCCGGTCGTGGTGAGCGTGAACGACGAGGACTCCATCGTCGCGCCCGAGCGCTCGACCGACGGGTCGTAGCGCACCATCAGCGTCGTCGACTCGCCGCTGTTGATCGTCACGTTGGTCGGCGCCCCCACCAGCGAGAACGGCCCGGTGGGCGCGGTGATGCTGGAGATGACCAGCGGCGCGGCGCCGTTGACCATCATGTTGGTGATCGTCAGCGGGATGATCCGGCCGCCGACCAGGTCGACGTCGACGCCGCCGAAGTCGATCGCGGCGCCGGGGTTGAGCGCGATCGTCGGCCCGGTCGAGCGCATCGACAGCGCGACCGTCTTCTGGTTGTCGGGCGAGGGCAGCGTGCTGGTGACGACGAGCGTCGCGGTGAACATGCCCAGCATCGTGTCGTTGGGATCGGCGAACACCGTGATGTCGAGCTGCTGGTTGGTGAGCAGCGTCGGCAGCGTGCCGGGCACGCCGGCCAGCGTGAAGTTGCCGTTGGCGCCCATCAGCGCCACCGAGGTCAGCGGCGCCGCGGCCTGGCCGATGTTCTTGATGCAGAAGCCCTGGGCCACCGGCGCCGAGCTCCACACCACGTCGCCGTAGTCGTGGGTCGACGTGCCGTTGGTGCATCCGGCGCCGCTGCCCTTCATGATCACCAGGCCCGAGTCGACGCCGTCGCCGGTGACGTTGAACACCAGCGTGTTCCAGTCGGTCGCCAGCGTGACCATCGCCGTGCCCTGGGTGTTGAGCGTCGGCATGAACGTGATCGGCAGCGTGATCGAGCCGCCCGGCGACACGGTCATCGACGACGCGGCGCCGATCGTGAAGCCCTGGGCCGCCGGCGCCGAGGTGATCGAGCTGATCGTCACCGTCCGGTTGCCGTTGTTGCTGATCGTCACCGTCGTCATCTTCGACTGGTTGAGGAACGTCGTGCCGAAGTCGATCGTGTTGGTCGGCTGGGTGTAAGCGAACGGCGTCGCCGAGGTGACGACGATGTTGCCGCGCACCGCGTTGCACGACAGCGCCACGTCGACCGAGGTGTCGTTGGTGCTGTCGTTGGCGATCTGGATCGTGCCGGTGCGCAGGTCCTGGGTGTTGGGGTCGCAGGCGACGGTCCAGCTGGCCGTGCCGCTGGGGGCGATCGTCGTCGTCGTCGGGCCGACCAGGTTGAAGTCGGCGGCGTTGGTGTTGGTGACGCTCGAGACGGTCAGCGTCATCGAGCCGGTGTTCTGGATCGTGATCGTCTGGGTGGCCGAGGTCGCGCCGACGTTGGTGTCGGGGAACGTCAGCGAGCC
>JAEUJY010000121.1 GCA_016794525.1 Myxococcales bacterium
CCACATCGTGCCGCGGGTGGTCGGCGGCAACCACGCGCCGCGCGGGCTGGCGACGCTGTGCTCGGCGCACCACAAGGCGGTCCACGATGGCCGGCTGCGGCTGGAGCAGACCCCGCGGGGGCGGCTGCGATTCACCCACCCCGACGGGCTGCCGTACGGGACGCCGCCGTCCCACGTGGGAGACGAGGCCGGGCGCGCGGCGCGAGGCGGCTCCACGGCGCCACCGGCCGAAGCCGGACCTGCTAGCGACCCAGGGCCGCCGGCCGAAACTCGAGGGGCGCGCCCGCGGCGGCGTGAGCGGTCGAAGCGTCGATCACGCCGGCGCGGCGCATCGCGCGCAGGACGACGTCGATCCGCTGGGCCGTGTCGGGGTCGAGCTTGTGCCCGGCCGCGAGGCGCGCGCTGATCGTGCGCGGTGCTGGGGTCAGCGCCGCGAGGAACGCGACCTGGCGCACGGTCAGCTGCGCGGGCGCGCACCCGAACCAGTGGCGGGCCGCAGCCGCCAGGCCGTAGACGCCGGGGCCGAGCTCGATCACGTTGAGGTAGCGCTCGAGGATCGTCGTCTTGGGGAGCACCGCCTCGAGGCGCCACGTCAGGACGGCCTCCTCGAGCTTGCGCGCCAGCGTGCGCCGCTGGTGCAGGAACGCGTTCTTCACCAGCTGCTGGCTGATCGTCGATCCGCCGCGGGCGAGCCGATCCTCGCGCAGGTCGATCTCGAGGCTGCGCGCGATCTGCGCCAGGTCGAACCCCGCGTGATCCCAGAACCGCGCGTCTTCGGCCGCGACCAGCGCACCGCGGACGTGGGCCGGCAAGGTCGCCAGCGTCACCCAGTCGCCGATGCCGGGCCCCACGGCCGCGCGAGTGCCGTCAGGGAAGCGATGCTCGACGACGCCAGCCAGGCGCCGCGGGTCGACCTCTGGCGGATCGGCCACCACCTCACACCGGTTGTCGAGATCGAGGTCGAGGTGGACGCCGTCGCCGAGCTCGGCGTCGAGGTCGAGCGTCGCATGCGCGTGGCCGCCGATCGTCCCGCGCACCACCATCGCGTCGAGGTGGCCTCGCAGCGCCGCGGGCACCGCGTCGAGCAGATCGCGGCAGCGCGCATCCGGCACGGCCACGTCGAGCGCGCCGGCCGTCGGGCCATGACCGCCCCAGCGGAGCCACCCGGCCAGCTCCGTGGTGGCGGCGCCGCGACGCAGCGTCAGGCGCTCCAGCTCGACCCGGTCCCCCGTGCGATGGGCCGCCACGGTGATCGCGCCGTCGAGGTCGACCGGCGCGTCCGCGACCGCCGGGTGCTCCAGCCGGGCGCCGACCAGCTCGAGCGCGCCGCGCAACCACAGCCCGCGATCCAGCGCGAGCGCGATCTGGCCACTCGCCCGCGCGTCGCCCAGCGTGAGCGCCCCGCTCACCGGCGCCAGCACCGCCAGCGGCACCCGCTCGCCGGCGATCGCCAGGCGACGCGCCCCGGCGTCCGCGGCCAGCGCCGCCGCGAACGGGCGCGGTGCGCCCGCGTCGTCGACGGTGCCGGTCAGGCGCCACCCGCGATCGCCGCCCCCGACCACCGTCAGGTCGCGCAGCGCCATGGCCGGGCCGCCGAGGTCGAACGTCGCCGTGCCGCCGACCATCGCCGCCCGCTCGACCGCCAGCTCGGGGAGCCGCACGTCGGCGCCGACCCGCGTCAGCGCGCCATCGAGGTGCCAGCCGTTCCCGGCCGCCGCCATCGTCACGGCGCCGGTCACGATCCGTACGCCGTGCCCCGACGGATGCAGCTCGACGTCGCCGGCGCGGACGCGCACGCCGCGGACGTCGGCGACGAGGTCGCCACCGGACACGACGATCCGCCGCAGGCGCCGGCCGGCGCCGCCGGTCCCGCCGTGGCTGCGCCGCGCCGCCAGCCGCGCCAGCACCTGCCGCCACACCTCGCGACCGTCGCGGTCGGCGACCGCGCGCAGCCGCGGGTGGGTCACGCGGATCTCGTCTGGCGTCAGCTCGCCGGCCAGCAGCGAGTCGAGCGAGACCGCGGCCTCGACGGCGTCCGCGCTGAGCAGATCGCCGATCCGCAACTCGGCCACCGTGACGTTGCCGGTGAGCCCGGCCTCGAAGCCGCCCACGTGCGCGTCGACCCCGAGCGCGCGCGTCAGCGCGGGCTCGAGGCGGTCGTGGATGCGGTGCGCGAGGTAGCGCGCGGCAGCGACCGGCGTCGCCACCGCCAGCACCAGCGTCGCCGCCGCGGCGCGCTCCTGCCGCAGCCGCCGCCACAGCGCCGTGGCCGCGGTCAGCTCGCCGGACGCGACGTCGGCCCGCATCAGTGGGTCGCGGCCGAGGCCTCGCGGCGGTCGTCGCCGTCGAAGCCGCGCTGGGCGATGCGCCGCTCGCCGCGGGCGCGGTGGAGGGGCAGGGTGGCGGCGTAGAGCTGCGCCTCGCACAGCTCGCCGAACTCGATGCCGGCGGCCGCGGCGATCTTCGGCAGCAGGCTGGTCGGGGTCATGCCGGGGACGGTGTTGACCTCGAGCAGGTACTCGTTGCCGGCCTCGCTGACGATCAGGTCGACCCGCGTCGCGCCGCGGCACCCGAGCGCGGCGGTGGCCCGGGCCGCCATCGCCAGCACGCCGCGGTACCGCTCCGGCGACAGCCGCGGCGGCAGGAAGTAGTTGGTCTGGCCCCGCGTGTACTTGGCGCCGTAGTCGTAGAAGTCGGTCTTCGGCGCGATCTCGACGGCGCCGAGCGGCCGATCGCCGAGCACGGCGACCGAGACCTCCTGGCCGGCGATGTAGCGCTCGACCAGCACCTCGCGGTCGAAGCAGCCCGCGGCCTCGATGGCGGCGGCCAGCTCACGCTCGCTGTGGACGATCGTCACGCCGACCGAGCTGCCCTCGCGCGCCGGCTTGACGACGCACGGGTAGCCGAAGTCGCCGTGGGTGGTGACCGCGAGCTCGCCGTCGTCGGAGGCGACGTAGTACGGCGCGGTCGGCAGGTTGTGGAGCCGGAACAGCTCCTTCGACTTGACCTTGTGCATCGCCAGCGCCGAGGCGAGCACGTCGGAGCCGGTGTACGGGATGCCCATCACCTCGAGCAGGCCCTGGACGCAGCCGTCCTCGCCGTAGCGTCCGTGCAGCGCGATGAACGCGACGTCGATCGCGCTCTGGCGCAGCACCCGGTCGACGTCGCGGTCGACGTAGATCGGCAGCGCCCGGTACCCGCGCTGGGTCAGCGCGGCCAGCACCGCCTCGCCGCTCCGCAGCGACACCTCGCGCTCGCTGGACATGCCACCCATGAGGACGCCGATCGTGCGGTTCTTCATCGTCGAGAGCTCCGGTTGCAGACGAGGCGGGGTAGAGCACGCGCGATGCCAGATCCCGCCGGCCACGCCTCGCGCACTTGCGCGCCGGTGCGGCTGGGGGGACACGGCCGTCGCGGGCCTGGGTGGACGCTACGAGCGGGTCTGGCGGCGGGCAACTTTTTGTCGTCGAGTCAGCGGCTTGACGTCGACGGTGGCCAAGGGTATCCACACGCCCCGGTAGGTCCCTCATGGCGAACAAGTCCGAGAAGTCTGAGAAGGCGGAGAAGAGCGACAAGGCCAAGTCGGCCAAGGCGCCGAAGCCCGCGAGCAAGCCCGCGAAGGCCGAGAAGCCGGCCGACAAGCCCGCCAAGGCCGCGGCCAAGCCGGCGAGCAAGCCCGCGAGCAAGCCGGCCAAGCCGGCCGAGAAGCCCGCGAAGGCCGAGAAGCCGGCCGACAAGCCCGCCAAGGGCCGCGGCAAGAAGCCGACCGCCGCGCCGACGCCCGTCGACGACGTCGTCACCGAGGCCGCGCTGGCCCCGGTCGAGGCCAGCCCCGAGGTCGCGCCGGTCGAGGCCGCCGGCGATCTCGGCGACCTGATGATGGAGGACGCGATGCTCGACGGCACCGCGCCCGAGCCGCCGCTGACCGCCGAGGAGCAGGAGCTCGCCGCGATCTACGGCGACGATCTCGCGCCGGCGCCGGCCGCCGCCGCCCACGCCGAGTTCAGCGACAGCCGCACCGCCGACGAGGATCGGCCGATGCTGCCCGAGATCAACGGCCGCCAGGAGCGGCAGAAGCGGTGGGAGGAGCGCCGCGACCAGCGCCGCGCCCGCCGCGAGTTCGAGCGCAACCGGCGCCAGGAGCGTTCGGGCGGCCGTCACGAGGGTGACCGGCCGCGGCCCGAGGGTGACCGGCCGCGGCCCGAGGGCGATCGGCCCCGGCCCGAGGGTGACCGCCCGCGCCTCGACGGCGACCGCCCCCGCGGCGACCGCCCGGCCCAGCTGGCGCTGCCGACCCCGGCGGCGCAGCCGGCGGTGCTGTCGGTGCCGGTGTCGATCCCGTCGGACGCCACCGGCGTGGTCCGCGTCG
The DNA here is from genome assembly GCA_016794525.1 of Myxococcales bacterium. Classification (GTDB taxonomy): domain Bacteria; phylum Myxococcota_A; class Polyangia; order Haliangiales; family Haliangiaceae; genus UBA2376. The sequence continues at coordinate 4,370 of JAEUJY010000121.1, forward strand.
GCAACGCCCTGGGCGACGCCGCCTGGCAGGTGTTCACGTCGATCCGCGGCGCCCAGCCGATGCCGGTCAAGCAGCTGGCCGGCATGATGCGCAAGCGCGGCCTGCTCGACGTGGATCCCGAGCAGGCGTGGCCGCACCTCAAGGCGGCGCTGCTCGGCGACGAGCGCAGCTACCGGGCCCTGGGCCTGCGGCCGCGCATCGTCTACCGCGGCCGCGATCTGTTCGCGCCGGGGCCGGTGGCCCAGAGCGCCACCGCCGACGCCGAGGCCGCGCTGGCCCAGGCGCTGTCGTCGATGGCGGTCGCCACCCACGCGACGCTCAAGGCCCGCATCGGCCAGGCCGGCCAGGCCGGCTTCGAGCGCCTGGTCCACGCGTTCCTGATCGCCGTCGGCTATCAGGAGGTCAACTGGATCAAGCGCACCGAGGCGATCAGCTACGCGACCGCGGTGGCGCCCGGCTCGTCGGGCACCATCCTGATCAGCGCGCGCGCGGGCGACGCGCCGGTCGATCGCCGCGGCGTCGGCGAGCTGCGGGTCGGCGTCGAGGCCAAGGGCCTCCTCGCCGGCCACCTGTTCGCGGCGCGCGAGCTGTCGGTCGAGGCCGAGCGCGAGCTCGAGCGGCCGGGCCGGTCGATCTCGGTCTACGCCGGCGACGGCTTCGTCACCGCGCTGCTGACCGCCGGGGTCGGCGTGGTCACGGCGGCCGCGCCGGTGCGCTACGTCGACGATCAGCTGTTCGGCGAGCTGCTGGCCGGGTGATCGCCTGGCGCTGGCTGGGTCGCGTCGCGCACGCCGACGCGGTCGCGCTGCAGGAGGCGCACCGGCAGGCCATCCACGCCGGTGACGCCGACGCGGCGGTGGTGCTGCTGTGTGAGCACCCGCCGGTGATCACGCTCGGCCAGTCGGCCGATCGCGGTCACGTGCTGATCGACGACGCCGAGGCCGCGCGCCGCGGCGTGACGATCACCAAGGCGTCGCGCGGCGGCGACGTCACGTACCACGGCCCGGGCCAGCTGATGGTCTACCCGGTGGTGCGGGTGCGCTCCGTGGTGGCGTTCCTGGCGCAGGTCGCGGGCGCGCTGGCGGCGGAGTGCGCGGCGGTCGGCGTCGACGGCGCGCGCTTCGAGCGCGACCCCGCGGGCCTGTGGCTGGGCGACGCGAAGCTGGCCGCGTGCGGCTTGCACCTCGCGCGCGGCGTGGCGATCCACGGCTGGGCGTGGAACGTCGCGACGCCGCCGGAGGCGTGGTCGGCGATCGTGCCGTGCGGGCTCGCGGTGCCGCAGGTGTCGCTGGCCGAGGCGTGCGCCGCGCGCGGGCTGCCACCGCCACCGCCGCTGGACGAGCTGGCGGCGCGCCTGGGGCCGCGGCTCGCCGCCGCGCTCGCGTCACCGCAACCCTGACCACGCGCGCGGGCCGGCCGGTCCGCCCGACGCGCCCCGTAGTATAGGATGCGCGCCATGGCCCTCGGCATCGCGGTCCTCTACAACACCGACTTCGAACACATCGCCGGCGCGGCCTCGGTCGACGCGGTGGCGGTGCGCAACGCCGCCGAGGCGGTCCGCGACGCGCTGATCGCCGCCGGCCACCGCGCCGAGCTGGTCGGCATGTGGGGCAAGGACGTGCCCGAGGTGATGGCCCGCCTCGATCGCGAGCGGCCGGATCTGGTGTTCAACCTGTGCGAGTCGCTGGGCGGCATCGCGCGCAACGAGATCGCGGTGCCGGCGCTGCTCGACCTGCTGGGCCTGGCCTACACCGGCGGCGACGCGATGGCGCTCGGCCTGGCGCTGTACAAGCCGCGCACCAAGGACGTGCTGATCGGCCGCGGCGTGTCGACGCCGCCGTACCGGGTGGTGGCGACGGTGGCCGACGCCGAGCGGTTCGCGGCGAGCGGCCTCGACTATCCGTGGTTCATCAAGCTCGCCAACGAGGACGCATCGGTCGGCATCACCGAGGCCAACGTCGCGCGCGACGCGGCCGGGCTGGTGCAGCGCTGCCGCGAGCTCCTGACCGAGTTCGGCGAGCCGCTCCTGCTCGAGCGCTACGTCGACGGCCGCGAGGTCAACGTGACGCTGCTCGGCTCGGGCGACGACGTCGTCGTGCTGCCGCTGCACGAGATCGACTTCGCCGCGATGCCGGCCGGTCGCCCGCACATCGTCAGCTACGCCGCCAAGTGGGACGAGGCCCACGTCGACTACGCCGGCACCAAGCCGGTGCCGCTGCGCAGCGCCGACCCGGGGCTGGCCGAGCGGGTCATCGCCACCGCCCGCGCGGCGTGGGACGCGGTCGGCCTGCGCGACTACGGCCGGGTCGACCTGCGCATCGACGCGGCGGGCACGCCGTGGGTGATCGACGTCAACCCCAACTGCGACATCTCCCCCGACGCCGGCGTCCACCGCGCGGCGATCGCCTACGGCTGGGACTACCCGCGGCTGATCGCGGGCATCGCCGAGCTGGCCCACCGCCGGGCCCGCGGCCCGCGCGCATGAGGCGACGCCCCGCGCTCGGGCCGTCCGCGCGGGCGCGGCGCGCGGTGGTCGCGGGGATCGCCGCGCTGGCGGCCGCCTGCAAGAAGCCCGCGCCGGCCCGCGACGACGCGGCGCTGGCGCCGATCGTCGACGCCGCGCCGTGGATCACGCCGACGCTGGTGATCGACCGGGTCGAGGTCTCGCTGGGCACGATCCCCGACGCCGTGGTCAGCTCGCGCGAGCTGGGCCGCCAGCTGGCGCGCTGCCTGATCGAGGCCGGCGACGACGTCGCGGCGCTGGCGCGGCAGGTGCCGGCCGGGCGGCGGCCGCTGCCCGGCGCGATCGCGCTCCGCTTCGACGCCGCGACGACGCCCGACGGCGCCAGCCGCGTGGTGACGCTGACCGCCGGCGTCACGTGGCAGGAGCCGGTGCCGCTGCCGGCGCCGCGGTTCGAGCTGGCGGCGCAGGGGCCGATCCTCGACGGCCGCGTCGACGTCGCGACCGTGGCGGTGATCGAGCGGCTGCGCGAGGAGGCGTGCCACGGCCTCGCCGCACAGATCGAGCTGCTCGCCGCCGACGACCTCGCGCCCGGCCTGGCCGCGACCGATCCGACGCTGGTGCAGTGGACGCTGGCGCTGATCGCGGCGCGCCGTCCGGCCGGGCTGGGCGCCGCGGTGGCGGCCTTGCTCGACCGCCCGGCGCCGATCGGCGACGCCGCGCTGGCCGCGCTGGTGGCGCTCGGCGATCCGTCGACGGTCTCGGCGCTGACCGCGCAGGTCGATCTGAGCGACGCCGCGCGGCTGAGCGCGACGCTCGACGCGGTCATCGCGATCGGCGGCCCCGACGCCGAGGCGTTCCTGCAGGTGCTCACCGCCCACCGCTCGCCGGACGTCGCGGCCCGCGCCACCGCCGGCCTCGCCGAGCTGCGCCAGCGCCGCCCCTGAACCCGCACTTCCGCAGGCGCTTATCGAAGCGCCTATCGAGGTCGTCGATCAGGCGTCGGTCAGTCGCCGCTCCAGTAGCGCACGCGCCCGGTGTCCATGTGCACGAACGCGCTCGACTTGTAGAGCCCGACGCCGCCCAGCTTCCGCGCCACCGCCCACGCGTGCAGCGCCTCGGTCGACACCCCGGGGATGCGGAAGTCGACCGCGTTGCCGTGGGTGTGCTGGCTGTCGCGCGCGACCTCGTGGCCCTTCTTGCGCAGCATCAGGTTGTACTTGGGCGCGCGGAACCCCGACACGATCTCGATCCGGCGCGCGCCGAAGTGCGCGGCGGCCTCCCGCAGCACGCCGATCAGCTTGGGATCCATGTGGGTCGGATCGTTGGTGTAGTGATCGCGCAGGAACTGATCGACCTGCGCGTCGGGCACGGCGGACTTGCCGGCCACGTCGACCACCATCCACTCGTCGGTCCACGTGTTGCGCAGGTTGACCACCGGCGTCGGCGGCTTGCCGGTCAGCTTGGGCGCCGCGGCCCGCGCCGGGCGCTTGCCGTCGAGGTACGCGGCCTTCTTGGACGGGGCCGCGGGCGTCACGCGGATCGCCGCCGCGGGCTGCGCCTGCGCCGCCGCCGCGCCGATCGCGAGGTACGCCACCGCCAGCCGCAGCCTCACGACGCCGCGCCTCCGCGCCGGCCCAGCGGCACCAGCCCCGGCTCGAGCAAGCGGTTGAGCGAGCCCGACGTGAAGCCCGCCAGGTCGAGGGCGACGAACGCGAACCCGAGCTTGCGGCCCAGCGCGACGACGGCGGTGCGCACCGCCGGCTCGACCAGGCGGGGCAGGTCGGCCTGCTCGACCTCGATGCGGGCCACCGCCTCGTGGTAGCGGACCCGCACCTGGATGAGGCCCAGGCCGCGCAGGCCCTCCTCGAAGTCGTCGACCTGGCGCAGCCGCTCGCGGGTGATCTTGGTGCCGTAGGGGAAGCGCGACGACAGGCACGCCAGCTGCGGCTTGTCCCACGTGCGCAGGCCCAGCTCGCGCGACAGCGCGCGCACCGCGGCCTTGTCGAGCCCGGCGTCGACCATCGGCATGATCGCGCCGGCGGCGCGCGCCGCGGCGATGCCGGGGCGGTGATCGCCGAGGTCGTCGGTGTTGGTGCCGAGCGCCACCGGCACGCCGAGCCGCGCGGCGATCGGGCCGGCCACGCTCATCAGCTCGGTCTTGCACAGCGCGCAGCGATCGGTCGGGTTCTCGGCGTAGCCGGGCACCGCCAGCTCGTCGGCGTCGACCAGGTGGTGGCGATCGCCCAGGCCGAGCTCGGCGCCCAGCGCCCGGGCGTCGGCGACCTCGGCCTTGGCCATCGTCGGCGAGACCGCCGTCACCGCGTGGGCGCGGTCGCCGAGCGCGGCGATCGCGACCTTCAGCAAGAAGGCGGAGTCGACCCCGCCCGAGAACGCCACGACCACGCCCGGCAGCGCCGCGAGCTGATCGGCGAGGGCCTGGTGGCGGGCGACGAGATCGGACATGGATCGGATGTAACACGCACCGCGCGACCCGCCAAATGCCGGGTCAGGGCGCGCGCTTGACGACGCGCAGCCGCCACGGCGCCGCGTCGCCGGCGACCAGCTCGACCTCCTGGCCCCAGTCGGCCAGGCTGCGCGGCAGGTTGCGGCGCGCCGGCGGGTGGTCGATCACGATCGTCAGCGCCGCGCCCAGCGGCAGCGGCTCGAGCGCCAGCCGCGCGCGCACGAACGTGTACGGGCACACCTCGCCGCGCAGATCGAGCTCGGCCGGATCGCCGTCACCAGACCCGGGGTGGGGCGGCGGCGATGGCGTCGAGGACTCGATCGTAGTCGACATCGGCGGGCGCTCCGAGCTGTAGCACCCGATCGCCCGGCGCGACAGCGCCGGCCGCGCGCCCGGCGCGCACCAGGTGCACGACCGGCGGGCGCGGGGCCAGCGACGCCGCCGGGGCCGGCGCGCCGTCGTACCAGTGCTCGACGACGTCGGCCTCGACGCGATCGGGATCGCCGTCGACCGCGTGGCCGAACAGCGCCAGCGTGGCCCGGGCCCGCGCCGCGCCGGCGCCGCCGTCAGCGCTGCCCGGCCGCACCGCGACGATCACCCGCGCGCCGCGCAGGCTGACGCCGACCGCGGCCCGCCACGCCTCGGCGACGGTCGCCGGATCGCGGTGATCGATCACGATCGCGATCGTCGTCACGCGAACGCCACCACCCGATCGGCCCACGCGCACAGCGCGGCGTGATCGTCCTGGCTGCCGGCGGCCACCCCCAGCGCGGCGAGATCGACGCCGGCGGCGTCGGCGCTGGTGGCGCACGCGATGACCTCGACGCCGTCGTCGGCGAGCGCCGCCACCGCCGCGCGATCGCCGGCGAGCGCGCGCACGCCGGCGTGCATCGCGAACACCCGCACCGCCAGCCGGCGGGCCACCGCGGCGCGCGCCAGCCCCGCCGCCAGCGGCAGATCGTCGGCGGTGGCCAGCACCAGCCCCAGCCTCGTCACGCCGCGCTCCAGCGATCGGCCGCGTCGCGGCGCAGCCGGGCCACCGCCCGCGGCGCCGGGGCGCCCGCCGGCCACGCGAACAGCCCGGCGGCGGTCGCGCGGCGATCGCGCGTGGCGATGACGAGCATCGGCCACGGCCAGCGCGGCGCGCCGGTCGGCGCCCACGCGGCGACGTCGGCGGGCGACAGCGCGACCCGGCCGTCAGGGTGGCTGTGGAACAGCGCCAGCGGCGGGCGGCCCGCGCGCGCCGCGGCCACCATGGCCAGCAGCGCCGCGTCGGTCCACGCGCCGGCGTCGGTCAGCGCCGCGGTGGCGACCGCCGGCGTGGCGGCGCTGATCCAGCCCGCGACCTCGGCGGCCTGGCCGTCGACCGCGCGCACGATCGCCGGCCACGCGATCGCCGCGGCGATCACGGCGCCTCGGCGGTGGCGCAGGCGTGCAGCCAGCGCGCCGCGGCCTCGCCGCCGCGCGCCAGCGCCTCGGCCAGCGGCAGGTCGGGGCGATCGTCGGCGATCCGCAGCGCCGCCTCGTCCGGCGCGGCCGCGCGCACCGCCACCTCGGGGTTGCGGGCCGCGACCGCGGCCGCGAGCCCCGCGGCGATCGCGCCGGGCGCCGCGGCGTCGAACGGGAACGCCAGCGGGGCCGCCCCGGCGCCGCCGCGCAGCGCCAGCGCGCCGACGCCCGCCGCCGCCAGGTACACCGCCGCGATCTGACCGGCGCGCCCGTCGACGTCGACCACCGCCGTCGCCGCGCCCAGCCGATCCTGGCCGCGGCCGCCGACGTCGGGCAGGAGCACGTGGTGCGCGTAACGCACCTGGCGGTCGCGCGACCAGGTCACGCGGCCTCGCGACACTCGCAGCCGGCGCGCGGCGCGATCGCCAGGGTCCGGGCGGCGCCGCCGCGCCGCAGATCGTCGAGCACCCAGATCGTCGCGCCGGCCGGCGCGCGATCGTCGAGCCGGGCCAGCACCGCCGCCGCCGCGACCCCGCCGACCCAGCCGACCACCGGCCCGAGCACGCCGGCCTCGCCGCAGCTCGGCGCCTCGGCGGGCGGCTCCTCGAACAGGCACGCGTAGCAGGCGTCGTCGGGGCCGCCGGCGAAGACGTTGCCGCCGTAGCGCAGCGCCGCGGCGATCACCGCCGGCACGCCGCGCGCGCGGGCCCAGGCCGCGACCGCGAACTTGGTCGGCGGATCGTCGCTGCCGTCGACGATCGCCGCGACCGGCCCGAGGTCGGCCGGCAGCGCCGGGAAGCGCGCCACCACCGCGCGGGCGCCGGCGCCGGCCCGCGCCGCCAGCACCTCGGCCTTGGGCCGGCCCAGGTCGGCCATCGTGAAGTGCACCTGGCGGTGCAGGTTCGACAGCTCGACGACGTCGTCGTCGACCACGATCACCGGCCGCCCCGCCGCCGCCACCGCCAGGGCGATCGGGCCGCCGAGCCCGCCGGCTCCGACGACCACGACCGCGGCCATCAGTTGCCCACGTCCGTCCGGCCGCACACCTTGCAGACGCCGGCGGCGTCGAGCAGGCCGGTGCACGCGCCGTCCGGGCACAGCCGCCGATCGTCGCTGTCGTCGTCGGCGGGCGCGCCCACCACCGGCGCCGGCGGCACGACCCGCACCACCCGCGGTACCGCGCGCCGCCCGCACACCTTGCAGGCGCCGTCGGCGCCGATCACGCCGGTGCAGGCGCCGTCCGGGCACAGCTGGCGATCGTCGGCGTCGACGTCGGGCGGCCCCAGATCGCCGGTGGCCGCCGGCTCGGCGGTCACCATGCCGCGCCGCCGCTCGTCGCCCCAGAACGGCGCCGCGCGCCCGCACACCTTGCAGGTGCCGTCACCCCCGATCACGCCGGTGCAGGCGCCGTCGGGACAGAGGGTGCGTTCGGCCCAGTCCTCGGTCACGACCGGCTACCCGGGCCGCCGTCGCGCAGGACCTCGAACAGCTGGGCGGCGGTGAAGAACGTCAGCTCGAAGTCGCCGATCCGGACCGCGGCGCCGGTCGTCACCTCGCGCTCGCGCCGGGGCTCGAGCGCGGCGCCCTCGAGCGCGCTGCCGTTGCGCGAGCCGGCGTCGGCCATCAGCCACTTGTCGGCGCGCTGGCGGAAGTACGCGTGGAAGCGCGACACGGTCACGTCGCGCAGCACGACGTCGTTGTTGGGCGTGCGGCCGATCGTGATCATGTCGGCGAACGACGCGCCCGGCTTCTTGATCAGCGGGTACACCTCGATCGCCCGCGGGCCCCGACGTTGCCCCAGCACCGGGGCCACCATCGTCTCGACCTCGTCGTCGCCGCCGCGCCCCGAGTCGGTGTCGCCGTCGAGGTCGCCGGCGCGCCGCCGCACCAGCGCGGCGGGGGCCGCCGAGGCCAGGAACGCGCTCCGCCCCAGGAGGGCGAGCTGCAGGTAGCGCTCCGACTGATCCACGGTCAAAGAAGTAGCACGACCGCGGTGAGCGCGGCCTGCTCCCATCGTGCACAATCGCGGGTATGAACCGCGTGACCTGGTCGCTCGTGGCGCTCGCCGGCGCCTGCGGGGGCCCGCCGACGCCGCGCCCGGCCCGCCTCGATCCCGCCACCGCCGCCAGCATCACCGCGCGCCTCGCCGGCGGCCGCGATCGCTTCTGCCCGGGCGGCGCCGCGCCGCAGCTCGACGTCGCGGTGGCGACCACCCAGGGCAAGGTGCTCGACAGCTGGACCCAGGGCGAGCAGCGCGACGGCAAGCTGCCGTTCTCGACCTTCGAGTACACCACCACCTGGGGCCAGATCGACGGCGACGGCTTCGTCCGCCTTCCGGACGACCCGCTGGCGGCGATCGATCGCACCGTGACGATCGTCGTGCGGGTCGTCGAACGCCCCGACCTGGCCGCGACGGTGACGCTCGGGCCCGACTTCGGGTGTGGCGGGCAGCTCGGCGCGGCCGGCGTCACCGGCGGCTGGGGCCGCGGCGGGGCCAGCGGCGACCGCGGCGCCGACGGTCGGCCCGACGACGGCAGCCACCCGGCCGAGGCCGGCCAGCACGGCGGCCACGGCGGCGACGGCTCCCCCGGCGGCCCCGGCGGGCCGGGCCCGGCGATCGCGGCCAGCCTCGGCTACCTCGATCTCGGCGGCGGCCGCCGGCTGGCGATCCTGCGGGTCAGCGCCGGCGGCGGCGTCGACACCGCGGTGTTCGATCCGGCCGGCGAGCGGTGGGGCATCGTGGCGTTCGGCGGGGCCGGTGGCGCGGGCGGCGGGGGCGGCGCCGGCGGCGATGGCGGGCGCGGCGGGCGCGGGCGGGCGGCGACCAGCGCGCCCTCGACGAGCAGCTCCGGATCTGGATCCGGCTCGGGCTCGGGCTCGAGCGACCCCGGCACCGACGGCGCGGCCGGCGGCGACGGCGGCGACGGCGGCGATGGCGGCGATGGCGGCGACGGCGGGCCGGGCGGCGCCATCACGCTCACCTACGACGCGCGGTTCCCCGAGCTGGCCAACCTGGTCGTGCTCGACACCCGCGGCGGCGTCGCCGGCGACGCGGGCAACGCCGGCAGCGCCGGGCAGGGCGGCCCCGGCGGCGAGGGCGCGCGCACCGGCCGCGACGGCCGCGCCGGCTCGCCGGGCTACATCGGCCACCCGGGGCGCGAGGGCGCACCCGGCGCCCCGCCCACGGTCAGCCCGGGCGACGTGCACGGCGCGTTCGCCGATCTCGCCGACCGCGGCCTGCGCCTCGCCGACTGAGTTACAGGGGCTCGTCGCCGAGCCCCCCTCGGCGGGGGCCTGCGTCGCTACGCGGGCGTGCCGCCGGCGCCGTCGTCACCGCCCGCCGCCGGCGCGCGCCGGCGGTTGGCGATGATCGAGGCCACCACGCCGGCGCCGATGAACCCGGCGATGATCGCGAGCGACACCAGGTTGGGCACGTGCAGGTGGTCGTGGGCGATCATCTTGGCGCCGATGAACACCAGCAGGCCGGCCAGCGCGTACTTCAGGTAGTCGAACTGCGCCATCGCGCCGGCCAGCATGAAGTACAGCGAGCGCAACCCGAGGATGGCCATGATGTTCGACGTGATGATCACGAACGACTCCTGGCTCACCGCCAGCACCGCCGGGATCGAGTCGAGCGCGAAGACGACGTCGGTCAGCTCGACGACGACCACCGTCACCGCGAGGATCGTCAACGCGCGGCGGCCGTGGCTGTCGCGCACCAGGAACTTGCCGCCGTGGTCGCCGTCGACGACGCGGACGAACCGGCGCAGCGTGCGCACCGCGAAGCTGTTCTCGGCGCCGTCCTCCTCGTCGTCCTCGCCCTTGAGCAGGCCGAGCCCGGAGTAGATGAGGTAGGCGCCGAAGAAATAGAAGATCCAGGTGAACTGCTTGGTCAGCCAGACGCCGCCGCCCAGCATCGCCACGCGGAACACGACCGCGCCGATGATCCCCCAGAACAGCACGCGGTGCTGGTACTTCCCGGGGATCTTGAACGACCGGAAGATCAGCGAGATGACGAAGATGTTGTCGACCGACAGGGCCTCCTCGAGGAGGTAGGCCGAGATGTAGGTCACCGCGGCGTCGCCGCCGGACATCTTGGGGTTGGCCCCCAGCCAGTGGTTCTCGTAGATCAGGTAGACCACGCCGGTGAACGACATGCCCACCGAGACCCAGACGATGGTCTTCTTGAGCGCCGACTTGAAGGTCAGCTCGGAGGTCTGCCGCGATCCGATACCGAGATCGATCGCCAGGCAGAGGGCGACGAACACGAAGAAGCCGATCCAGAACCAATACATGCGAGGTGGTTCGCGGCGACCGCGAACCGGAAGGATGCCCGGGCCTCGTCAGTGAGGCAAGGCGGCCCAGCGAGATTCCCTCGCGCGATCGCGAGGATCGCTACCGCACCGACTGGGCCACCCACGCCAGGTACGGCGCGTGGCCGCCAGCGACCGGCAGGACGATGGCCTCGGGCACCTGGTACGGGTGCAGCTCGCGCAGCCGCGCCACCAGCGCGTCGACCCGATCGCGTCGGGTCTTGATGATCGCCAGCTGCTCGCGATCGTCGGCGACCGCGCCCTCCCAGCGATAGATCGAGCGCACGCCCGGCACCAGGTTCACGCACGCGGCCACGCCGTCGTCGACCAGCGCGCGGGCGATCGCCGCCGCGCGCTCGTCATCGGGCAGGGTCGACAGCACCACCGCGATCGAATCCGGTTCGCTCATGCGGCGCTGTTAACACGAAGCGTCACGGCCCGCTTCCCGCCGCTGCCGAACGTCAGTAATGTGCGCGCATGCTGGTGGTCCAGAAGTACGGCGGCACCTCGGTCGGCACCATCGAGCGCATCACCGCCGTCGCCCAGCGCTGCGTCGCGACCCAGCGCGCCGGCCACCAGGTGGCCGTGGTGGTGTCGGCGATGTCGGGCGAGACCAACCGCCTGCTCAAGCTGGCCGGCCAGATCCAGGACGATCCCAACGACCGCGAGGTCGACGTGATCGTCTCGACCGGCGAGCAGGTCTCGGTCGGCCTGGTCGCGCTGGCGATCCGCAAGCTCGGGGGCAAGGCCCGGTCGTTCCTCGGCCACCAGGTCAAGATCCAGACCGACAGCGCGTTCTCGCGGGCGCGGATCGTGTCGATCGACGCCGACCCGCTGCGCGCGGCCTTCGCCGCCGGCGAGATCGCGGTGATCGCCGGGTTCCAGGGCGTCGACGAGGACGGCAGCATCACGACGCTGGGGCGCGGCGGCTCGGACACCACCGGCGTGGCGATCGCCGCGGCGCTGGCCGCTGACGTCTGCGAGATCTACACCGACGTCGACGGCGTCTACACCACCGACCCCAACCTGGTGCCGTCGGCGCGCAAGATCGAGCGCATCAGCTACGAGGAGATGCTCGAGCTGGCGTCGCTCGGCGCCAAGGTCCTGCAGATCCGCTCGGTCGAGCTGGGCATGAAGTACGGCGTGCCGATCCACGTGCGGTCGAGCTTTTCCGATGTCGAGGGCACCTGGGTGGTGCCCGAGGAGCGCGAGATGGAACACGTCGTCGTATCGGGAGTCACCGTGGCCCGGGACGAGGCCAAGATCACCGTCGGCGATCTGCCGGATCAGGCCGGCGTCGCCGCGCGGCTGTTCGCGCCGCTGGCCGACAGCGGCGTGGTGGTCGACATGATCATCCAGAACACCGCGTGGGACGGCACCACCGACCTCACCTTCACGGTGCCGGCCGGCGACCGCAAGCGCGCGATCGAGATCCTGCGCACCCAGGTCGCCGATCTGGTCGGCGCCGGCGGCGAGAAGATCGCGACCGACGACGAGATCTGCAAGGTGTCGGTGGTCGGCGTCGGCATGCGCAGCCACGCCGGCGTCGCCAAGCGGATGTTCCAGCTGCTGGCGGCCGAGAACATCAACATCCAGCTCATCTCGACCAGCGAGATCAAGATCTCGGTCGTCGTCGCGAAGAAGTACGCCGAGCTGGCGCTGCGCACGCTGCACGACGGCTTCGGCCTCGATCGCCCGCCGTCCGAGCGCGCGGCGCTGTGATCACGAGAGGGTCTTTCGAAAAGACCCTCCCCCACAAGACGTGGGGCCCCCACCCTAAACGCGAGAGCCCTCGCTCGGTGGGGCGAGCGCGACCTCGAACCGACCCTCCCCCACAAGACGTCGGGCCCCCACCCGAACGCGAGCGCGGTCACGGCGCGCAGGCCGCGGGCGCGTCCGGATCGGGCGCGGCCTCGGGGCCGGTGTCGACGGTGCGGCGCGCGCCGGCGCGGCCCTCCGCGTCGACGTCGACGACCTCCCAGCGGGTGGGGCCGGCGAACAGCGCGACGCGGGTGCCGGCGGCGTCGGCCAGCGCGCCGACCAGCGCGACGCCGCGGGTCTCGGTCAGCGGCCGGGGCTCGGCGCCAGCGGCGATGATCGCGCGGGTGCAGGTCGCGTCCGCCTCGGCGTCGAGGTCGGTGTCGAGCGCGGTCACCGCGCCCAGCGCCGGCGTGCCGGCGATCGTCGCGAGGGTCCAGCGCCGGGTGCAGCCGTCGCACGGCGGCGGCAGGCGCGCGTCCCACGGGGTCGGCAGCGGCACATCGTCGGCGGGCGCATCATCGGCGGGCGCATCATCGGCGGGCGCGCGATCGGCGGGCGCCTCCGCGTCCGGCGGCGCGCCGTCGCTGGTCTGCTGCGTCGGCACCAGCACCCGGCACGCGGTGGGGTCGGTGCCGACCAGCGATGCCCACGCGGTCGCCGCGGCGTCGGCGCCGTCGCAGCCGTCGAGCCGCGCGGTCAAGACGACGCCGTCGTCGAGCGGCTCGGCGCGGTAGCCGGCGATCCGCGCCTGGCACGCCGGCTGGTCCGGGCGCATGAGCCACAGCGAGGCGGGCAGGGGGCCCAGGCCGAGCCGCGCGATCACGTAGCCGGGCACGTCGCCGGGCGCGGGCGTGTCGGGGGTCGCGGCGCTGCGCCAGGCCAGCTCGACGCGGTAGCCGTCGTCGTCGAGCAGCGCTGGCGCCACCGCGAGCGCCGGCGGGCACGCGGTCGGCGGCTGCATCGGCACCGCCGGCCCGCCGCACGCCGCGGCGGCGATCACCGCCAGGCTCGCCGCGCGCCCGATCACGACGGCGGCCGCAGCACCACCGCCGGCGCCCCCGGATCCGGCTCGAGGTCGGGCAACAGCTCGGCCAGCTCGCGCGCCACCATGCGCGCGCGGTGGCGGACGAAGTCGACCGGGTAGGCGTCGGCGAAGAACACCACCAGCGCCGCGCGGTGCCAGAACGACAGCGCGAAGACGTCGTCGTCGACCAGCTCGCCGTGGCTGGAGCCGCGCCGCGCCGCCGCGGCCTCGAGCCGCCGCACCAGCAGCGGCAGCCGCGCGTGCTCGTGGGCGTCGGGCTCGCTCGACGCCGCCACCAGCTTGTCGCGGACGCTGACCAGCGCGGTGCGCGCGCCGTGGAGCTCGGCCAGCGCGCCGAGGTACGCGCGCACGCGATCGCGGATCCGCACCGGCCCCGCCGACGCGACCGACACCGCGGCCCACGGCGCCTGGCTGGCGCGCACCAGCTCGCGCAGGTCGCGGACCGCCTCCTCGAGCGCGCGGTCGACCTCGTCGGAGGCGCGGCCGATCGCGCCCAGCTCGACCTCGAGGCGGGCGCCGCCGCCCAGCGGCAGCGTGCGCACGCCGCCGACGCCCAGCGGCGGCGGGCCGCCACCGGCCGGCACGATCGACACCCGCCGCGCCCCCAGCGTCGCCAGCAGCTCCTCGAGCCGCGCCCGCACGAGCTCGATCACGCGGCCTCGCGCGGCAGCCACACGCTGGTCGTCATCGTCGCCGGCTCGGGGAACAGCAGGTAGTTCACGACGCCGGGCGCGCCGGCGTAGCGGGCCGACCACGCGCTGCCGTCGAAGCCCGGCGGCGGCGCCATCAGCTCGCCCATGTCGAGGTGGCGGCGGCCGTAGGCCGGCAGCGTCGCGACCACCTTCTGGAAGCGCGCCAGCAAGGTCGGCGAGTACACCCCCGACAGCGAGCGCTCGCGCACCACCGCGCCGTCGGCGTCGACCGCGACGTCGACCGCGATCTCCTGGACGCCGGCCAGCGGCGCCTGCGCGGCGAGCGCGACGCGCAGGTAGCGCTCGCTGATCGTCGCGGCCGGCGCCCACTCGTCGGGCAGCGCCAGCTCGCCGTCGCGGATCTGCACGGCGCACGGCGGCCGGCCCACGCACAGCACGTAGACGAAGGCGGCGCCGCCGCCGGTCGGCGGGCGCACGAACGTGGCGGTGTGCAGCACGTCGGCCAGCTCGTCGGCCAGCGCCGCGGCGTCGGCCAGGAGCGGCGCCGGGTCGGCGGGGCTCGGCGCGCGCCAGCGCCGCTCGGGGTACAGCTCGGCGAGCGTCGCGTCGATCGCGGCGAACATGTCGCCCTTGCGATCGTCGCAGCCGGACTTGCCCTGGCAGTTGGTGCAGCCGCTCACCGACGTACCTTACCCCGGCGCGCCCCGCGCCGCGATTGAAGGCGTTGTACGAACGCGCTACTGTCGCGACGTGGGCACTGGTTCGCTCGCCGAGAGCGAGACCGTTCGGGATCTCGAGGCCACGATGGTGCGGTTCAAGGGGCCGCCGCTGCTGGCGTTTGGGCTGACCGGCGGCTACGACGCCACCGCGCTGCGCGCGTCGTTCATGGCGTTGTGCAAGCGATACCATCCGGCCAAGTACGCGCGCTTCTCGCCGCCGACCGTGCGGCTGGCCAACGAGGTGTTCCTGGTCATCCGCCGGGCCCACGACGACCTGGCGCGCGGCCTGACCGCGGCGCCGCCACGCCCCGGCACCCCGAGCAACGGCGTGCCGATCGCCGGCGCCGCGCCGCGTCGGGCCGCGACCCCGCCGACCGGCGTGCCGATCACCGGCGCCCCGCCGCGCCGCGCCGCGACCCCGCCCACCGGCGTGCCGGTCGTCCGGCCGCCATCCCCGGCCGCGCGCCCCGCCGGCGTCGCTCCGCCCGCGAGCACCCCGCCGCCCAGCGCCGCATCGCCGCGCCCGGGCGTCGCGCCGGCGCGCCCCAGCCCGACGCCGCCCCGGCCGACCTCGACGGTGCCAGCCCCCGCGGCCGCGCCGCCGCGCGCCGCCGCCCCGGTCGGCCCCGCGGCGTCGACCGCCACCACCCGCACGTCGGTGGTCCCGCCGCCCGCCGCGGATCGCGGCCCGTCGCTCAACCCCAAGCTCGGCCCGCCGCCGGCGAGCGACCCGCGCTTCGAGCGCGCCCTCGAGCACCTGCGCGAGCGCCGCTGGGCCGAGGCACGGCCGCTGCTCAGCGAGCTGTCCGCCAGGTCGCCCACCGACGTGCGCTACCGCGCGTACCTGCATTACCTGCGCGGCTGGGAGGCGTTCGAGCTGGGCAAGGACGGCGAGGCGCGCGCCGAGTGGCGGCGGGCGCTGGCCTGCGACCCGGGCCTGGGGATGGCGCAGTGGGCGCTGCAGAAGACCGGCCTGGGTTGAGCGGCGAGCCGGCGACGGCGATTGGCGCCGTCGCCGGGTTCGTGATGAGATGAGGGCTGCATGGGCCGCATGATCGGGATCGACCTGGGCACGACCAACTCGTGCGTGGCGGTGCTCGAGGGCGGCGAGCCCCAGGTCATCCACAACCAGGAGGGCGGCCGGACGACGCCGTCGATGGTGTCGTGGAACGCCGACGGCGACGTCGTCGTCGGCGCCGCGTCGAAGCGGCAGATGGTCACCAACCCGTCGCGGACGGTGTTCGGCGTCAAGCGCCTGATCGGGCGCAAGGTCGCCGACCCCGAGATCCAGCGGCTGACCCGGACGCTGCCGTACACGATCACCGCGGCCAAGAACGGCGACGCGTGGGTGTCGATCGACGGCCGGGCCCACTCGGCGCAGGAGATCTCGGCCCACGTCGTCGCCAAGATGCGGCGCGTCGCCGAGGACTACCTCGGCGAGCAGGTCACCGAGGCGGTGATCACCGTGCCGGCGTACTTCGACGACGTCCAGCGCCAGGCCACCAAGGACGCCGGCGCGATCGCCGGCCTGCAGGTGCGGGCGATCCTCAACGAGCCGACCGCGGCGGCGCTGGCCTACGGCGTCCAGCACCAGCACGATCAGCGGGTCGCGGTGTTCGACCTCGGCGGCGGCACGTTCGACATCTCGATCCTGACGATCGAGAACGGCGTCTTCGAGGTGCTCGCGACCTCGGGCGACACCGCGCTCGGCGGCGACGACTTCGATCGCGCGATCATCGAGCTGCTGGCCGACGGCTTCCAGACCGAGAGCGGCGTCGACCCGCGCGGCGACGCGGTCTCGCTGCAGCGGCTCAAGGAGGCCGCCGAGCAGGCCAAGATCGAGCTGTCGTCGACGATGACCACCGACGTCAACCTGCCGTTCCTGGCGATCGGCAAGGCCGGCCCGGTGCACCTGACGCGGTCGCTGTCGCGCGGCGAGGTCGAGCGGGCGTGCCGCGACCTGCTGGCCCGGCTGGCCGCGCCGTGCGCCAAGGCGCTGGAGCTGGCGCGCTGCACCGCCGCCGACATCGATCAGGTGCTGCTGGTGGGCGGCATGTCGCGCATGCCGGCGGTGCAGGAGGCGGTCCTCGAGATCTTCGGCAAGCCGGCGCACAAGGGCGTCAACCCCGACGAGAGCGTCGCGGTCGGCGCGGCGATCCACTCGGCGGTCATCGGCGGCGAGCTGCAGGAGGTCGTGCTGCTCGACGTCACGCCGCACGATCTCGGCGTGAAGGTGGCCGGCGACAAGATGTCGGTGATCATCCCGGCCAACACCAGCATCCCGACCCGCGAGACCAAGGTGTTCGCGACCACCGAGGACAACCAGAGCTTCGTCGCGGTCGAGGTCTACCAGGGCCCCCACGCCCAGGCGTCGCGCAACCGCCGGCTGGGGCGGTTCGTGCTCGGCGATCTGCGGGTGGCGCCGCGCGGCGCGACCCGGGTCGAGGTCAGCTTCACGATGGACGCCGACGGCATCCTCCACGTCGAGGCGGTCGAGGTCGCGACCGGCAAGGTCACGTCGGTGACGATCGAGGCGGCCAGCGGCCTGTCGAACGAAGAGATCAAGCGGCTGGCCGCGGGCATGCGGTAGCCGACGGTCCGCGGGCGGTCCGCGGGCGGTCCGCCGTCGGTTTTTCGCGCGCCGGGTTCGCGCCGCCGCCGCGGCTCTGGCACCGTCGAGGCATGTTCCTGCTCGACGAGTCCAGCCGCATGGTCGAGAAGATGGTCCGCGGGTGGTGCGAGGCCAAGCTCGCGCCGCGGCTCCCGGCGCTCGAGGCCGGCACCGAGATGCCGTGGGCGCTGATGCGCGAGCTCGCGACGACGTTCGGCGTCGGCGCGCTGGCCGAGGCCGCCGCCAAGAAGCGGATCGCCAAGCTGCGGGCCGGCGAGGGCGGCGATCGCGAGGGCGGGACGTTCGGCGGCGACCCGATGATGATGGCGGTGTTCGTCAAGGAGCTGTCGCGGGTGTCGCCGGGCTTCGCGATGGGGTGGGGCGTGTCGGTCGGGCTGGCCGGCGGCGCGATCGTCGGCAAGGGCACGCCCGAGCAGATCGAGCGCTGGGGCGTGCCGCTGGTGACCACCAAGCAGATCGGCTCGTGGTGCCTGACCGAGCCGGGCGCCGGCTCCGACGCGTTCGGCTCGATGACCACCACCGCGACCCCGACCGACGGCGGCGGCTACCGCCTGCGCGGCACCAAGACCTTCATCACCAACGGCCCGGGCGCCGACGTCTTCGTCGTCTACGCGCGGATCGATCGCGGCGAGCCGCGCGAGGAGCAGGGCCTGGCGACGTTCATCCTCGATCGCGGCATGCCCGGGCTGACCACCGGGACGCCGTTCAAGAAGATGGGCATGCGCGACTCGCCGACCTGCGAGGTGTTCCTGGACGACGTCGAGGTCGGGGCCGAGCGGCTGCTGGGCGGCGCCGAGCGCGGCCGGGCCGGGCGGGCCGACACCAAGGACAGCCTGGGCACCGAGCGCTCGGGCATCCCGGCGATGGCGTGGGGCATCCTCGAGCGCTGCTACGACCAGTCGGTCGCGTACGTGCGCGAGCGCCGGCAGTTCGGCAAGCCGATCGGCGCGTTCCAGGCGGTGCAGCTCAAGATCGCCGACCTGTACCTCAAGCTCAAGACCGTCGAGAACTGCGTCTACCGCCTGGCGTGGATGCAGAAGGCCAAGGTCAGCGACCCGGCGTACGTCA
This sequence comes from Myxococcales bacterium, assembly GCA_016794525.1. GTDB lineage: Bacteria > Myxococcota_A > Polyangia > Haliangiales > Haliangiaceae > UBA2376. The sequence goes on from JAEUJY010000121.1 coordinate 22,938, forward strand.
ACGCCACCAAGGCGCTGTGCAGCCAGCTCGCGGTCGACGGCGCGCTCACCGCGATCCAGCTCCACGGCGGCTACGGCTACATGGAGGAGTACCACCTCGAGAAGCTGGCCCGCGACTCGAAGCTGCTCGAGCTCGGCGCCGGCACCACCGACATCAACCTGATGTCGGCGGCGCGGTCGCTGATCGGCGCGATCGAGTCCGGCGGCTGAGCCGGCGCGGGCCGCGCGAGATCCGCGCCGCGCGGTGAAACACTTTTCGGCGGGGGCGCTCTAGGGGAGGGAACCAAGGAGCCCCCCATGACCGCCCGCCTCATCTCCTCCGGCGTCGCCGCCCTCGCGGCGCTCGCCGCCGCCTGCACCGATCTGCGCCCGTCCGACGAGCACCCGCTGCTCGCCGCGCCCGGCGTCGCCGACCACGAGGCCGCGCTCGCCGGCCACGATCCCGCCACCTGCGACGCCGCCGGCGCCGACGGCGTCGCCACCGCGGTCGCCGCGCTGTGCCCGGCCAACCAGTGCACCAGCAAGGTGATGGTGATCGGCTGCGACGACCGCCAGCTGATCCCGCCCGGCACCGACGCGACGACCACCTCGCCGTGGCGCCACGTCGGGCGGCTGAGCAACGGCTGCACCGGCACGCTGATCGGCCCCAAGCACGTGCTCACCGCGGCCCACTGCGTGATGGGCTATGGCGCCGCGCCGATCGGCTTCAGCCTGGCCCAGACCGACATGGCGATCTGCCCGCTGGGCACGCGCTACGGTACGCGTCGATCAGCGCGCGCGGGCCGGGGGCCGCCTGGGCGTGGCGGCGGAGGTCGGCGCCGGTCACCAGCTCCATGACCAGGAACACCTGATCGCCGCGCTCGACCACATCGAAGATGGGCACGACGTTGGGGTGAGACAGCTGGGCGAGGGCGCGGCCTTCGCGGCGAACGCGCTCGCGCAACGACGCCGCGCCGGTGGCCGCCAGCTTCACGGCCACGGTCCGGCCCAGCTCGGGATCGCGCGCGGACCAGACCACGCCCATGCCGCCGCGGCCGGCCGGCGCGACCAGCTCGTAGCGACCCACGGTCACCGGCTCGGCGCGGCCGAACAGCGCGGCCCGGGCCTGGGCCCGCGCGACCTCCTGGGCCAGCGGATCGATCGCGCGTTCGCCCGCGGCGACCAGCGCGGCGGTGGCGGCGTCGGCATCGGCGGCCGTCATGGACGCTGGAGCCTCGCGCGATTGGCGACCGGGTGTGGGGCCGTGCGCCGCGGAAATGCGCGCTGGGAGGGCCATTTCCAGCCGCCAGGGAGAGCGCGACCCCTGGATGGCGCCAGGGATCAGAAATCACGGCGGATTTTGCGCAGGAGCCGACCCGACGGGCCTCCCAGATTCAGATCAATCACGTCGCAGAATCGATCTTATGTCAACACAGGACTGACCACGGTATGGACACTTGGCCGGTTGCTCGCGCTGCCGGCAAGCTGAATCGCCACCCGCATGGCCCGCCGCGGCAATCCGCCAACTGCCCGGGTGCGCTCGGTTCGGGCGATCGCGCCAGGCCAGCCAAGGTTCGGCATCGCGGTTGCTGTAGCGACCCGCCATGAACGCAACCGCCGAGCTCCTCCGCGCCGCCACGCTGGATCTGCCTCCGGTCTCGACCGAGGTCGCGACGACCTTGCCGGTCCGCGCCGAGGTCGCGTTCGAGGTGTTCGCCGATGCCGGCGAGACGCCGCGCTGGTTGTCGGTCGTCCAGTCGGCCCGCGTGCTGTCGCGGACCGCCGACGGCCGCCCGCTCCAGGTCTCGTTCCGCGCCAACTTCGAGCGCGCCACGCTCGGCTACATGGTCACGTACGACTACCGGCCGGCCGACCTCACGGTCCGCTGGTCGACCGATGACGGCAGCGCCATCCGGGTCGATGGCGAGGCGCGCTTCGCCCCGCTGTCTCCCCGCGCCTGCCTGATGACCTACCGGCTGGCCCTGGAGCTGCCGGTCAGCCGCGCCCAGATCGAGCGCCACTACGATGGCCACGCGGCCTCGGCCGTGGTCGGCGACTTCCGCGAGCACCTGCGCCGCTACATCTGACGCTCGCTGCATCCGCATGAGGCGCGGCGGCGCCCGGCTTGGTATCGTGGTGCCGTGGGTCAAGCCTCCGCCGCCGATGAACCGACGCTCGGCCTGGTCGAGCTCGAGGCCGCCTTCGACCGCGCGCTGGGCACGATGTGGATGGCGTTCCAGCCGATCGTCGTCGCCTCCAACCACCAGCGCTTCGGTTACGAGGCGCTGATGCGGTCGCGCGACCCGCAGCTGCCCCACGTCGGCGCCCTGCTCGACGCCGCCGAGCGCCTCGAGCGCACCGCGCTGCTGGGCCGCGCGGTCCGGGCCCAGGTCGCGTCCACGTTCACCGCGGCGCCGGTCGAGCGCGGCCTGGTGTTCGTCAACCTGCACCTGCGCGACCTGTTCGATCCGACGCTGTCGTCGCCGTTCGCGCCGCTCACCCGGCTGGCGCGGCGGGTCGTGCTCGAGATCACCGAGCGCACCTCGCTCGACGGCGTCGACCGCCTCGGCGATCGCGTCGCCGAGCTGCGCGAGATCGGCTACGGCATCGCGGTCGACGATCTCGGCGGCGGCTTCAACCGCATGAACCACCTCACGCCGCTCGACACCGACTTCGTGAAGCTCGACATGTCGCTGGTGCGCGACGTCGACTCGCACCCGGTCAAGCAGCGGCTGGTGTCGTCGGTGATCGGCGTGTGCAAGGACTCCGGCGTGCGGGTCATCGGCGAAGGCGTCGAGACCGCGGCCGAGGCGCGGACGCTGGCCGAGCTCGGCTGCGACTACTTGCAGGGCTACCTGATCGCCAAGCCGGCCGCACCCTTCGTCGACCCGCTCTAGAACACCGGACGGTTTGAATGCCGTCGCGAGACGCGGACTTGCGAGGTGGATCCGGGCGCGCGCCCGAAGCGCAGCGACGAGCGTAGGGACCTACGTGAGGAGTGAGCATCGGACGTACGCCCGGAGGCGCCCGCAAGGTCGCGTCGCAGCAGGCACATCAAACCGTTCGGTGTTCTAGATATCCGGCCGTCGCGGCCCCCGGCCGGACGCCGCGGTGTACAGTCGCGCCACTGGCGGGGCGTACCGTCGCGCCGTCGCAACTCGAAGGAGCGTCCCATGGAAGCGTTTGGCCCCATGATGGCCCTCGGCTCGACAGCCTTGGCCGCCGTCCCGATGTTCGTCGTGCTCGGGTACCTGTTCGTCCTCATCGATCGCCGTGAGGATCGCCCGAGCAAGGACGACAAGCAGATCGGCTCCAAGCTGGTCGTCTGGAACCTGACGCTCGCCGGCGCGGTGCTGGCGCTCGTCGGCGTGTTCCTGTTGCTCAAGTTCATCCTCGGCGGCTTCAAGGGTGGCGGCAGCGCGGTCAAGGACGCGCTGGTGCCCCTGCTCTCGGGTGGCGTCACCGCCGCGGCGTTCGCGCTCGGCGTCCTGCCGCGCACCAACAACACCGCGCAGCCGCAGATCGAGCGCTTCGCGATGGGCACCCTCGCGTTCGGCGCCGGCCTGGTGGTGATCGGCGCGTTCTACATGCTGGTCGACGCCGCCGTGCACGGCTTCCACTGGCAGCAGGTCTCGACGGCGCTCGCCGGCCTCGTCGTCTCGGGCGGCGCCGCGGGCTTCGCGCTGATGCGCCACGGCCAGCTCTCGGGCTGGACCTCGGCCCCGCGCCCGGCCGCGCCGATGGCGCCCCCGGCCGGCGGCGGCTACCCCGGTGGCTATCCGCAGCAAGGCGGCGGCTATCCTCCCCAGGGTGGCGGCTATCCTCCGCAGGGCGGCGGCTATCCCCCGCAAGGCGGCGGTGGCTATCCTCCCCAGGGCGGCGGCTATCCTCCGCAAGGCGGCGGTGGCTATCCTCCCCAGGGCGGCTACGGTCGCTGATCCTTCAGCCTGATTGACCCCGAAGGGCGCGCTCGTCGCGCCCTTTCGCATTTTCGGTGCTCAAACGATCCCGGAGCCGGATCCGGAACCGGAGCCGGAGCCCGAGCCGGAACCGGAGCCGGAGCTGGAACCCGCGCCCGAATCCCCGCCCGTCGCCTACAGCGTCTTCAGATCGAACGCGTACAGCACGCCGCGGTTCGACATCACGTACAGATCGCGATCGTCGACCACCACCGGATCCGCCGACACGCCGTCGCCCGGATCGAAGTACTGCAGCACGCTGCCCGTGCGCTTGTCCGCGATGTACAGCCCGGCGTCGGTCAGCGCGTAGATCAACAGGTCGCCCGCCAGCTGCGGCGTCGCCGGCTCGCCGGCGCCCTTGGTGCCGTGGCGCCACAGCACGTTGCCCTCGTGATCGAGCGCGAAGATGCCGAGGTCGGCCGCCGCCACGTAGACGCGCTCGCCGTCGACCGCCAGGCCGCCGACCGCGCCGCTGCCGCCGTCGCCCCGGGCCGACGCCGACGCCACCAGCGGGGTCCGCCAGCGCACCAGGCCGGTGGCCTGGTCGAGCGCCCACACGCCGCCCGACGACGACGTCACGTACAGCGAGTTGCCGTCGAGCACCGGCGTCGCGTCGACGTCGACGAACTTCTCGGCGTCGGCGGTCAGCGTCGTCAGCCACGCGACCGAGCCGGTCTGGGCGCGCAGCGCGACCAGCGTCCCGTTGGCGAAGCCGGTGAACACCAGCTCGCCGGCGGCCGCCACGCCGGCGTGGCCGCGCAGCGTATACTCCTCGGGCGTCTCGGCCTTGTACTGCCAGCGGAAGGCCCCGCTCACCGCGTCGAGCGCGATGACCTGGTCGGCCTCGTTGGAGAACACGACCACCATGTCGGGGACCTTGGCGTCCTGCTTCCGGACGTCGAGCACGACCGGCGGCCGCAGGATCGCGCCGCGGCTGGCGTACCGCCACAGCACCTCGCCGGTGTCCTGGCTGACCGCCAGCAGCTCGCCGTCGTCGGTGCCGACGAACAGGCGATCGCCGGCGATCGTCGGCCGGGCGTTGATCGCGCCCAGCTTGCGGCTCCAGCGCACGCGCCCGTCGAGCGCACGCACCGAGACGAAGCGCCCGCCGGCCGAGCCGGTGAAGACGTTCTCGGCCCAGGTCGCGACGCCGCCGAACTCCTGGGGGCTGCTCTCGCTCGAGCGATCGCTGGTGACCAGCGACCAGCGCACCCGCAGCGCCGCGGCGCGGCCGTCGTCGTCGGCGACGTGGGGGGCCGGCTTCATCGCCGTGCACGCCCCGCCCGCCACCAGCGCGGCCGCGACCCCGAGGCGATCGAGGCGGATCACGGCGCGCCGACCTCGGGCGCGGGCGCCGCCGGCGCCTCGGGCACCTTCGGCTCGGGGATCGGCGCACCGAGCGCCGCGAGCTGGTTCTCGATGTCCTGCTTGAGCGCGGTGTCGGGCACCAGCTCGAGCGCGCGGGTCAGCGGCGCGGCGGCCTCGCCGGGCTTGCCCATGCCGGTCAGCACCCGGGCCTCGTGGTACAGCGCGTAGTCGCGGCGCAGGCCCTTGTCGTCGGGCTGCACCGCGCGGAACGCGGTCAGCGCCTGCTCGAGCAGCGCCTGCTTGGCGGCCGGATCGGTGGCCGCGGCGGCCTGGGTCTCGAGCACGACGCCCACGCCCTCGCGCGCCAGCACCGCGTCGTCGCCGGTGCCGGCGCCGAGCTTGCGGAACGCCGCCAGCGCCGCGTCGAGCTTGCCGGCGGTCAGGAGCTGGTTGGCCTCGAACAGCGCCGCGGCGCCGCGGGCCTGGCCGGCCTTGGCCAGCGCCGCCACCGTCGCCTCGGCCCGCTCGGCGTACGTCTTGTAGGACGGGTCGGTGTCCTCGGGCTTGGGCTCGGCGACGATCGGCCGATCACCCAGCTCGAGGCCCTTCACCAGCGCGGTGGTGGCCTTCTCTTCCTTCGAGTGCTGGTACCAGCGCCACGTGTAGAAGACGGCGATGATGACGACCAGCGCCACCGCGGCCGCCGCGATCTTCTTCACGTGCGGCAACAGCCGATCGACGATCGAATCGCCGCCGATGTGGACCGGGGTGACGGTGGGACCAAGGGAAGGATCAGGAGCGTCGTCGTCTTTGCGGGCCACGGGAGGTTCCTCGTCGAAACGAGCCGGGGGTGTAGCACCCGGTTCGTCGCGGCGTCAATTCAGGTGGTTCGACCCAGCACGCCGCGGCCGGGTTGCCTCCCGGGGCCCTTTCGCGTAACCGTCAACGCATGCGTCGGGTCGCGATCGCGCAGTTGGGGCTGGCCGTCGCCCTGGCGATCCCGGGGACGGCGTCCGCCGGCGAAGGCGAGCGCGCGGTGTCGGTGGCCGCCGGCTACGCGACCTACGCCACCCCCGACGACGAGATGATGGCCACGCTGAGCCCGACCGCGGGCGCGGCGGTCAGCGCCGGCTACGAGCGCGCGCTCGGCGACGAGGTGTCGTGGCGCGCCGACCTGCTGATCGCCGGCTACCTGGGGGGCGGCACCGCCGGCTCCGCGCTGGGCACGGTCGGGCTGGTCTACCGCATCGACGTGCTGAAGTACGTGCCCTACGTCGACGTCGGCGTCGGCGCGCTGACCCGGGGCGGCGGGCCGTTCGAGCTCGGCGTCGAGCCGGCGCTGCGCATCGGCGGCGGGGTCGACATCCTCCAGAGCCGGGCCCGCTCGTGGGGCGTGGTCGCGACCCTGACCTCGTTCGCCAGCACCACGACGACCTTCAGCGCCGGGCTGCGCTCGACCTGGCGCTGGGGCTACTTCTAGGCCGTCCAGGCCGGGCAGCGGTTCGACCGGGGCCGATTCGCGAGCCCTTGACCCCTCCGCGCTGGGCGTCTATGGTCCCGCGCCAGTAGGAAGTCTCGTGGACTGGCTGGATATCTCGCCCGCTGCTCTCGCCCCGCCTGTCGCGGCTGCGAGCGAGCGTGAGCGCGACGTCAGCCCCGCCTCCCCGGGCGATCGACCTGCCGATCGCTCCCGTCACCTCGTCCGCCCTCGCGCCCAAGGTCGCGCCGGCGCCCCTCCACACCACGCGGGCACACGCCCGGTGGCTCGACGCGATCGTGGCGTCGTGGAATCGGGGCCGGTCCGACGCGTGGCAGGGAACCGCGCCTGGCCGGACCTCGCTCTCCTGGAACCGCACCCATGTCGAATCCGTCCGTCACTGCTGGCCCCGATACCGCGGCCCCCGATCCCGCTCTCCTAGCCAGCCTGGTCCCCGCCGACGCCGAGGCCGCGCCCGAGGCGCCCGCCGAGGCCACCTTCGCCGATCTCGGCCTCCCCCGCGAGGTCCAGGCCGCGCTCGACGACATGGGCTACTTCCGGCCGACGCCCGTCCAGGCGGCGGTCTACGCGCCGGTGGTGGCCGGCAAGGACCTGCTGGTGCAGTCGCGCACCGGCACCGGCAAGACCACCGCCTTCGGCCTGCCGATCATCAGCTCGGTCGACGCCACCGACAAGGTGCCGCAGGCGATCGTCCTGACCCCGACCCGCGAGCTGGCGCTGCAGGTCTGCCGCGAGCTGGCCTCGCTCGGCAAGCACAAGGGCCTGTCGATCGTCCCGATCTACGGCGGCGCCCCGATCGGCAAGCAGATCGATCAGCTGCGCGCCGGCGTGCACATCGTCGTCGGCACCCCCGGCCGCGTGCTCGACCACATCGGCCGCAAGACGATGTCGCTCAAGCAGATCCGGTTCTTCGTGCTCGACGAGTGCGACGAGATGCTGTCGATGGGCTTCCTCGAGGACATCGAGCGCATCGCCTCGCACATCCCGAAGAGCCGCCAGTCGCTGTTGTTCTCGGCGACGATGCCCGACGAGGTCAAGCGCTACGCCAAGCGCCACATGAAGACCCCGGAGCGGGTGGCGCTGTCGAGCGGCAACATCTCGGTGGAGGAGATCCACCACGCCTACTACATCGTCAGCGGCATCGCCCGCGCCCGCGACCTGTTGCGGGTGCTGGTGGCCGAGCAGCCGGACAGCGCGATCATCTTCTGCAACACCCGCGACGAGACCGGCATGGTCGCGCGGTTCCTGCAGAAGCAGGGCCTCGACGCCGAGCCGCTGTCGAGCGACCTGTCGCAGTCCGATCGCGAGCGCGTGATGAAGCGCATGCGCGACAAGAACCTCAAGTTCCTGGTCGCGACCGACGTCGCCGCCCGCGGCATCGACATCACCGAGCTGTCGCACGTCATCAACTTCAGCTTCCCCGACTCGGCCGAGGTCTACGTCCACCGCACCGGCCGCACCGGCCGCGCCGGCAAGAAGGGCACCGCGCTGTCGCTGATCGGCCCGCGCGAGCTGTCGTCGTTCTGGTACCTGCGCGTGCTCTACAAGATCCAGCCCGAGGAGCGCGACCTCCCGCCGATGTCGGTGCTCGAGGGCGTGCTCAAGACGCCGCTGCCGCGCGTCGGGCCGCCGCCGCCGGCCGACCCGCTGAACACCGTCCGCACCTGGGTGTCGGGCGAGCCGAGCGAGGATCACATCGCGCTGGTGCGCCGGCTCCTGGCCGAGCCCGATGGCGAGGGCGTCATCGCGCTGCTCATCGGCACGCGCCTCGACGAGGAGCGCAAGGCCAAGGCCGCCGCCAAGGCCGCCGCCGAGGCCGCCCGCCTCGAGCGCGAGGCCCGCGCCCGCGAGGAGCGCGGCGACGACGATCGCTTCGGCGATCGCCCGCGCTTCGGCGGTCGCGACCGCGACGACCGCGGCCCGCGCTTCGGCGGCCGCGACCGCGAGGATCGCCCGCGCTTCGGTGGCCGCGACCGCGACGACCGCCCCCGCTTCGGCGGCCGCGATCGGGACCGCGACCGCGACCGCAACGACCGCCCGTCGTGGGCGCGCCGCGGCGAGGGTGATGACGCCGCCCCCGCCGCCGAGGTGGTGGCCGCGCCGCCGGTGGTCGTGCTCGACGAGACCCGCGACGAGCGCGGCGATCGCCCCGAGCGTGAGGACCGCCCCGCCCGCCGCTTCGACCGCGACGACCGCGGCCCGCGCCGCTTCGATCGCGACGATCGCGGTGAGCGCCGCTTCGACCGCGACGACCGCCCGGCTCGCGACGAGCGCCCCGCCGGCGAGGACCGCCCGGTGCGCGAGGAGCGCGCGCCGCGTGAGGATCGCCCGGCCCGCGAGGATCGCCCGGCCCGCGAGGACCGCGCGCCGCGTGAGGACCGCGTCGTCGCCCGCGAGGATCGCCCGGCCCGCGAGGACCGCGCGCCGCGTGAGGACCGCGCGCCGCGTGAGGACCGCGCGCCGCGTGAGGACCGCGCGCCCCGCGAGGATCGCGTCGCCCGTGAGGATCGCCCGGCCCGCGACGATCGCCCGGCGCGTGAGGACCGCGCGCCCCGCGAGGATCGCGCGCCCCGCGAGGATCGCGTCGCCCGTGAGGACCGCGCGCCCCGCGAGGATCGCGCGCCCCGCGAGGATCGCGCGCCCCGCGAGGATCGCGTTGCCCGCGAGGACCGCCCGGCCCGCGACGAGCGTCCGGCTCGCGACGAGCGCCCGGCCCGCGACGAGCGTCCGGCTCGCGACGAGCGCCCGGCCCGCGACGAGCGCCCGGCCCGCGACGAGCGTCCGGCCCGCGACGAGCGTCCGGCCCGCGACGAGCGCCCGGCCCGCGACGACCGCCACAAGAAGAACGGCGCCAGCTCGACGGCGCCGGTCGATCAGCGGGACTTCTGGGAGACCTGGGCCGACGAGAAGTCGACCCGCGCGGTCGAGGCCAAGCCCGAGCCGCGGGCCGAGCGCGTCGAGCGCACCGAGGCCCCGGCCGAGGAGCGCCCGGCCAAGCCCGAGCGCCACGCGCGCAAGCACGACGACGAGCGGCCCGCCAAGGCCGAGCGTCCGGCGCGCAAGCACGACGACGAGCGCCCGGCCAAGGCCGAGCGCCACGACCGCAAGCGCGACGACGAGCGCCCGGCCAAGAAGCGCGACGACGCGCCCGCCCCGGCCGCCGCGGCCCCGGCCGCCGATCCCGGCAGCCAGGTCCGCATCCACGTGAACCTGGGCAAGAAGCACGGCCTCGCCGCCGACGACATCCGCAAGCTGCTCGGCGACGCCGCCGGCATCCCGGCCAGCTCGCTGGGCTCGGTCGCGATGCGCGACACCTACTGCCACGTGCGGGTGCCGGCCTCGGTCGCCGACCAGATCATCGCCAAGGTGAGCGGCCAGACCCACGGCGACACCGCCATCAAGGTCGAGCTCGCGCACGCCTGATCGTTCCCGACGTCCACGACGGGGCCGCGTCCAGCTTGGACCGGCCCCGTCGCCATTTTCGGCGCCGTCGACGCACGCGGAGCCGGAGTCGGAACCGGAGCCGGAGTCGGAGCCGGAGCCGGAGCCGGAGCCGGAGTCGGAGCCGGAGCCGGAGCCGGAGCCGGAGCCGGACCCGGAGCCGGAGCCGGAGCCGGAACCGGAGCCGGCGTCGGAGCCGGTGCCGGCGTCGGAGCCGGTGCCGGCGTCGGAAACGGCCCCGGAACCGGCGTCGCCCCGCCGCCCGCCCCGCCCCGCCTCAGCCCACCCGTCCCGCCAGCCGATCCGCCAGTCGCCGATGCGCGATCGCCCCCACCGCCTCCAGCCCCCCCGGCGGCGCCGCCGACCGCTGTCGCGCGTGCGCGCTCGCCATCGCCCGCACCCGCGCCGCCGCCTCGCCGAGCCGCCGGCGCACCTCGCTGTCGCGCTCGCCGGCGGCGATCAGCGCCGCCCGCGCCTCCGCCTGGTGCGCCGGATCGCGGCACAGCAAGAGCACGTCGCAGCCGGCGCGGATCGCCCGCACCGCCGCGTCACCGACGCCGAAGTGATCGGCGATCGCCTTCATGTCGAGATCGTCCGAGACGATCACGCCGCGGTAGCCCAGCCGCTCGCGCAACAGCCCCGTGATCACCGCCGGCGACAGCGTCGCTGGGACGCTCGCGTCGAGCGCCGCGAACACCACGTGGGCCGTCATCAGCATCGGCACTTCTGCCGCCGCCGCCGCCGCGAACGGCGCCAGCTCGACCGCCTCGAGCCGCGCCAGATCGTGATCGATGCGCGGCAGCGCCAGGTGGCTATCGGTGACGGTGTCGCCGTGGCCGGGGAAGTGCTTGCCGCACGCCAGCATCCCCGCCTCGGCCAGGCCCTCGGCGCAGGCCAGCGCCCGGCGGGTGACCGTGGCCGCGGTGTGGCCGAAGGCGCGATCGCCGATGATCGGGTTGGCCGCGTTGGTGTGGACGTCGAGCACCGGCGCGAAGTCGACGTCGAACCCGAGCGCCGCCAGCTCGCGGCCGAGCGCCGCGCCCACCTCCCGCGCCAGCGCGCGATCGACGTCGGGCGGGTGGTTGTCGTGGGCCAGCATCGGCGGCCACTGCGTCGCCGGCGCGCGCACCCGCTGCACCACGCCGCCCTCCTGATCGACCGCGATCAGCAGCGGCAGGTCGGCCGGCGCCGCCGCGTGCAGCGCGCGGTTCAGCTCGACCAGCGCGGCGGTGTCGGTCACCTCCTGGGGCACCGGCCCCGCCACCGCCTCGACCCGCAGGTTGCGCTTGAACACGATCGCGGCGCCGATGTGCCCGCGCGCGATCTGCGCGCGCAGCTCGGGCGTCACCTCGGGGCCAGGGAAGCCGTGCCACAGCACACGGCCGACGTCATCGACGAGCGACGAACTCACCGCCCGAGTGTACGGGGCTCGCGCGGCCAAAGTCGATCGAGCGTTGCCGATCCCCGCCGCCGCGGCTCACCCGCCGACCGCGGCGCACTGCATCGGCTGGCACACGCTGCCGGGTCGGAACACGACGTGCTCGTAGACGTCGGCCACGCCCTGCCGGCGGATGATGAAGCCCTGGTGCGCGAGGCCGACGCCGATCACCCGCAGCACCGCGGTGGGGCCGGTGAGCGTGCCGCTCGGCATGGCCCCCATGCCGGTGTCGAGCAGGCCGATCCGCCACCCGCCCTGCTGCTGGCCGCCGAGGATGGTCCACGTGCAGGTGCCGCTCGGGCACGGCGCGAGCGGGCGATCCTGCGGCGGATCGGTGCACGCCGGCCCCGGCAACGCGTTGGGCACGTGGGCGGTGCACACCAGCGCGGTGCCGCTGGTGCAGTTGATCGGATCGCCGCCCGTGGAGCACGGCGCGCACAGCGGCGACGGCAACGTCGGGCTGCTGGCCTCGACCACGCAGATCGAGCTCGGCTGGCCGGCCGTCTCGGTGCAGGTGCGCGTCCCGACCTGGCAGACGTTGCCGGCGGTCACCACCGGCAGGCACGGCACCATCCCCGCGCTGCGATCGAACGCGCCGTCGCAGTTGCTGTCGATGCCGTCGCACTGCTCGACCAGCGGACGCGGCCGACCGAACTCGTCCTCGTCGTCGCAGTCGGCGGCGTCGTTGACCATCGTGCACACGATCCCGTCGGGCGGCGTCTGCCCGGCGCGCGCGCAGCGCGCGAAGCCGTCGGCGTCGCCGTCGGCGGGGCCGCCGTTGTCGCAATGCCGATCGCAGTCCTGGTCGACGCCGTCGCACTCGAGATCCTCGGCCTGCGGGTGGATCTCGGCGGCCTGCACGGTCCGCATCTCCTGCGGGTCGTTGCCGATGCCCGTGACGCTCCCGTCCTCGAGGCAGTCGGTCTGGCCCGGGAACCGCGTGCAGGTGGTGATCTCGACCGCGCCGACCGCGCCGCCGGGGCCGGTACAGGTGACGTACTTGTCGCCGTCGGGATCGGGGGCCATGCGATCGCACTTGCCGCCGCGCGGGATCGCGCACGACTCGTCGACGCCGTTGCAGGTGGTGTCGACGATGGTGGGGTTGATCGCCTCGGGCGGCACCGGCACGCCGAACATGTCGGTCACGCCGACGTCGTCGGCGCAGTCGCCGGCGCACTTCTTCGAGCCGTCGCGGTCGTTGTCCTCGAGGTTGGCGACGGTCTGCGAGCAGCAGTCGTTGTCGGTGGCCGAGCAGTTCTGCGCGGTCGGCCCCTCCTGCGGGAACACGTCGGGCCGGGTGTCGTCGCAGTCGATCGCCAGATCGGGGCGACAGTCGGGCGCGGCGACGCCCGCGTCGGGGGCCGCGAACGCGTCGCAGTCGGCGTCGCCGGCCGGCACGATCGCCCGGTCGCGCACCGGGCTGGGGATGGGGTCGGTCGGATCGGCGCGCCACCACGCGCAGCCGGTGGCGGTGATGCCGGCCGCGGTGCGATCGATCGCGGGCGCCAGCGGCACGTCGAAGCGGCGGATCTCGCCGGTCTTGAACCGGGCCGGCCCGGTCGCGTGGGCGAAGCCGACGAGCGCCTCGCCGGTGCCGGTGGGAGCGTAGGCCGCGACCGCGAACATGATGTCGTCGCCGAGCTTGAGATCGTCGGATGGGTACAGCGCCAGATCGTAGACCTGGGCGCCGATGCCGCCGGGGAAGCTCAGCGTGTCGGCCGGCAGCTCGATCGTGGCGCGGTGCCACCAGGCCGGCGTGACGACGCTGCCGGGCACGGTGTCGGGCGGCGTCGCGTCACCGACCCCGACGTACAGCTCGAGCCGGCTGGCGGTGGCGACGGCGTCGCCGTCGGCGTGCAGCGACAGGACGATCGCGGTGTCGCCGCTGCACGCGGCGAGCGCCAGCGACGCGACCACGGCGATCCGACCGAGCGTGAACGTAGGCATGCATCCCCCCGGAGAAGCCAAGGCTCCATCGTAATGCAAGCCGAGCGCCACCGGCGTTCGAATCGCAGGTACCGTCGCCGGCGGGACCGTGCTCGCCGAGCTCCTCCGCCGCTACCCGCTCGACGCCCCGGCGATCCACGCCGCGGTGGCGCCGTGGACGATCACCCACATCGGCGCCAGCGCGGTCCGGTCGGCGGTGGACGTGGTGCTCGACGCCGCCGGCCGCCGGCTGGTGGTCGCGATCGAGGCACGCGCGTCAGGCGGTGCCTACCTGGTTGCCACCCGCGACCTGCAGCTCTCCTACTACGCCGAGGCCGCCACCGACCACGCCGCCGCCGCCGCGGTGGTGCGCGCGCTGGCCGCGGCGCTGGCTGGGTTCGAGACCGGCGACGCGCCGCGGCGGTTGCCGATCGCGCCGATCGCCGGCCACCGCTTCGTCGAGCTGCGGGTCAACCGCGCGTGCAACGAGGCCTGCCGGTTCTGCAACACGCCCGCCGACTCGCCGACGATCCTCGACGAGCCCGACCGCGTGCTGGCCGCGATCGCCGCCGCCGCCGCCGGAGGCTGCCGCGACCTGCTCCTGACCGGCCGCGAGACCACGCTCGCGCCGGAGCTGCCCACCTACGTCGCCGCCGCCCGCGCCGCCGGTATCGCCAACGTCCGCGTCCAGACCAACGCGACGACCCTCGGCCACGGCCCGATGCTGGCCCGGCTCCTGGCCGCCGGCGTCACCGAGTTCGAGGTGTCGCTGCACACGCTCGCCCCCGAAACGTTCGCCGCGCTGATCGGCCCGGCCGGCCTCTTGGCCCACGCCGAGGCCGGCCTCGACGCGCTCAGCGCCGCCGCCGCGCCGGTCACGATCGTCACGGTGATCACCGCGGCCAACCTCGACGAGGTGCCGGCGCTGGTCGCGACGATCGGGCGGCGCTGGCCGAGCGTGCGCCGGCTGGTGCTGTCGCCGGTGGCGCCGGTCGGCGACGGCGCGGGCGCGTTGGACCTGCTGGTGCCTTACGGTCGGCTGGGCGCGGTGGTCGCCGCGGCGCTGACCGCCGCCGCCGCCGCCGGCATCGAGGCCAGCGTGCCGGCCCGCTGCGGGCTGCCGCCGTGCGTGCTGCCGGCGGCGCTGCGCGATCGCCACGACGCGGTGCGCGCCGATCGCGGCGGGCCGATCGAGCCGGGCAAGCGCAAGCCGCCCGGCTGCGGCGGCTGCGCGCTCGACGCCCGCTGCGCCGGCCCGTGGATCGGCTACCTCGATCGCTTCGGCGCCGACGACCTCGCGCCGATCGCCTGACCGATCACGCGGAGCCGGAATCGGAGCCGGAATCGGAGCCGGAGCCGTCGATACGCTCCTGCGCGACGCCCCCCGCCTCGGCGAGGCGCGCCTCGTGGCGGCGCTTGGCCTGGTAGCGCCGCGCCCCGACCTCGGTCAGCCGACCGACCGGGATCACCGCGTCGTCGCCATCCGCCGCATCGCTCGCCGCGCCGCGCCGCGCCGCGAACGCCGCCTTCCACGCCGCGAGGTCGCGCAGCGGGTAGGCCGGATCGTCGGGGTCCTCGATGATCGCGCGGACGATCGGATCGGGATCGACGAACTGCGGCGCCAACTCGGCCGGATCGTAGGCGGCGCCGCGATCGAACAGCCCGCCGCAGATCTCGCGCAGCGTGCACGCCGCGCAGCCGTCGGCGTAGATGTGGCCCCAGTCGGTCTGGCGGACGGTCTGCTTGGCGTCGAGGAAGTGGACGATGCGCTCCTCGCCCTTGACGATCTTGCGGGTCTCGGTCGAGGCCCAGCCGAACGAGCCGAGGTAGCACAGCGGCACCTTCTCGACGCGGAACGTGCGGCCGCTCTTGTGCAGGTGGCGCAGCGCGCGCTCGAGCGACAGCTCGAAGTCGGCGAGCCGCGGCGTGAACTGCGCCTGGTTGACCTCGGCCCGGCCCATCGACGGATCGAGGTTGTTCCAGACGAAGTGCCGGACCTGCGGGTGGTGGCGGGTCAGGTAGCGGACGTTGACGTCGAGGTGGTCGGCGTTGTGGCGGTTGATGACGCAGTTGACGTTGACCTCGAGGCCGGCGGCGTGGGCGCTGTCGAGCGCCGCCAGCGCCGTGGCCAGCGTGCCGTCGTGGCCGCGCAGCCGGGCCTCGACCGCGGGCCGCACCGAGTAGATCGAGACGTGGGCCAGCCGCACGCCCGCCGCCGCCAGCGCGCGGGCGTACGCGGGGTCGGCCAGCCGCGTGCCGTTGGTGATGATCCGGACGTGCAGGCCGGCGTCGGTCGCGTAGCGCGCGATCGCCGGCAGGTCGGGGTGCAGCGTCGGCTCGCCGCCGGTCAGGATCACGCCGAAGTAGCCGCGCCGCACGAAGTCGTCGACCAGCGGCTGCATCGACGCCAGGTCGTGCACGTACGGCGTCGCGGGGTTCGAGCAGAACCCGCAGAAGTGGTTGCAGTGGCGGACCACCTGGATGTAGCCGAGGTTGGCCACGTTCGTGCCGGGAGTCTCGCGTTGTTGGAGGAGGCCCCACGTCTCGTGGGGGAGGGTCTCCGGAGGAGCCCTGAGTTCACATCGCGTCGTAGATGCCGTTGGACAGCTCGACGTTGAACTGCGCGCAGGTGTCGGTGCCGCCGGTGGTGCGCTCGACGACCACGTAGTAGTCGGAGGCGTCGTCGCCGCACGGCGAGACGTTGTCGACGGGTGTGCCGGTCCAGCACGGACACTGGCCGGCCAGGTTGCCGCCGATCATCTGCCGCATGTCGGTGTACCAGGAGATCTCGGTGAACTGCCCGGGCGGCGTGATCGGCGTGTTGCAGTCGCCGCGGAACGCGCGGATGCGGAACTGATCGGTGGGGTTGCCGACGAACTTCGCGTTGACGTGGTAGTTGTCGCAGGCGGTGTCGGGGGCGTCGACGCCGCGGAACCGGTACCAGATCTGGCGGCCGTTGGGGATGTTGCCCATCACGTTCATCGCCTGGCCGACGTCGCTGATGTTGCCGACGTCGATCGCGGTCGCGCACGACGTGCCCTGGCCCAGCATCGGCGCCGCCGCGCACTCGCAGCCGGGCACCGTCGGATCGAGATCGAAGTTGCCGTTGGGGCAGACGCAGCTGCCCATGACGCAGACGTTGCCGGCCTGGGCGCCCGAGCACAGCACCGCCGGGTCGCCGTCGTCGACGGTCATCGAGCAGTCGTCGTCGACGGCGTTGCACACCTCGGTGCCGCCGGGGTGGACGTCGGGGTTCTGCTCGTCGCAGTCGGTGCTGGCCGGGAAGGTGTCGCCGTCGATGTCGCGATCGCTGGGGATGCAGACGCCGTTGCGGCACACCGTGCCCGGGCTGCACATCGGCAGCGGGTCGGGGCCGGGGGTGCCGGCGTCGACCGGGCACTCCGGGAACGGCACGCACTGGCCCTCCTTGCAGTACTGCAGGCCGGGACAGGTGATGCCGGCGCACGGGTCGACCATGCCGTCGCCGCCGCCGTCGCCGGCGACCGGACCGTCGGTGCCGTCGCCACTCTTGCTCGACGCGCACGCGCCGATGAGGACGATCGCCAGCGTGAACGCGTACGCGGTCCCCCGGGTGGACATCTCGCCGAGGGTACCGCAACCGCCGGCCCGGATCCAAGGCTATCCTCACCGGGTGGTGACGCCGCTCGCTCCGACGGGGGCGCCGTGAAGGCGCTGATCAAGGTCGGCTACGGCTGCAACGATCACTGCACCTTCTGCCACACCCTCGACGTCCGCCACGTCGACGCCCCGGCCGACGAGATCGACCGCAAGATCGACCGGGCCAAGGCGCTGGGCCACACGATGGTGGTGCTGTCGGGCGGGGAGCCGACGATCCGCCCCGAGCTGGTGCGCTGGGCCCGCCGGGTCGCGGCCCGCGACATGGACTTCGGGCTGGTCACCAACGGCCGGGTGCTGTCGTACCCGGCGGTGGTGGCCGAGCTGCTGGCGCTGCGGCTGCGCTACGTCTACCTGTCGCTGCACGGCGGCAGCCGGACGATCCACAACCGCCTGGTCCGCGCCGACGCCTTCGCCGAGACTCACGGCGCGCTGGCCCAGCTCACCGGTCGGGGCCTGGACCTCAAGGTCAACTGCGTCGTGACGCTGCAGAACGTCGACCACCTGCGCGGCGTCGTCGACGCGGTGCGGCCGTTCCCCGACGTGACGCTGAAGTTCTCGATGGTCGAGCCCAAGGGCGGCGGCGCGGCGCTGTTCGCGGCGCTGTCGCCGCGGGTGAGCGACGCGGCCGCGCGGGTGGTCGACGCGATCGAGTACGGCCTGGCCACCGCCGGCGCCGCCGGCCCGCGCTTCGCCCACGGCGGCTTCCCGCTGTGCCTGATGCCCGGCCACGAGCACCGCTACGCCGACCTCAAGACCGATCGCTTCGCGACGATGATCGAGGTCGGCGAGCCCGACTACTTCCCGGTCGACGACGACAACAAGCTGCAGCCCGACGAGGCGTGCGCCGGCTGCGCGCTGGCCGGCCCCTGCCCGGGCCTGTACCGCGGCTACCACGCCGCGCTCGGCGCCAGCGAGCTGCGGCCGCGCGCCGGCGGGCCGCGCAGCAACTCGTTCGACTACACCCTCGAGGCCACCGTGCGGCCGTCGCCCGACGGCGGCTGCCCGGTGCTGCGGGTCGGCGTGACGCCGTGGGATCGCGGCCGCCACCTGTTCGTCGCCCACGGCGATCGGATCGCGC
Source organism: Myxococcales bacterium (assembly GCA_016794525.1). Taxonomy (GTDB): domain Bacteria; phylum Myxococcota_A; class Polyangia; order Haliangiales; family Haliangiaceae; genus UBA2376. The sequence continues at coordinate 41,203 of JAEUJY010000121.1, forward strand.
GGTTCCGCGCCGACAGCCGCGACTTCTCGGACCGCGACCTCGCGGCGATCAAGCACGACCGCGGGCAGCTCTACCTCGACCGCAGCGCCAAGGACGCCCCCGACGACTTCGCCCGCGATCTGATCAAGCTGGCGCGCAGCCCGCGCTGCGCGCCGTGCCCCGAGTACGCGCGCTGCACCGGCCTCTACGAGCCGGTGCCCGACGCCGGCTTCGATCGCGACGACGCGATCGTCCGCGGCTGGCTGGCGGCGCTGGCCGGCGACGTGATCGACGTCGGCTGCGGCGCCGACGATCGCTACGACGCGATCCTGGCGCCGGCGGCGGCGGCCGGCCGGCTGCGCTACGTCGGCGTCGAGCCCGAGCCGGCGCGGGCCGCGGCGCGGGCCGCGCGCTGCGGCTGGGCCGAGGTGCGGGCCCAGGCGCTCGACGACGTCGCCGAGCGCGGCGCCTACGATCACGTGCTGGCGCTGCGCAGCTGGAACCACTTCCCCGACGGCGACGGCGCGCTGGCCCGGCTGGTCGCGCTGGCCCGGCCCGGCGGGACGATCATCGTCGTCGACAACGTCGCGTTCGGGCTGGCGCGCACGCCGGCCCAGACCGCGCGGGCCCGGGCCGGCGCCGCCGGCTTCGAGCACCACCGCGACGACGACTCCCACGCGGTCGTGCGGCGCGCCGCCGCCGCCGGCCTCGCGGTGCTCGATCACCACCCGGTCGGCCCGGCGACGTCGAACCAGTGGGCGGTCCGGCTGCGCGCGCCTTGACCCGGCCCGGCGCCCCCGGTACCACCGTGCCATGGCCAGTTTGCCGTCGATCCCCGGAGAGCTGGCGAGCGCCGACGTCGCCAGCGGCGTCGTGCGCCTGACCGTGCGCGAGGAGCTGTACCCGCTCGACGCGGTGTTCGCCGCGGCGTTCACGTTCATCAAGGATTGCTGGGTGGTGGTCGATCGCGCCGACGCCGCGCACTGGGCGATCGCGCTGACGCCCAAGACCGCCGGGGCCAACGCCGAGCTGCTCGAGCAGTGGGTCGGCGGCTTCGCCAACGAGCTCCTGGCCTGCGCCTACCGCCACCGCCTGGCGAAGGATCACCGCGCCACCGTCGAGGCGGTCACCGCCGCGGCGCTGGCCGGCGCGCTGGGCCCGCCGTCGCTCGACGAGCTCGAGGACTTCGACTTCTCCAACGAGGCGTTCGAGGATCCGCTCGGCATCGCGATGTCGTGGGAGGACAAGTACGGCAAGAAGGCCAAGGCCGGCGACGCCGCGCCGGCCGGCAGCACCGACGACGACGACGGCGGTGCGCCGTGATCGAGCTGCGCCTGCACAAGGACGTCTACGTCGGCGCCGCGGTCGACGCCGCGATGAAGCAGTTCGGGCGCTACGCGCGCCTGACCGCCCGCGAGGAGGCCAGCCACTGGGTGGTGCAGATCGAGGCGGCGACGCCGGCGCGCGCGCGCACGGTGGCCGGCGAGCTGGGCAACGCGGCGCTCGGCGGCAGCGCCAAGGCCCGGCCGGCGGTGCAGCCGTGAGGCTGGCGCCGCTCGGCGAGCTGGCGACCCGCCACGCCGTCGCGTTCCGGTTCCGCGCGATCGGCGACCGGGTGCTGGTCACCAACCCCGAGGGCCGGTGGCTGGTGCTCACCGCCGACGAGTTCGACGCCTACACCCGCGATCGGGTGCCGGCCGACAGCCCGCTGCACGCGCGGCTGGCCGGCGCCAACTTCCTCGCCGATCACTACGACCTGCGCGCCGCGGTCGAGATGGTGCGGGCGCGCAAGCGCTTCGTCCACCACGGCCCCAACCTGCACATGGCGGTGGTGACGCTGCGCTGCAACGAGACCTGCGTCTACTGCCACGCGTCGCGCGCCGACATGGACGCGGTCCACACCGACATGACCCGCGAGGTCGCGGAGCAGACCGTCGACTTCATCTTCAAGACCACCAGCCCGTTCGTGACGATCGAGTTCCAGGGCGGCGAGCCGCTGGTCAACTTCCCGGTGGTCCAGCACCTGATCGAGTACGCGCTCGACAAGAACCGCGCCGCGAAGAAGCAGCTCGAGTTCACGATGGTCTCGAACCTGGCGATGATGGACGACGCCAAGCTCGAGTACCTGCTGAGCAAGAAGGTGCAGCTGTGCACCAGCATCGACGGGCCGGCGCCGCTGCACGACAAGCAGCGGGTGCTGCCGATGGCGTCGAGCTACGACCACGCCTCGCGGTGGATCAAGCGCATCAACGACGCCTACGCCGCCGCCGGCCTCGATCCGACGCTGTACCACGTCGAGGCGCTGCTCACGACGACCCGGGCCACGCTGCCGCAGTGGAAGGAGGTCGTCGACACCTACGTCGCGCTCGGCTGCCGCGCGCTGTTCCTGCGGCCGATCGACCCGTTCGGCTTCGCGGCGAAGACCGGCCCCAAGCTCGAGTACCCGCGCCGCGAGTACCTCGAGTTCTACCGGCGCGCGGTCGACTACATGATCGAGCTGCACGGCCGCGGCACCGAGATCCTCGAGCGCTACGCCGCGATCTTCCTGACCAAGATCCTGGGCGGGGTCGACCCCAACTTCCTCGACGTGCGCTGGCCGGCGGGCGCCGGCCTGGGCGCGCTGGCCTACGGCTACGACGGCCGGATCTTCACCTGCGACGAGGGCCGCATGCTCGACGCGATGGGCGACGACGCCTTCGCGATCGGCCACGTCGCGACGTCGAAGTACCGCGACGTCGTCGGCCACGAGACCGTGCGCGCGGTGACGATCGCGTCGAACCTCGACGCGACGCCCGACTGTGTCGACTGCACCTACCAGCCGTACTGCGGCGTGCCGCCCAGCCACAGCTACAAGACCCAGGGCACGATCTTCGGCCGCATGCGCGAGAGCGCGCTGTGCGAGGTCTACAAGGGCATCCAGGACTACCTGTTCGAGAAGCTGGCGACCGGCGACGCCGCGACCCGGGCCACGCTCGAGCGCTGGACCACCCACCGCCCGCGCGAGCACTTCCTGCAGGACGGCGCGACGGGATCGCCGGGGCCGGGCACGAAACCGGTGGCGCCGCGGCCGTGATCGGCGGTAACCTCGGCACCACCTCGTAGACCATGCCAGGCAACGACGACAACCTGTTCGATCCCAAGCGGCCGTCGGCGCAGCCGGTCGGCGGCGACGCCCCGGTGATCGACGACGACGCCGCGATCCCGGTGTTCAAGGGCAAGCCGGCCGACGGCCTGCTGCCGGTCGAGCGCGAGGTCTCCGACAAGGCGCGCGACGACGCCGACGCGGCCCCGCCGGTCAGCGGCGACGATCCGATCCGCGCCCAGCACGCCAGCCACGGCAGCCACGGCTCGCACGGCAGCCACGGCTCGCACGGCAGCCACGGCTCGCACGGCAGCCACGGCTCGCACGGCAGCCACGGCTCGCACGGCAGCCACGGCTCGCACGGCAGCCACGGCTCGCACGGCAGCAGGAAGCCAGCCGCGCGCGCTCCGC
>JAEUJY010000126.1 GCA_016794525.1 Myxococcales bacterium
CTCCAAACAAACGAAGTGATCAGGGCCGGCGATCCGCGCTGTGTGGGTTGTGAAGAACGGCGCCCCGGCGATCGCGGTCGGAGCGCGCTCCTGGCCGCGCCGTTCTTCAAGGCGGTGTGGGCAACCGCGCGACGCCGACGATGCGCGCCCGCCGGCGCGCCGCCAGGCGCGGTTGTCCACCGCCGCCGGCAACTCCACAGCGCGCTCGGAGCTGGCCGCCTCCCTGGCACGATCGCCGGCCCGCGCGGCGATCGCAGACCGATCGCTCGCCGATCGCCGGTCGATCTGTGCCACTGAATCCTCCTCGGCGCTTGACGTCGGGCTCGTCGGTATTATATTCGCCCATTCAAGATGGCGACGAAGCGGGCGAGACAGCTGGGGTTGCCGGGGACCGACGGAGCGCCGCGGCGCACAGGCAACGCGACGGGCCACGGCGGCAAGCGCGCCGGCGCCGGGCGCAAGCGGACGCTGCGCGGGCGGGCGCGCGGCAAGCACCGCGCGCGGCCGTTCCACGATCGCCGCCTGCCGGTCCACGTCGTCCTGCGCGTCACGCGGCAGGTCGGCCGCCTGCGTCGGCCGCAGGCGTACGCCGCGGTGCGGGCGGCGATGATCGCGCTGGTCGGGCGCGCCGACTTCCGCGTCGTCCACCTGTCGATCCAGCGCCACCACATCCACCTGTTGTGCGAGGCCGACGATCGGCGCGCGCTGGCCAACGGCGTGCGCGCGCTGTGCGTCTCAGCCGCGAAGCGGCTGAACCGCGCGGTCACCATCGCCGGTGGCGTGCCGCGCCGCGGCCGGGTCTTCACCGACCGCTACCACGCGACGACGCTCGCGAAGCCGCGCCAGGCGCGCCACGCGCTGGCCTACGTGCTCAACAACTGGCGCCGCCACCGCGAGGATCACGCCGGCCTCGGGCAGCGCCGCGCGCCGCTCGACCGCTACGCCAGCGGCGTGGCCTTCGCCGGCTGGGCCGAGCGCGACGGCCTGCCGTTCGCCTGGCCCAAGGACTTCGAGCCGATGCCGACGGCGGCGCCGCAGACCTGGCTCATGCAGGGCGGCTGGAAGCGCGGCGGCCCGGCACCCAGCCTGTGGGAGCGCCCGGGTCCGCTCGCGTGACGGGGAGGCGCGCAGGATGCGCGAGGCGGTCCCTCGCGCGATGGCCGTTCGCGGCGGCGGCGGTCGCACGCGCCAGGTCGCCGTGGAGATGTGATGAACGAGCGGGCGCTGGTTAGCGGGTCACGGCACCAGCGCGGCCGGGACCTGCCCCGGCGTCGGCGCGGTGTAGGGCGACGCGTCCCACGTCGTCCCGAGCTGCTCGCTGGTCTCGTCGTGGCCGGCGACGCCGTTGCCGGTGCCGGCCTGGGTCTCGACCAGCGTCGACTCGAGCGCGATCCGCTTGGTCGACTTGGCCGCGCCGGGCGCGGACTGGGTCGGCAGGGTGTTGGCGTCGGTGGCGTAGGCGCCGGTGGCGCTGTCGGCGTCGGGGCCGTCGATCGCGACGCCGCTCTTGTTGGCGAGCAGGTTTGCCGCCGACGGCGAGCCGGCGATCATGATGTCGACGTCGGTCACCTTGTCGGACGCGCCGTCCCAGAAGAACAGCACGATCGGCTCGCCGGCGTTGGTCAGGGTCGCGGTGCCGGTGGTCAGCACGGTCATCGTCGCCGACGACACCGAGTAGGTCGGCGTGACGCCGGGGTACGTGGTCGTGAAGTTGGCCGCGGTGTCGAGGGCGACGGTGACGACGCCGTGGGCCGGGATCGACGCGCCGGCCGGGAACCGCGCGACGAAGTCGGTGGCGTCGGCCGCGACCGCGGCGACCCCGGCCGGCAGCCGGAAGTACTGGGAGGTGTCGCTGACGTAGAAGTTCGACAGGTCGACCGCGGCCGCCGTGGGGTTGACGATCTCGACGAACTCGCCGCCGGTCGGGGTCAGCACCACCTCGGACAGGAGCAGCGAGGTGATCACCGGCGGCGGCCCGTCGATGGGTGGCGCGGCGTCGATCGGCGGCGGCGCGTCGATCACCGCGGCGTCGATCACCGCGGCGTCGACCACCCGCGCGTCGACCACCGCGGCGTCGGGGCCAGCCCCCGGCGCGTCGACCGCGGCGGCGTCCACCGCCGCGGCGTCGACCGTCCGGCCGTCGGTCGGCGAGGTCGCCGCGTCGATCGGCTGGTCGCTCGAGCCCGACGCGCAGGCAGCGGTGGCGACAAGGACGGCAAGGAGCGGGCGCATGGATCGCGAGTACCAGCCGCCGCCCCTGCTGGCAATCGAGATCCGACGACGATCATGCAACATGTGGGTCGCTGCGTACCCGCCAGCAAGGATGGTATACAAGCCCACGGTTCTTGCACTTCCGGCATCGCACGCCGCGCAAAGGAGTTACCCGTGACCCGTGATCTGATGGAAGAGCGCAGGAGCGCGCTCGAGGACGAGTTCTTCCACAAGCAGGACCAGGAAAAGCTGGCGGCGATGAAGGACAAGCTGTCGGCGCAGGCGACCAAGGAGGAGCTGCGCAAGGTCTCCGGCATGACCGACGAGGCCGTGCTCGACAAGCTGGTCGCGCTCGGGCTGTCGGGCAAGACCGTCGCCGCGCTGTCGCTGGTGCCGCTGATCACCGTCGCGTGGGCCGACGGCGCGATCCAGGACAACGAGCGCGACGCGATCCTGCACGGCGCCGCCGGCAAGGGCATGGAGGCCGGCACCGACGGCCACGCGCTCCTGTCGAGCTGGCTGGCCAAGAAGCCCGACGACACGCTGTTCGAGGCGTGGGAGGGCTACATCAAGAGCCTGCTGGCGCAGCTCAACGACGAGCAGACCCGGCTGCTGAAGAAGCAGGTCGTCAACTTCGCGAGCCTGGTCGCGGGCTCGGCCGGCGGCTTCCTCGGCGTCGGCAAGGTCTCGGGCAGCGAGCAGAAGGCGCTGGCCCGCATCGAGGCGGCGTTCACGAAGTGAGCGCGACGGGGCGCTGTGACGACGTGAGGGGCTTTCGCAAAGCCCCTCCCCCACAAGACGTGGGGCCCCCACCCGAAACGCGAGATCGCCCTCGGGGTTCCGCAGCGTGACCAACTCGGTGAGCCGCTGGCTCGGCAAGACCGGCGTCCGCGTGTCGCCGCTGGCGCTGGGCTGCATGTCGTTCGGCGGCGACGCCGACGAGGCGACCAGCGCGGCGCTGTACGCGCGCGCCCGCGACGCCGGCGTGACGTTCTTCGACACCGCCGACGTCTACAACCACGGCCGGTCCGAGGAGATCCTCGGCCGGCTGACCGCCGGCGCGCGCGACGAGCTGGTGATCGCGACCAAGGCGTACTTCCCGACCGGCCCCGACGGCAACGCCCGCGGCACGTCGCGCTACCACCTGGTGCGCGCGTGCGAGGCCAGCCTGCGGCGGCTGGGCCGCGATCACGTCGACGTCTACTACTTGCACCGCTGGGACGACCGCACCGATCTCGACGAGACGCTGCGGGCGATGGACGACCTGGTGCGCGCCGGCAAGGTGCTGTACCCGGCGTGCTCGAACTTCGCGGCGTGGCAGGTGGCGCGGGCGCTGGGCGCGGCCGCGCTCGGGCGGCTGGCGCCGCTGGTCGCGATCCAGCCGATGTACAACCTGCTCAAGCGCCAGGCCGAGGTCGAGATCCTGCCGATGGCGGAGGCGCTCGGCGTCGCGGTCGTGCCGTACAGCCCGACCGCCGGCGGCCTGTTGACCGGCAAGTGGGGCGTCGCCAAGCGTCCGGATTCCGGACGCATGACGAGCAACGCGATGTACCAGACCCGCTACGCCGACCCGGCCTACCTGGCCGCGGCCGACGGGCTGACCGCGATCGCCGGCGAGCTCGGCGTCGCGCCGGCGGCGCTGGCGGTGGCGTGGGTGCTGGGGCACCCGGCGGTGACGTCGGTGCTGCTGGGCGCCCGCGACGTGGCGCAGCTCGATCAGCTGCTGACCGCGGCGGCGATCGCGATGCCGCCCGCGCTGCGGGGACGGATCGCGGCGCTGGTGCCCGAGCCGCCGCCGGCCACCGACCGCAACGAGGAGCGCAGCTCCGCCAACTACGGCGCGCGGTGACCGGCGCCCGGCCGCTGCCGGATGGCTACCGCGGCCTCGCCGAGCTCGACGCCGGCCTGGCGATCGGCGCGACCCGCGGCGGCCGGACGATCCGCGCGATCGCGATCGGTGCGCGCGGGCCGACGACGCTGGTGGTCGCCGGCGTCCACCCGATCGAGTGGATCGGCGTCGAGGTGGCGCGGGCGCTGGCCGCGGCGCTGGTGGCCGCGCCGCCGGTCGATCGCCGCGTCGTGATCGTGCCGGTGCTCAACCCCGACGGCTACGCCGCGGTCGAGGCCGACCTGCGCGCCGGCCGCCGGCGCTGGCACCGCACCAGCGGCCCCGACGGCAAGAGCCTCGGCGTCGATCTCAACCGCAACTTCCCGGTGGCGCACCACGCGGCGCCAGCGTGGTGGCGCGGCCTGCCCCACGGCGGCGCGGCGCCGTGGAGCGAGCCCGAGAGCCGGGCGCTGCGCGCGGTGGTCGACGATCCGCGCTGGGGGCCGATCGATCGCGCGGTGTCGTTGCACTCGGTCGGCCGGGTGATCCTGCTGCCGTGGGCCCACACCGGCGCGCGCCCGCCGCGCTACCGCGAGCTGCGCGCCCACGCCGACGCGGTCGCGGCGCGGATGCCCGAGCGCTACCGGGTGTGGCAGGCCGGGCGGTTCCCGCCGTTCCGGCTCGGCGGCCTCGAGCTCGACTGGCTCACCAGCCAGGGCGCGCTGACGCTGCTGATCGAGTGCACCGGCGGCGGGCTCGCGCTCGGCGCGCCCGCCACCTGGGCCTCGCCGTTCGCCTGGTACAACCCCGCCGACGGCGCCGCCCGCGCCGCGCCGATCGCCCGCGCGCTCGAGCCGTTCGTCCGCGGCGCGTGAGCGGCGGGCGCCGCCTCAGCGCCCGCACCTCGTTCGCTCGCGGACCGACCCGCGCGCCGGGCGTCTCGCGTCCTGGAGGGAGGCTCGGCGGGGACCTGACCCCGCCGAGGGAGGTGCGGCGACGCACCTCCTGAGACTCAGTACGTCGCCTCGAGCAGGAGCAGGTTGGCGCGCGGGCGGCGGCGGAAGCGGCGCGGCGCCTCGCGGGCGTCGCGGGTGGCCTCGTCGCGCAGCGGCGCGCTGTCGCGATCGACGGTCGCGGCGAGCGCGGCGCGCCACGCGCTCGCCTGCGGCGCGTCGTCGGCCGCGGCGGCGGCGCGCGCGCCCCACAGCAGCAGCTGGGCGCGGCGAAACGGCAACGTCTCGAGGGCGAGGCCGGCCGCGGCGTGGGCCTGGGCCGCGCGCCACTGCCCGCGCCCCAGCTCGGTCCACAGCATCGCCAGGCGCAGCGACGGATCGGCCGGCGCCAGCGCGATCGCCTCGGTCAGCGCGGCGGCGATCGCGTCGACGTCGTGGGTCGATTGCTCGACCGCCATCGCCCGCGCCACCGCGTCGGTGGCCGGCGCGCGCGGCCGCGACGGCCCCGGCGTCACCGCGATCCCGGCGGCCGCGGGGATCGCCGCGCCCAGCTCCCAGGCGCCGGGCACGCCGTCCCAGTCGATCGTCAGCGTGGTCCACGCGCCGTCGCCGACCGGCGCCGCCGCCGCGCCCAGCGTCACCCGGTTGTGGGCCGGCTCGACGACGACGCTGTGGACCTGGCACGGCTGCGCCACCACCGCGCCCAGCTGGCGGGGCACGCTCGGCGCCGCCGGATCGCAGCGATCGGTCAGCATCGCGATCAGCGCGTCGACGTCGGCGCCGCCGGTCGGCTGCGCCTGCGCGATCAGCTCGGCGAGCCGCAGCTCGCGGCGATCCGAGTGCAGCGCCCACGCCGGCGTCGCGGTGACCTCGCCGTCGGCCATCGCCGGATCGCGGTAGCGGTTGGCGACGATCAGGTGATCGTCCCCCGGGCGCGGCCGCACCACGCCGACGCCGCCGCGGTGCAGCTCGAACGACCGCGCGGTGCGCTCGCGCCACGACGACACCGCCAGGCCCCAGCTCGACGCCGACGCCCGCGCGCGCAGCAGCCGCTCGACGTCGGCCAGCGACTCGGCCTGCATCGCCAGGCCGTGGACCAGATCGACGACGGTCGCGCCGTCGAAGCCGACCTGCCGGTGGAACCGGGTGTGGCTGGTGAACGTCAGCCCGGCCTGGTTCCACACCGTCACCACCGGCGTGTCGCCGCCGCGGGTCGTGATGAACGCGTAGCGTTGCCCCTCGGTCGGGTGGCACACCACCACCGCCGGCGCGGCGTCCCACACGCCGATGCCGGGGAAGTCGAAGTTGCGCGCGTGGCGCAGCGTGCCGTCGGCCGACGCCCCGCCCCACACGATCGCGGTCGAGCACGCGGGCTGCGCCGCGGTCGTCGCCAGCCGCTCGGCCGGGCGCGCGAACCGACCGACGCCCAGCCGCGCGGCGACGCCGACGACGTTCTGGAACAGATCCATCACGGCGAGGTAGCGCGACCACGCCGCCGGTCGCCCGGTCGCGGTCAGGAACGCGCGGCTGCGCTCGACCAGCGCCGGCGGCCGCGCCGCCTCGAGCCGCGCCAGCAGCAGCTCGGCGACGCCGCGGATCGCCACCCGCGCCGCCGGGCGCAGCGCCGCGGGCACGTCGCCGCCGAGCATCTGCCCGGGCAGATCGCGGTAGTGCTCGATGGTGGCGTCGGCGCCGCCGGCGGCGGCGAGCAGCGCGCCGTGCTGGCGCCCCATCTCGGCCTGGGTGCCGGCGACGCGCGCGATCCACAACGGACGGGGGACGAGAGTCATGACGCACCTCGGGTCGATCGGCGCGCGCGACGGCGGGCCGACGGGTTGACGATCAGCGGCGCCAGCACCTGGCGCCAGAGTTCTTCGACGGCCACCCCCGGCGCGCCGCTGCCGGTGACCGCGGCGACGATGGTGCCGTCGAGCACCGTCAGCACCAGGTCCACCGTGCGCTCGGGATCGCAGGGCGCGACGACGCCGCGGTCGATGCCGGCGCGCAGCCGCGACACCAGATCGGCGCGCAGCACCTGCCCGGCCGCGCGGCTGCGCGCGAGCAGCAGCTCGGGATCGGTGTCACCCGCGGCCCACAGCTGGAACAGCAGGATCACCAGGTCGCGGCGCTCGCGCTGGTACTCGACGGTGGCGCGCGCCAGCTCGCCGAGCGCCTCGATCGGGTGATCGATCGGCGCCAGGCGCGCCGTGATGTGCACCGCGTACGCGCGGTAGACGTCCTCGACCGCGGCCAGCAGCAGCCCCGACAGGTCGCGGAAGTAGAAGTACAGGGTCGGCCGCTTCACGCCGAGCGCGCTGGCCAGCTCGCTCATCGTCAGCCGCCCCGGCCGCCGCGTGCGCAGCAGCTCGAGGGTCTGCGCCACCAGGGCGGAGCGACGAGCGGCGTCGAAGGTCCGGGCCATAAGCTGACAGTTCGTCAGACTATGCATTCCCTGACATGCTGTCAAGGAACGATCCGATCGCGGCGCGGGGAGGAAGGTCGCGCGCGCGCCGCTCGTATTCCTTGTGCCGGATTTGCCGGCGCCAGCGGCCGCGGTTCTGCCGGGGATTTCCTGGCGCCGGGTCCGTATCTCTCGCAGCCGGTTCGTGTAACCTCCGAGCGCCAATGGCCGAGTCGCGGCTCCGTTCCCCGGGTGATGACGACGTGGTCCTCGAGCGGCCACAGGACTCGCGCGTCGCGATCCCGGTGTTCCACACCCAGACCCAGTGCGCCGGGTCGGCGGCCGCGTACCTGTTGCGCCGCATCGCGTACCGCGCCGGCGCCTACGCGCCCGGCATCCAGGAGTACGTGTTCTTCGAGCTGTCGAACCACGCCGTGGCCGGCGGCTCGATCGACGCGGTCCAGCGCTGGTTCGGGGCCAAGGTCGGCGACCTCCAGGAGATGGGCTACCGGCTGAACGCGCGTCGCGTCGCCGAGCCCACCCCGACGATCCTCGAGTGGGTCAAGGAGGGCCGCGGCTTCCGCGGCGCGCTCATCCCCACCAACTTCCGCAAGCTGCACCCGGCCGAGAGCGAGGACGTCATGCACGCCGTCGCCGTCGCGGTCGATCGCCTCGAGCCCGGCGCCGACGAGCAGCTCGTCATGGTCGATCCGTGGCCCGGCGTCGCCAACGGCGCCCGCGACAAGACCACCGTCCCGCCCGTCCTCGAGTCGGCCCACCGCGACTACAAGTTCAACGCGATCATCTTCTACTGGGCCGGCTGGAGCTGAGATAGAGAGAGGGTTTTTCGCAAAAACCCTCCCCCGGCCTTCGCCGGGGCCCCCACCCAAAACGGCCCAGAGCGTGGCGCGGAAGTTCGGCGCCGGTACCGACCACCGACGTGGCGCGCGGATCTGGCGTTGCGGTCCGCCGAAGCGATCCGTAGCGCCGAGGCATCGAAGCGTGTTCGCGGTGGAACCTCCGCTCGAGCCGCAGGTGGTGGTGGTCTAGCTGGACCGCGCGAGGAGGCCCAGGGGCAAGGCGACGGTGGGGCCCCGAGGCCGAGCGTACTCCTGTACGTGAGGCGCTCGGGGGGGACCGGCAACGCCGACCATGGGCCCCGCAGCCGGTCCGGTGGGTCGGGCCCCCGCGTTACGCCGGTCCGGTGGATCGAGTAGAGTCCCCGCCATGAGTGAAGTCGACAGCTTTGGTGCCAGGGCCGACCTCCAGATCGGCTCCCAGACCTACCGCATCTACCGCCTCGACGCCGTCGCGAAGGCCGGCGTCGGCGACCTCGCCACCCTGCCCTACTCGCTGCGCATCCTGCTCGAGAACCTGCTGCGCTACGAGGACGGCAAGACCGTCAGCCGCGAGGACATCGTCGCGGTCGCGTCGTGGAACCCGGCCAAGCGCGAGGAGCACGAGGTGCAGCTGCGCCCGGCGCGCGTGCTGATGCAGGACTTCACCGGCGTGCCCGCCGTGTGCGACCTCGCCGCGATGCGCGACGCGTTCGCCAAGCTCGGCCTCGACCCCACGCAGATCAACCCGCTCAAGCCCGCCCACCTGGTGATCGATCACTCGGTGCAGGTCGACGTCTACGGCTCGCCGCAGGCGTTCGGCAAGAACGTCGGCCTCGAGTTCGAGCGCAACACCGAGCGCTACACGTTCCTGCGCTGGGGCCAGCAGGCGTTCGACGACATGAAGGTCGTGCCGCCGGGCACCGGCATCGTCCACCAGGTCAACGTCGAGTACCTGGCCGGCGTCGTCTGGACCGAGGCCAAGGACGGCGTCACCGTGGCGTTCCCCGACTCGCTGGTCGGCACCGACTCGCACACGACGATGGTCAACGGCCTGGGCGTCATGGGCTGGGGCGTCGGCGGCATCGAGGCCGAGGCCGTCATGCTCGGCCAGCCGATGGCGATGCTCATCCCCGAGGTCGTCGGCTTCGAGCTCAAGGGCAAGCTGCCGGTCGGCGCCACCGCGACCGACCTGGTGCTCACCGTCACCCAGCAGCTGCGCAAGAAGGGCGTCGTCGACAAGTTCGTCGAGTTCTACGGCGACGGCATCGCCGCGCTGTCGCTGCCCGACCGCGCGACGATCGCCAACATGGCGCCCGAGTACGGCGCGACGATGGGCTTCTTCCCGATCGATCAGGTCACGGTCGACTACCTGCGCTTCACCGGCCGCGACGAGCAGCAGGTGCAGCTGGTCGAGCGTTACGCCAAGGAGAACCACCTGTGGCACGACCCGAGCGCGACGCTGCGGTTCTCCGACACGCTCAGCCTCGACCTGTCGACGGTGGTGCCGTCGATCGCCGGCCCGGCCCGCCCGCAGGACCGGGTGCCGCTGTCGACGTCGCGCGCCGCGTGGCGCAAGGCGGTCGGCGCGATCCTCGGTGACAAGGCCGGCGCGCCGGCCGAGTTCCAGGCGTGGGCCGACGGCGGCGCCGCCCCGGCGGTCGCGGCCAAGAAGGTCGCCGCGACGACCGACCACGGCACGTTCGAGCTGGGCCACGGCGACGTCGTGATCGCCGCGATCACCAGCTGCACCAACACGTCGAACCCGGCGGTCATGCTGGCCGCCGGCCTGGTCGCGCAGAAGGCCCGCGCCCGCGGCCTCACCACCAAGCCGTGGGTCAAGACCAGCCTCGCCCCCGGCTCGCAGGTCGTGACCGAGTACTTCAAGGCCGCCGGCGTCATGCCCGACCTCGAGGCGCTGGGCTTCCACGTCGTCGGCTACGGCTGCACCACCTGCATCGGCAACTCGGGCCCGGTCCACGACGACATCGCTCGCGCGGTCAAGGACGGCGACCTGGTCGTGACCTCGGTCCTGTCGGGCAACCGCAACTTCGAGGGCCGCGTCAACCCGGTGGTCCGCGCCAACTACCTGGCGTCGCCGCCGCTGGTGGTCGCGTACGCGCTGGCCGGCACGATGAACATCGACTTCGCCAGCGAGCCGATCGGCCACGACGCCGACGGCAAGCCGGTGATGCTGGCCGACGTCTGGCCGACCTCGGCGGAGATCGCCGCGCTGGTCGCCAGCGCGGTCACGCCGGCGCAGTTCAAGGACCGCTACGGCGCGGTCGATCGCGGCCCCGACGAGTGGCGCGCGCTGCCGGTGCCGGCCGGCGCGACGTTCGCGTGGGACGACGCCTCGACCTACATCCGCAAGCCGTCGTTCTTCGACGACCTGCAGCCGACGCCGGCGCCGCAGACCGACCTGCGCGGCGCCCGCTGCCTGGCCGTGCTCGGCGACTCGGTCACCACCGACCACATCTCGCCGGCCGGCAACATCGCCAAGACCAGCCCGGCGGCGAAGTACCTCGCCGACCACGGCGTCAAGCCCGCCGACTACAACCAGTACGGCGCGCGCCGCGGCAACCACGAGGTGATGGTGCGCGGCACCTTCGCCAACATCCGGCTCAAGAACCTGATGGTGCCCGGCGTCGAGGGCGGCGTCACCAAGCACCAGCCGTCGGGCGAGCAGCTGTCGATCTACGACGCGGCGATGCGCTACGCCGAGGAGAAGACCCCGCTGGTGGTGCTGGCCGGCGAGCAGTACGGCACCGGCAGCTCGCGCGACTGGGCGGCCAAGGGCACGATGCTGCTCGGCGTGAAGGTCGTCATCGCCAAGAGCTTCGAGCGCATCCACCGCTCGAACCTGATCGGCATGGGCGTCCTGCCGGTCGAGTTCGAGAAGGGCCAGGACGCGGCGTCGCTGGGCCTGACCGGCACCGAGGTGTTCGAGGTCGACGGCATCGCCGCCGGCCTGGCGCCCAAGAAGCGCCTGACCGTCCGCGCCGGCGACAAGACCTTCACGGTGGTCGCCCGCGTCGACACCCCGCAGGAGGTCGAGTATCTCGCCCACGGCGGCATCCTGTCGTACGTGCTGCGCCACCGGGCCGCGGCGGCGCTCGCCGCGAAGTGACCGCCGCCGGGGCGCGCCGCGTCGCCGCGCCCGCGCGCGGCCAGCAGCGCGTACCGCGTCGACCCTGAGAATCGCCTCGCTGGCGCTCGGCTAGCGGCGGCCGCGGTACGGCAGCGGGATGCCGAGGCGGCGGGCGCGATCGGCGAAGGTCGACTTGGCCATGCCCAGCGAGTCGGCGGCCGAGCGCAGCGACCCGTGGCGCTGCAGCGCCTCGACCATCGCGTCCTTGACCATCGCCTCGTAGCCGGCCAGCGACGCGATCGCCGGCGACAGCGCCGGCGGCGCCGAGGGCGGCACCAGGCCGGGGCCGATCGGCGCGATCGCCGGGTCGATCGGCTGGCGCCACGCGGTCGGGAACAGGTGCTCGGCCTCGATGATCTCGGTCGAGAACGTCACCGCCCGCAGCACCGCCTGGCGCAGCTCGCGCACGTTGCCCGGCCAGGTGTGCTCGCGGATCGCGCGGCGCGCGCCCGACGACAGCCGGCGCGGCCCGTGCTCGCGGCCCAGCTCCTCGAGGAACGCCCCGACCAGCTCGTCGAGATCGCCGGGGCGCGCCCGCAGCGGCGGCAGCCGCACCAGCACCGTGGCGAGCCGGTGGTACAGGTCGACCCGCAGCGCGCCGCGCTCGGTGCCCAGCCCGCCGTCGCGGTTGGTCGCGGCGATGACGCGGGCGTCGAAGGGCAGCTCGCCGACGCCGCCGACCGGCCGCACCCGGCGGGTCTCGAGCGCGCGCAGGAGGTGCGGCTGCTGCGCGAGCGGCAGCTCGCCGAGCTCGTCGAGGAACAGCGTGCCGCCGGTAGCCTGCACGAACACCCCGACGCGATCGCCGATGGCCCCGGTGAAGGCGCCGCGTTCGTGGCCGAACAGCTCCGAGCCGATCAACTCGCGCGGGATGGCGCCGCAGTTGAGCGCGACGAACGGCCCGTCGGCCCGCCGCGACGTCTCGTGGATCGCCTGCGCCACCACCTCCTTGCCGGTGCCGGTCTCGCCGAGGATCAGCACGCTGCAGTCGGTGCCGGCGGCGCGCGACGCCAGCTCCACCGCGGTGCGCAGGGTCGGATCGCGGCCGACCAGCCGATCGAACCCGGTGCGGACCCGGCACGGCGGGCCCAGCGCGACCAGGTGGGTCAGCCCGACCGTGAGCACCGTGCCCGGGGTCAGCTCGGCGCTCTCGACCCGCCGGTCGTTGATGAACGTGCCGTTGCGGCTGCCGGAGTCGCGCACGAACCACGCCCCGCCCCGCCGCTCGAGCACGCAGTGCACCCGCGACACGCACGGGTCGGCCAGCGCGATGTCACAGTTCTCGCCCTTGCCCACCACGTAGCGCCGGTCGTCGGCCAGCGGGATCTCGACGCCGGTGCGCGCCTCGCGCAGCGCCGCCACGCGGCCGAACCCACGCCGGGCGGTCGGCCCCGACTGCGTCACCGGACTCCCGTCGCGCGGCTCGGCTTTCATCTCCACCGCGCTATCGGCCACCCCGGGCGGCGGTTGCGTGTAGAGCGTCCGGCCACCCACGATTCCGTCCAGCACCATCATGGGCGGCGCCCAGAGCACGGCGGATGCCAAGCCCAAGCCGGCGAGATCACGTAGCGCGGCTGTCCGGAGTGGCCGGGCGCGTCCGGGTTTCGGACAAATCCGGCCGGACACCGGACAGCCGGCGCTGTCCGGGCCCGGACAGCGGCCGGCTCACCCGCCGCCGACGACGTGGCGCTGGTAGGTGTTCTGCAGCTCGTCCTGGATCACGGTCGCGGTCCCGGCGGCGCGCACCTCGAGCGGCGCCGCCAGCGTGCGCACCTGGTAGCGCCAGCCAGCCGGCGGCGCCAGCCGGGCCCCGAGCCCGGGCAGCGCCGCCTCGGTCAGCGCCGGGTCGACGATCTGCGCGTACGACTGCATCACGTAGACCGCGCCGTCGGGCGCGACCAGCTCGTAGATCTCGGCGCCGGCGAAGAACGTGAACGCGGTGTCGCGCGCGACCGTGCGCGGCGTGTACGGCGCGTTGCCGAGCTGGCTGATCGGGAAGCGCACCGTGGCCAGGAGCCGCATCTCGAGGTCGCCGAACCAGCGGTGCTCGGCGGTCGGCAGCGCGAACGCGACGACGGTGTCGAGCACCCAGTGGCGCGGGCCGTTCATCACCACCATGAACGCGCCGAGCTGCTGCTGGATGGCCGACGGGTCGAGCGCCGTCCACGCCGCCGCCGGGCAGTCGCTCAGCCCCTGCGTGCCCCACACCTGCGCCTCGACCTGATCGCCGGTGATGAACACCGGCAGCACCTCGCAGTAGCGGGCGCCGCGCACGCTGACCGCCGCGTCGATCTCCGCCGCGTCGACGGCCGGCGGCGCGTCGACGCCCGCGCCCGGGCGATCATCCCCGCAGGCAGCGGCGAGCAGCAACGACAGCACGAGCGCGCGGCGGGACATCACCGCCAGCGTACCGCGGGACCGGCGCGCCCTGCCACGCACTACGGGTACTGGCGGGTCGCCGGCGTGCCGGTCGAGAACTTGGTGCGCACGACCGCCATGCCGTCCTGGACCAGCGGCACGCGGGTGTTGAAGCGGGCGATGCCGATCGAGCCGCCGCCCCCGCCGGCGTCGGCGCTGCCGCCGAAGCTACCGGAGACCGGGCACCCGGCGCCAGCCCCCGGACAGGTCTCGAGCCCACCGGCGCCGCCGGCCGCGCCCGTCGACGTGCCGCCCGGCGCGGCCGCGCCGCCGGGGCCGTTGAAGTCGCCGTCCTTGCCGTGGTGCCCGGCGGTGCCGTTGCCAGCCGCGGCGCCGCCACCGCCCTTGGTCGAGACGATGGAGCTCGCCGCCAGCGACACGGTCGGCGCCTCGAGCAGCACGCCGCCACCCGAGCCACCACCACCGCCGCCGATGAAGAGGCCGGTCGGCGTGGTGCCCGACTCGCCGCCGCCGCCGGTGGCGTTGATGACGCCGGTGGAGGTCACGGTGATGCTGCTGCGGCTGACGATCTCGATGACGCCGCCGCCGGCGCCGCCCGACGACGAGTCCGCGAAGCCGACCTGCGCCGACGACTGCGAGGTGTAACCGCCCGTGCAGCCACCCACCAGCGGCACCAGGTCGAGGTCGCCGTACGCGGCGCCCGCCGGGCCCGCCGGGATGCCGGTCGATGAACCACCGGTCGCGCCGCTGCCCCAGTTGCCGCCGCCGCCGCCGCCCGACGACACCGTGCCGCCGCTGCCACCGCTCGAGCCAGCGCCGCCGACGCACGCCCCGCTGGTCTGGGCGCCCGGGCCGCGGGTCAAGAAGTCCGCCGACACGTCGATCGTGCCGCTGATGCTGACGGCCCCGTAGATCAGGAACACCGGCGCGGCGGTGCCGGTGATCTTCAGCGTGCCCTGGATGTTCATCGACGCGCCGCGCACGACGCGGCCGACGCCGGCCACCGACGCCTGCGGCGGCAGCGCGCCCTGGAAGCCGGCCATCGCGCCGGTGCTGGTGTTGAGCGTGCAGGTGGTCGCCGCCGGGCACACGATCGCCGGCGCGGTCGCCGCCATGTCGAGGTAGGTCGACAGCTCGCTGGTCGCGGTGTCGTTGCTGGGCTTGATCTCGAGGCACTTCTCGACGCCAGACGCGCAACCCATCGAGCACGCCAGCTGCAGCGTGCGCTGGCCGGTGGCCGAGCACGCGGTGTACGTCTCGGTGGCCTCGGCGCAGACCTCGGCCTGGGTGCGGTCGCACTGGTCGAAGGTCGCGGTGACCGTGGTCGCCGCGGTGACGGTCGTCGTGCAGGTGCCGGTGCCCGAGCAGCCGCCGCCCGACCAGCCGAAGAACACGTCGCCCGCCGTCGGCGTCGCGCTCAGCGTCACCATCGTGCCGTGGTTGACGGTCTCGGTGCAGTCGGTGCCGCAGCTGATCGCGCCGGCCGGCAGCGTCGACGTGACCGTGCCGGTGCCGAACCCGTTCCTGGCGACCGTCAGCACCCAGGTCTTGAGCACGAACGTCGCGGTCACCGACCGCGCCGCGTCCATCGTGACGGTGCAGGTGGTCATCGTGCCGCTGCAGCTGCCGCCGCTCCAGCCGGTGAAGTCCGACGTGGTGGCGTTGGCCGTCGCGGTCAGCGTGACCATCGTCCCGTGGGCGTAGGCCTCGGTGCCGTCGGTCGGCGCGTTGATGCCCACCGGGTTCGACGTGACGGTGCCGGTGCCGGTGCCGCTCACGGTCACGGTCAGCGTCTTGTCGGTGCGCTTGAAGTCGGCGCTGACCGTCCGGTCGGTGGTCATCGTGACCGAGCAGCTCGCGCCGCTGCACGCGCCGCCCCAGGCGACGAACTGCGAGTCGGCGCCGGCCAGCTGGCTGAGCACGACGACCTGGCCGTGGTTGTAGGTGGCCGACTGGGTGGCGCACGCGGTGCCGCAGCTGATGCCGGTGACGTCGGAGGTGACGGTGCCGGCGCCGGCGCCCGCCTTGTTGAGCGTGAGCGTGTAGGTCTTGAGGTTGAAGGTCGCGGTGACCGAGCGCGCCTGATCCATCGTCACCGTGCAGCTGGTCATCGTGCCGGTGCAGGCGCCGGCCCAGCCGGCGAAGTTCGACGTCGCGGCGGTCGCGGCCGCGGTCAGCGTCACCATCGTCCCGTGCGCGTAGGCCTCGGTGGTGTCGCCGGGCGCGCTGATGCCGGCCGGCGTCGAGACCACCGTGCCGGTGCCGGTGCCGTTGAGCGACACCGTCAGCGTCTTGTCGCCCTCGAACGCGGCGCTGACGTTGCGCGCCTGCGACATCGTGACGGTGCAGCTGCCGGTGCCGGTGCAGCCCTCGCCGCTCCAGCCCAGGAACACGACGCCCGGCATCGTGGTGGCGGCCAGCTGCACGCTCTGGTTGAAGCTGAAGCCGGCCGAGCACGTCGGGCCGCAGTTGATGCCGGCCGGCGTCGAGGTCACGGTGCCGAGGTTGGTGCTGGTGCCGGTCTTGGTGACCGCGAGCGTGAACTGCTGGAGCGTGAACGCCGCGGTGACCGACTTGGCGCCGTCGACGAAGACGTCGCACGAGCCGACGCCGGGGCAGCCGGCGACGCCAGCCCAGCTGGTGAAGTTCGAGCCGGCGCTGGCCGACGCGGTCAGCGTCACGGTGGTGCCGTAGGCGTAGGCCGCGGCCGGCGTCGTCGGGGCGTTGATGCCGGTCGGCACCGACGTGACCGTGCCCGAGCCGGTGCCGCCGTTGACCGCGACCGAGACGGTGTGCGAGCGGATCGCGAAGGTCGCGGTGACCGCCTGCGCCTGGTTCATGCGCACGGTGCAGGTGGTGGCCGCGCCGCTGCAGCCGCCCCCCGACCAGCCGGTGAACGTCGCCGCCGCCGGGATCGGCACCGACGCGGTGAGGTCGACGAACGTGTCGAACGGGTAGCCCTGCGCGCAGTCGCCGCCGCAGTCGACGCCGGCCGGGCTCGACAGCACGCGGCCGTAGCTGGCGCCGGTCCCGGCGCGCGACACGGTCAGCGGCTGATCGGCCTCGAAGGTGGCGGTGACGGTGGTGGCGGCGGTGACGGTCACGACGCAGGCGCCGGCGCCGCTGCAGCCGCCGCCCGACCAGCCGATGAAGGTCGCGCCCGAGGCCGCCGACGCCATCAGCGTCAGCTGGCTGCCGTAGTTGACCGACTCGGTGCAGTCGGCGCCGCAGCTGATGCCGGCCGGCGTCGACGTCACGGTGCCCTGGGCCGCGCCCGAGCCGGCGCGGCTGACGGTGAGCAGGTGGGTCGTGAGCGTGAACGTCGCCTGGACGGTGCGCGCCGCGGTCATCGTGACGGTGCAGGTGCCGGTGCCGCTGCAGCCGCCGCCCGACCAGCCGCCAAACACCGAGCCGGTGCTGGGCGTGGCGGTCAGCACGACCATCGCGCCGTGGGTGTACGGCTGGGCGCAGTCCGACGGGCAGTTGATGCCGGTCGGCGCCGAGGTGACCGAGCCCGCGCCGTTGCCGGCGAGCGTGACGGTCAGCGCGCGATCGTTCTGGAACGTCGCCGTGACGGTGGCGGCGGCGGTGATGGTGACGTTGCACGCGCCGGTGCCGCTGCAGCCCCCGCCCGACCAGCCGGTGAACGTGGCGCCGGCGTCGGGGGTCGCGGTCAGCGCGACCATCGTGCCGTAGTCGAAGGCCTCGGTGCAGTCGGTGCCGCAGCTGATGCCGACCGGGTTCGACTCGATCGTGCCGCCGCCGTCCCCCGCGCGGGCGGCGGTCAGCGTGTACGGCACCAGCGCGAACGCCGCGATCGCGTTGGTGGCGCCCGCGACGGTGACCACGCAGGTCGGGCTGGTGCCCGAGCACGCGCCGCTCCAGCCGGTGAACGTCGCCGCGCCGGCGGTGACCGACGCGGTCAGCGTCACCATCGTGCCGACGCCGAAGTTCTCGGAGCAGTCGTTGCCGCAGGCGATGCCGGCCGGCGCCGACGTGACCGTGCCGTACAGCGCGCCGGTCCCGGTCTTGGTGACGGTCAGCGCCTCGTTGAGCGTGAACGTCGCGGTGATGGTCTTGGCGGCGTCGACCGTGACGACGCACGTGCCGCTGCCGCCGCAGCCGCCGCCGGTCCACCCGGCGAAGGTGCTGCCGGCGCCGGCGGTCGCGGTCAGCGTCACCTGGGTGCCGAACGCGTAGGGCTCGTCGCAGTCGTTGGTGGCGGTGTTGCACGTGATGCCGGCGGGGGCCGAGGTCACGGCGCCGGTGCCGGCGGCGTTGCCGGCGCGCACGACCGCCAAGGTGTAGTTGTCGAGCGTGAAGTTGGCGGTGACCGCGGTGTCGCCGCCCAGCGTCACGACGCAGCTGCCGGTGCCGGAGCAGCTGCCGCCGTTCCAGCCGGCGAAGGTCGCGCCGCTGGCGGCGGTCGCGGTCAGCGTGACCGACTGGCCGAACTGGTACGGCTCGCTGCAGTCGGCGCCGCAGCTGATCCCCATCGGGCTCGACGTGACCGTGCCCAGCGACGCGCCGGTGCCCGAGCGCGAGACCGACAGCGTGTACTGGTTGAGCATGAACGTCGCGGTGACGCTCTGCGCGCCGGAGATCGTGACGACGCAGTTGCCGGTGCCGGCGCAGCCGGCGCCCGCCCAGCCCATGAACGACGCCCCGGGCGCGGTGGTCGCCGACAGCGTGACGACCGTGTTCGCGTCGTAGAGCTCGTCGCAGTCGGCGCCGCAGTTGATGCCGGTCGGCGTCGAGGTCACGGTGCCCAGCGCCGTGGCGTTGCCGGCCTTGGCGACGGTCAGCGGGTAGCGGTTGAGCGCGAAGCCGGCGCCGACGGTGCGGGCGCCGGTCATCGTCACGACGCAGGCGCCGAGCCCGGTGCAGCTGGGATCGGACCAGCCGGTGAACGCCGACACCGCGTCGGGGGTGGCGGTCAGCGTCACCTGGGTGCCGTGGTCGTAGACCTCGTCGCAGTCGGCGCCGCAGCTGATGCCCGCGGGGTTCGACGCGATCGCGCCGCCGCCGGCGCCCGAGCGGGTCGTCGTCAGCGTGTAGCGCTTGAGCTCGAAGTTGGCGGTGACCGCGACCACCGCGTTGACGGTGACCATGCAGGCGCCGGTGCCGCTGCACATGCCGCCCCAGCCGACGAAGTTGGAGTCGGGGTCCGGCGTCGCGGTGAGCGACACCATCGCGCCGGCGCTGTAGACCTGATCGCAGTCGACGCCGCAGTCGATGCCGGCCGGCGACGACGTGACCAGGCCGTGGCCGTTGCCGTTCTTGCTGACGGTGACCGTGTAGTTGAGGACGAACGGCGCGTCGATCACCTCGTCCTGCGTGACGGTGAAGGTGCACGGGCCGGTGCCGGTGCAGCCGACGTCGTTCCAGCCGGCGAACAGCGACGGCGCGACCGCGGCCGGCGTCAGCGTCACCTGGGTGCCGTAGGGGACGGTGGCGTCGCAGGTGCCGGGGCACGCGATGCCGCCGACGTTGGCCGTCACCATGCCAACGCCGTTGCCGGTCGGCGTGATCGTGACGTGGTGCTGCGCGATGTCGAAGCTGGCGGTGACCGAGGTGTCCTCGGACAGCGTGAACGAGCAGGTCGGCGTGCTGCCGGTGCACGCGCCGCCCCAGCCGGCGAAGGTCGCGCCGGTGTCGGGGGTCGCGGTCAGGGTCACCAGCGTGCCGATCGGGAACGCCGCCATGCAGGTCGACCCGCAGTCGATCATCGCGCCGCCGGCGGTGTTCGACGCGACCGCGCCGGTCGCGGTGCCGCTGCGGATGACCGTCAGCGTCGCGGTCGGCACGCCGTCGATCGACGCGTCGACCGGCGGCCCGTCGGGGCCGACCACGTCAGGGGGCATGTCGAACTGACAGCCGGCGAACACCACGGACACCAGGAGCAACGTCGCCACGATGCGACAAGACCGAACCACCATGCGCGCACGCTAGCGTGCGGAGAGATACAGGATCAAGCGCCAACGATGGCGCGTCGACGAAACCGCCACGCCGCGCGCCCGTCGACGGTGCCGACGTGCTCCCGCGCACGTCGACCGCAGCCGCCCGCGCCGCCACTCCACCGACGTGCGGCCGCGGCGCCACGTCCGCACCGGTCCCGAAACGGCGAACGCCCAGCCGAGGCTGGGCGTCCGTGAGCGACGAGGCCGCGCTAGGCGCGAATCACTCGGGGCTGAGCGTGTCGACGTTGCCGACCAGCTCCGCCATGTAGCGCTTCGAGTGACCGACCGCGCCCGTGAGCATGGTCGGCTGCTTGATGCACCAGAAGAACAGCGGGTCCGGCACCGGCGGGCTGCCGATCGGCGGCAGCAGGTCCATGCCCACCGGCAGCGTGGTGCAGCGCGGGGTCTTCATGTCGCCGGTCATGTCGTTGTTCGAGTCGTACCAGAGCAGGGTGTGATCCCAGCAGAAGCCGAGCGTGTTCGAGAACGGCGAGAGGTTGGTGAACGGCTCGCGCGCCCAGAAGTAGCGGCACGACTCGCCGCCGACGACGGTCTCCGGGGGCGGCGCGTTGAGGTCCGCGCAGGTGTGGTTGCCCACGCCGCCCTCGTCACCGACGTTGAGGTTCTGCGACACGTCGTTGGGCTGGCACAGCGCGCCGCACTCGAAGGTGGTGGCGCCGGGGCCGGTGCGGCGCGGCGCGTGGAACGGGCGGCAGGCGTTGGCCGAGGCCGAGCCGGGGATCGGGTCGTTGTGGCCGAGGGTCGTGCCCATCATGTCCCAGACGACGGTGCGCGCGCAGACCGCGGTGGTCTCGGTGTTGCTGGTCAGCGTGTAGCAGCCCTGACCCATCGGGCACGGCTGGTTGTTGTCGTCGCGCAGCTGGGTGATCGGCTGGCAGGTCGGGTTGCACGCGCCGGCGATCGGATCCTCCATCGCGTTGGCGAACGTGTTCTGGTAGCGGGTGCAAGCCTGGCCCGCGGCGCAGGCGGCGTTGGCGCTGCCGTCGAAGCCGCAGATGTCCTGGCAGATGCCGCCGGTCGAGGGGCCGATGCAGATGCTGCCGGCGACGCAGGTGTCGTAGCCGGTGGTCTGGCCGTCGGGGCCGCGGGTGCAGGTGCCGCCGAGGGCGACCGTGCCGTCGGGCACGCAGCCCAGCGCGCCGATGACGCTCGGCGTGGTCTGGACGCGGATCCAGGTGCACTTCTCGTTGGCGGCGCAGCCCTGGCTGCCAGGAGCCGCGAGGGGGTCACAGACCAGCGACACGGGCGCGTCGGTGGTGTCGGCGGCGTCGATGGTGGTGTTGCTGCCGTCGGTCCGCGCGTCGATCGGCTGGACGACGTCGTCACCCGAGCCCCCGCCGCCACACGCGGCGAGGAACCCGGCCAGTAGTGCTCCCAAAGCTAGCTTCTTCATCAGGTAGTCTCCTCTTCGGTTGGGTCCCAGCGGCCACGCTGGACAGGAATCAGCGCCGTACGTAACCGACCTTCCCCTACAGCGTCAAGGAAGAACCTTGGCGCCGACTGCCGTCCAGTATGACCGTGCGGCGGGGCGAACCATGCATGAGGTCGATCACAGTCGGGGCTAACAGCGACTGTCACCGCGCCGCGTCGCCACCGCCACCGCGGTCGTCGTCGGCGGCTACGGCGTCACGGTCACGCGGCCGGGCGGCAGGCTTCCGTCGTCGACCCCGCCAGAAGCCGCCCAGATCACGGCGCCGGTCGCCCCGGCCGCCAGCACGGCCGCGCCGGTGATGACGTACCAGCGGCCGTACCAGGCGCCACCGGCGCCGACCCCGCCCGCCCCCACCGGGATCGACAGCGGCGTGTCGGGGCTGGCGATGCGGGCCAGCACCGCGCCGGCGGTGCCGCGGGCCTCGACGTAGTACTCGACCGCGTAGGCCTGGCGCGCGGCGGGCAAGGGCACCGCGGTCCGCCAGCGATCGTCGGCGGCGCTGCGGGCCGGCTGTTCGCGGTAGGCGAGCGCGCCGAGGCGGCGGTACAGCACCACCACCGCGCGGACCTCGTCGGCGCCGCGGGTCGCGCGGACGTCGAGCTCGACCTTGCCGCCGGCGGTGGCGCCGCGGGGCGCGGCGTGCTCGAGGTCGACGTCGCTGGCGGCCGCGGCCGGCACCACCTCGGCGCGGATCTTGTCGAAGAACGCGCGGATCCGCGGCGAGCCCGAGGTGTCGCGCAGCTGGAAGCCGGGATCGGCCTCGAGCAGGCGCTCGAACGCGTCCCGGGCGCCGCCGAGGTCGCCGTCGATGTAGCGCGCCAGCGCGATCAGCTCCCAGGCGCGCACCCGCACCGCGCGGGCGGCGTTGCCGTCGCGGGTCACCGGGATCAGCACCTTCACCGCGCGGCCGTACTCCTGATCGGCGAACAGCCGCTCGCCCTCGGCCAGCGCCTTGCGCGCCCGGGCGTCGGGGGCGTCGGCGTGGGCCGCGCCGGCGACCACCGCGACCGCGACCAGCGCGCTGGCCGCTCTCATCGGTGCACCCAGGTCGCGCCGGCCGGCCCCACGACGACCCGGTCGTCGGCGCCGTCGTCGTCGAGATCGACCGCGACCACCGCGGCGGCCGCGGCCAGGTCGGCCTCGGCGGTGAACGGCGCGTCGCCGCCGCCGTGGAGCGCGACCGCCGGCGTCGCGGCCAGCACCAGGTCGGGCTGGCAGTCGCCGTCCCAGTCGCCGATCGCCAGCCCGGCCGCGGTCGGCGCCGGCTGCGGCAGGCGATCGAAGCTGCGATCCTCGAGCAGGCCGCCGCGGTTGACGAACAGCCGCGGGCCGCCGCCGGCGACCGCGATCGCGACGTCGGTGTCGAGATCGCCGTCGACGTCGCCGGCCACCACCGCGACGACGGTGCGCGCGGTGGCAGTGAACACGCCCGGCGCGCCGGTCAACGCGCCGGTGCCGCCGGGGTCACCGAGCAACGCCACCACCGGCGCGGCGGCCTGGCCGACGATCAGATCGGCGTGGCCGTCGCCGTCGAGATCGCCGGCGGCCAGCGCCGCGACCGCGGTGACCACGCCGCGGGGATCGATCGCGCCGGCGTCGGCCGCGAACCCGCCGGCGCCGTCGTTGCGCCACAGCGTCACCGCCGCGCCGGCGCCGGTGATCAGGTCGAGGTCGGCGTCGCCGTCGACGTCGGCGGCCGCCAGCGCCACCGCGGCGGTCGCGACGACCGGGCCGGCGACGAAGCCGCGCCGCTGCCGCCACCACACCTCGACCTGGCCGCCGCGGGCGACCGCCAGATCGTCGTCGCAGTCACCGTCGAGGTCGGCGGCGACCAGCGCGTCCCCGCCGCCGCCGGGCAGCGCCTCGGCGGTGAGCGCCCCGCCCTGCGCGTCGACGATCGCGCCGGCGCCGGCGTCGATCGCGACCACCACCGCGCCGCCGGCGCCCTGCGACGCGACCGCGCGCCCGGCCGGGGCCGCGATCGGCGGCGCGCTGGTGATCGCGCCGCCGCGGGCCTGCGGGCAGCGATCGATCCGCACCACCGCGTCGCCGCCGAAGTCGAGGCCGGCGCTGCCGCGCGCGACCACCACGCCGGCGCGGTAGCCGGTGGCCCACACGCTGGCGGCGTCGGCGCCGCCCGGCTCGACCGCCAGCGTCTGGGGCAACGTCGCCAGGCGATCGATCAGCTGGTACGTGCGGCCGAAGCTGCCGCCGGCGACGTCGCGATCGGCGATGCCCAGGCACATCGCGTCGAGCTCGGTCGGCACCGCGCGATCGCTGTCGATCGTGAGCGTGACGCCGCCCTGGCACGCGGCCAGGCTAGCGAGCGCGGCGACGACGGAACAGCGCACCGACGGCGAGGATGACACAGAGGGTCGACGAGCCGCCACCGCCGGCGGCACAGCCGCCCGAGGCGTCGCCGCCGGGATCCGTGCCGGTGCCGCCGTCGGGGCCACCGGCGCCGTCGCGCGGCATGACCATGATGTCCATCGCGACCACGGGGCCGAACCAGCCGACGCCCTCCTGCACCAGCTGGAACGCCTCGTGGTACGGCGTCGGCGTGGTCACCTCGGGCGCCTTGATCGCGAACGTGAAGCGGCCGGTCGCGCCCGGCGCGTAGTCGGAGTGATCGGCGCCGGTGGCGCGGTTGGGCGCCAGCCAGTTGCCGTCGACGAAGAACGCCGACGCGCGATCCATCGGCTCGGCGGTGCCCAGCCGGGTGGCGTCGAGGCCCCAGGTGATCGTCGAGCCGTTGACGAACTCGAAGTACGCGACCGCCTCCTCGCCGGAGATCATCGTCGTCGGGTACTCGGCGCTGGCCGCGGTGGCGGCCAGGGTCGGCGTGCCGTTGCCGCCGACCAGCGCGAGGTAGTGGGCCCAGTCCCAGCCAGGGCCAGGGTCGGTGTGATCGGAGCAGTCGGGGGCGTCGCCGTGCCCGTAGATGTGCATCCGATCCTTGGGGATGCCGTACTGATCGCACACCCACGCGGTCAGCGCCGCCGACCGCATGTACATCGCCTCGGTGTACCAGCGGCCGGGATCGTCGACGAAGCCCTCGTGCTCGATGCCGATCGACTCGGTGTTGAAGCACGCGTCGTGGTAGGCGACGTCCTTGTCGTCGACCATCTGGGTGAGGTCGCCGTCCGAGCTGCGCACGACGTAGTGCGAGCTGACGCCGGCCGCGGTGTTCTGGAACCAGCTGATCGTGCCGGCGTAGCTGCCCTGCGTGGTGTGGACGACGACGTAGTTGATGTCGGCGGCGCCGCGGCTGGCGACGCGGTAGTTGCCGGCCACCGCGGGCACCCAGCGGGCGCCGGGGAAGCCGAGCTCGGTGGGCTCGGTGACGATCGTGTCGCCGCCCGGCACGTAGGCGTCGGGGCGCCCCGTGATCGTCACCGCGCGGCCGAGATCGTCCTGGCCGCGCGCGCCGCGGGCGAGCGTCGCGAGCACGCCGTCGGCCAGCCCGGCGCCGGCCGCGCCGCCGCCGCCGAACGCGACCAGCGCGGGCCGCCAGCCGGCCAGCGTCGCCGGCGCGGGGCCGGCCAGATCGGCGAGCAGCGCCGCCGCGGCGCGGGTGGTCGCCAGCGGATCGGTGCGCACCGCGGCGGGATCGAGGCCGGCCAGCGCGGCGCCGCGGACCAGGCCGCGGGGGCCGTCACCGTCGACCAGCGCGAACAGGCCCCAGGCCGGCGGGCCGTGGGCGCCGTCGTCGGGGGCGATCATCGCCAGCCGGGTCTCGTGGTAGGCGAGCGCGGCGAGCAGCGACGCCGGGACGCCGGTCTCGCCGGCGACCTGCGCGAACACGTCGACCAGCGGCGACGGGCCGCCGAGCCCGCGGCCGTGGGTCGCCGGCGGCGGCGCCGACGCGGGATCGCCGCCGCAGCCGAGCGCGATCACCGCCACGAGCGCGAGCGCGCGGCGCCGCCACGCGACCAGCGCCAGCACCACCAGCGCGGTCAGGAGCCCGGCCCCGCCGCCGGTCGAGCAGCCACCGTCGGCCGCGCCGGCATCGCCGTCGGCGCGCGGGTTGACGGTGATCGTCCACGCCACCGCGAGATCGTCGGGGCCGAACCACGCGCCGTCGGCGGTCACCAGCGCGAAGTGCTCGACGAACGTCGTCGGCGCGTCGACCTCGGGCGCGACCATCGCGAACGTGAAGCGGCCGGTCGCGCCCGGCGCGACCGACGCCTGATCGAGCGCGGTCGGACGGCTGGCGCTGAGCCAGTTGCCGTCCTTCCAGAACGGGCTGGTCCGATCGCGGGGCCCGGTGGTGCCGAGCTGCACGTCGGCCGGGGTCCAGGTGCGGCTGCCGGCGTTGACGTACTCGACGTACACCACCATCTCGTCGCCGCTGGTCAGCGTCGCGGCGTGCTCCTCGGCGGCGAGCGTCGCCGCCAGCGCCGGCGCCGGCGTGGTCAGCGTCGCGCCCGGGTAGTAGTGGGTGACGATCCAGTCCCAGGTCTTGCCGTCCTGGGCCCAGCGCTGGGTGCCCCACTGGCAGGTGCCGCGGCCGTGGCCGTTGACCGCGCGGCCGGTGCACAGCGGCTCGCTCACGCCGGTCGCGGTGGGATCACCGTTCTCGGCGCTGTACTCGGCGAACACCAGCGCGTCGTTCTTGATCACGTAGACGCCGGCGGTGGCCGCGACCGCGGCGTCGCTGTCGGCGAAGAACTCGTCCTTGTAGACCTGCGACGCGGTGGTGTCGTCGAGGTCGGCGCAGTCGTACTTGCCGCCGGCGGCGACCCAGTACGCGGCGTAGGTGCGGATCGCCACCGCGCCGGCCTTGAGCGACTCGGGGTTCCACGAGCGGATCCACTCGTGCGGCAAGACGCCGCGCACGTACTGCTCGAACGGGATGACGTCGACCCGGCCGCTGCACGACGCGGTCGATCCATCGAGCGCGCGGCGCCACACCCGGATCGTCGCCGGCGGCTCGAGCGCCGGCGCGACCGGCGCGCCGAGGTCGCCGAGGTCGGCGGTGGTCAGCACGCGATCGGGCGCGGCGTCGGCGGCGTCGAGGATCGCGTGGGCGACCGGGCGCAGGTCGCCGCTGCGGTCGGCGCCGAGCGGGACGTCGCGCTGCCAGCGCTCGGGCACCGCCGCGTCGGGTGCGGCGGCCGCGGTCGAGGCCGCGGCCAGTACGAAGATCCCCCAGAGCAGGCGCATGGCCCACCATTATTGCACTGCTGGTGCCAGAACCGAACCGTGGTGCGCACGGTGTAACCGCGCCCACGCGCTGTCGACCGCGGTCGGCGGCGTCACCCCCAGTGCAACCGGTCGTGGGCATCTGCACACGCCGAGGCGATCGGCTTGCACATCGAAGGTTGCACCCGGCATGGTTGGTCGAGCGCGTGTCCGAGCCCGCCGGCATCAAGTTCGGTCACTTCACGCTGGGCAAGCGCCTGGCGCGCGGCGGCATGGCCGAGGTGTTCCTCGCGCGGCAGCGCGGCCCCGAGGGCTTCGATCGCAAGGTCGCGGTCAAGCGCATCCTGCCCCACCTCGCCGAGACCGCCGACTTCGTCCGCATGTTCCTGTCCGAGGCGCGGCTCGCCGCGCGGCTGTCGCATCCGAACATCGTCCACATCTACGAGCTCGGCCAGGTCGCCGGCGACTACTTCATCGCGATGGAGTACGTCGACGGCATCCACGCCGGCCAGCTGATCAGCCACGCCGAGCGCGAGCGCCTGCCGCCCGAGCTGGTGGCGCGGATCGGCGCCGACGCCGCCGCCGCGCTCGCCTACGCCCACCGCCTCGAGGACGCCGACGGCACGCCGCTCGCGCTGGTCCACCGCGACGTCTCGCCGCACAACCTGATGGTGTCGTTCGACGGCGTCACCAAGCTGGTGGACTTCGGCATCGCCAAGGCGGCGATCAAGGCCGACGAGACCCGGCCCGGCGTGGTCAAGGGCAAGTACGCGTACATGTCCCCCGAGCAGACCGTCGGCCGCCCGCTCGATGGCCGCTCCGACGTGTTCTCGCTCGGCGTCGTGCTGTGGGAGCTGCTGGCCGGCAAGACCATCGTCGACCGCGGCGACGTCGTCGAGGCGATGAAGGTGATCCGCGATGGCCGGTGGACGCCGATCGAGGTCGCCGCGCCGCGGACGCCGCCCGCGCTGGCCAAGGCGATCGGCTGGGCGCTGGCCCACAAGCGCGACGCGCGCGCCACCGCGGCGCAGCTGCAGGTCGCGCTCGAGGAGTTCCTCAAGACCTGGCCGCAGCTGGCGACCGCCGCGCAGCTCGCCGACTGGATCCGGCCGCGGTTCCCGCGCCAGACCGGCGCCCTGCCGGCGCTGGGCGACGGCCGCGGCGCGCGCCGCACCGAGCCGCCGCCGACGACGATGCCGGCCGGCACCGCGATGTCGGCCGTGCTGCCGGCGCGCCCCGGCACCGAGCCGGCGGCGGTGACCGACGGCGCGCCGCCGGCGCTCGGGACCGCGGTGGTGGCGATCACGATGTCGGCGGCGGAGCTCGAGGCGGCGACGCCGCAGCCGCCGCCGCGCCCGGCGTCGCGTCCGACGTCACGCCCGCCATCGCGCCGCACCGCGCCGCCGCCGCTGCCGCGCTCGGTGCGCGCGCCGACCCACCTCGACGAGGCCGGCGACGTCGACGACAGCCCCGACGCGCCGACCCGCGAGCACCAGGCCTCGGCGATGATGCGCCGGCTGCCGCCGGCCCCCCGCGCGCGGTGGTGGATCCCGGCGGCGGTGATCGCGGCGCTGGCGGTGGCGATCGCGCTGGCGATCGTGATCGGCCGCAAGGGCGGCGCGCCGACGGCGCCGATCGACGCCGCCGCGGCCACCGCCGCCGACGCGGCGCTCGACGTGGTGGCCCGGCCGATGCCGATCGACGCCGGGCCACCGCGGCCCGACGCCGCCGCCGCGGCCGACGCCGACGCCGCCGCGACCGCCGCCGCCGCGACCGCGACGCTCGACGTGATCACCCGGCCGGCCGGGGCCAAGGTCCGCGTCGCCGGCGGCGCGTCGGTGACCACGCCGGCGACGCTGGCGCTGCCGCCCGGCGCCGTCACGCTCGGCATCAGCCGCGACGGCTACGCGTCGATCGAGCGGACGCTCGAGCTGGCGCCCGGCGAGCACCGCAGCCTCGAGCTCGTGCTCGACAAGAAGAGCGGCGGCGGTGGCGGTGGCGCCGCGCGCCCGGTCGACGTCGGCTACCTGACCGTCCGCACCAACCCGTACTCGATCGTGACGCTCGGCAAGAAGAAGCTCGGCGAGACGCCGTTCGCCGGCGTCGAGGTGCCGGCCGGCACCCACGTCCTCACCTTCACCAACCCCGACCGCGGCACGGTCAAGCGCACCGTGCTGGTGCGCCCGGGCCAGACCGTCAAGCTCAGCTTCCAGCTGCCGTGACCCCGGCGGCCCACGCCGCCTAACCTCGCCGCCCCGCCGCGGGTCGATCCCGCATGTCGCCCGTCGTCGGCGCGCGCGCCGCCGCCCTGAGCCTCGTCGTCGCGGTCGCCGCGTGCGCCGATCCGCCGCCGTCCACCGACGAGCCCGCAACCGCGGCGATGGTGGACGCGATCATGGCCCCGGCGTTCGGCCGCGACGCGCTCGGCGATCCGGCGCGGTGCGTCGGCGGGGTCGCGGTGGTGGTGACGCCGACCGGGGCGCTGGTGCGCGGCTACGGCGCGACCGTCGCCGGTGGCGCCGCGGCGCCCGACGCTGCGACGCTGTTCCAGATCGGCTCGATCTCGAAGGTGATCACCGGCCTGGCGCTGGCGCGGCAGGTGGACGCCGGCGCGCTGACGGCGACCACCCCGGCGCTCGCGATCGGCGGCGCCGATCTGCGCGCGGCGATGCCGGGGGCGACCTTCACGCTGGCCGATCTGGTCAGCCACCACGCCGGCTTCCCGACGATGCCGGCCAACTTGATCGATCGCGACGGCGACGGCGTGCGCGATCCGGCGGCCGATCCCTTGAGCCCGGCGCGCGGCTACGCCCGCGCCGATCTGCTGCGCGCGGTGGCGGCGCTCCCGCTCGCCGGCGCGGCCCCATACGCCTACTCGAACCTCGGCCTCGGGCTGCTGGGGCTGGTGCTGCAGGACCACCTCGCGCTCCCCGACAACCACGCGCTGCTGACGACCACGCTGGCCCCGCTCGCGCCGACGGCCACGTGGGGCACCGTCGCGGCGATCCCGGCGAACGCGCGCGACCGGGTCGCCCAGGGCTACGCGCTCGGGGGTGGCGCGCGCATCACCGGCGGCCTCGCCGAGATGGGGGTGCTGGCCGGCGCCGGCGAGGTCACGACGACCGGCGCCGACATGGCCTTGCTGCTGGCCGCCCTCACCGGTCAAGCCACGACCCCGCTGGCCCCGGCGGTCGAGCTGGCGCTGACGCCGATCGCTACCGGCGGCCAGCCCGACGTCGAACTGGGGTACGCGATCGAGATCCGCCGCGAGGCCGGCGGCACCCGCTACACCAAGGGTGGCGCGACGCCGTCGTACACCGCCTACCTCAGCTTCCACCGCGCGCCGCCGGTCGGCGCGCTGGTGCTGACGTCGTGCGGCGGCTTCGACGCGGCGCGCGCGCTGGCGCTGGCGCTCGACGACGGGCTGGTCACCGCCGCGGCGCCGTGACGGTCAGCGACCGCCGGCGGCGAAGTACGCCGGCTTGGTGTCGAAGCGGTGGGTGGCGTGGATGCGGCGCACCGTGCCCGACTTCGAGCGCATGACGATCGACTGGGTCTTGGCGCCACCGCCGGTGAAGGTGACGCCGTCGAGCAGGTAGCCCTGGGTCACGCCGGTCGCGGCGAACATGACGTTGCCCTGGGCCAGCTCGTCGGTCATGTAGATGTGGTCCTCGGGCTTGACCCCCATCTTGGCGGCGCGGGCGCGCTCGTCGTCGTTGCGGTAGCGCAGCCGGCCCTGCAGCTCGCCGCCGGTGCAGCGCATCGCCGCCGCCGAGATCACGC
Organism: Myxococcales bacterium; assembly: GCA_016794525.1. Lineage (GTDB taxonomy): Bacteria > Myxococcota_A > Polyangia > Haliangiales > Haliangiaceae > UBA2376. The sequence goes on from JAEUJY010000126.1 coordinate 30,101, forward strand.
CCTCGGGCGAGCCGCCGGTGCCGAACAGCACGTCGATGCCGGACTCGGGCATCGCGGTCAGCACCGCGCCGGCGACGTCGCCGTCGGTGATCAGCCGGATGCGGGCGCCCGCGGCGCGGACCTCGGCGATGATGTCGTTGTGGCGGTCGCGCTCGAGGATGATCGCCGTGACCTCCTCGACCTTCTTGCCCTTGGCGGCGGCGACCCGCTGCAGGTTCCACGTCACCGACTCGCGCAGGTCGATCTGGCCGCGGCACTCGGGGCCGACGGCGATCTTCTGCATGTACGTGTCGGGCGCGTTCAAGAACTGGCCGTCGTCGGCGATCGCGATGACGCTGATCGCGTCGGGCGCGCCGGTCGCGCACAGGTTGGTGCCCTCGAGCGGATCGACCGCGATGTCGACCTTGGGCGAGTCGGCGTCGTTGTCGAGCCAGCCGGCGCCGACCTTCTCGCCGATGTACAGCATCGGCGCCTCGTCGCGCTCGCCCTCGCCGATCACCACCGTGCCGCGGATGTCGATCGTGTCGAAGGCGCGGCGCATGGCCTCGACCGCGACGTGATCGGCGAGCATGCGATCGCCGCGACCCATGAGGCGAGCCGACGCCAGCGCGGCGGCCTCGGTGATGCGGACGACTTCCAGGGCGAGGTTGCGGTCGTTCATCGCCGGCGAATAGACCACGGCACCCGCGAAGCGATCAATCGCGGCGCGCCGCGGTCGGGCACGCGTGGGGTAATCCGCCGGCCGGCGCGATGATCGCCGCTCACGCCGGGGGCAGCGGCTCGACCGGCAGCTTGGCGCGCAGCGCCGGCGGCAGCGCCTTGGGCTTGCCGGCCGCGCCGATCACCGCGTGGCGGGTCCAGCCGTCGGCGAGCAGCTCGCCGCCGCGCCGGATCTGGTAGCTGAACGTGAGCGACGCGCCGCGCAGCTCGCTGACGACGACCGCGATCGCCAGCAGGTCCTCGTAGTAGGCCGGGCGGCGGTAGCGGCAGTGGGCCTCGACCACCGGCAGCGCGACGTCGGCCGCCTCGAGGTCCTTGTAGCTGTGGCCCTGGCCGCGCCAGTAGGCCGCGCGCGCCGCCTCGAAGAACCGCAGGTAGTTGGCGTAGTACACGACCCCCATCTGGTCGGTGTCGCCGAAGATGACCCGGTGCTCGACGATCACACGACGATCCGGATCAGCCGCGGCGCCGCCAGCGTCGCCGGCAGCGCGCCGATCTTGCCGAGCGCCGCCGCGACGTCGCCCTCGCGGGCCTCGTGCGTGATGACGAACACCTGGGCCGGGCGGTTGCCGTCGCCCGGCGCCTCCTGCACGACCTGCTCGATCGACACGTCGTGGGCGCCGAGGATGGTGGTGAGCTGGCCGAGCACGCCCGGCTTGTCGGCCACCGAGAACCGCAGGAAGTAGCGCGACCGGATCTCGGCCATCGGCAAGAGCGGCCGCCGGGCCAGCGCGCGGTGGCGCCGGGTCGGCGCGACGCCGGTGAGCTGGGCGCGCAGGTTGCGGCTGATCTCGATCAGGTCGGACACCACCGCCATCGCGGTCGGCATCATGCCGGCGCCAGCACCGTAGTACATCGACGGGCCGAGCGCGTAGCTGTCGACCGCGACCGCGTTCTTGGCGCCGGTGACGCCGGCCAGCAGCCAGCCGGCCGGCACCAGCGCCGGGTGGACCCGGGCCTCGATGCCGCGCGGGTGATCGCGGCCGATCACCACCGGCTTGATCACGTAGCCGAACTTGGCGGCGTAGGCGAAGTCGACCGCGTCGAGCTCCGAGATCGCGTCGCAGTGGATCGCGTCGGCGTCGATCGTCGCGCCGAAGCACAGCCCGCACAGGATCGCGAGCTTGTGGGCGGCGTCGCCGCCGCCGACGTCGAGCGTCGGGTCGGCCTCGGCGTAGCCCAGCCGCTGGGCCTCGGCCAGCACGTCGGCGAAGGCGCGGCCGCCGGCCGCCATCGCGGTGAGGATGTAGTTCGAGGTGCCGTTGACGATGCCGTGGAACTGCTCGACGCGATCCGAGGCCAGGCCCTCGCGCAGCACCCGGATGATCGGCACGCCGCCGCACACCGCGGCCTCGTAGTAGACGTCGACGCCGTGGCGCTCGGCCGCCGCGAACACCTCGGTGCCGTGGCGCGCGAGCAGGAGCTTGTTGGCGGTGACGACGTGCTTGCCGGCGGCGATCGCGGCCATCACCGCGTCCTTGGCCTCGCCGTCGCCGCCGATCAGCTCGCAGACGATGTCGACGTCGGGGCGGGCGATCGCGCCGGCGATGTCCTTGGTGAGCAGCGCCGGGTCGACCTCGACCAGCCGCTTCTTCTTGCCCGGCGCGCGCACCGCGATCGCCCGGACCACCAGCCGGCCGCCGAGGCGGGCGCCGATCGCGGCGGCGTTGTCCTCGAGCAGCTTGACCACGCCCGCGCCGACGTTGCCGAGGCCGAGCAAGGCCACGCCGATCTCGCGCACCGGGGGGCTGCCGCGATCGGCGGTCACGGCCCGGCCCGGTACGAGTAGTGCTCGGCGACGATCTCCCACGCCGTGCCGGAGCGCGCGAAGGTCAAGGTCAGGTAGCCGGTGTCGGACACCGTGACCGCGCCGTCGGAGATCTCGCGGGTCAGGCGCGCCGCGTAGGTCGCGCCGCTGTCGCCGAGCGCGGCGACCTGGCCGTCGGACACGGTCAGGTGCACCTCGCGGGCGCCGTCGACGACGCTGCGCAGGTAGGTCTCGGCCTGGGGCCAGCCGACGTGGGCCTGGCCCTGGTAGACGACGACCGTGTGATCGTCGTGGCGGTACAGCGGCGCCAGCGCGTCCATCGACCGCACCTCCCAGCCCTGGCGCCACTGCTCGACGGCGCGGAACACCGCGCTGAACGGGTCGATCGCGCCGGGGGTGGTGGGCGCGCCCTTGCCGCCGCCGCTCCCGCCGCAGGCGGCCGCGGCGAGCGCGAAGGCGAGGAGCGTGGGGCGCCACATGGTCGCGGCTTCTTAGCACACGGTCGGCCGTTGGTGGCGGCGGCGGCCTCGTGTAGGTTCCGCCCCATGACCGACATCGTCTGGATCCACGCCCGCGAGGTCCTCGATTCGCGCGGCAACCCCACCGTCGAGGCCGAGGTCGGCCTCGAGAGCGGCGCCCTCGGGCGCGCGATCGTCCCCTCGGGGGCGTCGACCGGCGAGCACGAGGCGCTCGAGCTGCGCGACGGCGACGCCGGCCGCTTCCTCGGCAAGGGCGTCGAGAAGGCCGTCGCCAACGTCATCGAGAACATCGCGCCCGAGCTGATCGGCGCCGACGCCGCCGACCAGGCCGCGATCGACGCCGCGCTGTGCGAGCTCGACGGCACCGCCACCAAGAGCGCGCTCGGCGCCAACGCCATCCTCGCGGTGTCGATGGCGTGCGCCCGCGCCGCGGCGGTCGCCCACGAGCTGCCGCTGTACCGCTACCTCGGCGGCGTCGGCGCGCTGACGCTGCCGGTGCCGCTGATGAACATCATCAACGGCGGCGCCCACGCCGACAACGCGCTCGACATCCAGGAGTTCATGATCGCGCCGGCCGGCTTCGACCGGTTCGAGGACGCGCTGCGCGCCGGCGTCGAGGTCTTCCACCACCTCAAGGCGATCCTCAAGAAGCAGGGCCTGGCCACCAACGTCGGCGACGAGGGCGGATTCGCTCCGGCGATCGACTCGGCCGACCAGGCGATGACGACGATCCTCGAGGCGATCGGCAAGGCCGGCTACAAGGCCGGCGAGCAGATCTTCCTGGCGCTCGACGTCGCCGCGTCGGAGTTCTTCGACAAGGCCAAGGGCACCTACGACTACGAGGGCAAGCACCGCACGTCGGCCGAGATGGTCGAGCTGTACGCGGGCTGGGCCGGCAAGTACCCGCTGGTGTCGATCGAGGACGGCCTCGATCAGGACGACTGGAGCGGCTGGAAGGCGCTGACCGATCGCCTCGGCGGCAACGTCCAGCTGGTCGGCGACGACCTGTTCGTCACCCAGACCGCCCGGCTCAAGCGCGGCATCGAGCAGGGCATCGCCAACTCGATCCTGGTCAAGGTGAACCAGATCGGCACGCTGTCCGAGACCCTCGACGCGGTCCGCACCGCCCAGCACAGCCGCTACACCGCGATCATCTCGCACCGCTCGGGCGAGAGCGAGGACGCGTTCATCGCCGACCTCGCCGTCGCGACCAACGCCGGCCAGATCAAGACCGGCTCGGCGTCGCGCTCGGATCGCATCGCCAAGTACAACCAGCTCTTGCGCATCGCCGACGAGCTGGGCGACGACGCCCGCTTCGGCGGCAAGGCGCTGTTCCGGCGCTAGGCTGGAGGAGAGCGGTGCGGCGGCGCGTGAGGTGGATCGCGGCGGCGGTGATCGTGGCGACGGGATGTGGGCGTGGCGCGGCGCGTGAGCCCGCGGCGCCGACGCCGCTGCCGGTGCCGGCGCACCTCGCCGGCCTGTTCGCCGGTGACCGCGCGCTGACGTACGGGGCCGTGCACAGCGAGACCGTGTTCGGCGACGAGCGCGAGGAGTTCGTCACGACCGCGGGGCGGCTGCGCTGCGCACGGCAGGTGGCCGTGATCGCGGAGTTTCGCGTCGCGCGGATCACGTGCGAAGACGAAGTCACGCCGTGGGACGGAGACGGCGTCGGAGACGGGCTCGGGGGCGGGGACGGGGACGGCGTCGGGGACGGGAACGGGGACGGGGACGGGGACGAGGCGCTGTCGATGCCGATCGATCGGGACCTCGCGGGGGTGTACGTCACCGATGGCGTCGGGCTGTGGCGCAGCGACGCCACCGAGCCGTGGCCGCTACCGCTCGCGGAGCTGCGCGCGCTGGTGCAGACGCCGGCGCTGATCGCCGGGGTGCCGGTCCCGGGCCGCGACGGTCACCCGACGGGCGCCGACGAGGAACGGGGCGACTATCACGAGGTCTACCGCGATGACGGCGCCGGCCTGTGCGGCGGCGACGTGTCGATCGGCGCGGGCAGTTCGCTGGTGACGTGGTGTTTCGACGGCGCCCGCGGCCTGTATTTCGTCAAGCGGGCGTCGGACAACAGCGCGACACGCGAGGACCGGGCGGAGCTGCTCGACGAGTAGCTTGCTACGGGCGCGGGTAGCGCGTGCGCAGCGCGGCGAGGGCGCCGGTGGCCGGGGCGTCGACCAGGCCGAAGCAGTCGGCGAGGAGCGCGCCGATGTCGGCGTCGCTGCCGGTGGTGACCGCGGTGCGCAGGCCCATGGCCTTGGGCATGAACGCGGGGTCGGCCATGCGGCCGCGGAAGTGCGCGGTGGCCGCGGCGGCGGTGGCGCCGTCGAGGCCGAGCAGCGTCGCCAGCACCGCCTCGGCCGCGGGCGCGTCGTTGCGCATGATCGCCGCGGCGAAGTCGCGGAAGGTGACGTCGGACATGGCGGCACGGTAGCGGGGCACGCCGCGCGGTCGCAAGGGCGCCGCGACGCCGGGTCAGGCCGCGGCGCGGGCGGCGTCGATCGGCGCGGTGACGCCGAGGCGGGCGCGCACCTCGGTCAGCGGCAGGGTCCACAGGTCGGCCCAGCGCACGGCGAGGAACGGGCGCGCGGCCTTGCCGAGCTGCCAGCCGCGCGCGATCGCGTCGGTGCGGGCGTCGCGCTCGTCGAACGCGTAGAGGAACGTGTTGATGAAGCCGATGGCCAGGATCGCCGCGGCGAGGCGCGCCGGGAACTGCGCCAGGTAGAACGCCTGCAGGCCGAGCTCGCCGGCGACGTCGGTGTCGAAGCCGGTGACGACGTGCCACAGGTCGTGGGTCTCGTAGAGGTGCGCGCGGACCCACGCCTTGCCGTCGTCGGCGGGGCGACGCGGCAGGTCGGCGGGATCGAGGCCGCGGGCGTCGAGGAACCGCGCGGCCTCGCGGCCGAAGGTGCCGTCGGGGAGCTGGCGCAGGCGCGGCAGGTCGAGATCGACCCGCGGCCGCTCGGCCATCGCCGCCTGCCCGCCCGGCATCTGCTCGACGTGGCGCACGATCGCCTCGAACGCCGGCGACTCGCCGAGATCGTCGGCCATCGCGATGACCTCGTCGAGGCGGTTGGGATCGCGGACCAGGCGGAGGGCGGCGCGGGCGATGCGGAAGGCGGTGAGCGGGTTCTGCATCTCGCCATAATGCGAGCTTTTGCTCGCGTTGTCAGCTCGCGTCCGGGTGATCGAGGCTGATCGATCGGTCGCCGATGCAAGCGGTCGAGATCATGTAACACAGAGGAAAGATCGCGCCAGAATGACACACCGGCGCACACCGGCCGCGCTCGTGTTTCGCTTGACCTGCCCGTACCCGGCCGGCACGCTCCACCGATGCGAGCAGACACTCGTGTTTCGCCCCGCCCTGCCCGGCCGCGCCGCAGCACCTCGCGCAAGCAGCCGCAGCAGGCGCGCTCGCGGGCGATGGTCGACACCATCCTCGACGCGGCGGCGCGCGTGCTGCGCAAGCACGGCTACGAGGAGACCTCGACCAACCGGGTCGCCGAGGTGGCCGGGGTCAGCGTCGGCTCGCTGTACCAGTACTTCCCCAACAAGGAGGCGCTGGTCCACGCGTTGATCGAGCGCCACGACGCGGCGATGTGGTCGGTGTTCACCCACCACGCGACCGCGGCGATCGGCCGGCCGTTCGCGGTCGCGATCCCGGCGGTGATCGACGCGCTGTTCGCCGCGCACCTGGTCGATCCCGAGCTGCACCGCGTCGTGCACCAGCAGATCCCGTGGGTCGGCGCGCTGGCGATCCTGCAGACCACCAACCAGCGCTCGCGCGCCGTGGTCGAGGATCTGCTGCGCGCCCGGCCCGATCAGCACCAGCGCTCGGACGACGTGGTCACGGCGGCGCTGGTGGTGGTCGAAGCGGTGGAGGCCCTGATCCACGCGTCGATCGAGCTGCCGCTCGAGCAGGCCAAGGCGGTGCAGCGGCACACCAGCGAGCTGATCTTGCGGTACCTGGGGAGCCCGCAGGTCGAGTAGAACTCGCTGACCGGTCAGCCCGGCGCCGGCGTGCCACGTGGGAGTCGCGGACCGTCCGGCGCGGCCTGGCGCGGCCGGCGTCCCCGTGGGAGATCGCTGGCCGGTCATCCCGGCGCGGCCTGGCGCGGCCGACGTCCCACGTGGGAGATCGCTGGACGTCCGGCGCGGCCTGGCGCGGCCGGCGTCCCACCAGGGAGATGGCTGACCGTCCAGCTCGGCCCGGCGCGGCCGGCGTCCCACGTGGGAGATCGCTGACCGTCCAGCGCGGCCCAGCGGCCGGTGTCCCACGTGGGAGGTCGTTGACCGTCCAGCGCGGCCCGGCGCGGCCGGTGTCCCACGTGGGAGGTCGTTGACCGGTCATCCCGGCGCGGCCGGTGTCCCACGTGGGAGATCGCTGGTCATCCGGCGCGGCCGGTGTCCCACGTGGGAGTTCGCTGACCGTCCAGCGCGGCCCGGCGCGGCCGGCGTCCCGCGTGGGAGGTCGCTGGTCATCCGGCGCGGCCGGCGTCCCGTGTGGGAGATCGCGAGTCGGCCCGGCGCGGCCGGCGTCCCACGGGGAGAGCGCTGACCGTCCAGCGCGGCCCAGCGCGGCCGGTGTCCCACGTGGGAGATCGTTGACCGGTCATCCGGCGCGGCCGGTGTCCACGTGGGAGATCGCTGACCGTCCAGCGCGGCCCGGCGCGGCCGGCGTCCCACGTGGGAGATCGGTGGCCGGTCATCCCGGCGCGGCCGGCGTCCCACGTGGGAGATCGGTGGCCGGTCATCCCGGCGCGGCCGGTGTCCCACGTGGGAGATCGCTGGCCATCCGGCGCGGCCGGCGTCCCACGTGGGAGATCGTGAGTCGGCCCGGCGCGGCCGGCGTCCCACGGGGAGAGCGCTGACCGTCCAGCGCGGCCCAGCGCGGCCGGTGCCCCATGTGGGAGGTCGTTGACCGGTCATCCCGGCGCGGCCGGTGTCCCACGTGGGAGATCGTTGACCGGTCATCCCGGCGCGGCGGGCGTCCCACGTGGGAGCTCACTAACCGGCCGGCCCGGCGCGGCCGCGTCCCACGTGGGAGATCCCGGCGCGGCCGGCGTCCCACGTGGGAGACCGCGGCACGCACGGCCTCCTGCGCGGGACCGAGGCCACGGCCGGCAGGGTCCGGCAACGATGTCACATCAAGGCTCGAGGCCGCTCTACAAGTGCATGTACAGGTCCTTCGTCCCGCTCATCGCCGCGCTGGCTCTCGCCGCGTGCGGTCAGATCACTCCTCCCATCGCCGACGGGCCGACGGCGCCTGACGCCGGCATCGACGGCGCGAACGACCCGATCGACGCGGCCATCGACGCGCCGCCGGTGCAACCGGTGACGCTGACGGTGAGCCGCAACGGCGCGGGCACGGTCACGTCGACCCCGGCCGGCATCGCCTGCGGCGCGACCTGCCAGGCCGACTTCTCGATGGGCACGCAGGTCACGCTGACCGCGGCGGCGGACGCCGGCAGCGTCTTCACCGGCTGGACCGGCGCCTGCACCGGCTCGCAGCCGACCTGCACGCTGACCCTGGCCGCCGCGACCTCGGTGACCGCGGCGTTCGCGCCGGTGATGTTCACGGTGACGACGGCGATCGTCGGCAACGGCACCGGCACGGTGGCGGCGACGCCGGCGGCGCTCGGGCTGTCGTGCCCGTCGGCGTGCACGGCGACGGTCGCGTACGACACCCCGATCACCCTGACCGCGACGCCGACCGGCGCCTCGCTGTTCGTCGGCTGGAGCGGCGGCGTCTGTAGCGGCACCGGGCCGTGCACGTTCAACGTGCGCGACAACGTGACGATCAACGCGGCGTTCGCGCTCAACTACACGCTGGTGGTCACGCGCACCGGCAACGGCGCCGGCGGCGTGACCTCGACGCCGGCCGGCATCGACTGCGGCGCCGACTGCAGCGAGACCTACAGCGCCAACCAGCAGGTGACGCTGACCGCGACCCCGGACGCCGCGTCGACGTTCGCCGGCTGGAGCGGCGCGTGCACGGGCACCGGCGCGTGCGTCGTGACGATGGACGCCGCCAAGACCGTCGCCGCGGACTTCCGCCTGCGGCAGTACACGCTCACCACCTCGGTGGGCGGCACGGGCACCGGCACGATCACCTCGAACCCGGTCGGCATCGCGTGCGGCGCGACGTGCGCGGCGACCTTCGACCACGGCACGATGGTGGCGCTGACCGCCACCGCCGGCGGCACCTCGGCGTTCTCGGGCTGGACCGGCGCCTGCACCGGCGTCGGCGCCTGCGTCGTGACGATGGATCAGGCCCGCACCGTCGGCGCCACCTTCACCGTCAACCAGGTGGCGCTGACCGTGAGCAAGACCGGCACCGGCAGCGGCACGGTGACGTCGACCCCGGCGGGCATCGCCTGTGGCGCGACCTGCACCGCGCCGTTCAACGCCGGCACCTCGATCACCCTCGCGGCCGCCGCCGACGCCGGCTCGACGTTCGCCGGCTGGAGCGGCGGCGGCTGCAGCGGCCTGGGCGCGTGCACCGTGGCGCTGGCCGCGTCGACCACGGTCACCGCGACCTTCACGCTGAACCGCTACACCCTCACCGTGACCCGCTCGGGCGCTGGCGCCATGTACGGCACCGTGACCTCGGCGCCGGCCGGCATCAACTGCGGCACCGACTGCACCGAGCCCTACGACCACGGCACGATGATCACGCTCACCGCCAGCGGCGGCGCCGGCGGCACGTTCACCGGCTGGAGCGGCGGCGGCTGCAGCGGCACCGGCACCTGCACCGTCGCGCTGACCGCGGCCGCCACGGTCGACGCGGCGTTCGCGGTGCGGCAGTACACGATCACCGCGGCGATCGGCGGCACCGGCCTGGGCACCGTGACCTCGAGCCCGGCGGGCATCTCCTGCCCGAGCACGTGCGCGCGGCCGTTCGACTACGGCACCACCGTGACGTTGACCGCCGCGCCGACCGCGGGCGGCCATGTGTTCACCGGCTGGTCGGGCGCGGGCTGCAGCGGCACCGGCACCTGCGTGATCACCGTGGCCGCCGCCGTCACCGCCACCGCCAGCTTCGCGCCGCCGCCGAACGTCGCGTTCGTCACGTCGACGGTGCACACCGGCGCGCTCGGCGGCCTCGCCGGCGCCGACGCCATCTGTCAGGCCCGCGCCAGCGCGGGCGGCCTCACCGGCACGTACCGCGCGTGGCTGTCGACGTCGACCGTCAACGCGTCGACCCGGTTCGGCGCCGCGTCGGGGTGGGTGCGCGTCGACGGCAAGCCGTTCGTGAACTCGATCAGCGACCTCACCGCCGGCCGCGTCTTCTACCCGCTGTCGATCAACGAGCGCGGCTCGACCGAGCTGGGCTCGACGGTGTGGACCGGCACCGCCGCCAACGGCACGCTGGCCGGCACCGCCTGCACCGACTGGACCGACGGGACGTCGACCACCATCTCCGGCGTGATCGGCTTCCCCGAGTACGGGACCTCGGGCTGGACCCAGAACGGCGGCTCGACTTGCAACAACACCCAGCACCTGTACTGCCTGGGCACGAACTGGACCGCGACCGTCGCGCCTGCCGCCGCGCCCACCGCGCGCCGCGCGTTCATCTCGAACGCCGCGTGGATCCCGAGCGGCGGCCTGACCGGCGCCGACGCGCTGTGCGCCAGCGAGGCCAGCGCCGCCGGCCTGACCGGCACGTTCCGCGCGCTCCTCGCCACGACCGGCGCCTCGGCGGCGTCGCGCTTCTCGACCACGGGCACGCCGTGGGCGCGCGTCGACAACGTGCTCCTGGCGCCGACCGCGGCGGGGTTCCTCGGCAGCGCGGTGGCCGGCCCGCCGACCTTCTGGGACGCGGCGCTCAACGTCACCGCGGCGGGCAGCTACCGCTTCGATCGCTCGTGGGCGGGCGCCGCGTCGGTGCAGACCTCGGGGTCCGGCACCAGCTGCAGCGGCTGGTCGACGGTGGCGAACACCGCGTTCGGTGCGGTGGGCATCTCGGCGTCGACGCGGACCGCGACCGCGTTCGCGAACTACACCGGCTCGAGCAGCATCACGACCTGCGATAATACGGCGCACAAGATCATGTGCCTGCAGATGTAGGCGGGGGGCGGGGACGGGGACGGGGACGGGGACGGGATCCGGATCGGGATCGGGGAGCGGGATCGGGGAGCGGGATCCGGATCGGGATCCGGATCGGGATCCGGATCGGGATCCGCCACGAGATCGGGCACGGGCACGGGCACGGGCACGGGCACGGGATCCGGCACCGGCACGGGATCCGCGCGTGACAGGGGGGTGGGCGTCGATTAGGGTGGCGGCGTGTACGCGGTCAAGGAGCTGTTCCTCACGCTGCAGGGCGAAGGCGCCCAGGCGGGTCGGGCGGCGGTGTTCGTGCGGTTCACGGGCTGCAACCTGTGGTCGGGGCGCGCGGCGGATCGCGGGCGCGGGACGGGTGGATGCGCGGCGTGGTGCGACACCGACTTCGTCGGCACCGACGGCGCGGGCGGCGGCAAGTTCGCCACCGCGGACGCGCTGGCGGACGCGGTGATCGCGGCGTGGGCGCCGCGGGCGGCGGCGCCGTACGTGGTGTGCACCGGCGGCGAGCCGCTGTTGCAGCTCGACGCGCCGCTGATCGCGGCGCTGCGGGCGCGCGGCGCGACGATCGCGATCGAGACCAACGGCACCCAGGCGGTGCCGGCGGGGATCGACTGGGTGTGCGTCAGCCCCAAGGCCGGCGCGCCGCTGGCGATCACCGGGGGCGACGAGCTGAAGCTGGTGTACCCGCAGCCGGCGGCGCCCGCCGAGCTGGCGCCGGAGCGGCTGCGCGCCCTGCCCTTCACCCACTACTTCTTGCAGCCCCTCGACGGCCCCGACCGCGACGCGGCGATCGCCGCGTGCGTCGCCTACTGCCGCGACCACCCGCCGTGGCGGGTGTCGCTGCAGACCCACAAGCTCTTGCGCATCCCGTGATCGATCACGGCGTGGCCGGCGCGCCGAGCGCCTTGAGCGACTTGTCGTAGCCCATCGCGGTGAGGCCGCCGCTGTCGCCGGCCTTGCCCTTCTGCAGCAGCTCGATCAGCTCGGCCTTGAGCTCGGCCGGCGCCTTGTCGGCGACGTCGGCCAGGAAGTTGGCCGCGTCGGAGCGATCGTAGACGTCCTTGGACTTGAGCCCGGCGACGAACACGTCGAAGTGCGCGGTGTCGCCCAGCGCGATCGCCTTGGCGGCGAGGCGGTGGCGCGCCATCAGGTCCTTGGTGACGCCGAGCAGCTCGACGATCGTCGGCAGGTCGGCGGCGGTGGCGCTGTCGGTGATGAGGTCGGCGTAGTAGGTCTGGTCGTCCTTGGCCTTGGCCATGTTGGCCTTGACCCACGCCACCGACTCGGCCGGGAACGCGCCCAGGCCGTGGCGCAGCGGGATCTCGCGATCGTCGTCGGTCGACGCCGCGGCCTTCACGAACTCGGCGATCAGCGCGTCGAACACCGCCTGCCCGCCGCTGGCGCCGGCGGCCTCGTACAGGTCGCCCTGCAGCATGAAGTCGTCCTTGACCGCGTTGGCGGCCTCGACGAGCTTCGCGCCGACCTCGGGCGCCTTGAGCTTGGTCAGCGCCGCCGCGGCCAGCCGCCGCGCGTCGCTGGTGGCGGTGGCGTCGACCGCGAGCGCCAGCACCTCGGGGGCGGCCTTCGCGCCGAAGCCGACCAGCGTCTCGAACGCGGCGCAGTTGAACTCGCTCGAGCACTTGCCCAGCTCGCCGACCGCGGCCTTGGCGGCCTCGGGGCTGTAGGTCGGCGCGGCCGGCGCGGGCGGCGGCGCCGGCGACGCGGCGGCGGCGGGCTCGGTGGGCTTGGGCGTGGGCGCGGGCGGCGCGGGCGCGTCGTCCTTCTTCTTGCCGCAGGCGAGCGCGGCGGTGAGGAGCAGCGAGGTCAGGATCGCGGTGGGCTTCATGATGGGCGACGATGAGCAAGCCCCGCGCCAGGACGCAAGCCGCCAACGACGCAACCGCCGCGCCGAGGTGGGTCGCCGCAGCCCCAGGAGCGGCGCTCGCCCGCGGCCCGGCCGCCCCAGCGCTTGACCGGTCGCGCCGCCCCCGGCCTGATGCGCGCATGAGCGAGTTGATCCTCCGCCAGCCACCGCGCCGCGCCTGGGGCACGCCGAACATGAGCCCGTTCTGCGGCAAGCTCGAGACCTACCTGCGCGCGAGCCAGACGCCACACGCCGTCGCGCCCGCCGACTTCCGCACCGCGCCGCGCGGCAAGATCCCGTACGTCGAGCTCGACGGCGCGGTGCTGACCGACTCGCAGCTGATCATCGAGGAGCTCGAGCGGCGGGCCGCGGCGCCGCTCGACGCCGGGCTGACCGACGCCGACCGCGCGCTGGCGCGGGTGGTGCGGCGCACGCTCGAGGAGGGGACGTACTTCCTGTCGGTGCGGATGCGGTGGGTCGAGGACGATGGCTGGCCGGTGGTGCAGGCCGAGATGAAGACGCTGGTGCCGGCGCCGCTGCGGCTGGCGCTGCCGCTGATCCGCCGCAAGGTGACGAAGATGATCCACGCCCAGGGCAGCGGCCGGCGCAGCCGCGCCGAGGCCAGCCAGATGATCGCCGACGACTGGGCCGCGATCGCGACGCTGCTGGGCGACCGACCGTACATGCTGGGCGATCGCGTCCGCACCGTCGACTGCACGGTCTACGCGTTCCTCGAGGCCGTCCTCGGCTTCCCGGTCGAGAGCCCGCACCGCGCGGCGGTGGCGGGCCACGCCAACCTCGTCGCCTACCGCCAGCGGCTGCGCGCGGCGTACTGGAGCGACCTGCCGGCGATCTAGCCGAGCGCCAGCGAGGCCACGCGCTGGGGCTACGCGGTACGACCTCCTAGCCGCTGACCGGCAGCACGTTCAGCCGCCGGACCGGCCGCGCCGCGGGCGCCGCCGTGTCGACGGTGACGACCCCGACCTCGAGGCGGGTCCGCACCACCGCCAGGTGCGTCGTGACGAAGTCGGCGGCGGTCGCGACGTCGACGTAGCTGGGCGGCGCGAAGCTCACGCGCGTCGGCGCGACCGCCGGTCCGGCGGCGGTGGCGCCGCTGGCCACGTAGCGCGGCCAGTCGTGCGCGAAGCTCGCGCTGATCGGCGCGGCCGCCTGCCAGCGCGGCGTGATCAGCCGCTGGTACGCGAACGCCTCGGCGGTCACCAGCGCCGCCGCGGCGGTCAGCGGCGCCAGCGCCGCCGCGGTCTCGGCCAGGAACGCGTCGTAGCGATCGAGCGCGAGCGCCGCCAGCGCCTCGTCGACGGTGACCGGCGTCGCCGCCGGGTCGGCGCCCGGCGGCGGCAGCACCAGCGGCCCGCTGGCGAGGATCGAGTCGGCGTAGCGATCGAGGGTCGCGCTCAGCGCGGCGTAGACGCTGCCCGGCGCGGCGGCCGTCAGCGCGTCGCCCAGCGCCAGCAGCAGCGCGCGCCGCGGCACGCCGCCGGCCTCGACCACCGCGTGCATGACCACGCGCAGCAGGCGCAGGTTGTAGAGCGCGGCGGTGAGGAAGCACAGGCGGTAGGCCTGCCGCCACGCCGCGATCGGCAGGTCGCGGGTCGCGACCACCAGCTCCTGGGTCTCCTCGACGAACGCCTCGACGCCGGTCGAGCTGGGCCAGCGGCAGCGGCGGGTCTCGAGGCCGTGGCGCGCCCGCGACGCCGGCGAGCCCAGCTCGGCGTTGTCGATCAGCCGGCACAGGAACAGGACGAAGTCGTGGCGCGGCCACGGCGGCGTCGCCTCGGCCAGCGTGGTCGCGATCGTCGCGTAGGTCTGGCCGGGCAGCCCGAGGATCAGCTCGTTGAAGGTCGGGATGCCGCGCGCGCCGCAGATCGCGCGCAGCGCGCTGGCCTCGCCGGTCTGGATGTTGTCGCGCTCGACCGCGGCCAGCACGCCCTCGTCGAAGTCCTGGACCGCGAGGCCGACCCAGGTGCCGATGCCGGCGCCGTGCAGGATGTCGATCGTCTCGAGGTTGCGCGCGTGGTCGTTCTTGGTCAGGTAGAAGTAGAACGTCGCCGGGCGGCCGGTGCGCGCGCGGTGCTCGGCCAGCCGGCGCGCGATGCCGGTGTCGCGCGGGCGGATGCCGAAATTGGCGTCGGCCAGCATCACGTGCGACAGCCCGTGCTCGACCACCCACGCCAGCTCGGCCTCGACGCGGGCCAGCGGGAACTCGACCACCTTCTTGGTCAGCGACCAGTCGCAGAACGTGCACGAGAACGGGCAGCCGCGGTTGGTCTCGAGCAGCGCCATCGCGATCCGCGACCGGTGCGCGGCCAGCAGCGCGGCGAACGTGCCGTCGAGGAACGGCGAGCCGGTGGCGCCGAGGTCGAGGACGCGCTCCGGCGGCGCCGTGATCGCGACGTCGTCGCCCCGCCGCAGCGCCAGGCCGGGCTGGTGGCGGGCGTCGCCGCCGCGCAGGTGGGCGCGCAGGAGCTCGCGGAACGCGACCTCGCCCTCGGCGAAGACCAGGGCGTCGAGGGCCGGCTGCGCGGCCAGGAACGCGCGGGCCTCGTCGGGGCGGCGCGGCACCGACGGGCCGCCAGCGACCAGCAGCGCGCGCGGGTAGGCGACGCGGGCCGCCGCGGCGACCGCCAGCGCGTAGCGCGCGTTCCACGGGTACAGCGAGAAGCCGAGCACGTCGGGATCGCGGTAGGCGGCGACCGCCTCGGCGATGGGGCGGCGCACGATCTCGATCGCGAGGTCGCACGCCGGCCCGAGCTCGGCGTCGGCGCGCGCGGTCGCCACCAGCACCCCGGCGGCCAGCGGCAAGACCGGCGTGGTGTCGATGCCCTCGAACTGGCTCACGACCACGCGCATCGGGCGATCATGCCACAGCCCCGCGCCGGCGCCGGCGGTGTACGCTGGCGGCGATGACCGCGTGGCCACCGCCACCAGGCTCGCCCGCCGAGCAGTTCGCGACCACCGGCGCCGCGGTGCTGGGCCGCGTCCTCGACGACGATCAGCTCGCGACCGCGCGGGCCGCGTTCGCCGAGCTCTTGCCCAGCGGCACCACCGGCGGCTACGCGACGATCGTCCACGACGGCTGGCGCCGCGCGCCGGCGCTGGCGGCGCTGGTGCCGGTGGTGGGCCGCGCCGCCGCCGCCGCGGTCGGGGTGCCGGCGCTGGTCCTGTTCCACGAGCACCTGCTGTGGAAGCCGCCCGGCGGCGAGGACATGGCCTGGCACCAGGACTACTCGTACCTGCCGCTCGATCGCCCCGACGGCTGCACGCTGTGGATCGCCCTCGACGACTGCGACGCCGCCAACGGCTGCATCTACTACCAGCTCGCGACCCACACCACCGGCGAGTACCGCGCGGCGTGGGGCATCTGGGAGGACGACGATCCGCGCGCGGCCTTGCCGGCGCTGCCGCTGGGCGAGCGCGACCTCGGCGTGCCGGCGCCGACCGCCGCCGGTCACGCGATCGCCCACCACACGCTGACCTTCCACCGATCGCCGGCCAACCGCAGCGATCGCCCGCGCCGCGCCTGGGCCCTGTCGTTCGTCAGCCCCGACGCGCGCTGGTGGCCGCGCCACGCGCCGCACCCGCGCAGCGCGGTCGCGCCCCGGGCCGCCGGCGACCCGCTCGAGGCCGACCTCCCGCGCGCGGCGCGCTGACCGGTCCCTCGTCGGCGCGCGCCCGCCGCCCCGCGACTCTGGTACCCTGCCCCGATGCGCGTCGTCTTCGTCGAGGTCGACACCGAGCGGAGCTGGGCGGTGGCCTCGATCGGCCCGGGCTTCCTGGCCGCGTACCTGCGCGAGCACGGCCACGAGGTCGCGTTCATCCGCGCCACCGTCGAGCTCAGCGACGCCGAGGTGGTGGCCAAGGTGGTGGCGGCCGGCCCGCAGCTGCTGGCGTTCTCGCTGACCACCCGGCAGTGGCTGCGCGGCGCCCACCTGGTGGCGTGCCTGCGCGCCGATCCGGCGCTGGCGGCGGTGCCGGTCGTGGCCGGCGGGCTGCACCCCACGTTCGCGCCCGAGCAGGTGCTGGCGACGCCGGGCTTCGACTACGCATGCCTCGGCGAGGGCGAGGAGGCGCTGCTCGAGCTGGTGACCGCGCTCGAGGCCGGCAAGCCGACCTGGCGCATCGCCAACATGTGGAAGCGCGATCGGCCGCGGCCGGGGCTGCGCCCGCCGTTCGAGCCGCTCGACCGCCTGCCGTTCGCCGCCCGCGACGTGCTCGACGAGCCGCTCGGCACGGTGCACATGTGCACGCAGCGCGGCTGCCCGTTCCCGTGCACCTACTGCGCGGCGCGCATGTACAACCAGCTCTACGACGAGGCCGGCGCCGGCGAGTACGGCCGCCGGCGCAGCCACGACAACGTCCTGGCCGAGCTGCACGCGCTGCGCGCCGCCGGCCGGCTCGGCTACGTGATCTTCCTCGACGACACCTTCACGATCAACCACGGCTGGGTCCGCGAGTTCTGCCGCCGCTACGGCGAGGAGCTGCGCGCGCCGTTCTCGCTGCACGCCCGGGTCGAGACGGTCAACGAGAAGATGCTGCACATGCTGGCCGCCGCCGGTTGCCAGATGATCACCTACGGCGTCGAGAGCGGCAGCGAGCGGGTGCGCCGCGAGATCATGGATCGCCAGGTCACCAACCAGCGCTTCCGCGACGTCTTCCAGTGGACGCGCGACGCCGGCATCCTGCTCACCTGCAACTTCATGCTCGGGCTGCCCGGCGAGACCCGGGACGATCTGCAGCAGACGCTCGACCTCGCCGAGGAGCTCGGCGTCCACGACTTCGGCTACTTCGTCTTCTACCCGTACCCCGGCACCGCGCTGTTCAAGGTGTGCCAGGAGCGCGGCTACCTGCCCGACGACTACCTGACCCGCCCGGCCAACCACCGGCAGTCGATCCTCACCCTGCCCGGCCTCAGCCGGGACGACATCGGCGAGTACTTCGATCGCTTCACCGCGCTGCGCCGCCGGATGTACGTGGCGCGCACCGGCACGCTCCCGCCCGAGGAGCAGCTCGGCGCGTACGATCACGTCGATCGCCTGGCCGCGACCGGGTGACGCGCGGCGCGCCGCTAGCCGCGCGGCGTGCGGGCCAGCCGCAAGAGGTGCAGGCGGTAGTGCATCGTCGACCGCGCGTTGAGCGTGAGCAGCCACGGCACGTCGTCGCGCTCCGCCGCGATCGTCAGGCCGGTGTCGATGCCGGCGGCGAAGTCGGCCGACAGCAGCCGCCGCAGCTCGGGCTCGCTGGCGCCCCGGTGGTCGCCGCGCTGCGAGTGACCACCCAGCCACTGCTCCATCGCCGAGGCGTTGGTGGCCCAGTCGTACGGCGTCGACATCAGCACCGCGCCGGCGTCGGCCACCACGCGGCCCAGCTCGCCGAGGTGCCCGACCGGCGACGGCACGCAGTCGAGAACGTTGAGCGACAGCGCGCCGGCGAAGCTGGCGTCCTCGAACGGCAGCACGCCGAGGTCGGCGCACACGAACGCGACGCGATCGCGCGGGAGATCGTCGCAGGTCGCGCGGCCGGGGTCGAAGACCTGGCCGACCCGGCGGCGTGGCCATGTCGCCACGCCGGTGCGCCGCGCCTGCTCGGCCCGCCGCAGCATCGCCATGTTGAGATCGACGCCGACCACCAGCTCGGCGCCGGCGGCGGCCAGCTCGAGCGCGCCGCGCCCGACGCTGCACCCGGCGTCGAGCCACACGCCGGCGGGCGGCGCCGGCAACGTCGCCGTCGCGGTCGCGACCAGGTCGGCCATCCGCCCGGCGGCCGGTAGCGGATCGCGCTCGGCGCGATCGCCCCAGTGGGCCTGGCCGTAGGTCGACAGATCGTGGCGCTCCTTGTCGAAGCTGCCGCCGCGGCCGAGCGCGTCGCCCAGCATGCTCTCGGTGATCGGCGACAGATCGTGGCGGCGCAGCACCGCGTCGCCCTGGTGCTCGGCCCAGCTCGCGATGTTGGCGACCGCGACGACGACGCCGTCGAGGATCGGGTGCTCGCGCATGCACGCCGGGCACACCAGCACGCCCTCGATCAGATCCTCGCCGGCCGGCGTGGCGTCGATCTGGATCATCGTGCCGCGCACCAGCCGCGGCGCGGGGCGCCCGTAGGCGCGGCAGCTCGGGCACACCAGCCCGAGCCGCTCGAGGTGCGAGGTCAGCACGCGGGCTGGATCAGCCGCCGATGATGACGGTCGGCGAGCACGGCGGGATGATCTTGCCGGTCGGGCTGGGGATCGGCGCCACGCACCCCGTCCACGACACCATGTCGCCCATGCGCGCCGCCGGCAGGCCGCTCATCAGCACGGTGGTGCTGCCCTTGGCCACCATGCCGGGGCCGTTGGGCACGCACGGCGGGATCGTACAGACCTTGGTGATCGACGTGACCGTCGCCGCCTCGAGGTTGTTGATCTTGATGGTCGGCTGGGTCGCGCTGATGATCGGGTGCGGGATCGGCGGGTGCGGCACCGGCGTCGGCACCGGCGCCGGCGGATGGATCGGCGCGTGGCAGTGCGGGCTGTCGTGCAGCACGTTGTCGGTCTTGCGCGCGGCTGGTGGCATGGTGTTCCTCGCGGGTGCTGCGGAGCGCGGCAGGGTCAGGGTCAGTGGTCAGGGGCTTGCGGCGGCGTTCGAACGGCGTTCGGGTCCAGGCGTCTCGCGTCCTGGGGGGAGGCTCGATCCCGGCTTCGCCGGGATCGAGGGGGGGCTCGGCGACGAGCCCCCTGGCACTCAGTTCAGGTAGATCATCTTGCCGTTGATGCGGACCTCGCCGTTGGCGTCGACGCGCACGTCGGCCTCGCCGGTGAGCTTGATCTCGCCCTTGGAGGTGAGGTTCACGCCCTCCTCGGTCTTGACGTTGAACTGCTTGGCCTCGACGTCGACCGACTCGGCGGCCTTGAGCGACAGCCGGACGCTCTCCATCTGCAGGACCGGCCCCTGCTCGGTCATCTTGATGCGCAGCTCGAGCATGCCCGACGACGCGTGGATCTCGACCAGCTCCTCCGCGCCGCGGCCCGACACCGTCAGGGTCCGCCCGTCGCGCAGGTACAGCTGGCGGGTCTCGACGCCGTCGGTCGCCTCGGTGGCGACCTCGGCGGTGGCGAGCTCCTGGGTCTCCTTCGGGTCGGCCATGTTCGGTGACGCTACCATATCCTACGGATCCGGCGCCGCGGACCTTCCCGGCAGCGGCGGCCGGACCGGCACCGACGGGCCGAGCGCGTCGACCGCCAGCGCCTGGCCCCACAGGCGCACGGTCGCGCCGGGCCGCGGCGCGCGCGGGCCCCACGCGTCGGCCAGCCGCGCCGCGACCACCGCTGGCGCGCGCGCGTCCACCCCCGCGACCGCCAGCCACGCCCGGGCCTCGCCGACGATCGCGTGGCCGGTCTCGCCCAGGAAGGCGCCCAGCTCGCTGGCCTGGCGATGCTGGACGATCGCCGCCATCACCTGGCCCGCCAGCGGCGTCGCGATCAGCTCGCCGCCGACGCCGGCGATCGCGTCCGCCAGGCGCCACGCCGCGTCGACGCCGGGGCCCCCGGTCGGATCCCAGCCGGCCACGCACGCCGCCATGATCGGCGCCAGCACCACGTCGGCCAGGCCGCGCGCCCAGCTCGCCTCGACCAGCGCGCACGCGCCGTGGTGCATCGCCGCCGCGTCGGCCCACGTGCCGGTGCGCGCCGCGGCCACGTCGGCGATCAACGCGCGGGCGCCGGCGGCCCGCAGCGGATCGGGCCACGCCGCCTGCCGCGTCAGCACCGCCTCGGCCTCGGCGATCACCGGCGCCGCGCTCAACGCCACCAGGTGGCCGCCCTCGGTCCAGGCGGCCAGCAGCGCCTGCGGGCTGCGCGCGCCGGCGGCCGCGTCGATCATCCGCCGCGCCGCGGCGCGCAGCGCGGCCATCGCCGGCGCGTCGCCCGGCACGTCGAGCAGGCCGCGGTACGGCGCGACCACCTCGGCGACGGTCGGCTCGTGGCTGGCCGCCGGCGCGGGCGCCGCGGTCGGCAGCCCCGCGAGGTAGGCCGCGACGCGGGCGTCGATCCGCGCGGCGGTCGCCGCGACCGCCTCGACCGCGACCGGCTCGCCCGGCGTCGGCGGCAGGTGCGGCGCCAGCAGCGCGCCCAGCGCGTCGAGGCCGGCCTCGGCCCACGGCAGCACCTCGCGGTAGCGCGGCCGGCGGAGCAGCGCACCGACCGTCCCCGCCGCCAGCGGCTCGAGCTCGGCCAGCGCGGCGACGCTCGCCGCGATCAGCCCGGCGGCCTCGCCCTGGCTGCCCGGGCGGCGATCCCACGCGGCGAGGCTGGCCCCGGCGATCAGGTTGGCGAACGCCGCCTTCGCGGTCGCGGCCCGGGCGTGCCAGGCCTGCCCCGCCGTCGAGCCCGCCGTCAGGCACGCGGTCCAGTCGCCGTGGTCGCGCGCGGCCAGCGCCGCCTCCAGCTCGACCAGCGCGGCGGTCGCGGTCCACGGATCGTCGCGGTCGATCGCCACCCGCGCGTGCGCGACGAGGCGATCGAGCCACGCCGCGCGCGCGGTCTCGAACAGATCGCCCGAGGTGCGGCGGTAGGTCGCGCTGTCGCCGGCCGCCGCCGCCAGCGCCTGCTCACGCGCCAGCGCCGCCAGCTGGCAGCGGTGCAGCGCGGGCGCCGGCGCGGCCGCGGCGACCAGCGCGGCCAGGTAGCGCCGCTGATCGTCGAGCGCGGGATCCACGCCGCATCCTACCGCGGTACACTCGGGCCATGGACATCAACCAGGCGACCGACGCGGTCGAGCGGTTCGTCACCTCGTTCAGCGATGCCAGCAAGCGCACGGCCCGGGAGATCAAGGTGCGGCCGTCGGGCGACGACGCGACCCACATCAAGGTGTGGGTCGACCTGGGGCCGGGCGTCGACGACGCCGCGTGCCACGCGTGGGCCGAGGCCTGCAAGGCGGCGGTGGCCAAGGTCACCGGCGAGTTCACGGTCGAAGTCCGCGCCGAGTCGCTGTAGCGGTCGCGGCGGTGTGCACGATCGCCATCCTGGTCGACGTGCTGGCCGACGCCCCGGTGGCGATCGCGGCCAACCGCGACGAGTTCCACGCCCGCCCGGCGCGCGCGCCGGTGCAGCTGGCGCCGGGCATCGTCGGCGGCAAGGACGAGCTGCTCGGCGGCTCGTGGCTGGCGTTCAGCGCCGACGGCCGCTTCGCCGCGGTGACCAACCAGCGCGAGCCGGTGACCGCGCGGGCGCCGCGGTCGCGCGGCGCGTGGGTGACCGGGCTGCTCGCCGCCGGCGATCGCCGCGCGATGGCGGCGTTCGTCGACGCGCTCGACCCGCGGGCGTACGCCAGCGGCAACCTGGTCTACGGCGACGCCGGCGGCGTCGAGGTGGCGTACCTGCGGCGCGACGGGAGCCGGGCGCGCCACGCGCTGCCGCCCGGGCTCACCGTGCTCGCCAACGATCGGGTCGACGCGCCCGGCCAGCCCAAGCAGCCGCGGCTGCGCGGCCTGCTCGCCGGCGCCCGCGACGTCGCGAGCTTCGCCGCGCTCGCGCCGACGGCGCTGGCCGATCACGACGTGCCGGCCGAGCTGCCGCCGCTGGCGCCGGGGCTGCCGGTGCCCCCCGAGGCGTGGGGCCCGCTGCAGGCGGTGTGCGTCCACGCCGGGCCCTACGGCACGCGCAGCGCGACGGTGGCGGCGCTGGTGCCCGGCGGGATCGCCGCGCTGGCGTGGGCCGACGGGCCGCCCTGCACCACCGCGTTCGCCGACGCGCGCCCGCGGTTTGGTACCGTCGGCGGATGACCGACGACGAGCTGCGCTGGCGGGAGATCGCGCGGGCCCCGGCCCACGACTACCGCATCTTCCAGAGCCAGCGCATCCGCGCCACCCACCCGCACACCGGCGCCGAGCGCGAGTTCGTCGGGCTGCACGCCCCCGACTGGGTCAACGTCATCGCCCGCACGCCCGCCGGCGACGTCGTGCTGATCCGCCAGTACCGCCACGGCACCGCCGCGGTCCACGTCGAGATCCCCGGCGGGATGGTCGATCCCGGCGAGGCGCCGCTGGTCGCCGCCCAGCGCGAGCTGGCCGAGGAGACCGGCTACCACGCGGCGCGCTGGCTGCTGCTCGGCGTGGTCGCGCCCAACCCGGCCATCATGGACAACCGCCTGCACATGTACCTCGCCGACGACGCCGCGCCGGGCAGCGCGCCCGACTTCGACGAGGGCGAGGTGGTCACGACGTTCACCGCGCCGCTGGCCGAGGCCTACGCGATGATCCGCCGGGGCGACATCGACCACGCCCTGGTGGTGGCGGCGTTCGCCCACCTGGCGATCGCGGGCCCCGCCGGCCCTTGATAGCGCACCGACGCGGCGCGTACGATCGGCGGCGATGAGGCTGCGCCTGCCGCTGACCGCGGCTGCCCTGGTGATCGTGTCGGCGCTCGCGGCGCCATCCGCCCGTGCGGGCTCGCTGGCGGGCAAGCTCGAGCTGCCGCCCGACGTCGGGGCGCCGCCGGTCTTGCCGCGCGGCTACCTGCCGCGCATCGACAACCCGCTGGCGCCGGTGCGCCCGCTCGACCCGCTGCCGGCGATGGTGGTGGTGCTGGTGCCGGCCAACCCCGAGCTGGTGCCGGCCGGCAAGCCGGCCACGGTGAACTGGGAGCTGCGCGGCGACTCGTTCGCGCGGCCGGTGGTGGCGGCGCGGCTGGGCGACGCGATCGAGATCAAGAACGCCGGCCGGGCGGCGCCGGTGCTGGTGGCCCACGGCCAGCCGGCGCTCCTGCCCAAGAAGCCGCTCAACCCCACCGATCGCGTCCAGTTCACGCCGACCGCCGCCGGGCTGGTCGACATCGTCGACGAGTCGACGCCGCACCTGCGCGGCCGGGCGCTGATCGTCGATCGCGCGCTGGTCGCGTTCCCCGACGCCAGCGGCAAGTTCGAGTTCGCCGACGTGCCGGCCGGCGACTGGACGGTGCGGGTCTTCTACGCGCCGCGCAACCTCGCCCGCGCCGCCGCCGCGCCCACGCCCGCCGGGTGGATCGATCGCACCGACGACAAGCTGACGATCGGCGCCAAGAAGAGCGAGCTCACCATCAAGCTGCCGCCGGCGCTGCCGGTCAAGCCGTAGGCCGAGGAGCCCCGATGTTCTGGTCGAAGATCTGGCTGTTCCTCCTCGCCGCCGCCGCGGCGATCGCGTTCACGATCGCGCTGCTGCTGCCGCGCCCGGCGCAGCGGGCCCGCACCGACGACGATCGCCAGCGGCTGGTGGTCGCGTGCGACGTCGTCAACATCCAGCTCAAGAGCGCGGCGCGGGTGCAGATCGACGTCGCCAGCGCGTTCGCGCGCCAGGGCGACGTCGTCGCCGCGCTCGATCGCGCCGGCGGGCTCGAGACGATCGACGAGGCGACCTCGAAGACCGCCCGCGAGCTGGCGGCGCAGACGATCGCCGGCGTGTCGGGCACCCGCCCCGACTTCGCGATCCTGATCGATCGCAAGGGCCGGGTGCTGGCCCGCGCCGGCTCGGCCGGCGTCGACGAGGCGCTCTACGGCGACACGATCGCCGGCCGGTTCCTGGTCGACGACGCGCTGGCCGGCTACCTGCGCGACGACCTGTGGCAGGTCGGCAAGCGGCTGTACCGGGTGGCCGGCTCGCCGGTCATCAAGCGCGATCCGCCGGTCACCTACGTCGGCGCGGTGGTCGTCGGCAACGCGGTGTCCAAGCAGTTCGCCGAGGAGCTGATGAAGCCGCTCGGCGCGACCGTCGGCTTCTACGTCAAGGGCGACCTGGCGATCTCGTCGTCGGCGACCGTCCTCGATCGCGAGGTGCTGACCGAGTACGCCAAGCTGGCCGCCAGCCCGGCCGACCTCGACACCGACTGCAAGTCGAGCCAGCCGTTCATCGCCACCTCGGGCAAGCAGCGGCTGTCGGCGGTGGTGGCGCGGCTGCCCGGCGAGGCGCGCTACGACGACGCGTTCTTCGCGGTCTACCTCGAGCAGCAGCCGCCGGCCGGCCTGGGCCGCACGCTCGATCAGGTGCGCAAGGACGACCTGTCGTTCGCCAACTTCCCGTGGGTGCTGCTCGGGATCGGCTTCGTCGGCGCGCTGGCGATCGGGCTGGGGCTGATGGTGGTCGAGCACGATCGCCCGGTGCGGCGGCTGGCCGCCGACGCGGTCGAGCTGGCCAAGGGCAAGGGCGAGCGCCTGCCCGAGGAGCGCCACGGCGGCCGGCTCGGCTCGGTGGCGCGCTCGGTGAACATCCACATCGACAAGCTGGCCCGCGAGGCCCGCGCCGCGCGCCGCGATCTCGACCAGCTGCTGGGGCCGGCCGACGGCTCGTTCGGCTCGCTCGACGCCGTCGACGTGCCGGCGCCGCCGCCGCGCCCGGCGCCGCCGCCCGCCGAGTTCCGGTTCTCGTCGCCTGGCGTCAAGCCGCCCGAGCTGGACCTGGCCCCGGCGCGCCCGACCCCGCCGCCGGCCCGCCCCGCCGCGCCGCCGCCGGCCCCGACGCCGCCGCCCACGCCGCGCACCAAGACCCCGCCGCCGTTCGCCGCGGTGCCGACGCCGCCGCCGCCGCCGGCCAAGAACCTCGACGACGACATCCTGGCCAGCCTGGCCGGCGCCCGGGTGCCGGCGCCGCCGCCGCCCGAGGCCGACGAGGAGGCGTACTTCCGCTCGGTGTTCGACGAGTTCGTCGCGCTCAAGGCCAAGTGTGGCGAGCCGACCGCCGGCCTGACCTACGCCAAGTTCGTCGACAAGCTGCGCAAGAACCAGGAGGAGCTCCTGGCCAAGCCGGGCACGGTCGGCGTGCGGTTCTCGGTCTACGTCAAGGACGGCAAGGCCGCGCTCAAGGCCACGCCGGTCAAGGACGCTTGACCAGCGACGCCAGCAGCGGCTGACCGCGCTCGAGCGGCAGCTCGATCGCGAAGCGCGCGCCGCCGGTCGGCGCCTCGGCGATCACGATGCGGCCGCCGTGATCGCTGACGATCCGGTGGACGATCGCCAGGCCGAGGCCGGTGCCGCCCTGGCCGTGCTTGGTCGTGAAGTACGGCGCGAACACCTTGTCGCGCAGCTCGGCGGCGACGCCCGGGCCGTTGTCGTCGACGATCAGCTCGACGCGATCGCCGGCGTCGCCCTTCTTGGTGGTCACGACGATCGCGCCGTCGGGCTTGCCGGCGATCGCGTCGCGGGCGTTCTCGACGAGGTTGAGCACCACCTGCGTCAGCTGGCCGCGATCGGCGGCCACCGGCGGCAGGTCGGCGGCCAGCCGCCGCTCGACCGGGGTCTCGCCCTGGTACAGCGCCAGCGCCGCGCCCACCGCCTCGCTGAGGTCGAGCGGGTGCGGATCGGCCTTGGGCATGCGCGCGAAGTCGGAGAACTCGCTGACGATCCGCCGCAGCCGATCGGACTCCTCGAGCACGGTCGCGGTCGACTCCTCGAGGATCTCGCCGAACGACGGGTGCTGCTTGCGCCAGGTCTTGCGCAGGTTGTCCATCGCCATCTGGATCGGCGTCAGCGGGTTCTTGATCTCGTGGGCCAGGCGGCGCGCGATCTCCTGCCACGCCGCGATCCGCTCGGCGATCACCAGCCGCTCCTCGGCGGTGCGCAGATCCTCGAGCATCAGGTTCATCGCGCCGGCCACCTCGCCGAGCTCGTCGGTCGACGTCACCGGCACCCGGTGCTCGAGCTCGCCCTTGGCGGCGGCCTGTGCGCCGGTGACCAGATCGTCGAGGCCGGCGGTGATCCGCCGCGCCACCACCGCGCCGAGCAGCATCGTCAGGCCGAGCGCCAGCACCGCGAGCACCGCGGCCACCAGCGTCACCTGCCGCTGCAGCCGCGCCAGATCGCGATCGCGCACCAGCACCTCGATCCACGCCGCCACCGTCGCGCCCTCGCCGGGCAGCGCGATCCGCACCCGCTGCCCGCCGCGCGTGCTCCAGCCGGCCTCGGCCGGCGCCGCCAGCTCGCGGCCGGTGGCGTCGACGATCCGGGTGTCGATCTGCCCGGCCCGGCGCACCGCGGTCACCAGCCGGGCGTCGATCGCGCGCCCGACCGCGACGACGACGGTGTACGGGCCGTCCTTGGCGATGCGGGCGGTCTCGGCGACCAGCACCGTCTGCATGGCCCGCGAGCCCATGATCTTCTCCTCGCGGTAGACCACCTTGGCCGAGGTCGCCAGCGCGCGCAGCGCCGGCGCGGGGTCGCCGACGATGCCGCGGTTGTGCGGCGCCGCCAGGATCTGGTCGTCGGGGCCGACCACGGTCAGCACGTCGATGCCGCGCCCGGCCATGCCCGGGCCGGCCTGCTCGCGCAGCCGGCGCCGCGCCTCGGGCGGCAGCGCGACGCCGTCCTTGACCAGATCCTGCAAGAGCGTGCCGATGATCGGATCCTCGCGGCGGGCCAGCGCGGTGGCGGTCTCGGCGAGGTCTTGCTCGAGCCGCTCGACCTCGGCCCGCGCCGCGCGCTCGGCGGCGCCGCGGGTGCGCTGGTACTCGTCGCGGTAGCTGCGCGCGACGACCTGCCGGGTGACCATCGCCGCCACCGCGATCGGCACCAGCGCCGCCAGCCCGAACCACAGCATGAAGCGGTTGCGCAGCCGCATCAGCGATCCCACCGGAACAGATCGGCGATCGCCAGCCGCGCGCCGGCGTCGAACCAGGCGCCGCGGAGGTCCTTGCGCACGTGCAGCCGCACGCCGCGATCGAGCAGCGGCACGATCGGCAGCCGCTTGGTGAACGCCGCCCGCACCCGGGTCGGATCGATCGTCCCGCCGGCGGCCAGCTTGTCGGCCACCGCGCGCTCGCCGCCGGCGGCGTAGGCGGCGGCGAACAAGAGCGCCGGCGTGGTCACCGTCGCCGCCAGCTGGCCGACGTAGAGATCGCAGGTGCCGGCCTCGACCCGGCGCGCCAGCTCGGGCGCGGCCACCGCGGCGATCGTCGCCGCCAGGCCGAGCTTGTCGAGGGCGTTGACCACCCGCTCGGCGATCTCGCGATCGTCGGGCCGCGACGCGTCGACCAGGATCTCGAGCGTGGTCTTGCCGATCGCGGCCGGGGCCAGCGCCGGCACCGCGGCGGCGGCGGCGGCCAGCGCGGCCTGGGCGTCGGCCAGCTGCGCGCCGGCCTGGGCGTCGGTGAGCTCGGGCCCGCCGAGCTCGGCCGGCACCGGATCGCGGGTCGGCACGGTGCGCTCGCCGGCGCCGATGCCGTCGAGCCCGCCGCGGGCGATCGCCGCGTCGAGCGCGATCCGGAAGTCGCGGTTGTCGGTGATCGCGGCGTGGGCCTTGCCGAAGCCCAGGTAGACCAGGATCGTCGCCGGCCCGTCGAGCTGCACCGTCGGGTGCTTGGGCGCGCCGCTGGCGAACACGGTGGCGCCGTGCACCGACCAGTCGGCGCCGCCGGTCTCGTACAGCCGGGCCTCGCCGTCGGCGCTGGTGAACCAGCGCAGCGTCACCCGATCGAGGTACGGCCGGCCGCCGTGGTGCTCGGCGTAGGCCTCGAGCTCGATGCGATCGCGGGCCACCCTGGCGACGCGGAACGGCCCCGAGCCGATCGGCTGGCCGGCGCGCGGCGCGGCGCCCTTGGGCGTGATCGCGGTCGCCGGCGCGGCGAGGATCGCGGCCAGGTCCTTGCGCGTCGTGCCCAGCACGACCGCGTCGCCGTCGACGGCGATGTCGTCGACGGTGGCCAGCAGCCAACCGGCCGACGCGCTGGCCTTGGCCCGGGCCAGCGACGCGGCGACGTCGGCCGCGCCCAGCGCCGCGCCGTTGTGGAAGTGCACGCCGGGGCGGATCACCACCCGGGCCTTGCCGTCGACGATCTCCGGCATCGCGGTGGCCAGGTGCGGCGCGATCCGGCCGTCGGGGCCGAACCGGTAGAGCGTGTCGAAGACCAGCCCGACGACCGTCGTCTCGGCCACCGAGCGCGCCGCCACCGGATCGAGGCTGCCCGGCTCGCCCAGCGCGCTGCCCACGACCGCGCGGCCGTAGCGCGGCCGCGACTCGGCGCGCACGCCAGCGGCCAGCGCCACCAGCGCGAGCGCCGCGAGCGGGCCCCGGAGGATCAATCCAGGAGCCACAGGTCCACCTTGCGGGCGCCGGTCAGCCGCACCGCCGCGAACGCCTCGCGATCGCCGTCGCCGTCGACGTCGCCGACCGCGATCGCCACGACGCCGCCGAGGAACGCGCGGCGGAACCGCGGCTTGGCGGCGAAGCCGTCGGCGCCCAGCGCGTGCACGACGACCGCGTCTGGATCGCCGGGCGCGCCGGCGCCGGCCACCAGCACCTCGAGCGCGCCGTCGCGATCGACGTCGGCCACCTCGATCGCGGTGCCGACGCCGGTCAGCGTCGCGCGGGTGGTCGCCGGGCACGCCGCGGTGCTGCCGCGGCAGCGGGTGTCGACGGTGACGGTCAGCTCGCCGCCGGTGGTCACCGCGGCGGTCGCGACCACCGCGCGGCCGAGGCGATCGACCTCGCCCAGCCGGCAGCGCACCGCCCACAGCTCGGCGCCGCCGTCGACGGCGTAGTTGCGGCCGGCCGCGAGGTCGAGCACGCGATCGGCGCACCACGGGTACCCGGCCAGCTCGCCGACCTCGACCAGCGCCCCGCCCTGCCACGCGTAGCGCGCGCCGCGGGCCGCGCTCGACGCCCGCGCCCACAGCTCGACGCCGCCACCGCCGGCCACCACCACCGCGGCGCCGACCGGATCGCGCGGGCGCAACGCCGGCGCCGCCGCCGGCAGCGCCACCCGCGCGCGCTCGCGCAGGCCCTTGCCGTGGGGCGCGAGCACGATCACGTGGCGCTCGGTCAACGCCAGCAGCTCCTCGGTGCCGTCGCCGTCGAGGTCGCCGGCGGTCAGCGCCAGGAGCGCGCCGCCGAGATCGAGCGACGCGACGCGCCGCGCCTTCCACGCCACCGGCCGCGGCGTCGGCGGCACCAGCGCCGGGACGCGCGCGCGGCTCGCGGCCTCGAGCTCGTCGACCGCCTGCCGCCACAGCACGCCGATCGGGCCTCCCCCCGCGGGCGCCGGCGGCGGCGCGAACGGCGCCGCGGTCGCGACGCTCGTCAGCGCGGCCAGCGCGAGCACGCCGCCGCGCCAGCTCACGGTGATGGGGCCTCGGGCGTGGCCTCGTCGCCGTACTCGTCGGTGACGAAGGTAGTGGCGTCGACCTCGCCCGGCAGCGGCGCCACCTCGGTGGGCGCGGTGCCGTCGAGGAACACCTCGGTCGTGTGGGTCTTGGCCGGCGCGCCGGGCGCGGCGAGCAGGCCGGTCACCAGATCGATGTCGGCGGTGACGACGCCGGGCGGCCGCGGGAACGGCTGGTTCTTGGGCGCCATCGCCTTGACCGTCGCGACGAACGCCGGCAGCGCGGTCACGCCGCCGGCCTCGTGGCTGCCGAGCGGGCGGTTGTCGTCGTTGCCGACCCACACGCCGACGACGACGTCGGCGGTCATGCCGACGAACCAGGTGTCGCGCGCGTCGTTCGAGGTGCCGGTCTTGCCGGCGATCGTCAGGCCCAGGCTCTTGGCCTTGGTCGCGGTGCCCGCCTCGACCACCGACCGCATCATGTCGGTGATGGTGTAGGCCACCGCCGGCGACAGCACCTCGCGGCTCGGCGCCACCGGCACCGGCCCGTCGGGAGTCTCGGTCAGGAACCGCGGCGGCGCGTACTGGCCGCCGGCGGCGAAGGTCGCGTAGGCGTTGGTCAGCTCGAGCGGCGTGACCTCGCCGGAGCCCAGCGCCAGGGACAGCGTGCGCGGCAGCTTGCCGGTGATGCCGAGCTGCGCCGCGAGATCGGCCGCCGCGTCGGGCCCGATGTCGTGCAGCACCTTGATCGCGACGGTGTTGATCGACTTGGCCAGCGCGTAGCGCAGCCGCACCGGGCCCTCGAAGCCGTCGGAGTGGTTCTCGGGCTTCCACAGGTCGTAGACCTCGGGCGAGTCGTTGACGATCGAGGCCGGCGTGTAGCGCTTGCTGGCCAGCGCCGCGGCGTAAACGATCGGCTTGAAGCTCGAGCCGGGCTGGCGGTGCGCGGCCATCGCGCGGTTGAGCCCGCCGGCCACCCGCTGGTAGCCGCCGACCATCGCCAGCACCTCGCGGGTCTTGGGATCGATCACGACGACCGCGCCCTCGGCGCCCGGCGCGAACGCGACCGCGCGATCGCCGTGCTTGACCTTGGGCGGCAGCTTGCCGAGCGTCGCCGCGATCGGCGTGACCTTGACGACGTCGCCGGCGGCGAACCGCTCGCTCGGCTTCTTGCGCTGGCCGTCGTCGGCCGGCGGGTTGAAGCGCTCGTCGTCGGCGCCGCCCAGCACCACCACCGCGCGCCAGCCGCCGAGGTCGACCTCGAGCTCGGCGTCGCCGTCGTGGACCGCGGTGACGATCGCCTCGTAGACCTCGCCCTTGGCCGGCCCGCCCTTGGGCAGCTTCTTGCCCAGCCGGGCCAGCTCGTCGGCGATCTTGTCGGCCTTCACCTTGCGCACCGGCCGGCCGATCTTGTGGCGGGCGTCGACCGCGCGCAGCGCGGCCTGCAGGCCGGCGCGCGCCGCCTCCTGGATCTCGGGGCGCAAGGTCGTGCGCACGACGCCGCCCAGCTTGTCGAAGCCGTCCTTGCCGTGCGCCTTCTCGAGCTCGGCGCGCGCGACCTCGACCCACTCGGGCGCGTCGCCCAGGTGCGGGAACGGATCGCGCACCACCTGGATCGGCGCGTCGATCCACTTCTTGGCCTCGGCCGCGGTGATCTTGCCGTGGCGCGCCAGCTCGTTGAGCACGTAGGTCTGGCGCACCTTGGCCCGCTGCGGGTTGACCAGCGGCGAGATGTTGTTGGGCGACTGCGGCAGGCCGGCCAGGAGCGCGGCCTCGCCGATGTTGAGGTCCTTGACGTCCTTGCCGAAGTAGAACCGGGCCGCCTCCTGCACGCCGTACCGGCCGTGCCCGAAGAAGATCTGGTTCATGTACAGCGTCAGGATGTCCTTCTTGGACAGGCTCTTGTCGAGCCGGCGGGCCAGGATGATCTCCTGGATCTTGCGCTTGAAGGTGCGCTCGGGCGTGAGCAGGAACGTCTTGACGACCTGCTGGGTGATCGTCGACGCGCCCTGCTTGGTCTTGCCCGAGCGCAGGTTGGTGAAGAACGCGCGCACCATGCCGCGGTAGTCGATGCCGCCGTGGGTCCAGAAGTTGGCGTCCTCGGCGGCGACGAACGCGTCGACCAGGATCGGCGGCACCTCGTCGAACTTCACCACCGTGCGCCGCTCGTCGCTGTACAGCTCGCCGATGCGGTCGCCGTGGACGTCGAGGATCGCGGTGACCTGGCGCGGGTGGTAGTCGCCGACCTTGGTGATGGCCGGCAGGTTGCGCGAGTACATCCAGAACACGCCGGCGATGACCAGCGCGCCGAGCGCGGCCAGCGCCAGCCCGACCACCGCCATCCACCCGCACACCCGCAGCACCTTCTGGCCGGGCGTGCGCGGCGCGCGGGGCGGACGGGCGGCGGGGCGCTTGGGCGCGGGGACGGCGGGGCGTGGGTGCATGGGACGACCGGGGGACTGCAAACCCGGGACCGGTCCCGGGAGCGCGTGTCAGGGGTTATCGCGCGAATGCGGCTGGGTGGCCACACTCGCGTGTGTCTCGCCAGCCACGATCCGCTCGATCATCCCCACCGCGCCGCGCACCTTGAGCGCGAACCAGCGGGCGCGCAGCGTGTGGATCTGGGTCGGCGTCAGATCGCCGATCGCGCCCAGGTGCGCGCGGCGGCGGCTGGCCAGCTGGGCCAGCGCCAGCGCCGCCGACACCGACAGGTTGAAGCTCTGGGTGAAGCCGTGCATCGGCAGGCTGATCGCGCCGTCGCACGCGGCCACCGTGGCCGCCGGCAGCCCGGCGTGCTCGTTGCCGAACACCACCGCGATCGGCCGGCTCACGTCGACGGTGTCGATCTGGTGGGTGGCGCCGGGCGCGGTGGCGTAGACCGCGAAGCCGCGGGCGTGGAGCGCGTCGACGCACGCGGCGGCGCCCGGCCAGCGCTCGAGCTGCATCCACCGGTGGCAGCCGCGGGTGATGCCCTTGGCCGCCTGGAACCGCAGCCCGGTCTCGATGACGTGGAGCCCGTGGAGGCCCAGCGCCTCGGAGGTGCGGATCACCGCCGCGCCGTTGAACGGATCGTAGACGTCCTCGACCACGCCGACCACGCTGGCCAGCCGCGCCGCGAGCACGGCGTCGATGCGGGCCGCGCGCTCGGCGGTGACGTAGGGCGCCAGCGCGGCGATCACCGCGTCGGGGCCGAGCCGCGCGATCATCCGATCGATCGCGTCGGGGCCGCGCGGCACCACGACGGCGTCGGGATCGTCGGCCGGCGCCGGGGCGCGCGGCGCGGGGCTGGGTTGCGGCGGGCGCGCCTTGCGCATCGAGCAGCGGTGGATGCCACAGATGCGCGCGCGCGTCCATCTGCGACGCGCGGTCGCGGCGGATCGCGGTTGCCGGCGGCGGCGGCCCGCGGTACACGGCCGCATGCGCCTCGTCGTCGCCATCGCGTTGGTCCTGGGCCTGGGCGTCGCCGACGTCGCCGCGCAGCCCGACCCCGGCGGCTTCGGCGCGCCGCCGGCCGAGACCGAGGGCGGCATGCGCAAGCCGGAGGTGCTGGTCGGTCGCCCGTCGGGCTTCTGGACCTCGACCCGCCCGGCCAAGGGCGCGCGCTACCGCTGGCGGATCATGGCGGTCGGCGGGCTCGCGCTGGCGATCACCGGCTTCTTCGTCGCGCGCGCGATCAGGAACGCCAACGCCGGCTCGGTGCGCGGCGATCGGTCCAACTGGCAGCCGTCGCGCGCCCGCCGCTGAGCCCCGGCGTGGGCCTTCCGAGCTAGCGCGCGCCGCTCGACGGCGCGGCCGCGGCTCCCGTAGAATCGGCGGATGAAGCTCCGCGCGCTGGTGGTGCTGACGCTGATCGGCTGCGGCGGCGACGACGGCGGCGCCCCGATCGATCCCTCGGTGCCCGCCACGCCGTACTGCGCGCCGGTGGCCGGCTTCACGTCGACCGCGCTCGAGGACGAGATCCTGACGATCGTCAACCAGCACCGCGCGGCCGGCGCGACCTGCGGCGGGCAGGCGATGGCGGCGGTGCCGCCGCTGACGATGGTGCCGAGCCTGCGCTGCGCGGCCCGGGTCCACACCAAGGACATGGTCGATCGCGGCTACTTCGATCACACCAACCCCGACGGCGAGCAGCCGTGGGATCGGATGGAGCGGGCCGGCTACACCTGGAGCTCGGCCGGCGAGAACATCGCGGCCGGCAACGGCACCGCCGTCGCGACCATGGATCAGTGGATGAACAGCGCCGGCCACTGCCGCAACATCATGAGCCCCGACTACACCGACATCGGCGTGGGCCACGTCGAGGCCGCCGCGATGTGGACGCAGGTCTTCGGCGCGCCGCGGTGAGTCCTCGGCCGTCGGCCGCGCACGCGGGGCGCGCGCCGCGATCCTCGACGCAAGACAAGCGCCCTCCGTCAGAGAGGCTCGTAAGCCGAGTTCTGTCCGGCTCGCGCCGGCAGCGATCATTCTTCTAGGCCCACCGTTGCCGGTGGGCTCGAGCGACCAACCCGGAGTCATCGTGCGGGCCGCACGACCCCTGTCTGGTCTTGCTTCGGGTGGGGTTTGCCGTGCCCCGACGGTCACCCGCCGGGCGGTGCGCTCTTACCGCACCGTTTCACCCTTACCCCGTCTCGCGACGAGGCGGTTTGTTTTCTGTGGCACTTTCCTGCGAGTCACCTCGACTGGCCGTTAGCCAGCACCTTGCCCTGTGAAGCTCGGACTTTCCTCCCGCGACGCGAAGTCGCCGGCGATCGCCTGATCCTCTCTGACGGAGAGCGAGGCGTCTGTACCACGCCCCGCCGCGACCGGCATCAGGTTCCGGCGTCGGGATCGTCGGCCGGCGCGGCGCCGCCGTCGAGGGCGGGCTCGTCGTCGCCGAAGCCGGGGTCGTCGGGCTGCGGGTCGGGCTCGGCGAACGGCGGCGGCTCGGCGTCGCAGCGGCGGCGCGGCCCGACCGCGGTGGTGGCCACGCCGGCGCCGCCGGCGACCCGGGCGACGACCTTGCCGGTCGCGACCGCCACCACCGTCACCGCGTCGGCGTCGACGTACGCGACCCGATCGGCGTCGATCCACACCGGCGCCGCGACCGTGCCCTTGGCCAGCGTGCGCACCCGCCCGGTGGCCACGTCGGCGACCATCAGCCGTCGCTCGTCGTCCTCGTCGCACGGCGGCTCGAGCGCGGTCACGAACACCAGCCGCGCGCGATCGGGCGACAGCGCCGCCGACTCGCCGTCGATCAGGCCGCCGCCCGGCTCGGTCACGACCTTGCCGGTGCGCTCGAGCCGCACCGCGCTGGCGGTGCCGCGGTCGTCCCAGTCGGCGGTGAGCCCGGCCATCGGCAGCCGCCGGCGCGCGGCGGCGCCGCTGCCCAGCTCGAGGCGGTCGCCGCGGAACGGCGCGGCCTTGGCCAGCGGCGCGCGCTTGCCGTGCTTCCAGTCGATCGCGATCACCGTCGGCTTGCCACGGCCAGGATCGACCTGGGCCTCGAGGGCCGGGCCGTCGGGGCGCTCGCGCCACGCCAGCACCAGGCCGTGGACGTCGGCCAGCGCGACCTCGCGGCTGGCGCGGCCGGTCGCCAGATCGACCACGCCGATCGTCACCGCGCCCCAGCCGTCGCGGCGGCCGCCGCGGCTGGCGGTGACGTACGCGACCAGCGGCGCGCCCGGCGCCGGCAGCGCGCCGGCGACGACGCCGCCCGACCGGGTCAGGCGCACCCAGCGCCCGCCGTCGGGATCGACCGCGTACAGCTCGCGGCCGACGCCGGCGCCGCGGCCCGGCCGCGCGCCGACGACGATCACCGCGCGCGCGGTCAGCGCCGCCACCGCCGCGCGGTAGCCCTCGGCGGCCCGCACCCAGCCGCGGCCGGTGGGCGTGTCGCGGAAGTCGGCCAGCGCGGCCAGCTCGAGCGATCGCTCGCCCCACTTGGCCCAGTCGCCGGCCGCCGCGATCTCGAGCGGCGCCAGCACGTCGGCGGTGCGGCCCAGCCGCGCCCGCGCCACCGCCGCCAGCCAGGCCGCCTCGAGGTGCCCGGCGTCGGCGGCCAGGGCCGCGCTGGCCTCGCGCTCGACCGCCGCGAGGTCGCCGCGCTTCTCGGCCGCCAGCGCGCGCTCGAAGGCGGCCGCGCCGGGGCCGCTGCGCCAGCCGAACTCGTCGAGGGACGCCTTGCCCAGCGGGCGCAGCGCCACCGTCACCTCGGCCGGCGCCGCGGCGACGGCGATCCCGGCGTCGGCGGCGGGCCGCGCGCCGTCCTTGCGCCCGCCGCACGCCGCGCACGCCAGCGCCACCGCGGCCGCCGTCGCCCCGAGGGCGCGGCGCGCGACCCGGCGCCAGATGCGACCGCGGGCGTACATGGCCGACGCGGGCGTACCACGACCGGCGCGCCGGTGCGAGATCCCACCCGGCCGACCAAACGTGCTACATGCCCGCCGCCATGCGTGCTCCCCTCGTGCTCGTCGGCCTGGCTGCGTGCCAGACCGTCTCGGCTCCCGCCGAGCGCGCGATCACGCTGCGCGGCGACGGCGACGGCGTCACGCTGGTGCGCACCGCCGAGGGCTGCCGCGCCGACGACGTCGCGATCCGCGTCCACGACGGCGAGGCCCACGGCGGCGGCTGGCACCTGACCCCGGCGCCGGCCGGCCGGGCGCTGGCGCTGCGCGACGCGACGATGGCGCGCATCGTCGAGGATCCCGGGCCGCCGCGGCTGATCGCCTACCTCGATCCGATCGGGGTGCCGCTGGCGCGGGTGACGATCGCCGCCGACGGCGTCGCGGTGGCCGGCGCCGATCGCGCGCCGCTGGGCCGGGTCGAGCCGGCCGAGCG
Organism: Myxococcales bacterium; assembly: GCA_016794525.1. Lineage (GTDB taxonomy): Bacteria > Myxococcota_A > Polyangia > Haliangiales > Haliangiaceae > UBA2376. The sequence goes on from JAEUJY010000126.1 coordinate 66,871, forward strand.
CGAGCTGCGCTGGGTCGACGCCACCGGCCGCGCCACCGCCAGCATCACCGGCACCGCCGATCTCGCGATCGCGGCCGCGCTGGTGGCCCCCCCTTCGCTGCCCATGCTGGGACGCGCCGTCGTGGCGTGCGCTCAGCTGGCGGCAACGTCCCCCGAGCCTGCGAAGTCGCCATGAGTGCCCAGCCCAACATCCGCAACGTCGCCATCATCGCCCACGTCGACCACGGCAAGACCACGCTGGTCGACGGCCTCCTCCGATGCGCCGGCACGTTCCGCACCGGCGAGGTCGTCGCCGAGCGGGCCATGGACTCCAACGACCTCGAGCGCGAGCGCGGCATCACGATCCTCTCGAAGTGCACCTCGGTGACCTGGAAGGGGACCCGGATCAACCTGGTCGACACCCCCGGGCACGCCGACTTCGGCGGCGAGGTCGAGCGCGTGCTCGGCATGGTCGACGCGGTGCTGCTGGTGGTCGACGCCTACGAGGGCCCGATGCCGCAGACGCGGTTCGTGACCCAGAAGGCGTTCGAGATGGGCCTGTCGACGCTGGTCGTGATCAACAAGATCGACCGCCCCGGCGTCGAGCCCGAGAAGGTCATGGACCCGGTCTTCGACCTGTTCGTGTCGCTGGGCGCGACCGAGCACCAGCTCGACTTCCCGGTGATCTACGCGTCGGGCCGCGAGGGCTTCGCGATCCGCGACATGGCCGACGAGCGCAAGGACCTGTCGCCGCTGCTCGACATGATCATCGAGAAGGTGCCGGCGCCCGAGGGCGACTCGACGGCGCCGCTGTGCATGCAGGTGGCGACGCTCGACTACGACGACTTCCTCGGCTACATGGCGATCGGCCGCATGCGCTCGGGCTCGGCCAAGGTCGGCGACCGCGTGCTCTTGGCCCACCGCGACGGCTCCAAGGAGGAGTTCCGGATCCAGAAGGTGCTGGGCTTCCAGGGCCTCAAGCGGTTCGAGCTGGCGGTGGCCGGCGCCGGCGACATCTGCGCGTTCACCGGCATGAGCGAGCTCAACGTCGGCGAGACGATCACGTCGATCCAGAACCCGACGATCCTGCCGCTGCTCAAGATCGACGCGCCGACGATCTCGATGAACTTCCGGGTCAACGACGGCCCGTTCGCCGGCAAGGACGGCAAGTACGTCACCAGCCGCAACATCCGCGAGCGCCTGTACCGCGAGACCAAGAGCAACGTCGCGCTGCGCGTCGAGGACACCGACGAGGCCAGCGTCTTCAAGGTGTCGGGCCGCGGCGAGCTGCACCTGTCGGTGCTGATCGAGACGATGCGCCGCGAGGGCTACGAGCTGTGCGTGTCGCAGCCCCAGGTCATCTCCAAGGAGGGGCCCAAGGGCGAGATGCTCGAGCCGTACGAGCACGCGGTGATCGACCTCGAGGACAAGTACACCGGCCCGGTGATCGAGGAGCTGGGTCGCCGCCTCGGCCAGATGAAGGAGATGCGGCCGAGCGGCCCGGGCCGGATCCGGCTCGAGTACCGCATCCCGTCGCGCGGCCTGATCGGCTACCGCTCGCAGTTCCTGACCGACACCCGCGGCACCGGCGTGCTGTACACCCAGCTCGACGACTACGACGTCTGGGCCGGCGGGCTGCGCAGCCGCGTCAACGGCGTCTTGATCGCCAACGAGATCGGCGAGACCAACGCCTACGCGCTGTTCACGCTGCAGGACCGCGGCACGCTGTTCGTCGGCACCAACGTCCAGGTCTACCCGGGCATGATCGTCGGCATCCACGCCCGCGACAACGACCTGGTGGTCAACCCCAACAAGACCAAGAAGCTGACCAACATCCGGTCGGCCGGCGCCGACGAGAAGCTGATCCTGGCCCCGCCGCGCCAGGTCACGCTCGAGTACGCGCTCGAGTTCATCAACGACGACGAGCTGGTCGAGGTGACGCCCAGCAACATCCGGCTGCGCAAGTCGATCCTCGATCACAACCTGCGCAAGCGGGCCGAGAAGGCCGCCGAGGCCGGCGAGCCCGACGACGACTGAACTACAGGGAGGTGTGTCGCCACACCTCCCCTCGATCCCGGCGAAGCCGGGATCGAGCCTCCCCTCCGAGACGGCTGTCCGCGTGGCCTCCCGGGCGGCGCGTGGCGGTCGGGCGGGTTGCGCGGCGCGAACCTGATCGTGCAGCGTGGGGTGCGCGGCGGTCAGGGCGCGTCGGAGGGCGGCGCGACCTCGAGGTTGGTCGCGCCGGCCAGGTACGCGCGCAGGCCGGCTTGGTCGCGGGGCAGATCGTCGTCGATGATCGACACGCTGCCGTCGCTGGTCAACGTGATCAGGCGACGGCTGTCGGGGGTGAAGGCGAGCTCGTCGACCTCTCCGCGGTGGAGGATCGCCCGCGCGGCGCCGGTGGCGAGGTCCCACAGCCGCGCGGTCCGATCCTCGGACGCCGACGCCAAGGTCAGGCCGTCGTCGGAGAACGCCAGCGCGGTGACGATGCCGGTGTGACCGCGCAGCGTCAGCGGCGCGCGTTCGGGGGCGTCGAGATCGACCACGTGGATCGCGTTGGCGCCGTCGGCGAACACGAGCCGATGGCCATCGCCGCTGAGGGACAACCGCGTCGCCCCCGGATAGGCGCCGAGCGACGTCGCCGCGCCGCTCGCGAGATCCCAGCGGCGCAGCCCCCCGGCGGTGTCGAGCGACACGACGGCGTCGCCGGCCGGCAGCACCACCAGCGCGATCACCTCGCCGTCACCGGCCACGAACCGCCGGACGCCACCGGTCGCCACGTCGAAGACACCCAGGCCGCGCGGCTCGGCCCAGACGATGCGCGCGCCGTCGCGGCTGCACCCGAGCGCGCGCCACTTGCGCCGCGCCAGCTCCGGCCGCGCCAGCACCTGCTCGGCGTCGCTGTCGATCGCGTGGCGCCGCACGGTCCCGCCTTCCTCAACCGACGCCAGCACCGCGCCGTCCGCCGACATCGCGAGCCCGGCGGGCTCGGCCGGGGTCGGCAGCGCGCGCGGCGTCGCCGCGCCGGCGCGCCAGACGTCCAGCCCGCCGTCGACCCGCCCCGCGACGAGCACCGCGCCGTCGGCGGAGCGCGCCAGCGGGGTGGGGTACGCGAAGTGATCGCCGCACGGCCGGAGCTCCTGGCGCGCCGCGGTCGCGGTCCACCGCTCGACACAGCCGGCGCGGGTCGCGATGATCACGCCGTCGCCGTCGGCGGCGCGCACGAGGCCGTCGATGACCTCGCCCGCGGAGTGCGCGTAGCGACGCGGCCCCTCCGTCGACCACACCCGCACCGAGCCGTCGTCGGAGCTCGACGCCAGCCACGCCCCGTCGCGCGCGACCGCGACCTCGGACACCGGGCCGGTTTGGCCGCGCAGCACCCGCGCCCAGGTGCCGCCGACGTCGGCGACGCGCACCAGGCCGTCCTCGCCGCCCGACAGCACCCGCCGCCGCTCCGGGGTCATCGTCAGCGCGTTGACGCCGCCGTCGTGGCGCCCGATCACCTGGTAGGCGTCCTGGCTGGTGCTCCAGACGCGGATCGAGCCATCGGCGTTGGCCAAGATCAGCTCGCCCGGCGCGTCGGTCGTCTCGAAGCCGCGCACCTCCCCGCGGTTGGGCACGATCCGCTGGCGATCGCCGCCGGTGGTCCGCCACGACGCCAGATCGGTCGCCGTGAGCACCAGCACCCGCTGATCGTCGACGGTGAAGCGCACGTCGCCGGCGACGCCGTCGGCCGGATCGCCGAGCACGCCGACGACGCGGCCGTCCGCCACGCTGAAGACGTCGACGGTGTGCGCGCTCGACTCCGCCGCGAGCAGCGCGCCGTCGTGCGAGAAGCCCATCGAGTTGGGACACAGCGTCTGGCCCTTGCGCCGCGGCGTGGTGCCGCGCAACGCGCGCTCCGACAGGGTCGCAAGATCGATCACGTGGAGCCCGCCGCTGCAGGTCATCACCGCCAGGCTGCGGCCGTCGGGCGACAGCACCACGTCGTCGTTCTTGCCGGGGTGGGTCGGGATGTCGCGCACGGTCCCGGCGTGGACGTCCCAGATCCGCATCGTGCGGCCGAGCGCGGTGTCGGTGTCCCAGAACCCCAGCGCGACCAACCAGCGACCGTCGGGGGTGGGCAGCACGGTCTCGACCGGCTCGCGGTCGTGCAGCACCACCGCCTCGCCGGTGGCCAGATCCCACCGGCGGATCGTGCCGTCCTGGCCGGCGGTCCACAGGCCGCGGCCGTCAGGCGTGAACTCGACGTCGTTGACGTTGCCGTCGTGGCCCCGCAACACCCAGCGCGCGACGCCCTGCTCGCGGGCCTCGCCGGCGATCGCCCGCACCTGGTCCCACTGCCGCGCGGCGGTCGGCAGCTGCTTCAGCCACGCCAGCGCCTGGGTGGGGTCACGGGCGACGAAGCCACGGGCCTGCTCGACGATCAGGTAGTTGGTCCGCTGCTCGGCGACCGCGCGGGCCACGTCGGCGCGGGCCCGCTCGACGCGGGCGACGTTGCGCTCGCGGGCGATGCCGCGCACCGCGACCGCGCCGGTGGCGGCCAGCGCGACCACCAGCACCGCGGACATCGAGACGACGGCGCGGTGGCGGCGCAGCCAGCGCCGCAGCAGCTGCCACGGCGAGTAGGCGTGGGCGCCGACCAGCTGGCCGGTCTGGTAGCGACGCAGGTCGGCGGCGCACTCGCGGGCCGAGGCGTAGCGATCGTCCGCGCGCGGCGCCATCGCCTTGGCGACGATCGCCAGCAGCTCGGGCGGCGTGTCGGGCTCGAGCTCGGCCAGCGGCTGCGGCGGGCCGAGCACGATCTGGGTCAGCACCTCGGCGGCGGTGCGCGCGCCGGCGTACGGCACCCGGCCGCCGAGCAGGTAGTACAGCATCGCGCCCAGCGCGTAGACGTCGGCGCGGGCGTCGACCTCCTCGCCGCGCGCCTGCTCGGGCGGCATGTAGACCGGCGTGCCGACGACGTCGCCGACCAGCGTCACCGCGCCGCTGATGACGCCGACCAGGCTCGAGGCCAGCGCCGCCTCGGGGTCGCCGCTGCGGCGGGCCAGCCCCCAGTCGATCACGACGGTCTCGCCGTAGCTACCGACCAGCACGTTGGCCGGCTTGAGATCGCGGTGGATCACGCCCTGGCCGTGGGCGTAGGCGATCGCCTCGGCGACGTCGATCAGCCGCGGCACCAGCGCCAGCCGCTCGCGCAACGTCGCGGCGTCCTGGATCTCGGCGTCGAGCGAGCGGCCGTCGACCAGCTTCATCGCGTAGAACGGCTCGCCCTCGGGCCAGCGCCCGACCTCGTAGACCGGCACGATCGCCGGGTGCTGCAGGTTGGCGGTGACCAGCGCCTCGCGCTCGAACCGGGTCGCGGCGTCGGGCGTGCCGTCGAGCATCTCCTTGATCGCGACCAGCCGGCCGGTGCGCAGATCGCGCGCGCGCAGGATGCGCCCGAGGCCGCCGCGCGCGTGCTCGGACAGCACCTCGTAGCAGGCCCGCGGCACCACCGGCAGGTCGCTGCGCGCCGGCGCGACCGTCACCCCGGACGCCGGCAGCGTGTCGTCCGCGGAGTCGCCGACCGCCATCGCGGCGATGATACCCGAGCCGGTCGCCGGCGGAGCGCACCGGGCCAGTTGTCGACGCCGCGCCGCCGGGGGTAGATCGGGCCATGGCTCGCACCCCCGCCTCCGCCCCCGCCGCCCCGCCCTTCACCGGCTTCGCCAAGGACGCGATGCAGTTCTGGCCCGAGCTGGCCGCCGAGATGAGCAAGCCGTGGTTCGACGCCAACAAGGCGCGCTACCAGGCGCAGTGGGTGACGCCGCTGACCGCGCTGCTGACGACGGTGGCGGCCCGGCTGGCGCCGACCTACCGCCCGGCCACGCTGGGCGCGCCGAAGGTGCTGCGGATCTACCGCGACGTGCGCTTCAGCAAGGACAAGACGCCGTACAAGACCCACGTCGGCGCGATGATCCCGGCCGGCGACGCGTCGCTGGCCGAGGGCGGCTGCGCCGCGCTGTACGTGCACCTCGGGCTCGACGAGGAGTTCGTCGGCGTCGGCCTGTACCAGTTCGGCCCCGAGGCGCTGGCGCGGTGGCGCGCGGCGGTCGCCGGCAAGCCGGGCGCGGCGCTGGCCACCCGGATCGCGGCGCTGCGCCAGGCCGGCTACACGGTCGGCGGCCACGACGACTACAAGAAGGTGCCCAAGGGCTACGCCGACGATCACCCGCGCGCCGCGCTGCTCAAGCAGAAGGGCCTGACCGCGATGTTCCCGGCGATCCCGCGCGGGCTGATCCACAAGCCGGCGTTCGCCGACTGGCTCGCCGAGCACGCGATCGCGACCGCGCCGCTGGTGAAGTGGCTCGGCGCCAACGTGGCCTGACCCGCGGCGCGGACCGCCGGCCTCACACCGATGCCCGCGGGCGGCGGGCCGGCGCGGGCGCCGCGGCGTGGATCGCCGGGTTGCGCGTGGCATGCGCCTCGCAAGAACGCCTGGCACCCCTTCCCTCGCCCCAGGAGTCGCCATGCACGCCATCGATCCCCGCCACCTCTCCACCATCACCGGCGGCGCCGCCGCCGATCCAAGCTGCGTGCCCGATCCCGGCCAGGGCGGCCGCCCGCCCGACGCGATGCCGGGCATGCCCGCGCCGGGCGGCGCCGGGCCCCAGGAGACGTCGACCACCACCGACCTGACGGCCGCGCTGCGGACGTGGGGCAAGTGATGCGCCGCGCCCCCTGCTTCGTGGCGATCGATCGCCGCGACCTCGACGCGGTCACCGGCGGCCTCACCGCCACCATCCGCACGCGGCGCCAGGCGCCCGACGTGCCGAGCGCCCAGCCCAGCGCCGTCGACCAGAAGCTGGCGGGCCTGTCCGCCGCGCTGGCCAACGTCGGCCGTGCGCCGGCGCCCGCCGCCGCGGCGCCCGCCGCCTCGCCGCTGGCCGGCCTGCTCGGAGGTGGCCTGCCGATGGCGTGACCGCGATATGGTTACCGCGTGGCCAGCCCGCGCGAGGTGCTCACGATCGCCGGCCGCGAGGTCGCGATCTCGAACCCGACCAAGGTGTTCTTCCCCGCGCTCGGGCTGACCAAGCTCGACCTGGTCCGCTACTACCTGGCAGTGGCCGACGGCGCGGTGCGCGGCGTCGCCGGCCGGCCGCTGGTGCTCAAGCGCTTCCCCGACGGCGTCGACGCCGAGCCGTTCTACCAGAAGCGCGCGCCCACCCAGCGGCCGCCGTGGATCGAGACCGCGGTGTTCACGTTCCCGTCGGGCCGCACCGCCGAGGAGGTCGTCGTGCGCGACGCCGCGGCGCTGGCCTGGGTGGTGAACCTGGGCTGCGTCGATCTCAACCCGCAGCCGGTGCGCGCCGCCGATCTCGATCACCCCGACGAGCTGCGCATCGATCTCGATCCGGTGCCGGGCGTGGCCTGGCCGCAGATCGTCGAGGTGGCGCAGCTGGCGCGCGCGGTGCTCGCCGATCACGGGCTGGTCGGCTGGCCCAAGACCTCGGGCTCGCGCGGCGTCCACGTGCTGGTGCGGATCCGCCCGGCGTGGTCGTTCACCGAGGTGCGGCGCGCGGCGCTGGCGGTGGCGCGCGAGGTCGAGCGGCGCGCGCCGACGCTGGCCACCAGCAAGTGGTGGAAGGAGGAGCGCCACGGCGTCTTCCTCGACTACAACCAGAACGCGCGCGATCGCACCACCGCCAGCGCGTACTCGGTGCGGCCCACCGCCGACGCCCGGGTGTCGATGCCGCTGACCTGGGACGCGTTGGCCACCTGCGACCCGGCGGCGTTCACGATCGCGACGGTGCCGGCGCTGGTCGCGGCCCACGGCGACGCCCACGCGGCGATCGACGACGTCGCCGGCGAGCTCGACGGGTTGCTGGCGCTGGCCGGCCAGCAGGCCGCGGCCGGGCTGGGCGACGCGCCGTGGCCGCCGCACTTCGCGAAGACCTCGGGCGAGGCGCCGCGGGTCGCGCCGTCGCGGGCCAGGACGCCGGGCCGCGCGCGGCGGACGCCGAAGCTGCCGCTCCTGCTGATCGGCCAGGCCAAGCGCAAGGAGGACGCGCTGGCCGGGCTCGCGCGCTGGCAGGCGCGCCACCCGGCGGTGGCGGCGCGGCTCGCGCCCGAGGACGTGCTGGTCGACACGATGCGCGGCCGCAGCTCGGCGTACTACCGCGTGCGGATCAACCTGCAGCGCGTGCCCGAGGCCGAGCGGCCGGCCGAGGTCGCGCCCGATCCCGACTACGATCCGGCGGTCGAGTGGGCCGGCGCGCGCCGGCGCTGACGTGCGCGTTCACGCGGCGAGCGCGACGCGCAGCGCCATGACCGCGGCGACCTGCGACGGCTCGCCCATGCACCGCGCGATCAACGCCGGGTCGATCGCCGGCACGTAGCGGCTGCGCGCGGCGGCCGACCAGCTCGCGCCGGCCCGCTGGAAGATCGCGAGGCGCTCGCCCGAGACGTCGAGCTTGGAGATGCCGCCCGACGTGTAGACCACCTCGATGGCGAAGTCGGGGTAGCACGCACGCGCGCGGCAGCCTACGACGAGGCAACGGGCGCGAACAGCGCGGCCAGCTCGGCGGGCGGCGTGACCTCGAGCTGATCGTAGCGGCACGACGCCGGCGCGCGATCGTCGCGCCACCGCTTCCACTGCGTGGCGTGGCGGAAGCGCGCGCCCTGCAGGTGGTCGTAGCCGACCTCGCACACCCGCTCGACCCGCAGCGGCACCCAGCCCAGATCCTTGCCGCGGTTCCACCGGCTGGTCATGCCGGGGCGGCGGCCGGCGGCGTCGGGCTCGGGCTGCCAGCCGGCCCACGGGTGATCGGCGACGTCGATCGCCAGCGGCGCGAGCGCGGTGGCGAACTGCGCGCGCATCGCCTGGGTGAACGTCGCGCACACGCCGACGTGGTGCAGCTGGCCGGCGGCGTCGTGGAGCCCGAGCAAGAGCGAGCCGACCCGCTCGCCGACCGCGTCCTTGTACCAGCGGAACCCGGCGACCGCGCAGTCGGCGGTGCGCGCGTGCTTGACCTTGACCAGCGCGCGCTGCCCCGGCCGGTACGGCAGCTCGAGCGGCTTGGCGATGACGCCGTCGAGGCCCGCGCCCTCGAAGCGGTGGAACCAGTCGGCGGCGACCGCGCGATCGCGGGTGACCGGCGTCAGCAGGATCGGCGGCGGCAGCCCGGCCAGCGTCGCCTCGAGGCGGGCCCGCCGCGCGTGCTGCGGCAGCGGCCGCAGGTCCTCGTCGCCCAGCGCCAGCAGATCCCACGCCACCAGCGCCGCCGGCGTCTCGCGCGCCAGCGTCGCGACCCGCGACGCGGCCGGGTGGATGCGCAGCAAGAGCGCCTCGAAGTCGAGCGCGCCGCCGCGGGCGATCACGATCTCGCCGTCGAGCACGATCCGCGGCGGCAGGTGCGCGGCGAGCGGCGCGACCAGCTCGGGAAAGTAGCGCTCGAGCGGCTTGCCGTCGCGGCTCTGCAACGTCAGCGCGTCGCCGTCCTTGAACACCAGCGCGCGGAAGCCGTCCCACTTGGGTTCGAACTGCCAGCCGTCGCCGGGCGGCAGCGCGGTGGCGAGCTTGCACAGCATCGGCGACAGCGGCATCGGCACCGGCAGCACGCGCGCCAGCGTACGCGATCGGGCCGCCAGCCGCGGTATCGTCGCGCCGATGCGGACCTGGGCAGCGCTGGCGATCGTCGTGGGCGGCGCGTGCGGTGGCGACACCGGGATCGACCTCGACGGCGGCGCGATCGACGGCGGCGTCGACGCGGCGCCGGTCGATCCGCTGGCCGGCGCCAGCGCGGCGAGCCAGGTGGGCGGCGGCTACCGCTTCACCGAGGGCCCGCAGTGGCGCGCCGCCACCGCCGACTGGCTGTGGAGCGACATCGACGGCGACACCATCTACCGCTGGAGCGGCGCCGGCGCACCGACGGTGTTTCGCCGGCCGAGCGGCCGGAGCAACGGCCTGGCGCTCGATCCCGGCGGCGCGCTGATCGCGTGCGAGCACGGCGCGCGTCGGGTCGCCCGCGGCGACGGCGCCAGCGGCGCGACGGTGGTCGATCGCTTCGAGGGCCTGCGGCTCAACTCGCCCAACGACGTGACGGTGCGCACCGACGGCACGATCTACTTCACCGATCCGCCCTACGGCATCAGCGACGCGCAGCGCGAGCTGGGCTTCATGGGCGTGTTCCGCGTCGCGCCCGGCGGCGCGCTGACCGCCGAGCACCGCGGCGCGCTGACCGATCGCCCCAACGGCGTCGCGCTGTCGCCGGCCGCCGACCGCCTGTACGTCGGCGACTCCGAGGCGGCGACGGTCCACGTCTTCGACGTCGCCGCCGACGGCGCGCTGACCAACCGGCGCGTCTTCGTCACCACCGCCGCGACGCCCGACGGGCTGGCGGTCGACGCCGCCGGCGACCTGTTCGTCGCGACCGCCGCCGGCGTCGAGGCCTACGCGCCCGACGGCCGCCGCTGGGGCGTCCTCGCGGTGCCCGAGCAGCCGTCCAACGTCGCGTTCGGCGGCGCCGACGGCCGGACGCTGCTCGTCACCGCGCGCACCGGGGTCTACCGCGTCGACCTGGCGGTGCCCGGGTTGCCCACGCGGTGACGCAGCTCAATCCGGCAGCGCGCGCAGGAGGCCGCGGGCGCGGCGCGAGGCCAGCACCGCGCGCTCGCCATCGGCGCGCGCCGCCTCGTGGGCCCGGCCCCGCGCGCGCAGCCGCGCCGCGACCGCCGCGAGCGCGGCCTGCGCGGCGTCCATCGTCGCCGCGTCGGTGAGGATGCTCTGCCGGTTGCGGTCCTGCATCGGCAGCATGTAGCGGACCGCGACGTCGTCGGCCTCGGCCAGCGCGGCGAACGCCTCGATCTCGTGCAGGTTGGCGCGCAGGATCACCATGCTGTACGTGATCGCGCGAGGGTTGCGAGCGGCGCGGTGCGCCGCCAGGAGCGCGTCGAGGTTGGGCCGCACCCGCGCCCACGCCAGCCCGCGGTTCACCGCCTGGTACGTCGCGGCGGTGGCGGCGTTGAGGCTGACGGTGACGTGGCCCAGCCGCACGCGCCGGTAGCGCGCGAGCTCGTCGGGCGTGAGGTACGAGCCGTTGGTGGTCAACGCGAACTCGACCTGGGGCGCGGCGGCGAACGCGTCGCCGCCGAGCACCGCCCGGAACACCGGCGACGCCAGCGGCTCGCCACCCAGCGCCTCGAGCCGGCCGAGCCCGGGTGCGATCGCCGCCAGCGCCGCGTAGAACGCCGGCGGGCGCTCGTCGGCGAGCGTGCCGGTCGCGCCGTGGCTGCACATCAGGCAGTCGTAGTTGCAGAAGCTGGTCGCCGGGAACACCACCTCGAGCGGCGTCGTCGCGGGGCGCTCGGCGCCGTCGAGGATCGCCGCGATCGTCGCGATCTGGTTGGCGCGGAAGGCGGCCGGCCCGCCGCGCGCCACCATCGCCGCCAGCGTGTCGGTGCGCCCGACCAGGCGCGGACACGTCGCGCGGCACGTCGCGCCGGGATCGGGGCTGGCCAGCGCGCGGCGGAACCCGCGCATCGCCGGCCCGTGCCACAGCGCCAGCGGCGCGCCGACCTCGTCGGCGGGCGCGACCTGGAAGTCGGCGCAGCACGGCCCGCGCTGACCGCGCGCGCCGTACTCGAGGCGCGTCCACGGCGCGACGCACGCACGCCGGGCCAAGGCCTCGGCCGGCAGCAGGTCGGCGAGCCGCACGGTCGCGTCGACGTCGTCGCCGAGGCCGTCGATCACGTCGGGCCACGCCACCGCGGTGACGCCGGGCCAGGCGGGCGCCAGCGCCGCGGCCAGCGCGTCGCCGACCGCGCGCACCGCGGCGAACGACGCGGCCGAGCGGCGGTAACTCAGCGCCGGCAACGCCGCGAACGGGCCGGGGCGCGCCGGCGCGGCGGCGAGGTCGAACTCGACGATCGCGCGGTCGCCGAGCGCCACCTCGACCCGCGCTCGCCCAGGCGCGCAGCCCAGCGCCGTCACCCGTCCGCCGGGCAGCGCCTGTCCGACGGTCAGCGGCCCCAGGCGCGGCGTCGACCACATCGCCCGACGATCGCACGGGGCCGGCACGCGGCGCGGGCGGCCTTGCTTCGCCTTTCGCGGCCGTAGGAAGTGGAACTTCCTACTTTCTACGCTGCGCCGCCGGCCGCTAGCGTGCCGCCCATGCAACGCCCCGCGCTCGCGCTCGCCGCCCTCCTCGCCGCCGCCGCCTGCACCGACGCCACGGAGGGTCCCGACCCGACCGACCCCGGCGACGATCCGTTCGCGGCCCAGGCCGACACCAGCGAGGGCCTGACCAACGTCAGCGCCGACCTCGACGCGGTGCTCGAGCACGGCGCGCTGGCCACCGCCTGCGCCGACGCGGCCGCGCACCCGACCGACCGCCGGCTGCGGCTGCTGTGCGGCAAGGCGATGTTCTTCGACGAGTCGTTCGGCACGCCGGGCATCCCGCGGCCGATCCTGACGTGGCTGGTGCAGCACTTCCCCGAGCAGGTCGGCCCCGGCTTCGCGCAGCTCGGCATGATCGCCGATCCGCGGTCGCCCGACGGCCTGCCGCTGGGGCTCCCCGCGGGCCCGCGGTTCGGCTCGGTCGACGCGGTGTCGTTCGGCTGCGCCAGCTGCCACTTCGGGCGGCTGCCCGACGGGCGCTACGCGGTGGGCGCCGCCAACCACGCCTACGCCTACGGCCGGATGAACCTGATGATGGTGGTGCTGCCGTCGCTGGCGATCCCCGGCGCCGATCCCGCGGCCCACGATCCCGACGCGATCGCCGCGATCCAGCCGCTGCGCGATCGCATGGCCGCGCACCCCGAGATCCAGAACGCGCTGATCACCGCGCTGTTGCCGCTGATCACCGGCGGCGGCGGCGCGATGCCGATGGTGTCGCGCGAGAGCGAGCACTGGTACGCCAGCTGGCGCAGCGGGACGATGGACTTCTTCATCCAGCCGCTGCCGTTCGACGACGGCGTGCACACCGTGTCGAAGATCAGCCCGCTGTGGGCGGTGCCCGACGACGCCGAGCTGGCCGCGGCCGGCATCGACACCGCGATGCTCGGCTGGACCGGCGGCACCGCCAGCCTCCACAACTTCCTGGCGGCGTTCGTCGATCTCGGCGGCGGCGACCTCGGCCAGTGGCCGCGCGAGCGCCTCGCGCCGCTGGCGGAGTACATCGCCTCGCTGCGGGCGCCGCTCGCCCCGACCCCGCCGCCCGCGGCCGACGTCGCGCGCGGCCGCGCGGTGTTCGTCGCCGCCGGTTGCCAGGCCTGCCACGGCGGGCCGCGCGGCATGGGCGATCGCACCTACGGCTTCGACGAGATCGGCACCGACGCCGCGATCGAGTGGTGGGCCGACGGCGCCGATCACGACGGCGCGCCGGCGGGCGGCCTGCGGTTCCAGCCCGGCGACACGATCACCCACGCGATCAAGTCGCCGCGGCTGGTCGGGCTGTGGGCGATGACGCGGTTCCTGCACAACGGCGCGCTCGACAGCCTCGACCAGCTCCTGTGCCTGGCGCCGCGCCCCGACGTCGCCGCGCCGGCGTTCGGTGCCGGCGGCCACACCTTCGGCTGCGACCTGCCCGACGCAGACCGCCGCGCGCTGGTGGCGTACCTGAACGCCCACTGAGCCAGCGCGCGGGCGCGGCGGCGAGCGCGACGTCGCGCGGCGGCGCCGTGATCAGCCGCGCGGGCGCGCGGCGTCGACCGCGGCCAGCGCCGCGTCGACCGCGGGGTCGGCCAGCACCTCGTCGAGCGAGCGCGCCCACGGCCGCTGCCAGTTGGGGCGCGCGTCGGTGGTGCCGGGCACGTTCTGGGTGCGCGGCTCGAGCCAGAGATCCTCGACGGTGATCAGCACGAGGTGCGCCGGGCTGGCGGCCAGCGCCGCGGTGCTGGCGCGCATCGCCGCGGCGCAGCCGACGTCGGACGGATCGTCGGCGCCGCCGAGCAGCGCCGCCCGCGTGGTCGCGCGCTCGGCCAGGCCGCGCGCGTGCTGCGCGGCGTCGATCAGGCCGAGGTCGCGCTGATCGTCGAGGTCGCCGCCGCGCCACCAGCCGGCGAAGGTCGGCGTGTCGTGGGTGTTGAGGCTGGCCACCTGATCGGCGACCGGCGGCGTGATCGCCGCGGCGGCGGTGGCGGGCATGTTGAACTGCCCGACGTACAGCCGGGCGATGCCGTGGCGAGCCAGCGCCGGGCGCACCTCGGGCGGCACCGTGCCGAGATCCTCGCCGGCCACCGCGCACTGGTGGCGGTGCGACTCCAGCGTCACCAGCGCGTACAGCTCGTCGGCGCGGTAGCGGATGTAGACGCCGTCGGTGGCCGCCATCCCACGCGGCACGCAGTACAGGCGGTACAGCCCCATGACGTGATCGATGCGCAGCATCCGCGCGTGCCGCATGTGCGCCGACAGGCACGCGCGCACGTAGGCGTAGCCGGCCGCGCGCTCGCGCTCGGGGTGCAGCGGCGGCAGGCCCCAGTCCTGCCCGCCGAGGAACAGCGCGTCGGGCGGCGCGCCGGCCGCCAGCGTGGTCAAGAAGCGATCGCGGTGGCGCCACACCTCGTAGGCGTCGGCGTTCACGCCCACCGGCAGATCGAGGTACAGCCCGCCGCCCTCGCCGGCCGCGCGCTTGATCGCGGTCAGCTGCGCGCTCATCGCGCGCTGCGCCCAGACGTGGAACTCGACGCCCGGCCGCAGCGCCGGCGCGATCTCGGCCAGCGCGGTCGGCGCCGCGCGATCGCGATCGACGGCGTCCCACCGCGACCACGGCGCCCGGGCCTGCTCGCCGAGCGCGCGGAACAGCGCGTAGTCGAGCAGCGCGCCGTGGGCCGCGCCCTCGAGCTCGCGGCGCTGCGCGGGATCGGCCCATGCGGCGCGGGCGGACGCGGCCAGCGCCGTGCGCCGCGCCGCGTACTGCGCGCGGTAGTCGACCAGCGGCCCGGCGGTCAGCGCCGGCGGCGCGCCGTCGAGCTCGGCGTACAGCTCGTTCCAGAACAGCCGGCTGGCCGGCGAGTACGGGCTGATCTGGCACGGCTCGTCGAGGAACGCCGCCAGCAGCGGCAGCGTCGCGACGTAGTCGCCGCCGCGCCGGGCCACCTCGGCCAGGAGCCGGCGCAGCACCGCCAGATCGCCGGTGTGCCCCGACGCCGCGGTGCGCGCGGCGTACAGCGGCGCGAACACGCCCCACCGCTTCGGCACGGTGCCCGGCGCCCCCCACGCCGCGGTCGGCGCGGCGATCACCAGCGCCTGGCCCCAGGCCTTGCCGATCTCCCAGGTGAGCTGGTGGTAGCCGAGCGCGCCGTCGGGGATCGCGATCGTCAGCTCGCGGACGCAGTGGACCCGGCCCTCGGGCCAGGCGTGGTCGCGGGCCGGCGCCGCGAACAGGTGGCCGTCGGCGTGCGCGGTGGCGCCGCCCTCGGTGGTCAGGTCGAGCTGCCACGCCGCGTCGGCGTCGGCCGGCACCCGCACCGGCACCCGCACCGGCGCGCCGTCCCAGGCGACGATCACCGGCGGCACCAGCTCGCCCCAGTGCGCGCGCACCGCGGCCCGCTGCGCGGCGTCCGGATCCCGGACGTCGTGGCCGAGCGCGGCCAGCACGGCGGCCAGCGCCGCCGGCGACGCCTCGACCGGCGCGCCGCGCCAGCCGACGTAGTGGGTGTCGACGCCGACGGTGGCGGCCAGGGTCGCCAGCGCGGTCACGGGTGCTCCGATCGCGGTGCAAGATGAGGCGGGTGCGTCACGGCGGGCCAGCGTAGGGCCTCCGTCCGGCGATGTCGATCGCCGCGCGGGCGTTCCGTGCGCGGCGGCGGATCGCGGCTACCCTGCAGGCGTGCGCCCCGCCCTGTCCGTGCCGCTGCTCGCCGCGTCGCTGCTCGCCGCCTGCTCGTCGTCGTCGTCGGTCGGCGACGCCGAGGTCGTGCGCTACCTGCGCGCGCAGCCGCCGGATCGCCGCGCGGCGCTGGTGGCCGACGCCGAGCAGCGCACCCGCGCCACCGACGTGATCACCCGCGGCGGCCAGCCGCTGACGCTGGTCGGCCCGACGCTCGACGTCGGCGCGCCGGCCCCCGACGTGACGCTGGTCGACAGCCAGCTCGCGCCGTGGCGGCTGGCCGATCAGCGCGGCAAGGTGGTCGTGCTGTCGGTGGTGCCGTCGATCGACACCCGGGTGTGCGAGTCGCAGACCCACCACGTCTCGGACGCGATCGCCCAGCTGCCGCCCGGCACCGTCGTGGTCACGGTCAGTCGCGACCTGCCGTTCGCGCAGCAGCGCTTCGCCGAGGAGGCCCACACCCAGACGGTCATGGCCTCCGACGCCAAGGGCCGCGAGTTCGGCCGGCGCTTCGGCCTCGAGGTCGACGAGAGCGGCCTGCTCGCGCGCTCGACCTGGGTCATCGACAAGGCCGGCACGATCGCCTACCGCGAGCTGGTCGCCGACCAGACCACCGAGCCGGCCTACCCGCCGCTGATCGCCGCCGCCCAGGCCGCCGCGGCGAAGTGACGCTCGCACCCTGACGGCGGCGGTCGGCGCCGCGTGTCTGCAGGGTGGGCCCGTGCGTCGCCTCGCCGTTCATCCGTCGCCGAACATCGCCGGCATCCGATCCCGGAACCGCTCGCGCAACCGCGCCTGGCCAGCGCGTACCAGGGCGCGCGCCCGCGCCGCGTCGGGCAGCGCCAGCTCGGCGGCGATCTCGTCGAAGTCGGCGTCGGCGAGCCAGCGCTCGAGCGCCGTGCGCATCGCGTCGGGGAACGTCGCGATGTACGCGCGCACCTCGGCGACCACCGCGGCCATCGTCAAGACGTCGGTGATCGGCGGGCGCGCCCCGGGCAGGCCCGTCGTCGGCAGCGGCGCGGCGTCGGTGGTGACCCCGCGCTTGGCGTGGCCGACGCTCTCGCCCAGGCGGCGCCGGACCTGGTCGCGCTCGCAGTACCGGGTCAGCGTCCGCAGCCAGGCGCGCAGCGGGGTCGCGGTGGCGGCGCGCGCGTCGTCGGTGGCCTCGTCGTCGCCGAGCCGGCCCAGCGCGTCGAGCTGGTCCGCGTCACCGGCCAGCGCTGGGCGCCGGGCCTGGAACCGGCGCAGGTTGGCGAAGCCGTCGGCGGCCAACCGCTCGAGCGCCATCGTCAGCACCGCGCGGGCGTCGTCGGGGTTGGCCAGGCGGGCCTGGCGCAGGATCGGGCTGCGGGTGGCCCACGCCTCGATCACCGGGCCGATCCGGCGCAACAGCGCGTGCCACGCGCGCTCGCGCGTCGCCCGCGGCGCCTGGTCGTCACACACCTCGCCCACCAGGCGGGCGCAGGCGGCCTCGTCGGCGAGGTCCCAGTCCATCGCGCGCGACGCTAGCACGCGCCCCGCCCCCGCCGCGATCCGTGGTTGGATCGTCGCGATCGTCCGCCATGGAGCACCCGTCGATCGCTAGCCTGCTCGACCACGCGCGGGGCGCGGCCACCAGCCCGGCGCTGGCGGCGCACCTCGCCGCGTGCGCGGCGTGCCGCGGCCTGGCCGGCGTCGGCGATCCGTTCGGAACCCGCGCGCTGGTCGAGCTGGTGGAGGTGGATCCCGCGCTGTACAGCCAGCGCGAGCCGCTCCGCGCCGCGCACTCGGGCATGGGCCGCGCGTTCCGCGCCTGGGACCGACGCATCGGCCGGGCGGTGGTGATCAAGCAGATCGGGGAGGTGCCCGAGGTGCCGGTCGCGGCGCTCCGCGCGCGCTTCGAGCGCGAGGCCCGGATCACCGCGCGCCTGCAGCACCCCGGCATCGTCGCGGTGCTCGAGCTCGGGCGCTGGCCCGACGGCGAGCCGTTCTACGCGATGCCGCTGGTCGAGGGCGACCCGCTCGACGAGGCGATCGCCCGCACGACCTCCGCCGCGCAGCGGCTGGCGTTGCTGCCGCGGGTCGCCGCCGCGGCCGAGGCGGTGGCGTACGCCCACGATCGCGGCGTGGTCCATCGCGATCTCAAGCCCGCCAACATCTTGCTCGGCCGGTTCGGCGAGACCGTCGTGATCGACTGGGGCCTGGCCGCCCCGCTCGACGAGCCCGGCGACCTGCCGCTGGCGACGCTCGACGACGACGGCCTGACCCGCGCCGGCGTCGGCACCGCCGCGTACATGCCGCCCGAGCAGGCGACCGGCGCGCCGCCCGACCCGCGCTTCGACGTCTACGCGTTGGGCGCGACGCTGTACCACGCGCTGACCGGCACGCCCCCGTACGGCGCCGACCTCGGCGCGGCGGCGCGGGCGCGGCTGGCCGCGGGCGCGCCACCGCCGCTGACGACGCTGGCCCCCGACACGCCACCGGCGCTGGTGGCGATCGTCGAGCGCGCGATGGCGCGGCGCCCGGCCGATCGGTTCCCGACCGCGCTGGCGCTGGCCGAGGAGCTGCGCCGGTTCACCACCGGCCAGCTGATCCTGAGCCACCGCTACCGCGCGGGCGAGCGCGTGCGCCACTGGCTGCGACGCCACCGCGCCGCGACCCGGGTCGCGGTCGCCGCGCTGGTCGTGGTCGCCGCGGTCGGCGCGACCGCGGTGGCGCGGGTCGTGGACGAGCGCGATCGTGCGCGGGCCGCGCGCGCGCGCGCCGAGGCCAGCGAGCGCACCGCGCGCACGGCGCTGGCCGCGGCGCAGCTGGCCCACGCGCGCGGGCTCGCGATCCGCCCGACCGATCGGCTCGAGGCGCTGACGCTGGCCGCCGCGGCGCGGGTCGGCGGCGCCACGGCGACCGGCACCGGCTGGCAGGCGCTGATCGACACGCTGGCCGCTGGCCCGGTGGCCCACGCGCTGCCCGACGCCACCCGCGACGTCGCGTTCGCGCCGGTCGACGCGACGCTGGCGACCCTCGAGCCCGACGGCCGCGTCACGCTGCGCGACGCCGCCGGCCGCCCGCGCGCCGCCGTGACCTCGCAGCTGCACCGGCCGGTGCGCCTGGCCTGGTCGCCCGACGGCGCGCGGCTGGTGGTGATCGGCCTCGGCGGCCAGCTCGGCGTGATCGAGGCGGCGCGGGCCGTCGAGCAGGTCGTGACCGTCGCCGGCGGCGACGGCGAGGCGCTGCCGGCCTTCCTGGCCGACGGCCAGCTGATCGTCGCCAGCGGCGCGCAGGTGGAGCGATGGGACGCCCGCGGCGCGACCCGGCGGGCCGCCGCGACGCTGCCGTGCCGCGCGTACACGCTGGCGGCGGCGGCGCGGCTGGTGGTGGTCGGCTGCGCCGACGGCGGCCTAGTGGTGTGGGACGGCGCCGCCGCGCCGCGCGGGTGGCCGGCCCACGGCGGCGAGGCCGCGGTGACCGCGGCGCCCGATCGCGCGGTGATCTACAGCTCCGGCGACGACGGCCGCGCGCTGGCGTGGCCGGCCGACGCGCTCGCCGCGGCGCTCGCCCGCGGCGCGCCGCCCGCGCCGCGGGCGCTGCTGACGGTCGATCGGCGCATCTTCCTGCCGATCCCGTGGCCCGATGGCCGCACGCTCAGCGTCGGCCACGGCGCGATCAGCGTGCTCGACCTCGCCACCGGCGCGGCAACTCTCGACGTGGCCCGCGCGCCGGAGCTGCGCGCGCTGCCGGGCGCGGTCCGGCTGTTTGGCCACGAGGGCGGCCGCGACGTGATCGCCTGGGACGTCGCGAGCCGCGAGGCGATCATCCGCCTGCGCGGCCACCGCCCGTTCGGCGGGGGCGCGCTGGCCGGCGCGCCCGACGGCACGCGGGTCGCCACCGCGACCAGCTCGGCCGAGGCGTGGCTGTGGGACGCGCGCCTGGGGCGCGAGGTCGGCGCGCTGCCCGGCCACGACGGCGAGGTGGTCGGGCTCGCGGCCACGGGCGATCAGCTCGTGACCGCCAGCCTCGACGGCGTCGTGCGCGGCGTCGCGCTCGCCGACGGCGCGGTGCGCCGCTCGACCCGGGGCGACGCCGAGCTCGCGACGGCGATCGCGCTGCCCGACGGCGACCTCGCGACCGGGCGCGTCGACGGCACGGTCGAGCGCTGGCGCGCCGACGGCAGCCTCGCGCGGCGCTACCCGCTCGGCCCCGCGCCGATCGCCGCGCTGGCGCTCGACGCCGACGGGCTGCTCGCGGTCACCGGCGCCGACGGCGCGACCCGCCGGCTCGACCTGGCCACCGGCGACGCGACCGCCGCCACGCCGCCGGCGGGGCTCACCGTCCGCGCCCCCGACGGCGCCCGCCTCGAGGCCAGCGCCGACGGCGCGGTGCGCGCGGTCGACGCGCGCGGGGAGGGGCGCTCGCTGACGCCGGCCGGCGCGCCGGTGATCGCGCTGGCGCTGGCGCTCGACGGCGCGCACGCCGCGGCCAGCACCACCGACGGGCTGCGCGTGTGGGACCTCGCGACCGGCGCCAGCTGGAGCGTCCCGCTCGGCGCCGACGGCGCGGCGACCGCGCTGGCGTTCGCGCCCGACGGTGCGTGGCTGCTGAGCGGCCACGCCAGCGGCGCGGTGCGGACGAGCCCGGTGACCAGCGCCGCCGCGGCCGCGCAGCTGTGCGCCCGGCTGCGCGGCTGGACCGACGCGGCGCCAGGGTGCCCGGCCGCCACGCTCACCGCGGCGCCGGCAGCGCCCAGTCGCTGATCCGCACGCGGCTGCGGGTGCCGCGCGCGCCGGCCACCAGCACGCCGAACATCCCGGTGGCGGCGTGGGCCGGGATCGCCCAGACGCCGGCCGCGACGCCGTCGACGCGCACCGCGATCGTCCGCGCCCCCACGTCGACCTCCAGCCGGTGGGCCGCGTGCTGCGGCGCACCCGTCAACGGCGCCGGCAGCGGGCGATACCCGGTCTCCGCCCACTGCGCCTCCGACGTGTAGACGCCGACGTGGCCGTCGATCATCAACAGGTAGCCGCCGGGGAACTCGAGCTGCAGCGAGCCGCGGTCGGGCGTCAGCCGCTGTAGCGTGATCGCGAACCGGCCGATGCCCGGGACCGGCGCGCCGTAGGTCGTGCGGGCGGTGGCGCCGGTGCCGTCGGCGGTGAGCACCGCGGCGCGGCAGTCACGGCCATCCGACACCGTGCCCGCCACCGCGACCCAGCTACCGACCGTGCACGGCCCCGCGGACGCTGGCGCGACGTCCGCCGCCAGCGCGGTCACCGCGCTCACCAGGATCAGGGTCGCGCGCGCGCGCATCCCCCGATCGTATACGGCCTACATCGCCACCCAGGCGTCGAGCAGGTACAGATCCGACGTCACCTCGACCGGGGCGCCGCCCGCCATCGCCTCGGCCCCGCCGAGGTGCCGCCAGTCGACCAGCACGACGAAGTGCCAGCCGCGGAACGCCACCGCGATGCCGGCGGCGGCCTCGAAGCCGACCCGAGCGTCGGCGGTCTCGACGTCGCCGATCCGGGTGTCACCCGGCTCGTAGACCGCGCCGCCGCGCAGCACGAAGGGCTTGAGCGGCGTCATCGTCGCGATCGCCGCCAGCGGGAAGCCGGTGCGCACCACCTTGTCGGCGTCCTTGCCGGCGACCTCCATGCCCCAGCCCGCCGAGCCGCCGACGCCGAGCCACGGCCACAGCTCGACCAGCAGCTCGGCGCGGACGTCGAAGCCCCCGCCGTGCTGCGCGCGGTCGCCGACCCGCATCGTGCCCAGGCCGAGGCGCCCGCCGACGACGCCGCCGATCCGCCCACCCCCCACGGCCTCGGCCGGCGCGCCGATCGCGCCCATCCGGTACCAGCCGCCGCCCAGCTGCTGCACGCCGAACTGCCGCCCGGCGCGGAACCGCGGCGCGCTGCCGGGCACCACCTTGCCGAAGCCGACGTTGCTGCAGCCCAGGCCGCCGCCGCCGAGCGCCGCCGCCGCCACCACCGCGATCGCCGCGCGGGTCACCGACATGACCACTCTCCCTCGGTCGACGCCCGCTCGCGCGCCACCTCCAGCGTCGCCGGATCGCAGGCCCGCCGCCACATGTGGAAGTAGCGGATCCGAACCTGCGCGCCGACGCCCTGGTACGTGGTCGCGCCGTCGAGGCGGCGGTCGGTGGCGCGGACCAGCTGCGGCCCGGCCAGCACGTGGATCGCCCGCCCCTGCGCCGGGTGCACCGACACGCCGAGCCCGGCGTAGCCGTCGGCGTACAGGTCGCCGTCGCCGTTGGCCAGCGACGCGCCCATCGTCGCGCGCGGGCGCACCCTCCAGCCGTACGGGCCGATCGCCGACGCGAACCAGATCCGCATCGGGGTCGCGGCCACGCCGGCGTCGGCGACCTCGCCAGCCGCGCCGGTCGGTTTCAACACCTGCGGCCCGAAACCGCCACCGAGGTCGGCGTCGCGCAGCCAGTCGAACTCGAGCGCTACCGACGCGCCGCCGGTGAGCGCGGTGGCCTCGGCGCCGGCGCCGTCGGGCGCGAGCCGCGCGACGCCGGCGTTGGCCTCGACCGACAGCCCGACGCCCGCGCTGCACCCCGCCGCGCCCACGACGCACGCCAGCGCGACCGCCGCGGTCACGGCGCGCGACCCTCGGCGACGATCGCCGCGATCAGCCGCTCGCAGGTGCCCTCGTCGCCGGTGCACGCGCAGCGCACCGCCTCGCCCTCGACGCGGCAGCCGATCGGGTTGGCCGCCGGCAGCTCCGGGCACTGGTAGTTGTCGGCCTTGGCGCCGCGATCGACCTTGGTGCAGCCGTGGTGGGTGGCGCCGCGATCGATCGCGCCGTACTCGGCGGGGGGCAGCCCGGTGGTGATGACGTGGGTGTTCGCCATCTCCTTGAGGGTGCCGCCCAGCAGGCCGAAGCAGCCGGTGGCGAAGACGGTGGTGACGAGCGCGGTGACGAGCGTGGCGACGAGCCCGGCGGCCGGGCGTGCGAGACGGGGCATGGATCCTCCTTGCCTCCAGACACGCGACCGCCGCCGCCGGCGTCAGGCCGGCTGGTCGAATCTCGCGTGCGAACCTCCCGCCGCCGCCGCCGGCTCGACCCTGACCCTATCCCGGCGGTGCGATCGCGACGACGCGCTCGAGCCGCACGCCGGCGCGCTCGACGGTGACCGGCACCCGATCGCCGTGGGGGCGACCGGCCAGCAGCCAGTAGATCGCGTCGAGGTACAGGCCGTCGACCGGCTGGCCGTCGACCGCGACGACGCGATCGCCGACCGCGAGCGTCGCGGCGGCGCCGGGGACGACGCTGGCGACGACCGCGTCGAGCCGCTCGGGATCGAACCAGCACCCGAGCGCGCCGGGCAGGCGATCGGGATGGGCGACCAGCGTCACGGTGACGGCCGCGTCGCCGTCGGCGAGCCGCGCCGCGCCGGACGACCAGCCCGGCGGGCCCTCACAGACGATCAGCGCGGGCCCGACCGGCGCGAGCAGCGCGACCTCGCCGTCGCGATCGGTCGACCGCGCGCCCGGCGTGCGCCGATCGACGGCCGGGGGCCGGACGTCGTCCAGCGCCGGCGCGGCGACGCAGGTGGCGCCGGCGATCGCCGTCCCGTCGCTGGCGGCGACCACCCGGGCTCGCAGGCTGCGCGTGGCGACCGCGGCGAGCGCGATCTCGGCCGCCGCGTCGGCGCGGACATCGATCGCCGCGACCGCGGCGACGCCGCGCGCGGTGATGACCGACGCATGCCAGCGCCCCGCCGCCAGGCCGTCGAACGCGAAGCGCCCGGCCACCACCGACGTCCGACGCAGCACGAACGACGCCGCCGCCGCGTCGAAGCCCCCAGCGCGCCGCAGCCAGACCGTCGCGTCGCCGCCGGCGAAGGTGCCGCGCAGCCGACCCGACGGCGCCAGCGTCAGCACCAGCTCGCGCTGGCCGGCGCGGACGTCGTGGGCCACCGCGGCCGGGCGGCCGTCCTGCCCCGCGTCGACGACGAACGGCCCCGGCCCCGCGGTCGGCAGCTCGAACCGCCCGTCGGGCGTGGTCCGCGCGAGCGGCACGCCGTCGCCGCTGCCCGACGCCGGCCCCAGGCGGACGAACGCGTCGGCCACCGGCGCCCCGTCGGCGTCGACCACGCGCCCGGCGATCGCGCCGACCGCGCGGGTCACGCGCAGCACCAGCGGGCCGACCCGCGCGTCGCCGCTGGCGACCGTGACCAGCGGCGGCGGCGCGCCCGCCCACGGCAACGGCGTGGGTGCGCCGCGGTACGGATCGACCCGCAGCCGGTACGTCCCGCCGGCCAGCGCGTCGGCGACGAAGCCGCCGTCGAGCGCGGTCGGGCCGCCGCCGGTGTCGTCGCTGGCGATGTGCTGCGCGGTGACGACGACGCCCACCACCGGGCGGTCGTCCTGATCGATCACCCGCCCGGTGATCGCGCCGCCGCCGTCGAGCGTCAGCGTGACCGGCCCGGCGGTCGGCAGCGTGACGTCGACGGGCGTGGCGGCGAACGCGCCGATGGCCAGCGACGCCGCGTACGCGCGGTTGCGCCCCGGCGCCAGGCCATCGACGACGAACGCCCCGCGGCCGTCGCTGCGCGCGGTGGCGCGACCGCCCGGGCCGACGACGACCACCTCGGCGTCGGCGACCGGGCGCCCGCCGCGCAGCACCACGCCACGCAGCGACGGCCGCGCGACGACCGCCAGCGCCACGGATCGCGGCGCCGCGCCGTCGACGTCGACGGTGGCTGGCGCGACGACCTCCCAGCCGCGCACCCGCGGCACCTGCCCGGCGGCGCGCGGCACGCGGGTCAGCGCGACGCGACCCGCGCGATCGGTGATGCCGTGGCCCGAGGCCACGGGGCCGCCGTCGCCGCGCTCGAGCCAGACCTCGACGCCGGGCACCGGCGCGCCGCCCGCGGAGACCGTCACGTCCACCGTCGCGGCGGGGACCAGCGCGATCGTCAGCGGGTCCGCGTCGCGGGCAGCGACGACCCTGACGTCACGCAGCGCGCGGTCGACGTAGCCGGGCGCGATCGCGATCAGCTCGTATGGCCCGCCGGCCAGGCCGTCGATCGCGAAGCCGCCGTCGCCGTCGCTGCGCGCGCCGCGCGCGGCCGCGCCACCGCTGCGCCGGGTCGCCGGCCACAGCGTCACCGCCGCCCCGACGATCGGCGCGCCGGTGGTCGCGTCGCGCACGACGCCGCCTACCACCGCCGTCGGCACCAGCGCCACGTCGAGCGCGTGGTCGCCGTGCACGCGCACCTCCTGCACGACGCGCTCGTAGCCGTCGGCGCCGATCTCGAGCCAGCTGGGGCCGGCCGGCACGCACAGCCGCCACCGGCCGTCGCCGTCGGCGGTGACCGCCGGTCCAGTCCGCCCCGGCACCGGCGCGTCGACCTGCCGGCGGACCTGCGCGCCGGCGATCGCGCCGCCGCCGACGTCACGCACGGTGCCGATCACGCGGTGCGCGCACGCGCCCAGCCGGATCAGCAGATCGTCGGGCTCGGCGCCGATGCGGCCGCGCGGATCGACCAGCACCGAGGCCGCGGTGAAGCCGTCGGCGTCGGCGGTGAGCACCGCGTACTCGTGCCAGCGCGGCGCGATCGCGAACCGCCCGTCGGCGTCGGTCACCGCGTGCTGGACGCCCGCCGCGCCGCCCACGCCGGCCACGCTCGCGTCGAGCGTCAGCCGCGCGCCCGCGACCGGCCGCTCGGCCGCGTCGACCACGCGCCCGGCGATCTGGCGCGTGGCGGCGGACGCCGGCGCCCAGCGCGCCGGGGCCTCGTCGAGCGGTGGCGGCGCGTCCGCGCGCGCGACCCGGCTGGCTGCGGCACGCGCGCGGCGATCGACCAGCGGCGCGCCGCCGCCCCCGCGATCGCGCTGCGCCACCCACCACGCGACGATCGCGATCAGCAGCGCGCTGGCCAGCGCCGCCACCATCGCCGCGCGCGCGAGCGTGCCGCCGGATCGGGCCGCGGCGCCGAGCGCGATCGCCGCCCAGGTCCGCCGCGGCGCGTGGGCGTCGAGCGCCAGCCGCAGCCGGCGCACGCCCTCGGCCTGCCGCCAGCGCACCGTCCCGACCGGCACGCCGTCGCGCCGCGCGATCTCGCTCGCCGCCTGCCCTTCGACGAAGCGGGCGAGGATGGTGTGGCGGTACGGCTCGTCGAGGGCGAGCACCGCGGTCACCAGCGCCTGGTGCAACCGCGCCTCGGCCAGGAGCGCGTCGGCCCCGCGCGGCTCCGCCGGGTCGGCCACCGCCGCCTCGCGCGCCCCGCGCCGCGCGCGCCCCCGGCGCAGCATCCGCCCGCCGTCGCGCACGACCTTGGCCAGCCACGGCCGCAGCGAGGTCCGCGCCTCGGGCGCCTTGCGCCAGGCCGCGATCAGCGCGTCCTGCGCCACGTCGTCGGCGTCGTCGGCGCCGGCCACCCGCGCCGCCAGGCGGCGGAGCCAGGCGGCGTCGGCGAGCAGCTGCGCGGGGTCGATCGGGCGAGCCATGCCCTCCTCCTGCCGCGGCTGGCGAAACGTTGGCTGGTCGCGCGCCGCGGTTCGCGCGTCGCGGCTTCGCGCGCTACGCCAGCGCCGCGATCACCCGGCTCAGGCGCTCGCGCACCTCGCCCATGATCGCGTGCAGCTCGGGCGACTGCGCGGCGGGCGTCTGCTCGGGGTCGATCGCGACCACCGTCGCCTTGCCGTCGTCGGCCTCGTAGACCGCGACCGAGCACGGCATCATCGTGCCGGCGGCGAGGTTGGTCGACAGCGCGCGGTGGGCGAGCGTCGGGTTGCAGGCGCCGAGGATCTTGTAGCGGCGGAAGTCGACGCCGAGCTTGGCCTTCATCGTCGCGGTGACGTCGACCTCGGTCAGCACGCCGAAGCCCTCGGCCTTGAGCGCCTCGGGCACGCGCGCGAGCGCGGCGTCGAACGTGAGCGTGGTGTGGACGGGCATCCCGATCGTCGTGGACATGTGGACCTCCTCAGAGCGAGCCGGCGGGCGGCGTGACGGTGAGCTCGTCGATCGCGAGCATCGGGCGCGCGACCACGGCCACCACCAGGCCGGCGAGATCGTCGGCCTGCATCATCTTGGTGCGATCGAACCCGGGCCGCTCGTCCCAGATCGGCGTGTCGGTGGCGCCGGGGAGGACGGTCGTGACCCGGATGTCGTAGGGGCGCGCCTCCTCGGCCAGCACCCGCATCAGCCCGCGCTGCCCGGCCTTGGCCGCGGTGTAGCCGCCGCACTCGGGGAACGCGCGATCGGCGGCGATCGACGCGATCGCGACGATGTGGCCGCGGCGCTCGGGCTGCATCCGCTTGAGCGCCTCGCGCGCGCACAGGAACGTGCCGACGACGTGGGTGTCGAGCATCGCGCGCAGGTCGGCGACCGACGCGGTGTGGACGGGCGCGAACGTCCCGGTGCCGGCCGCGCACACCACGACCGCCGGCGGCGGCAGCTCGGCGAACCGCGCCTTGACCGCGGCCTCGTCGGTGACGTCGAGCCGCGCGGCGACCACCTGGCCCGCCTCGGGCCGCACCAGCGGGCCGGCCGGCGCGCGGCGCCCGCACGCGACCACCGCGGCGCCCTCCTTGGCCAGCGCCCGCGCGATCGCCGCGCCGATGCCGCTGGTGCCGCCGGTGACCAGCGCGAGCCTGCCGAGCAACCTCATGGACGCACGCTACCACCCGCCCGGGGCCGCGGCGATGGCTGCCAGCGCAGCCGCGACGGACGGCCGCGGCGCCCCGGCACCACCGACGTGGCGATCCCGGCGTCGGCGAGCAGCGCGCGCAGGGTCGCCTGCGGGTCGGCGCCCAGCCCGCGGTCGAGGATCGCCCGCACCGCGGCGACGATCGCCGGATCGGCGCCGGCGCCATCGCACAGCGCCAGGAAGTCGGCGGTGGCGTAGGCGCCGCTCGGCCGGGCCCGGGCGTCGGCGAACAGCCGCGCGTAGACCGGCCACAGCCCGCCGCGCGCCGCCAGCGCGCGATCGAGCGCGACGTGCACGACCTCGCCGCAGTCGTAGTAGCTGGGATCGGCGGCGCGATCGTAGAGCGGGCCGCGCAGCGAGCGCGCGCAGCGGTTGGCGGCGGCCACCACGCGGCGGCCCCAGCGGGTCGCGTCGAGCAGCCCGGCGTCGACCAGCGCGGTGCCGGCGACGAACGACGACGCGCCCTCGGACAGCCACTCGTCGCGCACGTCGGCGCGCGCCGCGACCTGGCTGTTCCACAGGTGGAAGAGCTCGTGGACCACCAGCTCGCGCCACAGCCGCGCCCGCGCCGTCGAGCGGCCGCGCCAGCCGGCGCCGCCGGCCTCGAGCTGCACCTGCCCGGTCACGGTGCGGCCGCGCACCGCGTAGCCGGGCCGCCCGCCGCCGCTCGGCCGCAGCGACACCAGCACCGTCGGCACGAACCCCAGCGGCAGGCCGGTGCGCGCGGTCAGGTCGGCCACCGTCGCCGGCACCAGCGTCGCGGTCAGCGCCGCCAGCCACGGCGGCAGGCCGCCGTCGACGATCGTCGCGACCTCGCCGCGCGCGTCGACCCGCCCGCGGCCGACGTAGACGTACGCGCCGCGACGGTCGCCGTCGGGCTCGTCCCACGCCAGCTGCTCGCCGGCGTCGCCGGGCCCGCGCGCCACCCGCAGCCCGGCCGCGCGCACCGTCCAGCGCCGCGGCCCGGCCACCGGCCCGCAGCGATCCTGCACGCACACCGCGGCGTCGCCGCCGATCGCGCCGGTGAACACCAGCCGGCTGCCGTCGCTCCAGCGCACGACGTTCGGCGGCAAGCGGGTCGGGCTGGCGTCGTCGGACGGCATCACCGCGGTGAACGCCTGCCGCGGCTGACCGTCGACGGCCACCAGCAGATCGGCGTCGCCGTCGCGCCGCCACGCCAGCTCGGCCGAGGTGCGCCACGCGGCGCCGCGCGGCGCGGCGAGCGCGCGATCGAAGCGCAGCGCGGCCGCGGGCCGCCCGACGGTCCAGGTGATCGCCCAGGCGTCGGCGACCGCGAGGTACTCGACGGTGATCGCGGTCGGCGGCGGCGCGGGTGGGCGCGGCGGCGCCGGCGGCTCGGGCGCGGCGATCGGCGGGGGCGCGGCGGCGTCGCCGGGCGCGGCGGCGGTCGGGGCCGTGGCCGGGCGGGACACCGACGCGGTGCACGCGGTCAGCGCCAGCGCGGCCAGCGGGAGCTTCACGCCGCCGCCACGAACGCCCGCCGCGTCGCGGCCCACGCGTCGAAGTCGGCGATGGCGCGCGCCAGCTGGGCCCGCCGCTTCTGATCCTTGGCCTTGAGCCCGGCCGGCGCCGGCGGCAGCAGCCCGAAGTTGACGTTGGTCGGCGCGTAGCGCTCCTTGGGGCCGCGCGGCGTGCGCACGTGCTGGTAGAGCGCGCCCATCATCGTGGTCGGCGGCGGCGGCGACGGCGGTCGGCCGGCCCGCTCGTCGGCGAACAGGTGCGCGCACAGGAGGCCCATCGCGCACGACTCGATGTAGCCCTCGACGCCGGTGAGCAGGCCGGCCAGCCGCACCCGCGGATCGCCGAGGATCTCGAAGCGCGCGCCGAGCAGCCGCGGCGCGTCGACGTAGGTGTTGCGGTGGATCGAGCCGAAGCGCAGCCACTCGGCCTTCGCCAGCGCCGGCACCATCGCGAAGATCCGCTGCTGCTCGGGGTAGGCCAGCCGGGTCTGGAACCCGACCAGGTTGTACGCGGTGAGGTAGCGGTTCTCGGGGCGCAGCTGCACCACCGCGTAGGGCCAGCGGCCGGTCCGCGGATCGGTCAGCCCGACCGGCCGCATCGGCCCGAACCGCAGCGTGTCCTCGCCGCGCTTGGCCATCACCTCGATCGGCAGGCAGCTCTCGAAGTAGCGCGGCTCCTCGAACTCGTGCGGCGTGACCTGCCGGCCGGCGTTCACCGCGGCCACGAACGCCTGGTAGGTCGGCTTGTCGATCGGGCAGTTGATGTAGTCGCCGACCGAGGCCTCGCCGGTGTCGCCGCCCTCGGGCACCGACTCCTTGTTCCACCGCGACGCGTGGAACGCGTGGTCGTGATCGATCGAGTCGGCGGCGACGATCGGCGCGATCGCGTCGTAGAAGTACATGCGATCGCCGCCGAGCTCGCGGCGGATCAGCGCGCCGATCGGCCCGGCGGTCAGCGGCCCGGTGGCGACGATCACCGGCCCCTCGGGCCAGTCGTCGACGGCGCGGCGCTCGATGCGGATCCGCGGGTGCATCGCCAGCGCCACGGTGATCGCCCGGCCGAAGCCGAACCGATCGACCGCCAGCGCTGCGCCGGCCGGCACCCGGTGCGCCGCCGCGCAGGTCATCAGCAGCGAGCCGGCCGCCCGCAGCTCGCGCTTGAGCAGCCCGGCCGGGGTGTCGGCGTCGTCGGAGCGCAGCGAGTTGCTGCACACCAGCTCGCCGAGCAGCGGCGTCTGGTGCGCCGGCGACATCGCCGCCGGCTTGCCGTCGCACAGCGCGACCCGGAAGCCGAGCTCGGCCAGCTGCCACGCCGCCTCGCACCCGGCCATGCCGCCGCCCACCACCGTCACGTCGGGATCGCGCCAGCTGGGCATGCGGCGACGTTGCCGCCGGCCATCGCGCCCGTCAAGTCGACCTATATATAGGTGCAATCGCACTTCGCCGATCCGCCGACAACGTGAGTGATTCTCACCAGTCGCGCCCGATCGACGGGTCGCGGCCGGGCGGCGGGGCGGCCCACGGGGGTTGAACCGGCCGCCAACGTCGCGTAAAGAACGCCGACCGCCGTGGGTATCCCGCTCATCATCGTCGAGTCGCCGGCCAAGGCGAAGACCATCAGCCGCTTCCTCGGTGGCAGCGCGATCGTCGAGTCGTCGATCGGGCACATCCGCGATCTGCCGTCGGGCGCCGACGAGATCCCCGACGCGTACCGCGGCAAGCCGTGGGCCCGCACCGGCGTCGACGTCGAGAACGGCTTCGTGCCGCTGTACGTCGTGCCGGCCGAAAAGAAGGCCCAGGTCAAGAAGCTGAAGGACCTGCTGGCCAAGGCCTCCGAGCTGTACCTGGCGACCGATGAAGATCGCGAGGGAGAGGCCATCGCCTGGCACCTGCACGAGGTGCTCAAGCCCAAGGTGCCGGTCCGGCGGATGGTGTTCCACGAGATCACCGAGAAGGCGATCAAGCACGCGATCGCCACGCCGCGCACGATCGACGCCAAGCTGGTCGACGCCCAGGAGGCGCGCCGCATCCTCGACCGGCTCTACGGCTACGAGGTGTCGCCGGTGCTGTGGCGCAAGATCGCGCCGCGGCTCTCGGCCGGCCGCGTGCAGTCGGTCGCGACCCGGCTGATCGTCGAGCGCGAGCGGCTGCGGCTGGCGTTCCACAGCGGCAGCTACTACGGCCTGACCGCGACGCTGGTGCCGACCGGCACCGAGACCGCGATCACCGCCGAGCTGGTCGAGGCGTTCGGCAAGAGGGTCGCGACCTCGCGCGACTTCGACGCCGGCACCGGCGCGCTCACCGACGCCGCGCAGAAGGCCGGCACGCTGCAGATCGGCAAGGACCTCGCCGACGGCCTGGCCGCGGCGCTGCCCGGCGCGCGCTTCACCGTCGCCGACGTCCAGAAGAAGCCGTTCACCCAGAAGCCGTACGCCCCGTTCATCACGTCGTCGCTGCAGCAGGAGTCGGCGCGCAAGCTCCGCTTCACCGCGCAGCGCACGATGCGCACCGCGCAGCGGCTCTACGAGAGCGGCTTCATCACGTACATGCGTACCGACTCGACGACGCTGTCGGCCGAGGCGCTCGCCGCCGCGCGCAGCCAGGTCGAGGAGCTGTTCGGCGCCGAGTACCTGCCGGCGCAGCCGCGGGTCTACACCAAGCAGGTCAAGGGCGCGCAGGAGGCCCACGAGGCCATCCGCCCCGCCGGCGAGGTGTTCCGCACCCCCGAGTCGCTCAAGGGCCAGCTCGAGGACGATCAGTGGAAGCTGTACGACCTCATCTGGAAGCGCACCGTCGCGTCGCAGATGAAGGACGCCACCGGCGAGCGCACCGCGGTGCGGGTCGGCGCGACCTTGCCGGCGATCGCCGGCGCGCCGGCCGGGCCGGCCACCGCGACGTTCACGACCTCGGGCAAGGTGCTCACGTTCCCCGGCTTCCTGCGGGCCTACGTCGAGGGCTCGGACGATCCCGACGCCGAGCTCGAGGATCAGGAGAAGGTGCTGCCGCCGCTGGCCGACGGCGATCCGCTGACCGCGCGGTCGGCCGAGGCCAAGGAGCACACCACCCAGCCGCCGTTCCGGTTCACCGAGGCCAGCCTGGTCAAGGAGCTCGAGGACCGCGGCATCGGCCGGCCGTCGACGTACGCGTCGATCATCCAGACCATCCAGGACCGCGGCTACGTGTTCAAGAAGGGCGGCGCGCTGGTGCCGACGCTGACCGCGTTCGCGGTGACCAACCTGCTCGAGACCCACTTCGGCGAGCTGGTCGACTACGCCTTCACCGCCAAGATGGAGGACGACCTCGACTACATCTCGGCCGGCGAGAAGCAGAGCAAGCCGTGGCTGTCGCAGTTCTACTTCGGCGACGCCGGCCCGCGGCCGATCGTCAAGCACGAGGCCAAGCCCGAGGGTGAGCGCACCGGCCACGCCGCGCCGGCGCCGCTGGCGCAGGTCGGCCTGCACGCCAAGATCGGCGACGGCGTCGCCGACATCGATCCCCGCGGCATCTGCGCGATCCCGATCGGCTACGCGCCCGACGGCGAGCCGGTGGTGGCGCGGGTCGGCCGCTACGGCCCGTACGTGCAGATCGGCGACAGCGATCGCCGCGCCAACCTGCCGCTCGAGATGCCGCTCGACGAGCTGACCGTCGCCAAGGCGCTCGACCTGCTGACGCAGTCGGCCGGCTCGAACCGCTCGGTCGGCACCGATCCCAAGACCGGCCTGCCGATCTACGTGAAGGTCGGCCGGTTCGGGCCGTACATCCAGGTCGGCGAGCAGGCGCTCGACGCCAAGGGCAAGCGCAAGAAGGACGCGCCGCCGCCGCGCATGGCCAGCCTGTGGCCGGGCATGCGCCCCGAGACGCTGACGCTCGACGAGGCGCTGCTGCTGCTCACCTACCCGAAGGTGCTGGGCAAGCACCCCGAGACCGGCGCCGAGGTGATCGCGTCGGACGGCCAGTACGGACCGTACGTCTACATGATGACCGCCGACGGCAAGCGCGACTCGCGCAGCCTGACCGGGCACGATCAGCTGCGCGCGATCACGCTCGACGAGGCGCTGGCGCTCCTGGCCCAGCCCCGGGTGTTCGGCCGCCGCGGCCAGGCCGCCCAGGGCACCGCGCTCGGGCCCAGCCCCATCACCAGCAAGCAGGTGATGGTCAAGAAGGGCCAGTTCGGCGTCTACGTCACCGACGGCGAGGTCAACGCGACCGTGCCGAGCGGCAAGGACCCGACGGCGCTCACCCTCGAGGAGGCGCTCGAGCTGATCGCGCTGCGCGAGGAGAAGCTGCGCGAGCAGGGCCGCGACCCGCGCGCCGAGGCCCAGGCCAAGAGCGGCGGCAAGCGCCCCAAGGCCAAGGCCAAGGCCGCGCCCGCCGCCGCGGACGACGACGACGAGGCGACGCCGCCGGCGAAGGCGCCGGCCGCCAAGAAGGGCAAGGCCAAGGCCGAGCCCAAGCCCAAGGCCGAGCCCAAGGCCAAGGCCGACGCGAAGAAGCCGGCGGCGAAGAAGCCGGCCGGCAAGCCGCCGGCCAAGAAGCGCGCGTGATCGCCGCGCGCGTGATCGCCGATCAGGCGATCGCGGCGTAGCGATCGCCCGGCAGCGCCCGCGCCCAGCCGGCGTCGCACAGCTCGTCGAGGGCGGCCGCCACCGCCGCGGCGCGCCAGCCCAGCACGCCCGCCAGCGCCACGGCGTCGCCGTCGGGCGCGGCCGCCAGCGCCTCCCACAGCGCGCGCTCGTCGTCGTCGAGGTCGCGCCGCGTCGGTCGCACCGCCTCGCCGGCCAGCACCCGCTCGAGATCGGCGCCGCTGGCCACCGCGCTGGCGCCGGCGCGGATCAGCGCGTCCGCCCCGGCGGTGCCGGCCACCGCGGCGACGCCGACGCCCAGCCGCCGCGCCGCCGCGGCCGTCGACAGCGATCCCGAGCCGCGCTCGGCGGCCACCACCACCACCGCCTCGGCCCACGCCGCGATCACCGCGTTGCGCGCGACGAAGTGGCCGCGGCGCGGCGGCTGGCCGCGGCGGAACATCGACACCAGCGCGCCGCCGGCCTCGACCACCTCGGTGTACAGGCCGCGGTTGCGCTCGGGGTAGACCACGTCGAGGCCGGTGCCCAGCACGACGACGGTGGCGCCGCCCGCCGCCAGCGCGCCGCGGTGGGCGGCGCTGTCGACGCCGATCGCGCCACCCGACACGACGCACCAGCCGCGCGCCGCGGCGTGGGCCGCCAGCGCCGTCGCGGTGGCCAGCGCCGCCGCCGAGGCCGCCCGCGAGCCGACGATCGCCACCGCCGGCGCCGCCGGCAACGCGCCGCGGCCGTCGAGCCGCGGCGGCCGCGTCAGCCGGGTCAGCCCGGGTGGATAGTCGCTCGCCTCGGGCCCTCGCTGCCACGCCGCCACCATGCGCCCACGCTAGCAACCGCCGGCCCGCCGGCAAGCCGTTACTGCTTGCGCATCATGACGCGGTCGCCGATGCCCATGTCCTCGATCGCCAGCGTCACCAGGCCCACCGACAGCTTCTCGTCGACCTGGATCAGCGCGATCTCGCCGAGCGTGCGGGTGGGGTAGCGCTGGTTGTTCTGGCCGACGGTGCCGGCGGTGTCGACCACCGGATCGAACGCGTCGCCGCGGCGCACCACGACCAGCCGGTTGCCGACCTGGACGCCCGAGGCCTTGCCGAGATCGAGGAACACCACCTCGCCCTCGCCGATCATCTGGTCGCGGGTCAGCATCGCGACGATCGTGCCGGTGGCGTCGACCGCGTTCTTGACCGGCGGCACGCTCTTGAACTGCCGCAAGAGCGGGCCCACGCGCGCGCCGCGCTCGATCTCGCCGGTGGCCGAGACGATCCGGCCGCGGGCCTCCTTGTCCTTCTTCACCGCGATGATCTCGACGTCGCCCAGCACCCGCACGTAGCTGCCGACCTTGCCGCCGCCGTTGGGGTTCGTGACGCCCTGGTCGGCGGCGTAGATCGTGTAGCGCTTGCCGACCTGCGGCACGTCGTCCTTGGGGTACGAGATGTAGATCTCGTCGCCCAGGCTCAACAGCTCGCGCTCGTCGACGGCGCCGACGACGCGCCACGCCGAGTCGAGGTGCTTCTGGTCGATGAACGCCACCTGCCGCACCGACAGCGCGACCTGGCGCTGCGGGGTCGCGACCTCGGGCGCGGTGCCGGCGTCGGGGTCGTCGGGATCGATCGAGACCGTGTCGATCGGCTGGACGTTCTGGATCCAGCCCTTGGGCAGGAGCCGCACCAGGTCGCCGGGGTAGATCCAGTGCGGGTTGGTGATCTGCGGGTTGTACGACCAGACCTTCGGCCACTGCCACGGGTCGTTGAAGTAGTACCAGCAGATCGCCCACAGCGTGTCGCCGCGCGTGACCACGTGCAGCTCGGGCGTCGGCCCGCTGTGCAGCTCGATGGTCTCGTCGGTGGCGGCCAGCGCCTCGTCGTAGTGGTAGTAGCCGGTCGGCCCGGCCTCGGCCTGGCCGGTCGACACCGTCGGCTTGCCGTCGGCGCCCATCGTGATGACCACCGGGGTCGGGGCCGGGGTCGGCGCCGGCTGCGCGCCGGCGGCCGGGGCCAGGGTGAGCGCGGCGAGCGGCGCCCAGCGCGCGAGGCGGACGATGGTCATGGCAGCTGCTCCAGGCGAGTGGCGGCGATCGCCGCCGGCGCGGTCTTCGGGAACTGGCGGACCACCTGCTCGAGCGCGGCCCGGGCCTTGGCGGTCTCGCCGAGGGCGGCGTAGGCCAGGCCGATCTTCACCAGCGCGTCGGGCACCTTGTTGCCCAGCGGGTAGGCGGCGACGGTCGCGCGGAACTCGCTGACCGCGCGCGCGTAGTCCTTCTGGTCGTAGTAGGCCTCGCCGATCCAGTACTGCGCGTTGTCGGCGTAGTCGTGGGTCGGGTACTGGCCGATCAGCGCGCGGAACGCCTCGATCGCGGCCGCGTGATCGCGGGCCTTCAGCGCCGCCTGGCCCTTGCGGTACAGCGCCAGCGCCGCGTCGTCGGCGGCGGGCCGGGGCGGCGCCGGGTCGCGCAGCGCGGTCGAGGTCGGCAGATCGCGCAGCCCCGGCTCGGGGCGGGCCCGCGGCCGCGGCGGGCGATCGTCGTCGTGATCGCGGCGGGTGAGCTCGCTGGGATCGAGTTGGATCGACGGCGCGTCGGGGTCGCCGAGGTAGACGCTGTCGCCGCTGTCGTCGCCGACCAGCGCGCCGTTCTCGTCGACGTCGGGCGGCGCCAGCACCTCGACCGGCAGGCTGGGCGGCGGCGCCAGCGCGATCGCGTCGCCGGGGCCGCGGTGATCGGCGGCGACGACCAGCTGGTTCTCGAGGTCGCGGGTCTTGCGGCGCTCGGCGCGCAGCTCGGCGCGCAACGCCGAGACGTCCTTGGCCAGCCGCTGGTTGTCGGCGCGCAGCTGGGTCAGCGAACCGCCGCAGCCTGCGGTCACGAGCAACGCCACGACGACGGGAGTGCGCACGCCTACATGGTAGGAGTCGCGTCGGCGCGACGCAAAAAATAGATCGCGGCGCGCGCGGTTATCGAAGTGCCTACGGATGTGCCGCGGCGCTGCACGCGGCGACGATCGCCGCCGCGCCGTCGGCCAGCAGCCGATCGGCCGCGGCCTCGCCGAGCGCGACCGCGTCGCCGGCGCTGCCCCGGGCCTCGCTGCGCAGCACGCGGGTGCCGTCGGGGGTGCCGCACAGCGCGGCCAGCGAGAGCTCGTCGCCGGCCCAGGTGGCGTGGGCCGCCAGCGGGGTCTGGCAGCTGCCGCCCATCCGCGCCAGGAACGCGCGCTCGGCGACGATGCGCGGCTCCTCGCGGGCGTCGTGCAGCGCGGCCCGCACCAGCGCCTGGGTCGCGGCGTCGTCGGCGCGGGTCTCGATCGCCAGCACGCCCTGCGCGACCGCCGGCAGGCAGCGTTCGACCGGCAGGTGCTCGGTGATGCGCGCGGCCAGGCCCAGCCGCGTCAGCCCGGCGGCGGCCAGCACGATCGCGTCGTACTCGCCGTCGTCGAGCTTGCGCACGCGGGTCGGCACGTTGCCGCGCAGGAGCTTGATCTGTAGATCGGGGCGCGCCGCGAGCAGCTGGCACTGCCGGCGCAGGCTCGACGTGCCGACCACCGCGCCGCGCGGCAGCGCGTCGAGCGTGCCGAACCGCGACACCAGCGCGTCGCGCGGGTCCTCGCGGGTCGACACCGCGGCCAGGATCAGCCCCGGCGCCA
This sequence comes from Myxococcales bacterium, assembly GCA_016794525.1. Lineage (GTDB taxonomy): Bacteria > Myxococcota_A > Polyangia > Haliangiales > Haliangiaceae > UBA2376. The sequence continues at coordinate 104,011 of JAEUJY010000126.1, forward strand.
GCTCGGCCGGCAGGTCCTTCATGCTGTGCACCGCGACCTGGGCGCGGCCGTCGAGCAGCGCCTGCTCGATCTCCTTCACGAACAGCGCCTTGCCGCCGATCTGGGCCAGCGCGACGTCGAGGATGCGATCGCCCTGCGTGGTCAGCGTGACCAGCTCGACCGCGAGGCCGGGCTGGGTCGCGATCAGGCGCGCGCGGGTGTGTTCGGCTTGCCACAGCGCGAGCGCGCTGCCGCGGGTAGCGATCGCCAGTCGAGCGAGGGTCACGGCGCGAGTATGCCGCGCCGCCGCCGAGGCGTCCCGGCGGCGCGGCGATCATTCGTCGCGCGCGCTCAATCGACGACGGCGGTCAGGTCGAGCCGGCGGATCGCCAGCCAGACCGCGCCGGCGACCAGGCCGCCGAGCGCGCCGAGCGCGGCGCTGGTCCCGATCGCGGGGCCGATGGCCAGCGCGCCGTAGATCAGGCCGGCGACCGCGCCGCCGAGGCCGCCGACGACGGCGCCCTGGCGGAGGTTGGCGAGCATCACTTCCACCAGCCCCACTGCTGGCCGGCGTTGTTGACCGCGCCGGCGACCGCGCCGCCGGCGCCGCCGGCGATGCCGCCGACCGCCCAGCCCGGCAGGCCGCCGATGCCGCCGGCCGGGGCGGTGGTCAGCGCGCCGGTGACCGCGCCGGTGGCGGCGCCGCCCGCGGCGCCGGCGAGGGCCCCGCCGGCGGTGGCGCGGCCCAGCTGGCCCCAGTCGAAGCCGCCGGTGACGGCGTCGAGGGTGTCGAGATCGATGGCGGCGAACGCGGGGATCGAGGTGAGGTTGGCGGTCATGGCGGGCTCCTGAGGATGGGGATAGAGGGGATCGCGGACCACCGCACCCATTGCAGCGCGCGTACCAGCCCCGCGCGCCAGCGACTTCGCGCACTCGCGCCGCGCGCCGGGTCCGGCGCCGTCGCCCCCGGTCGGCACGCGCGGGGTCAGCGACCCCGGCGGCGGCGCAACAGCGCGGCCACCAGCGGCGCGACGCCCAGGCTCGACGCCGGCGCGCCGCCGCAGCACCCGCCGGCCTCCTCGGGCGCCGGCGGCACCGGGCACGCGGTGCCCGGCGTCGGCGTGAACGCCACGTCGAGCGCGAACCCGCCCTCGGCCGACACCTGGTTGGCGACGAAGCTGTCGACGACGACGTAGTACGTGCCGGCCGCGACCTCGGCGGTGAGGCTGGCGTCGTCGCGGGCCACGCACGCGTCCTCGGTGAGCGCCGACAGCAGGTGCACGTCGACGTCGGTGCCGGCGCCGTCGGTGACCGTCGCGGTCAGCTGGCCGGGCTGGCACAGGTCGACCTGGTAGACCCACTCGCGGCCGTCCTCGATCGCGGTGGGGGCGCAGGCGTAGCGGTTGAAGTAGCGGCCGGGCGCGTCGACGGTGGTGGCGTCGACGTGGAACGGCAGGCTGGCGATCGGCGCGGGGGCGGCGCGGCTGCCGGCGGGCGGCGTCGGCTCGCCGGCGAAGGTCGCGTCGAGCAGGTCCCACAGCGCGGCGTGGGGCGCGTCGTAGTTGAGCGCCCAGATGCCGACGCCGCCGAGATCCTGGTCGAGCACCATCCGGTACTTCGCGGCCAGGCTGTCGGCGTCGTCGTACCAGACCTGGTGCCACGCGCCGCCGACCTGCCACGCGTAGAACGGCGAGCTGGTCGCGGCGTCCCACCGCCGGGTGCGACCGCCGGCCAGCGCGGTGGCGCTGGCGCTGTAGGTGACCGCGCCGACGTGGCTCTGCGCCCCGGCCACCGGCTGATCGCTGGCGGTCACCCACTCGCGGCCGTAGTACGGCACGCCGTGGATGATCTGGCCGCGGCGCGCCGCGCCGACCTCGCTGGCGAAGCCGGCCAGCGTGCGCTCCATCGACCAGCTGGTCGCGGCGCGCCACGCGGCGTCGACGTCGAGGATGCCGATCGGCCCGGCGACGCTCGAGCCCGACCAGAAGTAGCCGTAGCCCATCACGAAGTAGTAGCTGGCGCTGTCGAGCAGCGCCGGCAGATCGAACTCGGGGACGCCGTCGGCGCCGGCCCAGTTGACCTCGGGCCCGGCGATCGAGATCTCCGCCGCGAGGTGGCCGCGGGCGTCGAGCCCGGCGCGCAGCTCGCGGATGAAGGTCGTGAAGCTGTCGCGGGTGCCGTCGATCAGGCCCTCGAAGTCGACCGAGATGCCGTCGGCGCCGCCGGCCTCCATGCGGTCGATCATCGTCGCGATCGTCGCCGCGCGCCGCGCCGGATCGGCGCACAGCGCCTTGATGCCGGCGCCGGAGAACAGCGTGAACGTCAGGTCGACCTTGACCCCCGCGGCGTGGGCGGCCTCGACGGTGGCGGCGTCGGGCCAACCGTGGCTGGCGGTCACCGCGCCGGTCGCGTCGAGCTCGATCGAGAACCACGCCAGGTGGGTCAGCGACGTCCAGCGGATCGTGTCGAGGCCAGCCACCCAGTACGGGTAGTAGCCGTAGACCACCCGGCTCGGCCCGGCGGCGCGCTGCGCCCGGCCGCGGCGCAGCGCGGCCAGCGCGTCGGCCGACAGCGGCGCGCGCACCGCCGGCGGCGCGCCGGCGTGGGCGGCCAGCTCGGCGGCGTGGGGCGACGCCCCCGGCGGCGGATCGTCGGCGGCGGCCGCCGCGCCGGTGGCGGCGGCGAGCGCGAGGCAGCCCAGCGCGAGGAGCGTCGTGCGCATCGCCCCCGGGTATGCCCGAGACCGGCCGCCGAGGGAAGCGCCATCGGCGGCGGGCCGCGCCGTCCCGCGGCTTGGCCAACCGCCAAGCGATTGGCAGCCCTGATGACAAACCGGCAGCGCTCGGGCACCGTGCGGCCATGTCGATCCTCCGTCATCGCGGCTTCCGGCGGCTGTGGGCCGCCGGCGCGGTGTCGCTGTGCGGCGACTGGCTGTCGTTCGTCGCGATCAGCTCGCTGGCGCTGACCGGCGGCGGCGGGCCGATGGCGCTGGCGGTGGTGTTCGCGGCCCACGCGCTGCCCGGCGCGCTGCTGGCGCCGGTCGCCGGCGCGCTGGTCGATCGCTTCGACCGGCGCACCGTGCTGATCGCGATCGACGTGCTGGCCGCGCTGGTGACCGCGGCGATGGCGGCGGCGGCCGCCGCCGGCGCGCTGCCGGCGGTGCAGCTCTTGCTCCTGGCCCGCAGCGCGATCACCGCGGGCGTGCCGCCGGCCGAGTCGGCGGCGGTGCGCCGGCTGGTCGACGCCGGCGAGCTGGGCGCGGCCAACGCGATCCTGGCCGCCACCTGGAGCACCGCGTACGTCGCCGGCATGGCGCTCGGCGGCGCGGCGGCGCTGCTCGGGCCGACGCTGGCGCTGGCGCTCGACGCCGCGTCGTTCGCGATCGCCGCGACGGTCCACGCCACCCTGCCCCGCCTGCCGGTCGATCGCGCGCCGTCGCGGCTGTGGCCGGCGATCGTCGCGACCCCGCGCGACACCGCGGTCGCGCTGCGGATCGCCGCCGGCAACCGGCCGCTCTTGCGCGCGCTGCTCGGCAAGAGCCCGCTGGCGCTCGCTGCCGGCGCGGCGTGGATCGGCCTCAACCTGGTCGCGGCCCAGGCCCAGCCGTTCGGGCCGCCGGCGCTGTCGTTCGGCATCCTGCAGGCGATCCGCGGCGCCGGCACCGGCGTGGGCCCGGCGATCGCCGCGCGGCTGTTGCGGCGCGGCGCGCGCGAGGACGTGCTGCACGCGATCGCCGCGGCGCTGATGCTGATCGCGGTCGGCGGGCTGGCGTTCGCCCGGGCGCCGGCGACGCTGGCGGTGGTGGCGTTCACCTGGGGCCTGGGCACCGGCTCCAACTGGGTCATGGCCCACACCGCGATGCAGCGCCACGCCAGCGATCACGAGATCGGGCGGCTGGCCGCGTTCGACGAGCTGCTGGTGACGATGGCGATGGTGGCCAGCGCGTTCGTCGGCGCCGCGATCGCGTCGGCCTCGACCCTGACCGTCACCGCGCTGGCCGCGGTCGGGCTCGGCGTCGTCGGGCTGGCGATCGTCGCCGCGGCCGTGGCCGCGATCAGCGCGCCGCCGCGGGCCGGCTGACCGGCGCCGCCGCGTCGGCGTGGGCGGCGTCGGCGGGGGCGTGGTCGTCGGGGCCGTGCTCGCCGTGGGCGTGATCGCCGTGGGCCCCGGGCGCCACCACCTCGAGCGGGAACAGCTGCCGCGCCGCGTGGGCCAGCGCCTCGGTCTCGTCGGCCTTGAGCGCCATCTGCGGGTGGTGCAGGAGCTTGGCGATCACCAGGTCGATCGCGCGCCGGATCGCCGCGTCGCGCTCGGCCGGCGGCAGCTCCTTCTTGTGCAGGAGCGCGATGACCTTGTCGGCCTCGGCCGCGCCGACGTGGCCGAAGTGATCGCGCAGCGCGCGGATCGTCGGCACCACCTTCTGCGCGCGCAGCCACGCGTGGAACTGCGCGACCTCGCCGTCGACGATCCGGCCGGCGGCGGCGGCGGCCTTGCCGCGCTCGGCGAGGTTGGCCGCGACCACCCGCTCGAGGTCGTCGATGTCGAACAGGTAGACCCCGTCCTCGTTGCCGATCGCCGGATCGGCGTCGCGCGGCACCGCGATGTCGACGATCACCACCGGCCGCCAGCGCCGGGCCTTGGCCACCTTCTTCATCAGCGCGGTGGTCAGGATCGGCTCGCGGGCGCCGGTCGAGCTGATCACGACGTCGGCCTTGGCCAGCAGCTCCGGCAGCTCGCCCCACGCCCGCGCCGTCGCGCCCAGCTCGGCGGCCAGGTGCGCCGCGCGCTCGGGCGAGCGGTTGGTCACCACCAGCCCCGACACGCCGGCGGCCTTGAGGTGGCGGGCGGCCAAGGTCGACATCTTGCCGGCGCCGATCACCAGCACGTGCTTGCCGCCGAGATCGCCGAAGACGCGCGCCGCCAGCTCGACCGCCACCGACGACACGTTGGCCGCGCCCTTGGCGATCGCGGTCTCGGTGCGCACGCGCTTGGCGGCGCTCCACGCGCGCTCGAGGCAGCGGCCGAGGATCGGCCCGGCGGCGCCGGTGGCGTGGGCCCGCGCGTAGGCCTCCTTGAGCTGGCCGAGGATCTGCGCCTCGCCGACCACCAGCGAGTCGAGCGCCGCCGCCACCCGGAAGACGTGATCGATCGCCGGCGCGCCGACGTGCTCGTACAGCGCGCGCCGCACCTCGGCCGGCGCCGAGCCGCGCCGGGCCAGGAGCGCCCGCTCGACCTCGGCCACCGCGCGCGCGCCCTCGGCCGGCGCCGCGGCGCCGTAGACCTCGACGCGGTTGCAGGTCGAGATCAGCATCGCCTCGGCGACGCCGCCGGCGTTGCGCACGTCGGCCAGCACGTGGCCGAGCTCGTCCTCGGGAAACGCCAGGTGCTCGCGCACCGCGACCGGCGCGGTCCGCCACGACAGCCCGACGACGAACAGCTCGGCGCTCATGCGCCCACCGCGCGCCGCACGAAGTAGATCGTCAGCACCAGCAGCGCCGCGACGAAGCCGGCGACCGTGACCCACGCCGCGCGCCGGCCGCGCCAGCCCAGGCCGAGCCGGCCGCCGAGCAGGCCGGCGTAGCACAGCCAGGTGATCGTCGCCGCCGCGTACTCGGGGCGGGCCATGCCCAGCTTGCGCTGCGAGGTCCAGATCATCCCCAGCACCATCGCCGCGGTGAACAGCGGGAACCCGGCCATCACCAGCCGCTGCGCCATCGCGTCGAGGCCGGCCAGCGACTCGACCGGCGCCTTCCACGACGCCGCGTCGAACCGCTTGCGCTTGAGGTTGCGCTCCTCGAGCAGGTAGATGAACGCCAGCGCCGCGGCCAGCCCGAACAGCGCGACGCCGACGGTGGCCAGCGAGATGTGGATGCGGCCGAGCAGCGTGAGGTCGTCCTGGGGCGCGCCGGTCGGCGACAGCCGCGCCGCGCCGAGCACGACGCCGACCATCGGCACCAGCACCGCGCCGGCCAGATCGATCCGGCGCTTGATCGACGTCGCCAGGTAACCGCCGGCGATGATCCACGCGAGGAAGCCCAGCGCCTCGCGCACCGACGCCGCCGGGTGCACGCTGAGCACGCCGCGCCAGCCGATGTCGACGCCGTGGAACACGAACGCGGCCACCGCCACCAGCCGCGCCTGCCGCGACAGCTCGGGCCGCGCGCGCAGGAACCCCGTGAGCAGGCCGATCGTCGCGACCAGGTACAGGGTCAGCGCCACCCAGAACGCCGGGGACGGCGAGACCGACAAGACGCGATCGTTCATACAGCTCCGAAGCTCACGGCTCGGGCTCGCCGAGGAAGCCGTTCACCACCTCGTAGGCGGTGTCGCCGTAGATCACCGAGGACATCATGTGGTCCGCGCCCATCTGGGCCAGCGTCTCCATGTCCTTGACCGTGCCCAGGAGGCCGTTGGGATCCTCGCCGCCGCCGGCCACCGCCTCGAAGTACACCGCCGGGCGCACCTGGAAGGCCCGGGCCAGCTCGGGGAGCATCAGCTGGTTGCCGGACAGGGCCAGCTTGCCCTCGGCCGACCACGCCTCGAGCCGGGGATTGGAGATGAACAGGCGCGCCACGGGCGGGATCATAGGCCGATCGGGCAGGTATCGCCAAGGTGCCTTGCGGGCGCGGTCGCCTGGCGTTAGATCAACCGCCTACCGCCCCGCGCGAGAAGGAGTCGTCCCATGGCCAGCGCCAACGTCAAGACCATCACCGATCAGAACTTCAGCGCCGAGGTGCTGCAGTCGGAGCTGCCCACCCTGATCGACTTCTGGGCCGTGTGGTGCGGGCCGTGCAAGCAGATCGCGCCGACCATCGACGCGCTCGCCGACGAGTACAAGGGCAAGCTCCAGGTCGGCAAGGTCGACGTCGACCGCGAGCAGATCACCGCCCAGCAGCTGCGGGTGACGTCGATCCCGGCGCTGTTCCTGTTCAAGGGCGGCAAGGTCGTGTGGCAGTTCTCGGGCGCGGCGCCGCGCACCAAGATCGAGGCCGAGATCAAGAAGCACCTGTAGGCGCCGCGCGCCGCCAGGCGGTCAGCGCAGGATCATCGTCACCGCGGCGATCGCGACGATCGCGACGATGACCGAGTAGATCGCGATGCCCGTGGTGTTGGGCTGGTGGGTCTTGCCGTTGTAGCCCTTCTTGCACGCCGGGCAGACGACGTGGCTGAGCAGCCGCGGGCCGAGCACGCCGCCCCACCAGGTGAAGCCGGCGGGGTTCGGCGGGAGGTCGCTCTTGCAGTAGGGGCACATGCGCGCGAGCCTACCTCGCCGCGGCCGGCGATCGGCGCCCCCGCGGGCACATCGCGCCGATGCCCCGCGGTACACTGGGACCGTGGTCCAGACCGTGCTTCCGCGCGTGGCGCGGCCCGCGTCCCTGGCCGATCTCGAGGTGGCGGACCTCGAGACGGTCCGGCTCCTGCTACGCGGCGACTCGGTCGTCGACTGGCACAAGCTCCACTTCACCGACCACGCCGCGGTCGATCGGTTCCTGCGGCTGTGCGAGCTCGACCCGACCTCCGACGCCGAGCTCGACCGGCTCGAGGCGATCCGCGCCGACGCGGTCGACTACCTGACCCGGGTCTACCAGCTGGCGCTGCCCGACGAGATCGCCGACGACGTCCCGGCCCGCGACCTGTTCTTGATCGCGTCGCGCACCGGCCCGCACCAGCGCGCCGCGTGCGTCGTGCTGAAGGTGATGCACATCATCTATCACCTGGCCGGGCGGCAGGCGCTGCTCCGCCTGGCGATCTCCGACGACGCGATCTTCCGCGAGATCGAGCTGAAGGTGCTGCGCGTCGTCGAGGAGCTGCGCGCCGCCGGCTGCGCGGTCGCCGAGTTCGAGTGGAGCCGCAAGCCGCGCGACTCGCAGATCACCAAGCTCCTGGCCAAGCGCTCGACCCTGGCCGCCAACATCTACGACAAGCTGCGGTTCCGGCTGATCGTGCCGACCGAGGCCGACCTGGTGCCGACGCTGGCGACCCTGACCCGGCAGCTGATCCCGTTCAACTACATCGTGCCCGGCGAGTCGGTGAACCAGCTGGTCGATCTGGCCGGGCTGCTGATCAACGAGCCGCACCTGCGGACGCTGGCGCCGCGGATGCAACCGCAGGAGGGCCCGGCGCGCCGGCTGCCCACCGCCAACGAGTTCTCGGGCCCCGAGTACCGCATCATCAACTTCGTCGCCGATCTGCCGCTGCGGCTGGGCCGGCTGGTGCCGGCCGGCGAGCTGGGCCCCGAGGACAGCCACGTGGTGTTCGTGCTGACCGAGTTCCAGATCGCCGACAAGGCCACCGCCGCCGCCAACGACTCGGGCGCCCAGAGCCACGAGGCGTACAAGGCGCGCCAGCACGAGCGCGTCCGGTTGCGGCTGCTCCGCGACGACGACGACCCGCTGCCGCCGGATTGACCGCGCCCGACCGCGTCACCCAAGGGGCCCCGCCCATGCCGCGTCCAACTCCCATGCGCTGGTGGCTCGTGTCGATGGTGGCCGCGGCCGCGTGCGCCGCCAGCGACGAGCCCGATCGCGGCCGCGAGCGCGCGCCGTGCCGGCCCGACGCCACCTGCGACGTCGGCCTCGAGTGCTGGTCGGAGCTGTGCGTGCGGCCGCCGTCGGCGGACTGCGCGCCGGTGGCGCGGCGCCTGGCCGCGTACCGGGTCGGCAACTACGCCACGCCCGAGCAGATCGCGCCGGTGGTCGCCGAGCTGACCCGGACCTGCCAGCGCCAGCGCCTGACCGCCCGCGAGGGCGCGTGCCTGGTCGACGCGCCCGACGAGGACACGCTGCTCGAGTGCCCGCGCCGCGTGCTGCCCGAGCTCGACGAGCGCTGGCGCGCCAAGCACGCGCCGCCGCCGCCGATCGACGCCGGCGTCGATCCCTCGCTGCCGGTGGATCCGTGGGCGCCGCCGGGCCAGGCCCTCGGCGCCTGCGATCGCTACGTCGCGCTGCTCGAGCGGCTGGCCCGCTGCGACGCGATGCCCGCGCCGACGCGCGCGTCGCTCCGGCAATCGGTCACCGCGCTGCGCCAGACCTGGCGCAACCTGCCCGCCAACGCCCGCCCCACCGTCGAGGCCGCCTGCACCCAGGGCGCGAGCGCCCTGCCCCAGGCCCTGGCCAGCCTGGGCTGCGGCCCCTGACGCCCGCCCGCCGCCCGCTCGGCCACGCTCGCCCACCCCTCTCCTCGCTCGCCCGCCCCCGCTCCTCGCTCGCCCGCCCCCGCTCCTCGCTCGCCCGCCGGCTCGCCCCGCTCACCCGCCCCCGCTCTCCGGCTCACCCCGATCGATCTACTGGTGGTGGTGGTCTAGCTGGACCGCGCGAGGAGGCTCGGCCGCAAGGCGACGGTGGGGCCCAGGGTGGGGAGGAGGGTTCGTCGACCGATGGCATACGCCGGTAGGTGCGGCGGTACCTGTACGTGAGGGCGTCGGGGGGGACCGGCAACGCCGCGGACGAGCCCCGCAGCCGGTCCCCCCACCCGAACCACCGCCCTAGTACCCGTGGCGGCGGAGGGAGACGGAGGCGCAAAGCCCCATGCCAATGAAGAACGTCAGCAGCGAGCTGCCGCCGTAGCTGATGAACGGCAGGGTCACGCCGACCACCGGCGCCATGCCGAGCACCATCGCGACGTTGACGATGACGTGCCAGAAGGTCATCGCGGCGACGCCGAGGCACAACACCGCGCCGGCGGCGTCGCGCGCGCGCAGCGCGATGTTGAGCAGCCAGACGATCAGGAACGCGAAGATCGCCAGCATCACCACCGAGCCGACGAAGCCCCACTCCTCGGCCCACACCGAGAACGGGAAGTCGGTCCAGTGCTCGGGCAGGAAGTCGAACTGGTTCTGGGTGCCCGACATGAAGCCCTTGCCGAGCAGCTTCCCCGAGCCGACCGCGAAGATCGACTGCAGCGTGTGCCAGCCCGAGCCGGTCGAGTCGGCCGACGGATCGAGGAACGCCAGCACGCGGTCCTTCTGGTAGCGGTGCATCGACTCCCACAGGATCGGCACCGCCAGGAACATCCCGAACAGCGTGTAGACCATCGGCCACAGATCGCGCAGCGCGAGGAACCCGACCGACAGCATGATCAGCGTCAACAAGGTCGCGGTGCCGAGGTCGGGCTGCACCGCGATCAGCACCACCGGCACGCACAACAGCGCGAGCTTGGGCGCCAGCGTCGTCCAGTGTGGCTTGGCGCCGGCGCCGTCGGACACCAGCCGCGCCAGCACCATGATCACCGCCAGCTTGGCCAGCTCCGAGGGCTGGCCGCCGAGCGTGCCGATCGAGATCCACCGCTCGCTGCCCTTGGCGTTCGAGCCGGCGACGTCGACGATGATCAGCGCCACCAGCGCGACGCCGAAGCCGATCCACGCCACCCGCAGGAGCGAGCGGTAGTCGATCGCGGTGAACGCCGCGAAGGCGATCGCGCCGACGAACATCCACCGCAGCTGCTGATCGAACTTGCCGGCGTGGCGGGTGCCGTTGACCGCGCTGTACAGGTTGAGCAGGCCCAGCGCGGCGATCACGACGATCGTCGCGACCAGCGGCCAGTCGACCGCGGCGCGGAACCGGCGCCAGCGGGTCATGCCGATCTGCGCCCGCGGCAACGAGATGCCGACGCCGCCGCGCATCAGGGCTCGTCCTCGGGGCCGGGCGCCGGCGCCGCCGCGGCGCGCACGCCGAGCTGCCACGTCGCGGTGAGCTGGCGCAGCCGCCCGAAGATCGCGCCGCCGACCAGCGGGCCGCTGGCCGTGCCGTGGTCGCGGTTGCGCACCCGGGTGGCCCAGCCCTCGAGGATCGCCTTGGCCACCGGGCCCGCGACCTTGCCGCCGGGGCCGCCGTGCTCGATCAAGACGACGATCGCCACCTCGGGGTTGTCGGCCGGCGCCACGCCGGCGAACCACGCGTGGTCGGCGCTCGGCGACCAGCCGCGGATCTGCCGCTGATCCTTCTTGGCCTTATTGGCCGCGACCTGGGCGGTGCCGCTCTTGCCGGCGATCGAGATCAGATCGCTGGTGGCGTAGCCGAACGCGGTGCCGCCGGGCTCGTTGACCGCCTTGTACGTGCCGCGCTTCCACAGCTCGAGGATCTCGGGCGGCGTGTCGATCTGGTTCTTCACCTGCGGCTGGTACTGGATCACCGTGGCGCCGTCGGCGCGCACCACCCGGTCGACCACCTGCGGCACGAACAGCGTCCCGCCGTTGGCCAGCGCCGCGTACGCCATCGTCAGCTGCATCACGGTCAGCTCGACGTCGCCCTGCCCGGTCGCGCCGTTGATCGTGTAGCCGATCATGAAGCGGCCGCGCTGCTCGTACCAGGCGCGGGTCGGGATGCGGCCCGGCGCATCGCCGTTGAGGCCCAGGCCGGTGCGCGAGCCGAAGCCGTAGGCGTTGGCGACCTCGGCCAGGCGATCGAGGCCCACCCGCTCGGCCAGCGACCAGAAGTAGACGTTGCACGAGTGCTGGATCGCGCCGACCAGATCGAGCTTGCCGTGCGACGACGTGCAGTCGAACAGGTTGCGGTCGCCGGCGACCTGGTAGCTGCCCTTGCACACGATCGGCTCGTCCTCGCGGCCCTGGCCGTCCTCGAGCGCGGCGATCGTCGTGATGAACTTGAACGTCGAGCCCGGGGGGTACGGCACCCGCAGCGCCTTGTCGATGAACGGCTTGCGAGGATCGTCCTCGAGGAACTTGGCCTCGGCCTTGGTCAGGTGGCCGGTCATGACGTTGGGGTCGAACGACGGCTTGGACACCAGCGCCAGCACCTTGCCGGTCGCGATCTCGACCACCGCCACCGCCGCCGCCGGGTGCGGCGCCACCGCGCGCTCGGCGATGCGCTGCAGATCGGCGTCGAGGGTCAAGACCAGCGAGTAGCCGGCCACCGGCTCGGTGACGCGGTCGCCGTCGATCAGCCCGGCCGCGGTGGCCTCGTCGAGCCGCCGGCCGCGGGCGTCGACCGCGTAGCGCTCCTTGCCCTTCTTGCCGCGCAGGTAGTTCTCCCACATCGACTCGAGGCCGTAGCGCCCGATCAGCTCGTCGGAGCTGTAGCCCTGCTCGCCGAGCTGGCGCGCCTCCTCGGCGGTCATCTGGGTCATGTAGCCGACCAAGTGCGCGGCCAGCGCGCCCTGCGGGTAGTGGCGGTACGGCTCGCTGCGCACCTCGACCTCGGGCCAGCGGTAGCGCTCCTGATCGATCAGCGCGGCGCGCTCGCGGCTGATGTCCTCGAGGAGCAGCACCGGGTCGCGGACCTTGCGCTTCTTCGCGGTGGCCAGCCGGCCGTCGATCTTCTCGAGCTCCTCGTCGGACAGCCCGATCAGCCGCTTGAGCGTGCCGCGCAGCGCCGGCGTCATCGCCTTGGGCGTCGCGTACAGGTTGAACGCCGCGCGGTTGTCGGCCAGCGGCACGCCGTCGCGATCGAGGATGCGGCCGCGCAGCGACGGCAGGTAGCGCTCGTGGACGACGTTGGACACGGTGCGCTCGCGGTAGCGATCGCCGCGCATCACCTGCAGCTGCCACAGCCGGACCACCAGCCCGCCGAAACAGATCAGCATCGCGAGCAGCACCCAGCGCAGCCGCCGGCCCAGGGTCGGCAGCGCGACGCCGCCGGAGCCGCCCTCGTGCATCAGCATCGCGACCTCACGGGGCCAGCCCCTCGAGGGCGTGATCGCGCTCGCGGTGGGTGCGGGCGAACGCGGCGTCGACCCGGCGGTACAGCCGGATCACCGCCGGCCCGAGCAGCGCCGCGGCGACGCCGAGCCGCACCAGCCCCCACAGCTCGGTGCCGAGCCCGGCCACCGGTCCGCGCAGCGCGACGCGGATGACGATGCTGGCCAGCGCCGCCAGCGCCGCGGTGGCCGCCGCGAAGCCCGCGGTCAGCGCCCAGCCGCGCACCAGGATCCGCCGCTGCACGCCGATCGCCGACACGCAGACGATGCCCGCGGTCAGCGCGAGCAAGCCGCGCGGCGCGCCCGCCAGCAGGTCCGCCAGGTAGCCGGTGATCACCGCCGCGCCCACCGCCGCCGCCACCCCGCGCCGCGCGGTCAGGCCGAGGTAGCCCGCCGTCACCGCCGCCACGTCGGGCGGCGTGTCGCCCAGCACCGGGATCGGCAGCGCCGCCCACACGACGCCCAGCACGAGCATGAGCCCGTAGGCGACGAGGACGAGGCTGGCGGACCGCATGGCCGGGGGAGGCGTCGTACCACGGCCCTCGACGACGATCACGGGAATTTGCCGCGCGGGATGGGCGTTGCGGACGGTTGGCCCGACCGCGCCCCGCGACGGTCCGCGTCCGCGATTTCTGCTCCGGTGCCGCGCCCGTGCCCGTGCCGTCCCCGTCACCGTCCCCGTCACCATCCCCGTCTCCGTCTCCGTCTCCGTCCCCGTCCCCGTCTCCGTCCCCGTCCCCGTCACCGTCCCCGTCCCCGTCCCCGTCCCCGTCACCGTCACCGTCACCGGCACCGTCACCGTCACCGTCACCGTCACCGTCACCGTCACCGTCTCCGTCTCCGTCACCGTCACCGTCACCGTCTCCGTCACCGTCTCCGTCACCGTCTCCGTCACCGTCTCCGTCGCCGTCCCCGCAGCCGAAAGGGGCCCGAGGCCCCGCCGTGCTCATCGGGCGAGGGCGTACGTCACGCGCGCGACGCGGTCGGCGAGCACGCGCGCCGCGGTGACCGCCGCGTCATCCACCCAGCCCCAGGCGACCGCGGCCTCGAGGGCGATCCGCACTTCCTGCGCCTCGGCGGCGGCGATGCGGTACGCGCGCTTCTTGTCGCGGCCGGTGCGGCGCACGCCCTCGCCGAGGTTGAGCGCCACGCTGGTCGCGGCGCGCCGCAGCTGATCGGCGAGATCGGCCGACGACCGCGCGACTTGCTCGCACAGCGGGCGCAGCGCGCGGATGAGATCGAGAGTGAGCAGCTGAGCATCGAGCATGGTGGTCTCCGTGGTTGGGGTTCGCCCGGCCGCGGCCACACGCGCTGGGCCCGTGCGTCGGCCGCCGCTGCGCGACGCTCGGCCGCGCGCGCGCCTGCTGCGGCCGACGGCGCGGGACGTGCGCGGGGGCCGCGAAGGGCGCCCCAACCACGGAGGCCACCTCCACGGTGTCTTGCTCCTCGCTCACCTCCGCAGCTCCGCACGTGCGCGCATCTCGTCGGCGCGCACCTCGCAGCATCGCGCTCTGCGGCGGGTGCACACCTCCGCGAGCCTTGCGCGCGCACCGCGCTCGACACGCAGCGACACCACCGCCGCCTCACCGAGCGCCGGTCGCGTCTCGCACGCCGGCTCCTTGGGTGTGGCTCACCCTGCGCGCCCGTCGCGCACCGGGCCGCGCCCACGACCAGGCGGGGACTCCAGTGCCCTTGGCTGGTCGTGGTCACGCCCCGTGCGCTCCAGGGCGCGGGGCGGGTGAGAGCCACACCCAAGGAGCCCGTCATGTTCGAAGCCCTGACCATCGCCCGTGAGTTCATCGTCGCCGTCCGCCCGCTCGTCGCCGAGATCGAGCTGCGCGATCGCAACCTCGCCGATCAGCTGCGGCGCGCCGCGACCAGCGCCGCGCTCAACACCGCCGAGGGCGGCCGCCGCGACGGCCGCGATCGCGCCGCGCGCTACCGCATCGCCGCCGGCGAGTGCGCCGAGGCCGCCACCGCCGTCCAGGTCGCCGTCGACTGGGGCCACATCCCCGCCGCCGCCGCCGCGCCCGCCCTCGCCCTCGCCGATCGCGTCGGCGCCATGCTCTGGCGCCTCCGCCACCCGCGCCGCTAGCCGCCTCGCGCCGGGCGCTCGCACGGCGCCGCGGATCCCGATCCCGATCCCGATCCCGATCCCGATCCCGTCCCCGTCCCCGTCTCCGTCCCCGTCCTCCGTCTCCGTGCCCGTCCCCGTCCCCGTCCCCGTCCTCCGTCCCCGTCCCTACCACTCGCCGCTCACCGACACATGCGCTCGACCTTCGCCTTCGCGGTCGATGACGGCCACCGACGCGCAAACCCTGCGCGCAGCCGCTCGAGCTCGTCGGTCCGCCCCGCGGCGCACGCCGCCTCGACCGCGAGCACCGCGGCCTCCTCGGCGAGCTGGCCGTCGGCGAACTCGCGGCGATAGATCGCGAGCGCGGCCAGCGCGTCGACGGCGGCGCCGCCGCGCAGCGCGGTGCGCGCGGTGCGCAGGAGCTCGAGCTCGCGCGCCAGCGGATCGATCGCGGGCGCGGCGGCGCCGACCTCGGGCGCCGGCGCGGACGCGACCTCGGGCGGCGGCGGCGCGGTCGACGGCGACGCGGTCGGCGGCGGTGGCGTCGCGCGGACCGGCGCGCGCGGCGGCGCCGGGGCGGGCGGCGGCCCCAGCTCGATGTCGTCGAGCGACACCGCCAGCGGCGCGGCCTCGATCGCCGCGGGCGCGGGCGCCGCGGCGCCGCCACCGCCGGCGGGCGCCGGCCGATCCGGCGTCGGCGCGGCGGCGCGCGGCGGCGCGACCTCGCGCACCGCCGGCGGGGCCGAGCGGGTCGACGTCACCCGCGGCACCACCACCACCGCGGCGGCGGTGACCG
>JAEUJY010000153.1 GCA_016794525.1 Myxococcales bacterium
TGCGCGACGGCCTGCGGCGACGGTGTCCGCGCCGGTGCCGAGGCCTGCGACGACGGCAACCTGCTCGCCACCGACGGCTGCTCGGCCACCTGTTCGATCGAGAGCGGCTGGTCGTGCACTGGCTCGCCGTCCACCTGCGCCACGTCCTGCGGCGACGGCGTCCGCGCCGGCGCCGAGGCCTGCGACGACGGTGGCACCAGCGGCGGCGACGGCTGCTCGGCCACCTGTTCGATCGAGAGCGGCTGGTCGTGCACTGGCTCGCCGTCCACCTGCGCCACGGCGTGCGGCGACGGCGTCCGCGCCGGCGCCGAGGCCTGCGACGACGGTGGCACCAGCGGCGGCGACGGCTGCTCGGCCACCTGCGCCATCGAGAGCGGCTGGTCGTGCACTGGCTCGCCGTCGACCTGCGCCACGTCGTGCGGCGACGGTGTCCGCGCTGGCGCCGAGGCGTGCGACGACGGCAACCTGCTCGCCACCGACGGCTGCTCGGCCACCTGCGCCATCGAGAGCGGCTGGTCGTGCACTGGCTCGCCGTCGACCTGCGCGACGGCCTGCGGCGACGGTGTCCGCGCCGGTGCCGAGGCCTGCGACGACGGCAACCTGCTCGCCACCGACGGCTGCTCGGCCACCTGTTCGATCGAGAGCGGCTGGTCGTGCACTGGCTCGCCGTCGACCTGCGCGACGGCGTGTGGCGACGGCGTCCGCGCCGGCGCCGAGGCCTGCGACGACGGCAACCTGCTCGCCACCGACGGCTGCTCCGCCACCTGTTCGATCGAGAGCGGCTGGTCGTGCACTGGCTCGCCGTCCACCTGCGCCACGTCCTGCGGCGACGGCGTCCGCGCCGGCGCCGAGGCCTGCGACGACGGCAACCTGCTCGCCACCGACGGCTGCTCCGCCACCTGTTCGATCGAGAGCGGCTGGTCGTGCACTGGCTCGCCGTCGACCTGCGCGACGGCGTGCGGCGACGGCGTCCGCGCTGGCGCCGAGGCCTGCGACGACGGGGACACCAGCGCCGGCGACGGCTGCTCGGTGGTGTGCGCCGTCGAGCTCGGCTGGACCTGCGACGGCGAGAGCCCGACCACCTGCGCCACGTCCTGCGGCGACGGCATCCGCGCCGGCGCCGAGGCCTGCGACGACGGCAACCTGCTCGCCACCGACGGCTGCTCCGCCACCTGCGCCGTCGAGGCCGGGTGGAGCTGTGCCGGCGCGATGCCGGACGCGTGCTCGCCCGGCTGCGGCGACGGCTTGCTCCGCGGCGCCGAGGCCTGCGACGACGGCAACAGCGCCGCGGGCGACGGCTGCTCGGCCGCGTGCGCCATCGAGGCCGGCTGGACCTGTCAAGGTGAGCCGTCGGCCTGCGCGTCGACCTGTGGCGACGGCGTGGTGGCCGGTGTCGAGACCTGTGACGACGGCAACCTCGCCTCCCTCGACGGCTGCTCCGCCACCTGTGGGGTCGAGGACGGCTGGAGCTGCGACGATGCCGACCCCAGCGCGTGCACCTCGACCTGCGGTGATGGCATCCGGGTCGGCACCGAGCTGTGCGACGACGGCAACACCGCCGCGGGCGACGGCTGCGACGACGGCTGCGCGGTCGAGAGCGGCTGGGAGTGCACGCCGGGCCTGCCCGACGTGTGCGTGAACGACCAGGATGGCGACGGCGTGCTCGACCCGGTCGACAACTGCCTGACCGACGCCAACCCCGACCAGGCCGACCTCGACCGCGACGGCGCCGGCGACCTGTGCGACGACGACGACAACAACGACGGCTTCGCCGACGGCACGGGCGTCGCCGGCGGCGGCTGCTCGACCAGCGGCGGCGGCAGCGCCGGCCTCGGCGCCTGCCTGGCGCTGGCGGCGCTGATCGCGCGGCGGCGGCGGCGCAACGCCACGGTGGTGGCGGCGCTCGCCACCGCATCGACCGCGACCGTGGCGGCCGCGCAGGTCGCCACCGAGCCGCGCGACTTCTCGGTCGAGCGGTTCACGCTGGCGAGCGACGCCGCCGGCATCCTCGGCGTCGAGTCCGGCTCGGTGCCGGCGCGGTGGACGGTCGACACCCACCTGTGGATCGGCTCGGCCGACGATCCGCTGACCGTGTACATGACCGACGACGATCGGACCCGGGTCGGCTCGCTGGTGGCGCAGCGCACCGGCGGCGAGCTCGGCGTGAGCGTCGGCGTACACCGCCGGATCGCGATCGGCCTCGACCTGCCGCTGGTGTTCGCGCAGGACCGCGCGGGCAGCATCGATGGGGTCACCGGGATGCTGGCGGACATCGGCGGCGTCGGCCTGGGCGACCTGCGCCTGCGTCCGAAGATCGCGCTGCTCCGCCAGGGCGCGGCGCCGCTGTCGCTGGCGGTGATCCCCGAGCTCGGTCTCCCGACCGGCGCCGGCAGCGACTACCGCGGCGATGACGGCGTGACCTTCACGCCGACCCTCGCCGCGACCCGGTGGCAAGGACGACTCCGCCTCGGCGGCAACCTCGCCTACGCGGCGCGTCCGGCCACCGCGATCAACGGCCTGACGGTCGACGACGAGGTCCGGCTCGGACTCGGCGCGGCGTATCGCGTGACGTCGGCCGTCGAGGCCGGCGCCACCGCCACCACCGCCACGGCGGCAGACGCGCCGCTGTCGAGCTACGGCCGCACCAGCGTGGAGGTGGCCGCAGGCCCCACGGTGGCGTTCGCGCCGCGCTGGCTCGGCTTCGCGGTCGCCGGCGCCGGGCTGCGCGAGGGCTACGGCACGCCGGACTGGCGCCTCCTCATCGGCGCTCGCCTGACCCGGCCGGGCGAGGGCCCGGCCCGCCGCGACGACGACGGCGACGGCATCGTGGAGGGCGACCGCTGTCCGCGCGCGGCCGAGGACCGCGACGGCTGGGACGACGCCGACGGGTGCCCCGACGACGACAACGACGGTGACGGCGTGGCCGACGCCGCCGACCGGGCCCCGGACCAGGCCGAGGACCGCGACGGGTTCGACGACGACGACGGCGCGCCCGACGACGACAACGACGGCGACGGCCTGGCCGACGCCGCCGACCGCTGCCCCGACAGCGGCGAGACGCGCAACGGCTTCGACGACGACGACGGCTGCCCCGACGCCGGCGACAGCGACGGCGACGGCCGCCGCGACGACAGCGACGCCTGCCCCGACGCGCGCGAGGACCTCGACGGCTTCCAGGACGACGATGGATGCCCGGACGGCGACAACGACAACGACGGGCTGGCCGACGAGCGGGACCGCTGCCCGGCCGCGGTGGGTCCGGCGGAGAACTACGGGTGCCCCGACTCCGACGACGACGGCGATGGCGTGGTCTACCGGATCGACGTGTGCCCCAAGGAGGCGGGCGCGACGAAGTTCGACGGCTGCAAGACCAAGCGCCGGGTGTCGCTGCGCGACGGCAAGGTGGTGATCCTCGAGCCGGTGTTCTTCAAGTCCGACAAGGACCAGATCGATCGGCGCTCGTTCGCGCTGCTCGACAACGTCGCCAGCCTGCTGGCCGACCACGCCGAGCTGTCGATCCAGATCGAGGGCCACACCGACGATCGCAACGACGACGCGTACAACAAGGACCTGTCGCAGCGGCGCGCCGAGGCCGTGCGCAGCTTCCTGGTCGACCGCGGCATCGCGGCCGACCGGCTGACCGCCGCCGGGTTCGGCGAGGAGCGTCCGGTCGCCGACAACACGACCCGCCGGGGCCGGTCGCAGAACCGCCGCGTCGCGTTCGTGGTGGTCGGCGTGTTCGGCTTCGACGTCCGGGGCGAGTCGCCCACGGCCCCGTGAGCCGGGGCCGGCCCCCACGCCCGGCGCGGCCGGGCGCGCGCGGTCAGTCGCCGGACGACGTCGCGACGGCGCGCGGCTCGTCAGCGGCGTAGCGGAACGCCGCCAGCCCGGGCGGCCCGTCGTCCGCCGCCGCGACCTCGGCGCTCGTCGCCGGCGCGTCGGTCAGCGGGAAGTCCTCGCCGCCGACCACCGTGGCGTCGAAGCCCGCGGCGATCTTGAACGTGCCGTTCAGGCGCGCGCGCATCGGCGTGCGCGCGTAGTCGAGCACGGCGTCGAGCGAGGCGCCCCAGCCCTGCTTGCGGATCCAGTCGAGGTCCCAGCGCGACGCGTTGGGCCGATCGTTGTCGGCCAGCCAGCGGATCGCGCCGAGCGCGCCGGCCTTGTCCATCAGGTGGCACTCGTACATCGGGCGGTCGGTCGGGTGCGTGCGCAGCGCGTTGCCGCTCGGCCGCAGGAAGCCGGACAGCGTCACGTCGAACACCAGCACGCCCTCGCTGGTGTAGTCGACGTCGGCCTCGGCCTTGGTCACCGACAGCTTGATGAGGCGCTGGCTGCGCGGCTTCACCCGCCCGGTGTAGACGGCGGTGTGGGTGGTGGTGCTGGAGCGCGCGTTGGCGTAGCCGTAGCTGCCCTCGGTGGTGACCATCAGCGACGCCTCGGCGGTGATCTTGCCCTCGGCGAGGAACGGCACCGACGCGCCGCCGGTGGCCTGCACCTTGACGCCAGCGCCGACCGAGATCTTGGCCCCCGCGGTGTGGGTGATGGTCTCGGTGGTGGCGTACGTGAACGACTGGGTCACGGTGTCCTCGACCGACGACGCGTTGCGCGCCCACACCGAGGCCAGCCCCAGCGTCTCCTTCTGGGTGACGCGGGGCGCGGCGTAGCGGAAGTCGCCGCCGTTGACGTCGAGGCGGAAGTTGCGGAACGAGATCGCCAGGCGCTGGTGGGCGTGGTCGCCCCCGGCGTAGGGATCCTTGGGGTCGTAGTGGGCCTTCATGGTCACGCGGTCGCGCTCCTGGACGAGGTCGAAGTCCTCGCCGACCTGCTCGCTGCGGGTGCCGCTGCACCAGCCGAAGCCGAGGAGGTGCGCGAAGGTGGCGAGCTGCTTGACGAGGGCGGGGTCGCTGGCGGCCTTCCGCATCAGCTCCTGGGGATTCGAGAACTCGATGATCGACATGGCGTGTGCTCCGTGCGCGGCGGACCGCGCGGTGGTTTGCGCCACGATGCGCGGCGCGCGCGGGCCGCACCATCCGCCGATCGGCGTATGCCGTTGCACGTTCACACCAGCGCGACGGCCGCGAGCGCGTGCGCGATGCGCGCCACCGCGTCGTGCTCGCCGCCGAAGGTGTCGAGGAACCGCGCCGAGGTGAAGCCGTGGTGCATGCGCCTGAGCTCGGCGGCGTGCGCCCACGCCACCGCGGTGCGGCCGAGGTACCAGGCCGACGCCACCGCCAGCGCGCGCACGAACGGGTAGCGCGGGTTGGTGGCGATCGCCTGCTCGGCGGTGGCCAGCGCGAGCGCGTACTCGCTCCGGATGAAGTACGCGACCGCCAGCCCCGCCACGTAGGCGCGCGGCCCGAGCCGACACGCGTGGCGCATCCGCGCGAGCCCCTCGTGCTGCTCGCCGGCGAGCAACAGCACCTGGCCCAGCAGCGCGTGCGCCGCGGCGAAGCTGGGGTTGTTGGCGATCGCGATGCGCAGCGACGCCACCGCGCGATCGTGCCGACCGAGCGCCTGGTGGTGGCGCGCCTGCAGGTACCAGCCCTCGGCCAGGTGCGGGGCCAGGGTCGCGCAGCGCTCGCCGGCGGCGGCCAGCTCGTCGAGCGCCTCGCCGCGATCGCGCCACTGGTTGAGCACCGCGTCGTAGGCGGTGAGGCCGAGGCCGAAGTGCCCGAGCACCAGCGTCGGCTCCTGCGCCAGCGCCGCCTGCAGCCGCGCCCGCGCGCCGTGGTTGGCCTGCTCCTCCCGGCTCGCCTGCAGGTTGAGGCCGCGGTGCGCCAGCTCCCACGCCGCCAGCACCTCGGGGTGCCGCGCCGGCGCCGGTCGCGCCAGCGCGCCGATCAGCCGCTCGTAGGTGGCGGCGACCACCGCGTCGCACAGGCGATCCTGCGCCGCGAACAGCCCGTCGGGGGTGAAGTCGTGGACCTCCGACGCGAGACAGCAGCCCGCCTCCGCATCCACCAGCTCGACGTTGAGCCGCCAGGCGTCGGCCGACACCCGCAGCATCGCGTCGAGCAAGAACCGCGCGCCCAGCGTGCGGCTGATGACCTCGACCCCGCCGAGCTCGCGCGCGCTCGCGGTGGCGGCGTTGGCGATCACCGGGAACCCGCACCACCGCGAGAACGACGCCACCAGATCGCGCGTGAGCCCCGCGGCCTCGGCGCGGCCGCGGCCGTCGACGGTCTGGATCGGCAGCACCGCCAGCGCCGGCCGCACGAGGATCTCCTCGAGCCGCGGCGGCCGGGCGTCCCACGCCTGGTACGCCACCGCGGCCTCGGTCCGGTTGGTCACGTCGAGCGCGGCGAGGATCGCGCCCAGGTGCGTGCGCACGGTGCCGACCGCGATGCCGAGCGCGGAGGCGATCTCGTCGTTGGTGAGCCCGCGCGCCACCAGGTGCAGCACCTCGCGGCGGCGCGGCGACAGCGCCTCGATGCTCGGCGGGTCCTCTCGGCCAGTGCGCTTCACGTCCAGGGCCGGGCCGGCTCACTGCACGTTGATGCGCTCGACGTTGCTGCCGCCGGGGTAGCCGTAGCTGACGAAGCTGTCCCAGCCCCACACGATCAGGCCGAAGCGATCGCCGGCCTCGGACCGCAGCTCGTGGACGCCGTCGTCCTGCAGGCCGGGGCCGCCGGGCATCGGGTACGCGAGCTGGCAGCGGATCGCCAGGTACTCGACGGCGGGGCCGCCGCCGACCGGGACCTGCATGCCGATCGGCTCGCGCTCGCAGGTGAGCACGTCGTCGATCGGGATGCCGTCGTAGACCAGGCGCGCCGACGCCGGCGCGGCGACCAGCAGGAAGTCGAACGCGTACTTGTTGGGCACCAGGAACAGGTAGCGGTTGCGCCACTGCTCGACCGGCGGCACCCAGATGAGCGACGGATCGCCGCCGGGCGGGCGGGTGCCGTCCTGCAAGGTCGACGGGATGCCGGTGGCGGCCTGGCTCGCCGGCACCTGCACCACCGCGATCGGCTCGGTCGACTCGAACAGGAAGTCGCGCTCGGCCTCGATGATGACCGACGCGCCGCGGCCGAGCGCGAAGCGATCGAACGGCGGCGGCAGGTTGGTCGTGACCTCGGTGGGATCGACGGTGGCCATGACCCGCCAGTACTCGGGCTCGTCGGGGACCACCGCCACGTCCCAGCCGGCGTCGTCGACCAGCTTGGACCGCAGCGGGGTCTTCACCGCGACGAAGTGGGTGCCGAGGCTGTCCTCGGGGAACACCTGCTCCTCGAGGTGATCGGCGCAGCAGCGGCGGGTGGCCAGGGTGTCGAACCGCGGCGCGTCCGACGCCTCGCTGCCGGTGAACACCGCGACCCGCTTGTTGCCGCGGGCGACCACCGAGCTGCCGGTGAAGTCGGCGTTGAAGCCGTCGGTCTCGAGGTTCATCACCTCGAAGCGATCGAGCGTGAAGCTGATGTCGTCGCCGGCCGCCGCCGCCGGCACGCCGCCGCCGCCGAGGATCGCGGTCGACAGGTGCACGTCGACGGTGGTGCCGTCCTCGACCGCGACCACGGTCAGGAACGCGCGCAGGTGCAGGCCCATGTTGGTGAGCGAGTCCTCGGTGCGCGCGATGGTCTGCGGCCACGACGGCACCAGGTAGCGGTGCGACAGCGCCTCGGTCGGCAGCAGCACCGAGGCGTCGTTGCTGAACACCCCGACGTTCTCGAGCGGGTTGAACTGGTACGCGATGATCGGCGCGGTCGAGGCCACGCGGTAGGCGTGGGGCGAGCGCGCGGTGCCGGAGCCGTCGTTGAGCTCGGGCCGGCTCGAGCCGTCGACCTCGCGCGGGTCGAGATCGATCACGCGCAGGTCGCCGGGGCCCATCGCGAACGGCCCACGCACGACGAACGTGCTGCCCGGCGTGCACGGCGTGCGCGGGTCGACGCTGTCGGCGGCGGTGCACAGGATCTCGACCTTGACGTCGGCGTCGAGCAGGCTGGCGTTGGACACCACGACCGAGAACTGCTGCGCGGCGGCGGCGCCCTGGGTGGCGACGACGGCGTTGTCGAGATCGACCGCCCAGTACTCGCAGCCCTCGTAGTCGCGGCTGTCGGCGGCCAGCGCGCACGCGTCCTTGCACTGGCCGCCGGCGCACACCTGCTGCTGGGTGCCGTCGCAGGTGCCGACCACGTCGAAGGCGCTGCCGTCCGGGCGGCAGCGCACGACGTCCTGGCCCTGGCAGGCCAGCGCGTCGGGCACGCACGGGCTGCAGCCGACGCCGACCACGCACAGCCGGCCCGCGGCGGCGCAGTCGTCGGTGACCTCCCACGCGGTGCCGTCGTCGTTGCAGGTCTCGAGGCGGTTGGCCTCGCAGCGATCGACGCCCTCGGCGCACACCGGGCCCTGCTTGCCGGTCGAGCAGGCGGCGGCGGACAGCGCGAGCAGCGCGGCGAGGGCGACGGCGCGCATCACGGGAACTGCACGTTCCAGGCGTCGCTGGCGTAGGCGCGCCAGTACGCGCTGCCCAGCCAGCGGTAGCTGAAGGTGTCGTACGAGCCGGGCGTGGTGATCGCCCAGCTGACCCACGTGACCACCTCGCCGGGCGGCGGGTAGACCACGCCGATCGACGACAGATCCGGCAGCGGCACGTCGGTCATCGCGCCGCAGGTGATGCCGCGCCACACCGGATCGCCGGTGCCGCTCGAAAGCATGTGCAGGCGGAACGTCGGCACCGCGTCGGCCGGCGGCTCGCCGGTGAAGCGCAGGTGGCGCCCGGTGGCCACGCCGGCCGGCGCCGGATCGGTGGCCCGCGGCACCGGCAAGAAGTCGTCGATCACGACCGGCGTCGTGGTCGAGGTGACGCCGCGGACCACGCGCACCGAGAACGGCGGTCCGCCGCCCGCGGTGTACGCGCCGGCCGACATCGCGTACGAGCCGTCGGCCACCGCCATCGCCAGCGCGGGGATGCGGCCGACGGTCAGGCTGGTCGCGCCGGGCGGCAGCTCGACCTCGCCGGCCTGCAGCTGCGCCGTCGGGGGCAGCCGCAGCCCGTGCTTGCCGAAGTGGATCAGGCCCTCGCCGCCGAGGTCGGTGCCGCCGCGGAAGATGTACTTCGTCGGCCCGCGCCAGCCGGGCGTGTCGAGCGCCGGCGGATCGCGCAGCTGCACCCGCAGCGCGCTGTCGAGCGGCACGTTGACGACGATGTCGACGCCGGTCTTGTCCTCGCCGGGGCCGACCAGCACGCCGCGCGCCACGCCCATCGCGAACGGCTCGAAGCCGTCGTTGCCGTTGCCGTCGGGATCGAGCGCGCTGTCGTAGAGGCCGGCGATCGCCACCACCGCCAGCGCGCCCGGGCGCGCCGCCACCTCGTACGGCCAGGCCAGCCGCGCGGGCTCGAACTCGTAGTCGATCGGCGCGACCGGCCACGCCGGCGCCCCGGTGAGGCCGTTGGCCGCGCTGGTGACGTAGATGCGCTTCTTCTCGGTGGGCGTGCGCGGCTCGGGCACCAGGTTCCAGAACGGCGAGCCGAGGCCGACGCCGTCGCCGAAGACGACGTGGCCGCGGATGCGGGCCCCGCTGGTGCCGACCGGCGGCGGCCCCTCGGCGGGCGGCGGGATCGGCGAGCGCAGCCAGATCGTCACGTTGGCGGCGTCGAAGCAGTGGAACGACGCCACCTCGTGGTCGGCGGCCCAGGCGACGACGGTCTGCGGGCCGACCAGGTCGGGACCGCTGAACGTGATCTGGCCGAGCGCGTCGGTGGTGCCGCGGTACGCGGTGGTGTTGGGATCGCCGACGGCGACGAACGCGCCCGGGATGCCGTCCTTGGTGTACTGGTCGATGACGACGACGTTGAGCGTGCCGGCGAGGTGGCCGCCGGCCAGGCCGCCGGAGTTGGGATCGCCGGTGGTGAAGTAGGTGTAGGCGCGATCGGCGCGGTACTGATCGGCGGTGGTGCGGATCGTGACGTCGGCGTCGCCGGCCACGCCGGGCGGCGCGTAGGCGGTCAGCCGCTGCGCGTTCTGGACGGTGACGCCGGTCGCGGGGACGCCGTCGAACGTCACGACCGCGCCGTCGACGAAGTCGGTGCCGAAGCCGGTGACCGTGACGAACGTGCCGCCGGCCACCGAGCCGCTGGGCGGATCGAGCGCGATCGCGTCGAAGGTGAAGGCCTGGTCGCGCGACGCGCCGCCGCCGCCGCGCCGGACCTCGACGGTCGCGACGCCGGGATCGCCGGGCGGCGTCGAGATCTCGAAGCGCCGCGAGTCGATGTAGCGCTGGCCCTGGACCCGGCGGCCGCCGATCCACACCTCGTCGCTCTCGCGGAAGCCGCCGCCGCGGATCGTGGCGATCGTGCCGCCGCGGAACGGGCCGTGATCGGGGTCGGCGTACTGCACGAAGAACGTCGGCGTGGCGGCGTCGGTCGGTGCGTCGGTGGCCGCGGTGCCGTCGCCCGGCGGCGCGGCGTCGATCGCGTCCTTGCCGGGCGGCGCGCTGCAGGCGGCGATCACCGCCAGCACGAGCACGAGGGCGACGCGCCGCATCGGCGCAGTATGGCACAAGGGCCCCCGGCGGCGGAGCCGGCTCGTGTATCCTGACCGCCGATGTGGCGTCTGGCACTGACGGCGGTGGTCGCCATCTGGGTGGCCGGGTGTTTCCGTCCGGACGAGCACCGCTGCGCCGACGACACCGCGTGCGGCGCGGGCGGGCGCTGCGAGCCGACCACCGGCTACTGCGCGTTCGCCGCGCCCGAGTGCTGCGGCGCGCCGTGGCGCTACGGCGAGGGCGCCGGCGAGCTCAGCGGCGCCTGCGTCAGCGCGCAGGCGTGCGGCGACGCGGCGGGCGACGACGGCGCGGTGGCCGACGCTGCGCCGACCGACGCCGCGATCGACGCGGCGATCGACGCCGCGATCGACGCCAGCCCGATCGACGCGCCGCCGCCGATCGTCGTCGCGCACCTGGCCCCGGCCGACGCGCAGCTCGGCGCCGCCGACTGGCTGGTCGACGCCGACGTGACGATCGACACCACCGACGCCAGCGCCAGCGCGCCGCTGCCGACGGGGGTCGGGCTGACGGTGGCGTCGCAGCAGCCGAGCGGCGGGACGCTGGTGGTGTTGCACGTCCGCGGGCTGACCGTGCGCCAGAACAAGCGGCTCCGCGTCGTCGGCACGCGGCCGTTGATCGTCGTCGCGTCGGCGGTGTCGGTGGCCGGCGTGATCGACGCCAGCGCGGCGCGCGAGGTGCCGGGCGCGGGGGGCAGCGGGCCGATGGCCGGGACGGGCACCGGCGGGATCGGCGGCGCGTCGGCGCCGTACGAAGGCGGCAGCGGCGGCGCGGGCTTCGGCACGTCCGGCGCCCAGGGCGGCGCGTCGACCGGCGCGGCGGCGGCGACCGGCGGCAGCGCCGGCCTCGCCTACGGCACGCCCGCCCTGACCACGCTGAGCGGCGGCTCGGGTGGCGGCAACGGCACCACCGGTGCCGGATGCTCGGGCGCGGTCCCGCTCGGCGGCGCCGGCGGCGGCGCGCTGCAGATCACCGCCACGACCAGCTTCACGATCGCGTCGACCGGCGCGGTCCTCGCCGGCGGTGGTGGCGGCGGCGCGGGCCGGCTGTGCCTCGGCAACAGCGAGCCGGGGCGCGGCGGCGGCAGCGGCGGCGCGATCTACCTGCAGGCGCCGACCCTCGACGTCGCCGGCGTGGTGGCGGCCAACGGCGGTGGCGGCGGCGGCGCGTCGATCTCCACCGCCATGCTGGCCGGCACCGCCGGCGCCGACGGCGGCCCGGCCGCGACTCCCGCCGCGGGCGGGCTGATGGGCACGTTCGCGTCGGGCGGCGCCGGGGGCGCGCTCGCGACCGCGCCGACGGCGGGGCGCTCGACGATGAACTCCGACGGCGGCGGCGGCGGTGGGGCGGTCGGCCGGATCGTCCTGCGCGGCACCGCCAGCGTCAGCGGCACGGTCAGCCCCGCGCCCACCAGCTTGCCGCCGTGATCGGCGCCGCCCGCGGTACGATGCGGGCGTGCGCTGGATCGTCGCGCTGGTCGCGGTCGCCGGGTGCTTCCGCCCCGACGAGCACCGCTGCGCGCTCGACGACGACTGCGGGCTCGGCACCTGCGTCCAGGCCACCGGCTACTGCGCGTTCGTCGACGACACCTGCTGCGTCGGCAGCCTGCGCTACGGGGGCGGCGCCGGGCCGCTGGCCAACGCCTGCGTGTTCGACGAGCCGTGCCTCGACGCGGCCGGGCCCGACGCGCCGCCCGACGTCGACGCGCCGCCCGCGGTCATCGACGCGCCGCCGCCCGACGCACCGCCGGCCGGGGTCGCGCACCTCGATCCCGCCGACGCGGTGGTCGGCGCCGCCGACCTGCGGGTCATGACCGGCACCGTCACGATCGACACCTCCGCGCTCACGATCTCCGGCATCTCGGGCAGCGGCGTCACCGTCGTCGCGGCGGCGCAGGTGCCGGCGGGCCCGGAGCTCGCGGTGCTGCGGCTCGACGCGCTCGGCGTGGCCAGCGGCGCGACGCTCAAGGCCATCGGCACGCGGCCGCTGGTGATCGTCGCGCGCACCGCGAGCATCGACGGGACGCTCACCGCCAGCGCGGTCGGCAGCGTCCCCGGCGCCGGCGGCGCGGCGGCGGCGATGGGGCCCGGGCGCGGTCTGAGCGGCGCGACCGCCAGCGACAACGACGGCGGCGGCGGCGGCGCGGGCCACGGCGCGGCGGGCGGGCGCGGCGGCGCCG
>JAEUJY010000011.1 GCA_016794525.1 Myxococcales bacterium
TGGGGCCCCCGCGCCGACGGCGCACCCGCCGGCGATCGCGGCCCGCGCCCCGATCGCGGCCCGCGTCCGGATCGCGGCCCGCGCCCCGAGGGAGCGCCCCGCGCCGACGGCGCGCCGGGCGGCGACCGTGGCCCGCGCCCCGATCGCGGCCCGCGTCCCGAGGGCGATCGTGGCCCGCGTCCGGATCGCGGCCCGCGTCCGGATCGCGGCCCGCGCCCCGAGGGCGATCGCGGCCCGCGTCCGGATCGTGGCCCGCGTCCCGAGGGCGATCGCGGCCCGCGGCCGGATCGCGGCGGAGATCGTCCCGGCGATCGCGACCGCGGCGGCGATCGCCGCGGCGAGCCCAACGGCATGGGAGTATCCGGCTTCGTCAACAACCCGTTCGCGAAGCTTGCCGACATCAAGAACAAGCGCTGACCGGCGTGGCCGGGGCAGGGCGGGGCGTCGCCCACGCCGGGCCTGGCTCTGCGCGTGCGCGGCGCTGCTCGCGACCGCGGCGTGCAAGGATCCCAAGCGGCGCGCGCCCGACGCGGCGCCAGCGGTGCCGGTCGACGACGCCGGCGTGGCCGCGGTGGCGAGCGACGCCGCCCCGGCCGATGCCGCCGCCCCGGCGGTGGTCCGCCCCGAGCGCGCGGTGTTCGCGCTCGGCGACAACCTGCTGACGGCCCACCGCGTCGTCGACGGCGATCTGGTGATCGACGCCGGGTCGATCGGCTTCGCCCGCTACACCCGCTTCGATCTGCCGACGCCGCGGTGGCTGCTGCGCCGGGTGGCGCTGGGCCAGCGGGTGGCGGTGGCGACCAAGGGCGGCTCGATCGAGGTGCCGCTGACGGCGGCGCAAGCCGCGGCCGCCACCGGGCTGCAGGTGCGGCTGGTCGCCGAGCGCGCCGGCAAGGTGACGGTGCGCGCCGGGCTGCGCGCGCTCGGGCGCCTCGACGTCGCGGTCGGCCGCGCCTGGTACGCGCTGCCGACGCCGGCCGGCGCGTGGCGCGAGGGCGAGAACCCGATCATCTTCGACGGCGGCGTCGCGCTCGAGACGGTGCGGGTCGCGGCCGACCTGACGCGGGCCGGCGCCGACGACGAGCCGATCGAGCACGCCGCGTGGACGCCGGCGACCCGCACGCTCGACCTCGATCGCAACGCCGGCGTCGCCTGGTACGTGCACCTGCCGGCCGACGCCCACCTGATCGCCGACGTGCCGGCGCCGTGTCGGGTCGAGGTCACCGCCCGCACCGACGACGGCACCCAGGTCGGCGGGCTGCTCGGCGGCGGCCGCGATCGCGTCGAGCTGTCGGCGGTCGGCGATCGCCCGGTGCGGCTCGAGTTGACCGCGCGCGAGTGCCCGCGCGCCAGCCTGGCCGATCCGCGGATCACGATCCCCGGCGCCGCGCCGCCGGCGCCCGCGCCGGGCCCGCCGGCCAAGTACGTCGTGCTGTGGATCATGGACGCGCTGCGCGCCGATCGCATCCGCACGTTCACGCCCGGCGCGCGCGCCGAGGTGCCGAACTTCGAGCAGCTCGCGCAGACCAGCGCGGTGTTTCGCCAGTACTACGTCCACGGCAACGAGTCGCAGACCTCCCACGCCAGCCTGTGGACCGGCACCTACCCGGCGATCCACAACGTGCGCCAGGCCGGCGTCGGCGGCACCTGGCGCATCCCGCGCAACCTGGCGGTGCTCGGCGAGCTGGTCGCCGCCGCCGGGCTCGAGCCGATCGCGGTCACCGGCAACGGCTTCGTCACCGACGTCGGCGGCTACGGCCGCGGCTTCACCGAGTTCCGCAACATGATGCGCGAGAAGGGCGTCATCAACGGCTACCTGCCGGGGCGGCTGGTGCTCGACGCCGCGCTGGCCCGCCTCGAGGTCCACCAGGCCAAGCCGACGCTGTTGTTCCTGGGGACCGTCGACACCCACGGCCCGTGGGTCGCGCGCAAGCCGTGGATCGATCGCTACTCGGACCCGTCGTACCGCGGACCGTTCGTGGTCGGCGGCACCGCGGCCGGCCTCGGCATCATCCCCGGCCAGATGGGCTGCACGATCATCCCGCCGCCGGCCGACATCGAGCGGCTGCGCGCGATCTACGACTCGGCGATCAGCTACCACGACGCGCGGCTGGGCGACCTCGTCGCCAAGCTGCAGGCGATGGGCATCTACGAGCAGACGATGATCATCGTCACCGCCGATCACGGCGAGGAGCTGTTCGAGGACGGCCGCTGCGGCCACGGCGGCTCGCTGCGCGAGACGCTGGTGCGGGTGCCGCTGCTCATCCACTACCCGGCGCGGATCGCGCCCGGCGTGGTCGACGAGGGCGTCGAGCAGGTCGACGTGCTGCCGACGATCCTCGACGCGCTGGGCGCCGACGCGCCGCCTCAGCTGCAGGGCCAGTCGCTGGCGCCGATCGCCGCCGGCGCCGATCGCGGCTGGGCCCGGCCGTCGTACGCGTCGCAGTTCGAGTACGCGCACACGATGCGGATCGGCCGGTGGAAGCTGAAGGTCGGCAAGCGCGGCGTGCCGACGACGCTCGACGTGGTCGGCGATCCCGACGAGCGGATCGATCAGTCGGCGACCCGGCCGGCGGTGCGGCGGCTGCTCACCGACAGCCTCGGGCTGTTCCTGGCGACCCGCACCCGCTGGCACAAGCGCACGATGGGCGTGGTGACCAACCTCGCGCCGGGCGCCGCGGCGTTGCTCGAGCAGACGCCGTGACCCGCGCGCTGGCGCTGCTCGCGCTGGCGGCGTGCGCGGGGCCGGCCCGCGATCCCGACTCGGTGCGCCGGCCGCCACCGATCGACGCCGGGCTCGACGCCGTGATCGACGCTGCGCCGCCGCCGCCGCCGCCGCACTGGCTGCGCGGCTCGACCCACGTCCACGCGGCGCCGTCGGGCGACTCGGCGACCGCGCCGGCCGCGGTGGCGGCGTGGTACGTGGCCCACGGCTACGACTTCATCGTCCTGACCGATCACAACCGGGTCACGATCCCCGGCGTGGATCCGGGCGGGCGGGTCGCCGCCGACGACGGCGCGCTGCTGGTGATCGCCGGCAGCGAGCTCACGTACAACCCGGCCGCGTGCGCCGAGCCGGCGCCGCCGCCCGACGGCAAGTGCCGCATCCACGTCAACGTGCTCGGCGCGACCGGCCGCCCGACGGGCAAGCTCGAGTGGGCCGACCGCGCCGCCACCGCGCGCCGCGACATGTACCGCGCCGCGTTCGCGCGCGCCCGCGAGCTGGGCGGCGTGCCGCAGCTCAACCACCCGCAGTGGCACTGGGGCATGACCGCGCCGCTGCTGATCGCGCTGGCCGCCGACGGCGTCGCGCTGGTCGAGATCGCCAACGCGCAGTTCGCGCGGTGGAACGCCGGCGACGCCGAGCACCCGTCGATGGTGGCGCTGTGGGACGCGGCGCTGGCCGCGGGCGCGACGGTGTGGGGCGTGGCCTCCGACGACGCCCACGCCTACGACGGCGTCGGCAAGTACCCGGCCGGCGGCGCGTGGGTGATGGTCGACGCGCCCCGCGACGCCGACGCGATCATCGCGGCGCTCACCGCCGGGCGCTTCTACGCCACGACCGGCGTGACGCTGGCGCGGGCCGGCGTGGTGGGCGACGCGCTCGAGGTCGCGATCGCCGGCGACCCCGCCGGTCACACGATCGAGTTCGTGGTCGACGGCCAGGTGGTGGCGACCAGCCACGAGGCCGCCGCGCGCCACCCGATCCCGCCCGCGCCCAGCTACGTCCGCGCCGTCGTCACGCGGGCCGACGGCGCGATGGCATGGGTCCAACCGGCGCGCCGCTGAGCGCGCGCGCCGCCGCGATCGCGTGCGCCGTCAGACCGGCATCAGGCCGTGCTGGATCGCGAACCGGGTGATGTCGGAGTTGTTGCGCAGCCGCAGCTTCTTCAGCACGTGGCCGCGGTGGGTGTCGACGGTCTTCACGCTGATCGCCAGCATCTCGGCGATCTCGCGGTTGGTCTTGCCGGCGGCCAGGTACTCCATCACCTGGAACTCCCGCGACGACAGCACCTGCGCCGGGTGATCGCTGCGCTTCTTGCCCAGCGCCGCCTCGACCTCCTCGGGGATGACGCGCTCGCCGCGGTGGACCCGCTCGATCGCCGCGAGCAACTCGTCGAGGTTCGCGGACTTCTTGACGTAGCCGGCGGCGCCGCCGCGGATCGCGCGGACGCCGTGGGCCTCGTCCTCGTGCATCGTGAGGATGATGGTCTTGGTGCCGGTCTCCAGCGCGGCCAGGTCGGCCAGCGCGGCGATGCCGTCCTTCTCCGGCATCGACACGTCCAGCAACAGCACGTCGGGCTGGAGGCGGCTGACCTGGGCGACCGCCTCGGTGCCGGTCGCCGCCTGTCCGACCACGTCGATCCGGTGGCTGGCGATCAGCATCTTGGCCAGTGCCTCACGGATCAGCGTGTGGTCTTCAGCGATTACGACACGGATCATAGAGGTCCTCGGCGCATGGCGATGACAGCTCCAAGCTACCACGCTGGCGGGGTGACGCCGGCGCGCGGACGGGTAGCGCTGGGTTCCCCCACGGGGCCCGCAACGGCGTTGATCGGGGCGGCCAGATCGATACACTGCCGCCCGAGGCCTCCTTGACCGCGGTTCCCACGACTCCCCCCAACCCCACCGAACTTGGCGAGTTCACGGTGGTTGGCGTCCTGGGCGAGGGGGGCAGCGCCACGGTCTACGACGCCCGCTGGGGCCACCGGTCGGTCGCCCTGAAGGTGATCCGGGGCGATCTCGCCGGCGCCGAGGCGCGCCGGTTCCTGGACGAGGCCAAGTTGTTGATCGACATGGCCCACCCGGGGGTGGTGAAGGTCCTGGCGGCCGGGACGCTGCCCGACGGCCGGCCGTACCTGGCGATGGAGAAGCTGCCGGGGCAGACCCTGGCCGACCGGCTGGGGGACGGGGCGATCCCCCTGGCCCAGGCGATCGCGCTGTTCGATCAGCTGTGCGAGGCGGTGGCCGCGATGCACGCCGCGGGGCTGATCCACCGCGACCTCAAGCCCGAGAACGTCATGCTGGTGCAGAGCGACGGCGCGCTCCACGCCGTGCTGCTCGACTTCGGGATCGCCAAGGCGATGCGCGACGGCGTCGTCACGCTGACCGAGACCGGCCAGGTGCGCGGCACCCCGGCGTACATGGCGCCCGAGCGGTTCTTCGGCTCGCCGGCGTCGGTCGCGACCGACGTCTACGAGCTGGCGGTGACGCTGTTCGCGATGCTGGCCGGGCGGCTGCCGTGGGACGACACCGCCGATCCCGACGTGCGCCTGAACCCGTCGCGGCTGGCCGAGACCGTCGAGGTGCCGGCCGCCCTCGACGAGGAGGTGGCGCGGGCGCTGTCGACGCGCGCCGCCAACCGGCCGCGCGACGTGCTCGCGCTGCGCGACCGGGTCCGCCGCGCCGCCGGGCTGGGCGCGCCGACGCCGACGCGGGTCACCGCGCCGTTCGAGCTGCCGCTGGCGCCGACGGTGCCGACCGCCGCGGCCGATCGCCCGACCGATCCGCGGCAGCCGTGGCGGCAGTCCGGCGGCGCCGCCACCACCGGCTCGGCGGCCTCGGGCGAGCGCGTCGAGCCGGCGCCGATCGTCGCCGCGCGGACGCGCCGGCGCTGGCCGCTCGTCGCCGGCGCCGCGGTGGTCGCGGCGGGCGCGGCGCTGATCGGCGTGCGGGTGCTGGGCGATCGCGGCACGCCGGCGCCGGCGCGCCCCGATCCGTGGGCGCTGTCGGCGTCGGGCGCGGTGGCGCCGGGCAGCGGCAGCGCCGAGCCCCTCGAGCCGACCCCGCCGGCGGTGGCGCGGATCGCCCTGACGCCGGCCAAGCGCGACGAGATCCACGCCGCGCTGGGCAAGGTGCTGGCCCACCACAGCCCCGACGCCACGGTCGTCGTCGCGCTGTCGCTGCTCGAGGTGCGCGCCTCGGCCGAGCTGTCGCCGGTGCTGGCGCGCGCCGGCGAGTCGACGACGTTCACCCAGCTGCGGATGCTGATGGTCGGCAGCTGCGACCTGGCGCTGGGCGCGCGCGGCGAGTGGCTGTCGATGGCGCTGGTCGAGCGCCCGGGCGCGCTGCTCAAGGAGTACGAGCTGATCGCCCGCGGCGACTGGAGCCGCGCCGAGATGGAGGCGTGCTTCGGCCAGGGCCGGCCCGGGCCGGTGTCGCGCGCCGCCGCCCCGGGGCTGCCCGGCGAGCCGATCACGGTGATCCCCACCGACGGGCCGCCGGTGCTGATCGGCTGGCTCGACGAGCACACCTTCTACTCGACGACCAGCACCGTCGACGCCGCCGGCATCGCGGCGCGGCTGGCCGCGCGCACCGGCAAGCCCAGCACGCTCGATCAGATCGGCTCGCGGATCGATCGCCAGGCCTCGGGCTGGCTGGTCGGCACCCGCGCGGCGCTGGCCGGCGCGGTCGAGACCCCGGCGCTGGCCGCCGACGTCAGCGTCCGGCTCGAGCTCGACGACACCGGCCTGGTCGGCACGATCGCGCTCTACCAGCCCGACGCCAAGCGCGCCGACGCCACCCAGGGCGCGGTCGACGCGATGATCGCCAAGGCCAAGGAGGACCCGATCCTCGGGCTGGCGATCCCGGCGCTGGCCGTCGAGCGCGACGGCACGACGGTGCGGATGCGCGGCCGGATGCCGATCGACCTGCTGGCGAAGGCCGGCGTGCAGCTGGCGCGGGCGTTGCCGTGACGCCGCTGGTCGTGCGATATCCGCGCCGGTGACCCAGCGCGATCCCCATCGACCCCTCACGATCGGCATCGCCGGTGGCACCGGCAGCGGCAAGTCGACCGTGGCGGCCAAGCTGGCCGGCGCCGCGCCCACCGGGCGCTGCGTCGTCGTCGATCACGACTCCTACTACCGCGACCAGAGCCACCTGACGCCGGCGGCGCGGGCCGAGCTCAACTACGACCACCCGTCGTCGCTCGACAGCGGCCTGCTCGCCGAGCACCTGCGCGAGCTCAAGGCCGGCCGCGCGGTCGACGTGCCGATCTACGACTTCGTCACCCACACCCGCAAGCGCGAGACCCGGCGGGTCGAGCCGGCCCCGATGGTGATCGTCGAGGGCATCCTGGTGTTCGTCGAGGCGCCGGTGCGCGACCAGCTCGACATCAAGATCTTCGTCGACACCGACGCCGACATCCGGCTGATGCGCCGGATCCGCCGCGATCTCGAGCAGCGCGGCCGCAGCTTCCAGTCGGTGCGCGACCAGTACTACGCGACGGTGCGGCCGATGCACATCGAGTACGTCGAGCCGTCCAAGCGCTGGGCCGACCTGATCGTGCCGGAGGGCGGCGACAACAAGGTCGCGCTCGACGTGCTGCTCGGGACGCTGGGCCGCGTCGCGTTCGGGTGAGCGGCGGCGGCCTGGCGCGCCGGCGCTACGGCGTCGTCGCCGGGCGCGGCCCCAGCACCGCCAGCAGGCGGCGGAACGAGTTCTGGGTGGCGGCGCCGCCGGCGCAGGCCCGGGCCTTCTTCTCGCCGCACGGCGCGTCCTTGTCGACGAAGCGCCGCTTGCCGCACGGCTTGAGGTAGCTCATGACGTCGCTGCACAGGTACTCGTGATCGAGCCCGTAGGCGTGGGCGACCTCCATCGCGATCGTCTCGCACACGCCGCGCGGCTGGTGGCTCTGGGTGGCGGCGAACGCGAACACCACCGCGCGCGGGATGACCTCGCCGTTGAACGGGGCCAGCCCGGCGACCTGCGCGTCCTTGACGCCGATGTCCTTGGGCCGACCGCCGACCGCGACCAATACGTGCTCGCGGGTGGTCGGCAGCTGATCGGTGACCTCGACGTCGAACGCCGCGAACTGGGCCCGGACGCACGTCACCAGGTCGCGCCACTGCTTGGCGCTGCCCTTCCAGCCGGGGACGGTGCGCGGCGCGTCGCCCTGGTGGGCGATCACGCTCGAGGTGCCGGCGGCGGCGTCGTCCGAGCCGGCGGTCAGCGTGCGTGGCCGGGGATCGAGGAAGATCACCCGCGGCACCGGCGGCGGGCCGTCGAGCCGCTGCGCGACGTCGCGCTTGATCTCGGCGAGATCGCCGACGGTCGGCGCCCGCCACTCGCCGGTGCGCACCCGCTTGACGATCACCAGCGCGACGCCGACGCCGATCGCCACCGCGACCAGCGCGACGGTGACGATCGCCGCGATCCGCCGCGCCCAGCTGCGGCGGGGCGGGGGCGCCGGCGGGCGCGGGCGCGGGCCCGGCGCCGCCGGGCGCGGCGCGGTCATCGCTTGATCCCGAGCACCAGCCCGTCCGGCGTCGGGATGCACACCGAATCGCAGCTCGCCGCGACGATCTGGTGGAACTCGCGCATCGCCCGGCCGCGGGGGCTGTCGTCGAGCAGCTCGCCGAACAGGTACGCGTTGTCGCCGAGCACGACGCCGCCCGGGCGCAGGTTGGCCATCGCCCACCGGCCGTAGTGCGCGTAGCTCACCTTGTCGGCGTCGATGAACACCGCGTCGAACGGGCCGTGGGCCTCGAGCGACGGCAGCACGTCGACGCCGGCGCCCTCGAGCACCGACACCTTGCCGCCGAGGCCGGCCGCCGCCAGGTTGGCGCGGGCCAGCGCGGCGTGGCGCGGCTCGAACTCGATCGACCACAGGTGGCCGTCGGGCGGCAGCGCCCGGGCGATGTGCAGCGCCGAGTACCCGACTAGCGTGCCGATCTCGACCGCGCGGTGGACCCGGGCCAGCCGGCACAGCAGCGCCAGCAGCTGCCCCTCCGACGGGCCGACCATGATCGCCGGGACGTCGGCCGGGGTCGCGAAGGCCCGGGCCAGCGCGTCGTCGTGCGCGGCGTGGACGTCGATGCACCAGTCGAGGATCGGGCGGGTGGCGTAGCGCTCCCCGGCCCGCGAATCGGAATCGGCCATGGCGCCATCGTGCACCGCGGCGCCGCTGCGTGGTAGCACCGACCGGTGGCATCCGCTTCGTCGCTCATCCTGGTCACCGGCGGCGCCGGGTTCATCGGCTCGCACACCGTCGATCGGCTGGTCGCCGACGGCCACCGCGTCGTCGTCGTCGACGACCTGCGCACCGGCAAGCGGGCCAACCTGGCCCACCACGGCGCGCTGAGCTTCGCCGCCGGCTCGCCGGTCGAGCTGGTCGTCGCCGACGTCAGCCACGGCCTGTTCGCGCCGCTGGCGGCGGTGACCGCGGCCCACGGGCCGATCGCCCGCGCCATCCACCTGGCGGCGCAGGTGTCGGTGGTGCACTCGCTGGCCAACCCGCTGGTCGACGTCGCGGTGAACTACGTCGGCACCGTGCAGGTGCTGGAGTACGCGCGCGCCGCCGGGGTCAAGAAGATCGCGTTCGCGTCGTCGGCGGCGGTCTACGGCGACACGCCGGTGGTGCCGGTGGTCGAGGACGCGCCGTGCCGCCCGCTGTCGCCCTACGGCGTCGACAAGCTGGCCAGCGAGCTGATGCTGGGCGCCTACGCCGCGACCCACGGCGTCGCCGCGACGCCGCTGCGGTTCTTCAACGTCTACGGCCCGCGCCAGGACCCGTCGAGCCCGTACTCCGGCGTCATCTCGATCTTCGCCGACCGGGCCCGGGCCGGGAAGCCGCTGACGATCTTCGGCGACGGCCAGCAGACCCGCGACTTCGTCTACGTCGGCGACGTCGCGCGCGCGGTGGTCGCCGCGGCGATGGCCGACGGCGGCGACGGCACCGCGATGAACATCGGCACCGGCCGCGAGACCACGGTGCGCCAGCTGGCCGAGCTGATCGTCGGCCTGGCCGGCACCGGCGTCGCGATCAGCCACGCCCCGGCGCGGGCCGGCGAGATCGTGCGGTCGCTGGCCGCGGTCGCGCGGGTGCAGGCGACGCTCGGCTGGCAGGCCGAGGTGGCGCTGGCCGACGGCCTGGCGCGCACGCTGGGCTGAGTTCCAGGGGGCTCGTCGCCGAGCCCCCCTCGATCCCGGCAAAGCCGGGATTGAGCCTCCCCCCGCGACGCGAGCCTCCCGGCGCGCGGACCGTCGCTCGTCCGGAGAACCGACAGGCTGTGAGTTCCAGGCTCGTCGCCCCGGCGCGCCGCGGGAGCCACAGGCCGCGTGGCCCGGTCAGGCGTTGTAGGCTGTAGCCCATGCGTCGCCCCCGCGTAGTCGCGCTCGCCGCCTTGCTCCTGGTCGTGGTCGCCGCGCTGGCGCGGCCGCGGCCGGCCGTCGCCGACGTCCAGCGGGCGTGGATCAAGGCGGTGCCCGACGAGGCGACCTGGAAGAAGTACTCGAAGGCGCTGGGCGCCGACGAGTTCGGCAAGTTCGTGATCGACATCAAGTCGAACGAGATCTACTTCTTCGACGTCAACCTGTTCGAGCTGCACGCCGACTTCGTGCTGGGCGTGCTGCTCAAGCAGCCGTGGACCCGCGACAACATCATCGCCTACAACAAGAACTACGAGCGGGTGAAGCCGAAGTTCATCCTCGGCTACCTGACCCACCACACCAA
The DNA here is from genome assembly GCA_016794525.1 of Myxococcales bacterium. Lineage (GTDB taxonomy): Bacteria > Myxococcota_A > Polyangia > Haliangiales > Haliangiaceae > UBA2376. Next base: position 10,454 of record JAEUJY010000011.1, read on the forward strand.
GGTCGACCGCTGGGCGCTGTCGTTCTGGGAGGGCGATCAGATCGACGCGCCGACCGTGCTCAAGGTGCGCGATCGCCTGAAGGGCACGTTCTGGCGCACCGACCTGGCGTTCCGCCCCGACTCGCCGCAGCAGGAGAAGATGGCCAAGGGCGTCGCCGCCAAGGGCTTCACGGTCGTCACCAACGACGAGTTCTACAAGGCGGCGGCGTTCCAGGCGTTCAACAAGGGCAAGGCGATCGGCCGGCTCAAGGTGGTGCCGGTGGGCACGCCCTACGATCAGCTGACGTTCGATCGCCACGACATCGTGCTGTTGCAGGAGAGCTACCCCGACATCACGCCGGTGGCCGGGATCCTGGCGACGACGTTCTCGACGCCGCTGTCGCACGTCAACCTGCGCGCCGGCGCCTGGGGCATCCCCAACGCCGGCTACAAGAAGGCGCGCGAGGAGTTCGGCGCGCTCGACGGCAAGATCGTCTACTACAACGTCGACGACAGCCACGCGGTCGTGCGCGAGGCCAGCCCGGCCGAGATCGCCGACTGGGAGGCGCAGAAGGCCCAGGCCCGCCACGTCGCGTTGCCGGCCGCCGACATCGGCGACCCGCACCTGGCGATGCTGACCCGGATGCGGGCCAAGGACGTCGTGCGCTACGGCACCAAGGCCGCCAACCTCGGCGAGATCCGCACCGCCAACCTGCCGGGCGTCAACATCCCCGACGGCTTCGGCGTGCCGTTCTTCTACTACGTGCGCCACATGAAGCAGCACGGCCTCGACGCCAAGGTCGCGGCGATGCTGGGCGATGCGCGGTTCGGCAGCGACGCGGCGTGGCGCAAGACCGCGCTCGAGGAGCTGCGCGCGGCGATCCTGGCGGCGCCGATCGATCCCGACGTGCTCGACGTGATCTACCGGCGGGTGCGGCTCAAGCTCGGCGGCAAGGGCGTCTTCGTGCGCAGCTCGACCAACGCCGAGGACCTGCCCGGGTTCAACGGCGCCGGCCTCTACGACACCGTGCCCAACGTGCGCGGCAAGGAGGCGCTGGGCGTCGCGCTGAAGACCGTGTGGGCGTCGCTGTGGAACCTGCGCGCGGTCGAGGAGCGCTCGGCGTTCGGCATCGACCACCGCCAGGTCTTCGCCGCGGTGCTGGTGCAGGTCGGCGTCAACGCCACCGCCGCCGGCGTGCTGGTCTCGACCAACCTCTACGATCCGCGCGACGACGACGGCTTCACGATCAACGCCAAGTGGGGCCTGGGCATGAAGGTCGTCGAGGGCCAGAAGGTGCCCGAGCAGATCATCTTCGACGCCACCAACGACGGCACCAAGATCATCTCGCGCACCGACGATCCGACGATGCTGATCTTCGAGCCGGGCGGCGGCATCCGCGAGGTGCCGGTGGCCGGCACCGACGTGATCCTCACCGAGGAGCGCGCCAAGCGCCTGGTCACCGCGGTCCGGCAGTTCATCCCGCTGTTCGCGCCGGGCACGCCGCTCGACGTCGAGTGGGTGCTCGAGGGCGAGACGATGTGGATCGTGCAGGCCCGGCCGTTCGTGGGCCGGTAGGCGCTCACCGCCCGCGCAGCGCCTCGCCGAGGTAGCGCACCAGCGCGCTGCCGAGCCCGGGCTCGTCGTCGATCAGCTCGTCGAGGTCGAGGCGGCGCAGGCGGAACAGCCGGCTCGGCTCGAGCGCGGCGATGCGCGGCGTCGGGCGCGGGGCGATCGCGGCCAGCTCGTCGACCGCCTGGCCGCGGGTGAGGCGGCGGTCGCCGGCGGCTACCGCGCCGTCGAGCACCACCAGCAGCGCGTCGAGCCGCTCGCCGTCGCTGGCCACCGCGGCGCCCGGCGCCAGGGTCAGCACGTCGCCGCGATCGGCCACCGCCGCCAGCTGTGGCGTGGTCAGGCCGGCGAGCGCCGGGACCTCGGCCAGCACCAGCAGCACGTCGATCGCGGGCACGTCGTCATCGTCGACGTCGGCGGTGACCCGGCGCAAGAGGTCGAGCGGCGAGATCGCGGCGGCGGCGGCGTGGGCGGCCGAGGTCAGCGCGCCCTTGAACTCGCGGCGGCGGGCCGGCGGCAGCGCGCGCAGGAGCAGGTCGCGGGTCAGCCGGTCGCCGCCGGTCAGCTCGGCGGTGATCGCGTCGTCGAGCGCGACCGCGCCGCGGCGGCCGCGCGCGCCGTGGACCCGCGCCGCCAGCGCGCCGGGATCGAGCAGCGGCACCACCCGGGCGGCGACCGCGCGGGGCAGGGTGGCGTCGAGGATCTCGACCGCGCGGGCGCGCTCGCCGACGCCGGCGGCGCTGCGCACGGCGCGGGCGGCGCGGGCGATCGCGCTCGAGCGGGCCTGCACCGCCACCAGCAACAGCGCGGTGTGCGCGACCTCGCTGAGCCGCTCGTCGAGCCGGCGATCGAGGTGGGGATCGGCGAGCGCCGCCAGCGCGCCGGCGTCGACCGCGAGGCGATCGAGCGCGTCGAGCTCGGCGGTCACGACCCGGTCGAGCTCGCGGGCGTCGACCGCCAGCTCGCCGAGCAGCGCCACCGCGCGATCGCGCGCGCCGCGCCGCCCGAGGCCGGCGGTGCGCACCAGCGCCACCACCGCGGCCGGCCCCAGCCCGCGCAGCGCGGCCTCGGCGGCCTGGCGGATCTCGTCGTCGCGGGCGCCCAGCGCGTCGGCGATCGTCGCGAGATCGTCGGGGCCGGCGCCGTCGGGCCAGCGGGCCAGCGCGGTCAGCGCCGCGGCGGTCACCGGCGGCGGCGCGCCGCCGGGCGCGGCCAGCGAGCGCACCAGCTCGCCGACGTCGGCGCGCAGCCAGCGGGCCTCGGCGTCGTCGGGGCCGGCGGTGGCCAGCGCCGCCAGCGCGGCGACCGCGCCGGCGACGGTCGCGGGTGGCAGGCCGTCGCGGCGCCGCACCAGCCGCAGCAGCAGCCGGGCCAGCGCCAGCTCCCCCGGCGGCGTGGCGGCGGCCTGATCGGCGACCTCGTGGGTGAGCTCGGCGACGCCGGCGTGGGCCACCGCGGCATCGTCGGCGTCGATGGCATCGCGCAGCGCGCCGGCGATCGCGTCGGCGTCGTCGGCGAGCCGGGCCGCGGCGATGGCCCGGGCCGCCTCGATCGCCGGCCGCGCGTCGCTGGTGATCGCGATCCGGCGCCCGCGGGCCAGCCGGCCGATCAGCGACAGCCGCGCGCGCTCGACGTCGTCGCGATCGTCGGGCGTCGTCGCCAGCGCCGCCGCGGTCGCGGGATCGATCGCGCGCGGCGGCACCGTGCGCGCCAGCGCGTCGAGCACCGCGGCGCGGGCCGCCGGCGCGTCGCGGTACAGCTCGCACAAGAGCGGCCGCGCGTCGAAGCCGTCGCGGTGCAGCCGGACCGCGACCTCGGCGGCGCGGGCCGGATCGCCGACCGCCAGCGACTGCACGACGCGGCGCGCGGCGCGCCCGCCGAGCGCCACCGGCTCGTCGCCGCCGGTCGGCCGGGCCAGCGCGCCCAGCGCCCACCGCGGCAGGCGCGCGCGCACCACCAGCGCGACCGCCAGCCACGCCAGCGCGGTCGCGAGCACCAGCCCGCCCAGCCGATCGGCCGCCACCGCGCCGGCGGCCAGCCCGCCGACGATCGCGCCGGTGCGCTTGGCCGGCCCCTCGAGCCAGCCGCCCAGCCGGCCGCGCAGCTCGACCGGCAACAGGTTCTGCGCCAGCTTCTCGGCGGGCCCCTCGATCGCGCCGTCGGTGATGCGGGCCTGGATCTGCAAGAGCGCGGCGGCGGTGAGGCTGCCGCTGGCGACCACGCCGATCGCGCCGAGGCACGCGGTCAGCGGCGCCACCACCAGCGCGCCGCCGACGCCGAGCCGGCCCAAGAGCCGCGGCGCGACGATCACCTGCGCGCCGATCATCGCGAGCTGGCCGATCATGCGCACCGCGCCGAGGAACGCCGCCAGCGCCCGGGCGTCGTCGGCGTGGTGGGCCGCGGCGGCGGCGCCGAGCGCGACGTAGGTGAGCGACGCCGCGACCCCGGCGATCGCGACCAGCCCGGCCAGCCCGCGGGCCAGCGGCTGCCGCTGCAGCGCGGCCAGGCTGTCGGCCCAGCTGCCGCGGGCGCGGCTGGCCAGCGCCGCCCCGACGCGGCGGGTCGCCGGCGCGCGGGCCGCGATCGCCGCGACCAGCGCGAACACCGCCGCGCCGGTCGCGAACAGCACGCCGGTGCCAGCGGCCCGCGCGATCGGCGCCACCAGCGCGGCGCCGATGACGCCGCCGACGCCGCTGGCCGCCGCCAGCCGCGGCACCAGCCGGCGCAGCGTGCGCGCGTCGAACCACTCGCTGACCGCGACCCAGAACGCCAGCTCGACGGCGGCCTGCAGCTGCTTGACGCACACGAACGCGATCACCGCCGTCGCGCGCGGCGCGGACTGGTGCAGCGCGGCGATCGCCGCCAGCGCGAGCGCGCCGCCGCCGGCCAGCGCCACCAGCGTGCGCTGGCGATCCCGACGGTCGGCCAGGCCGCCCACCGCCGCCACCACCAGCGCGACCAGGAAGCTGGAGCCGGCGACCGCCAGGCCCAGGCGCCCCGGGCCGACCGCGGCCAGGAACCAGGCGTCGGCGGCAGCGCCGGCCAGGTGGCTGCCGGCGGCCGCCCCCGCGAGGATCGCCGCCGCGCTGCGCCCGGCCGTTGGGGCCGACGAGTCGCTGACCACGGCGCGATGGTAGACGGGAACCGGGTTCAGGGGGCTCGTCGCCGAGCCCCCCTCGACCCCGGCGACGCCGGGATCGAGCCTCCCCCAGGACGCCCGAGGGCCGGCGCCCGTCGTCGGGGCCGCCGGTCAGCCGGCAACAGGATCCGGGAACCGCGGGTGGCGCGGCGGTGTCCACCGCGTATCCTCATGCCCATGGTGCGTCACCGCCTGGGGTTCGCCGCGCTCGGCACGGTCGGCGTGGCCGTGGCGCTGGCCGGGGCCGCCGCGGTCACCTGGGCCCAGGGCGCCGCCGCCCCGCCGCGGGTGCTGCACGAAGATCTGCCCAGCCCCGGCGGCTCGGACTCGCCGCTGGTCGGCAGCGATCCCACCGCCGGCCAGAACCCCGAGGCGTTCGCGTCGGGCGACAAGGTGCTGCCCGAGCCCGAGCTGGCGCCCAAGGACCCCGGCGAGGCGGTGTTCGGCCGCGACGGCTCGGTGACCGATCGCGACACCGAGACCCGCCCCGACTACCAGACCGACGCCGACGGCACGCTGCACTACACCGCGGTGTTCAACCCCGACGTCATGCCGTTCAAGCGGATGAGCTCGCTCGACGGCATCGACCCCGGCTACAAGAACGTGATCCGCGACGCGACGCTGCGCGACCTGCCGGTCGGCGGCGCCACCGATCGCAGCCGCGATCGGTTCTGGGCGTCGCTGATGGTCGAGCTGACCCCGGGCGAACCGATCGCGATCCCGTCGGTGGCCCCCGACATGCGCGTGCTGTCCTACGAGACCCAGCCCGCGATCCACGTGACGTTCAGCAAGGACTCGGCCGACAACTTCTACGTGCGCACCGACGATCGCGGCGCGCGCGGCCAGTTCCGGCTGGTGTTCCTGGCCGACGCCGACGCCGGCTACTTCGCGCCGCAGCTGCCGACCCGCGCGTACAGCGTCGCCCGGGTGCGCGAGCTGGCGCAGCGCGAGGGCCTGCTGCCGACGCTGCCGCCCGACGTGGTGCCGGCCGCGCGCCAGGCGCTGGCCGAGCTGGGCGTCGGCGACACCGACGAGCTGGGCGCCGCGTTCAACAAGCTGGTGGCGTACTTCCGCGCGTTCGAGGCCAAGCCGGTCGCCGAGGCCACCGGCGACGTGTACTGGGATCTGTTCAAGCACCAGGCCGGGGTGTGCCGGCACCGCTCGTCGACGTTCACCGTCACCGCCAACGCGCTCGGCATCCCGACCCGCTACGTCTTCAACGAGGCCCACGCGTTCGTCGAGGTGTGGTTCCCCGAGCGCGGCTGGCAGCGCATCGACCTCGGCGGCGCGGCGGCGCGGCTCGACGTGTCCAACGCCGAGGACAAGACCGTGCACCGCCCGCGCGCGGCCGATCCGTTCGCCAAGCCGCCCGAGTACACCAACAACTACACCCAGCTCACCGGCGACATCAGCGGCCTGTCCCAGGCCCAGCTCGACGACGCCCACGCGCCGCTCAGCGACGCCCCGCCCAGCGGCGCGTTCGACGCGCCCGGCAACGGCGGCGGCCCCGGCGACAACCCCGGCGGCGACGACCCGGTGTTCGGCCCCGGCGCCGACGCGCCCGGGCTGGCGATCGACAACACCAAGCCGACCCCGCGGCTGAGCGTGACGCTGGCCGATCCGGTCGGGTACCGCGGCGAGGGCCTGATGGTCGAGGGCCGCGTCGAGGCGCGCGACGGCCGCGGCATCGCCGGGCTCCGCGTCGACGTGTTCCTGGCCCCGGTCGGCCGCGGCGGCGCCGACGGCACGCCGATCGGCCGCGGCGTGTCGAACCCCGACGGCACGTTCACGATCGACGCGGTCGTCCCGGGCGAGCTCGATCTCGCGACCTACGAGCTGTACGTCTCGACCCGCGGCGACGCCCGCTACAACCCGGCGTACTCGGACGAGTAGGCCGGCCGGGAGGTCGCCGGTCGGGTCAGCACCTGGCGGCGCGCGCCGCGCCAGGTCAGCACCAGCGCGTCGCCGATCACGTCGACGGTCGCGCCGTCGACGGCGCGGGTCGGGTTGGCGGCCAGGCACGGGTGCGGATCGGCGTCGACCGCGATCTCGTCGAAGCGCCAGTCGCCGCGCTCGTCGGGGTCGAGTTGCCGCGCGCCGCGCACCAGGTAGCGATCGACGTAGCGGTAGCCGGGGCCGCCGGCGCAGGCGATCGCGTCGCCGCGCGGATCGCGCACCTCGACCGTGCGCTGGTACCAGCCGGCCAGCGCGCCGTCGTCGCCGACGGTCAGCTCCCACGCCTCGTCCTCGCGCTGGACCCGGCCGTCGGCGGTCCACGACGTCGTCGACCAGGTCCACGGCCCCGCCGGCGCGGGCGCGACCGGCGGCGGCGGCGCGGGGGCCTCGGGGGCGGCGCGGCGCAGCGTGGCCTGGCCGTCGGCCCACGCCACCACCAGTTGCGCGTCGTCGAGCGCGGCGTGGTAGCGGGCCAGGCGGCGCAGCCCGCGATCGCACGGCGACGGCGTGGCCTGGTAGCTGGTCTCGACGATCTGCGCGCCCTCCGGCGCCGCGGTCACCGTGACCGCCACCGTCGACGCCAGCACGTAGCGCGGCCGCTGCAGGCACGGGAACGGCACGCCGTCGACGGCGGTGACCTCGACGGTGCGCTGGTAGCGCCCGGCCAGCGTCAGCCAGTCGGCGGTCGGCGCCAGCTCCCAGCGCTCGCGCTCGTCGGTGCGCACGCCGTCGGTGGTGGTGGTCAGCCGCCACTCCCAGGCGCCGGCCATGGCCCGCGTCATCGTCGCGTCGGCGATCGTGACGCCGGCCGGCGGCGGCGGCGCGGCGCAGCCGGCCAGCGCGAGCAGGGCCACCGCCCGCGCCGCGGTCACGGCGCGCCGACGTCGGTCGAGTCGCCGCCCTGCCACGCGTCGACCACCGCGCCGGCGGTCAGGAAGTAGCCGAGCTGCGGATCGCGGTCGACCGCGACCGGCGCCCACGGCCCGTCGGCGCCGCGGGTCTCGATCACGGGCGTCACGTCGTCGTCGTCGACCGGCGGCTCGGGCGGCGGCGCGCAGTCGCGCCACGCGACCGCGTCGCCGGCGTAGACCGGCGCGCGCAGCCCGCCGACCAGCCCGTGGACCTCGCGCGCCAGCGCGCGGGCGGTGGGCCACAGCCCGGCCTCGACCGCGGCGTCCTCGAGCGCGTCGGCCAGCACCGCGCCGTTGGCCCAGCGCTGATCGGGCTCGCGGGCCAGCGCGGTCATGATGATGTCGGCGATCGCGGTCGGCAGCTCGGGGCGACGGGCGGTCGGCGCGCCGATCGGCTGGCGCTGCACGCGATCGCACGTGTCGAGGTCGCTGGTGCCGTGGAACAGCGGCTCGCCGACCACCAGCTCGTGCATCAGCACGCCCCACGAGAACAGGTCGACGCGCTGATCGACCTTGCGGCCGCGCTCGAGCTGCTCCGGTGCGACGTAGGCGTACTTGCCCTTGACCACGCCGGCCTGGGTGCGGTGGGTCTGCAGCGCGGCGCGGGCGACGCCGAAGTCGATCAGCACGCAGCGGCCGTCGGGCGTGAGCAGCACGTTCTGCGGGGTCACGTCGCGGTGGATCACGTCGAGCGAGCGGCCGTCGACGTCGGTCAGCCGGTGCAGGTGATCGAGCGCGCGCGCCACCGCGACGCCGATCGTCATCGCCGCCGCCAGCCCGACCGGCCGCCGCTGGCGCAGCGCCGCCCGGAACAGCGTCAACAGCGAGACGCCGGGGATGTACTCGAGCGCGAGGTAGGGGCGGCCGCCGGCGCTGCCGATGTGGTACGCGCGCGGCAGGTTGGGGTGATCGCAGCGCAGCGAGATGCGCCCCTCGGTGACGAAGTACTCGATGAACTCGGGCTGGTCGCACAGATCGGCGCGCACCCGCTTGATCGCGACCCAGCGGTCGCCGCCGAGCATCGAGCGCTCGAGCGCCAGGTAGACCTCGGCCATGCCGCCGGTCGCGATCCGCTCCAGCAGCCGGAACCGATCGAGGTCGCGCGGGAGGCGCTCGAGCTCGCTCATCCGCGCTGGCGCTTGAAGACGTCGTCGACCAGCGCGGCGATCGCGGCGTCGCCGAGCTCGGCCGGGCGGCGGTGGGGCCCGCCGTGCGCCGACGGTGGATCGAAGTCCCAGGCGGCGGCGGCGACCAGCCGCGCGGTGGCCGCGGCCGGGGTGAAGCCGAGCCGCGCCAGCAGCGCCGCGCGATCGCGCAGCTCGGCCTGGGCGATCGCGACGCGGCGCGCCGCGCCACCGGGAGCAGACGAGACGGTCAACCAGGGAAAGCTCACCGGGGCACTATACCAGCCGCGCCCGCCACCGGCTTGGCGGAGGTCGCCGAGGAGAGTAGCGTCACGGGGTGCGCGAACGTTGCACAGGGGCCTTGCTCGCCGGGGCGCTGGCGCTCGCGCTGGCCCGGCCGGCGGCGGCCGAGCGCACCGGCGCGATCGTCGTGCGCTCGACGGAGCCCGCGGTCGACGCGGTGGCGCTGACCGCCGCGCTGGCCGGCGCCGGCGTGGCCGCGCCCGAGGTGGTCGACGCGACCGCGGCGGCGCGCGCGGTGGGCACCGAGCCGCGATCGGCGCTGGCCGGGTTCGCGGCGGTCGAGCAGATGGTGAGCGAGGGGTGGCGCGCCTACGTCGCCGCCGATCCCGAGTTCGCGGCGGCGCGGCTGGCGGCGGCGCGCACCGCCGCCGAGGCGCTGCTGACGCTGGCCGGCGGCCTCGAGGTCTACGCCGACGCGTCGCTGCGGTTGGGGGTGACGCTGCTGCACCTCGGCCAGCGCGACGCCGCCGCCGGCGCGCTGCGCCTGGCCCACGCGCTCGATCCCGGCCGCCCGGTCACGGCCAGCGAGTTCACGCCCGAGGCCGTCGAGGCGTTCACCGCGGCGGTCGCCGCGACGCCGCCGCCGGCGGAGGTGCGCATCGACGCGCTGGCCGGGGCCGAGGTCGCGATCGACGGCGCGGTGGTCGGCGCGGCGCCGCTGGTGGTCACCGTCGCCACCGGGCCGCACGTGGTCGTGGTCCGCCACCCGCGCTACCAGCCGCGGGCGCTGGCGATCGAGCTGGGCGCGGCCACGCCGCTCGTGTCGATCGAGCTGGTGCCCGATCGCGCGGCGGTGGCGCTGGCGGCGGCGCGCCGCGGGCTCGCCGAGCTCAGCGACGACGATCTGGCCGTCGTGGTCGAGGCGGCGCTGACCTACGCCGAGGTCGACGAGGTCGTGCTGGTGGCGTCGATCGCGCGGGCCGGCGCGCCGGCGCTGGTCGGGCAGCGCTGCGTCGGCGGGCGGGCGTGCACGGCGATCGTCGAGGTGGGTTACGCCGACGCCCGCGGGCTGGCGCCGGCGATCGCGGCGCTGCGCGAGCGGCTGGCCCGCGCCGAGCCGCGGTTCGGCGTGGTGCTGCCGTTCGATCCGCGGGTGACCCGCGCGCCGATCAAGATCGGCGGCGGTCGGCGCGACGGGCGCCGGCGCTGGTACTGGATCGGCGGCGGCGCGGTCGCGGTGGCGGCGGTGGTGACGACCGCGCTGTGGCTGACCGCCACCGACGGCGCGCCGGTGGTGTCGCTCGATCCCGGCGACTTCACGGGCCGGTGAAGTCGGCGAAGACCGCGGCGCGATCGCCGGCGGGCACGTCGACCTCGAACTGCCGGCGGACCTCGCCGTCGTCGCCCGGGTAGACGACGACGACGGTGTGGTGGCCGGCGGCGATCGTCCACTGGTTGGGCGCACGGCCGAGGCGCTGGCCGTCGACGAAGACCTCGCCCCACGGGTTCGCGCCGACGCGGAGCTCGCCGCGCGTCGCGGTCGGCTCGCCGCCGCGCGCGTCGCGGGGAGCCGGGTCGCCACCGCGGGCGTCGCGGGGCGCGGGCGCCGGATCGCGCGCGTCGACGGGCGCGGCCGTCGCGGCGTCGAGCGGGGCGGCGTCGGCGGCGAGCGCGGCAGTGGCGTCGAGGGGCGCGGCGGCGGCGTCGACGAGCGCGGTGGGGGCGGCGTCGTTCGCGACGGCGGGCGGCGAGGCGGCGCCGCCGGAGGTACGCGTGAGGCGCCAGACGGCGAGGGAGGAGAGCAGGGCGACGAGGGCGAGGAGGGGAAGCAGGAGGCGACGAGAGGGGCCGGCTCCGACTCCGACTCCGGTTCCGGCTCCGGCTCCGACTCCGGTTCCGGTTCCGGCTCCGGTTCCGGCTCCGGCTCCGGCTCCGGCTCCGGCTCCGACTCCGGCTCCGGTCCCGGTTCCCGTGCCCGTGCCCGTGCCCGTGCCCGATTCCGTCTCCTTCTCCGTCCCCGTCTTCGTCCCCGCTCCCGTCTTCGGCACGACCACCGTCGTCGGCGCGAGCGCGCGCTCGATGTCGACGTGGGTGGCGAACGTGGCCTCGCGGACGGTGGGGCGACGCTTGCCGCGCGGCTGCGATCTCGGCACGACCTGCGTCGCGGGGCCGGCGGGATCGTCGGCGGCGTCGACGTGGGTCGCGGGGGCGGACGCGCTCGGCGCGGCGATCTCGGGCACCGCGCGCGCGATCATGGCGGCGAGCTCGCGGGCGCCTTGCAGATCGGTCTCGTCGGCGAGGAAGCGGGTGAGGGCGGTGGCGAGCTCGCCGGCGGTGGCGACCCGGGCGGCGGGGTCGCGGACCAGGGCGCTGGCGACGATGGCCTCGAGCCGTTCGGGCAGGTCGGGGCGCACGCTGCGCAGCGGCGGGATCTCGGCGTGCTGGACGGCGGCGAGGGTGTCCTCGGGGACGGGGCGCGCGAACAGCCGGCGGCCGGTCAGCATCTCCCACAGGTTCACGCCGAGCGAGAACAGATCGGTGCGCGCGGTCAGCGCGTCGCCGCGCGCCTGCTCGGGCGACATGTACGGGAACGAGCCGGTGGGCAGGCCGCCGTCGGCGGGATCGGGGCTGGTGCCGAGCGCCACCGCGATGCCGAAGTCGACCAGCTTGACCTCGCCGTCGCGGGTCAGCATGACGTTGCGCGGCGACAGATCGCGGTGGATGACGCCGGCGCCCTTGCGGTGGGCGTAGTCGAGGCCGCGGGCGATCTCGGCGGCGACGTGGGCGGCGACCGGCGGCGGCAGCGGCGCGCCCTGGGCGAACACCGCCTCGGTCAGCTGCCACAGGGTCGGGCCGTCGATGTACTCCATCGCGATGAAGTAGGTGTCGTCGACGACGCCCAGCTCGTAGACCGGGACGATGTTGCCGTGGGACAGGCTGACCAGCGTCTTGGCCTCGGCCACGAACAGATCGACGAACGCCCGCTGGCTCGACAGCGCGGGGTGGATCTGCTTGATGACGAGCTGCTTCTCGAACCCGCCGGGACCGATCAGCTTGGCGAGGAAGATCTCGGCCATGCCTCCGACGGCGAGCCGCTCGGTCAGGTAGTACTTGCCGAACGTCGTCGGCAGCTCGAGCATGCCGTGCGAGTGTATCATGTGCGGGTGCGCGCCCTGGCGCTCGGCTGCCTCGCGCTCGTCGCCTGTGGCGACGACGGGCCGCGCCTCCACCTGGCGCCGGTGCACGCGAGCCCGTGCGGCGCGGTGGCCGGCGCGCGCACGCTGCTGGTGACGCCGCTGGGCGACTTCGTCGGCGAGCGCCTGAGCGTGCCGCTCGACGGGCCGTTCACGCTGCCGACCTTGCCGGCCGACACCCGCGGCCTGGCGGTCGAGGTGCTGGGCGCCGCCGGCGAGCAGCTGGCGATCGGGCGCACCGCGCCGCTGGCGCTGGCCGACTTCGCCGACGGCGACGCGATCCCGATCGCGATGGGGCCGCCCGACGCCCTGTGCCCGGCCGGCGCGCTGACCGCGCCGCGCGATCGCGCGACCGCGGTGGTGGTGGGCGACGGCGTGCTGGTGGTCGGCGGCGCCGCCGAGGCCTCGGCCGAGCGTTACGATCCCGACGCCGAGACCGCGACCCCGCTGGCGCTGCCGCCGGCGTTCACCGGCGGCGCTGGCGTGGTCGGCGCCGGCGTCGCGGCGCTGCCCGACGGCCGCGCGGTGGTGATCGGCGGCCTGCGCCCCGGCTTCACGATCTACACGCCCGGCGAGGGCTTCGGCGCGGCGACGCTGCTGGCCGAGACCCGGGCCCACCACGTCACGATCGCCCTCGACGAGCGCCGCGTGCTGGTCGCGGCCGGCTGCGGCGTCGTCGACGACACCGGCGCCTGCGAGGGCGACAACGTGCGCCGCGACAGCCGGATCGTCGACCTGACGACCGGCGTCGTCACCGCCGGGCCGGCGCTGGCGATCGCTCGCCGCGACGGCGAGGGCGCGCTGGAGCTCGACGGCAGCGGCCGCGTCACCGCGGTCCTGACCGGCGGCACCGACGAGCACGGCGATCCGGTGACCGTCGGCGAGCGGCTGGCGTTCGACGGCGGCGCGCCGCAGGCGCTGCCCGGCACCGGCGCGCGGCTGGCGCGGCTCGACGCGGGCGGGCTGCTCGCGGCGTTCGCGCCGCTGGGCGCGGCGCCCGCGGCCACCGCCGCCGTGGTGGTGCCAGCCGGCGCGACGCCGCGCGCGACCGGCGCGGTCGCCACCCGGACCGCGCCGGCGCTGGTGACCCAGGACGACGGCGCGGTGCTCGCGCTCGGCGGCGGCGTGCCGCTGCGCTACCAGCCGAGCCAGGGCGGCTGGGAGGCGCTGCCCGATCCCGGCGTGACGCTCGGCGGCGCGCCGGCGGCGGTGCGCTGGCGCGACGGCAGCGTGCTGGTGTTCGGCGGGCGCGACGGCGGCGGCGCGCCGAGCGCGGCGGCGTGGCGGTTCCGCCCGCGGCTGCTGGGCCCGCTGACGGGCGCGGTCACGGTGGTGCCCGGCGACGCCACCTCGGCGCCGGCGCTGACGCCGCTCGATCCCGCCGACGTCGATCGCAGCGACGGCTGGCGGCTGGGCGGCGCGTCGTGGGCGGTGGTGGGCGGGCCGACGGCCGGCGACGCGCGCCTCGACGTCGTGCTCACCGTGCCTGCGGCCGGGGTGGCGGTGCTGTCGGGCTTCACCGACCCCGCCAACCACGACGACGTCGTGCTGGTGCCGGGCCAGGCGGCCACGCTCGAGCGGGTGCGCGCCGGCCAGCGCACGACGCCGTGCCGCGGCGGCGCGGTGCCGCCGGCGGGGCCCACGGCCGTGCAGGTGATCCTGACCCGGACCAGCGTGCGCGCGGTGGTCGGCGGCGTCGCGGTGCTGTCGTGCGCCCTCGACGATCGCCAGCGCGGCCAGCTCGGCCTGGGCGCGCGCGGCGAGCCGGTCGCGATCGGATCGATCGCGGTGTCGCGGTGAGGCGACCGGCGTGCGCGTGACCTGCTACCGTCCCGCCGTGGCTCGCGCCCTCGCCGCCGCGGTCGTGCTCGCGGCGCTGGCGCCGGCGGCCCCGGCGCGGGCGTACCGCCTCGAGCTGTCGGCGCGCACGCTGGCCAAGCTGTACGAGCTGCCGGCGCTGCGGCTGATCGGCGGCGACCTGACGCTGTCGCGTCGGCAGTTCCGCCAGGACCTCACCGTCACCGCGTGGGACCTCGGCGACCTGGCCGCGCGGCGCGCGCGCCGCCACCCCGGGCTGCTCGATCGCGGCCCCGTCGCGTGGGTCACCGCCGACCTCGAGCTCGATCACGACTTCGGCGCGTGGACGATGGGGCAGGTCGCCGTGGGCGACGATCGCCTCGACGCGATCGACGCGATCCCCGAGCTGGCCAGCGGCGCGGTCGGCTTCACGATCCCCTACGCCTACCTGGCGATCGATCGGCTGGGCGGCGCGCTCGACGTGCGGCTGGGCCGGCAGCTGCGCTTCGACGAGTTCGGCGGCGCGGGCCTCGACGGCGTGGCGCTGCGGATCCACACCGGCGCGCCGGTGGCGATCGAGGTCGAGGGCGGGCTGCGGGTGCGCGATCGCTCGCCGCTGGCGATCGCCGGCAGCGACCTCGACGGCCTGGCCGGCGCCGACTGCCGCGAGTACGTCGAGGGCGCGACGCCCGGCACCGGCACCTGGCAGGTGATCGATCGCAGCCGCGCGCCGCGCGACACCCGGCTCGCCAGCGACCGCGGGTTCTGCCCGCAGCGCGACGCGTGGCAGCCCACCGTCGAGCTGGCCGTCGCCGCCGACGGCGTGCCGTGGCTCGACGCGCGGCTGGCCTACCGCCGCACCCGCTCGCGCACGGTCGGGCTGATCGGCGCGGTCGATCGCCTCGACCACCCCGACACCGGGCTCTACCCCGACGAGCAGGGCCAGGCGCCGGCCTGGGGCGACAACGCCGAGCTGGTGTCGGCGTCGGCGCGCGCGCGCCGACGCGTCGCGCGGCTGGCGCTCGAGCCGTGGGCCTACGCCCGCTACTCGCTCCTGCACGCCGGCCTCGAGCGCGCCGGCGCCGGCGTCTTGCTCGCGCGCGGCGCGCACCAGGTCGAGCCCGAGGTCGCGCGCACCGTGCCGGTGTTCGACGGCGACTCGATCTGGAGCGTCTTCGCGATCCGCCCGGCGGTCGACGCCCGGCTCCGCTACGGCTTCCGCCGCGGCGCGCGCCGGCTGGGCGCGCTGGCGTGGCTGCGTCGCTACGATCGCGATCCCGACGGCACCGGCCTGGTGCTGGGCGGCGCCGCGTCGGCCGCCGCCGAGCTGCGCCGGCTGGCGGTGCGCGGCGAGCTGTACGTCGACGGCGGCTACGGCGGGCGGCGGGTCGGCGGCAGCGTCCACGCCCGCTGGCCGGCCACCCGCGCGGTCGATCTCACCGGCGGGCTGGCCGTCGTCGACGTCGCCGGCGCCAGCCCGCGCAGCGACGGCACCAGCGCCACCGTGCTGGGCCACGCGGCGTGGCAGCTCGACGAGGGCGTCGCGGTGATGGTCACCGGCGAGCTGGGCCACGCGCCGATCGCGCCGCTGGCGTTCCGCACGCTGGCGGTGCTCGATCTCGCCTTCGAGCCGGACATGTGATGCGCGCCCGCTGGCTCCTCCTCATCGCGGTCGCGCTGGCGCTGGTGCCGGCGTGGGCCCTCGCGGGCGGCGATCGCGGCCCGTCGCCGGCGGTGTTCCCGGCGCAGCGCCTGCCGCTGACGTTCTCCCACGCGCAGCACACCGGCCCGCTGGCGATCGCCTGCGTCGCCTGCCACGATCGCGCGACGACCTCGACCTCGGCGGTCGATCTGCTGACGCCCACCGAGCAGCCGTGCCGCCGCTGCCACGCGATCGCCCGCGGCCCGACGCCGCCGGCGCCGACCGCCACCGCGACGGGCGCCTGCGCCGCCTGCCACCCCGGCTGGACGCCCGGCGCCGCGGTCGCGCGGGTCACGATCCCGCCGCCCAGCCTGACCTTCAGCCACGCGGCCCACGCCGCCAGCGCGTGCGTGACCTGCCACGCCGCCGCGGCCACCGCCGCGCTCGCCACCGTCGCGGCGCTGCCGACGATGGACACCTGCGCCGGCTGCCACGCCGCGGCGCTCACCCAGCGCGCGTGCACCACCTGCCACCTCGCCACCGCCGGCGGCCGGGTGCGGACCGCGCTCGCCGACGGCGTGCTCTCGCCGCGCGGCGGCGTCACCGGCCCCGATCACGGCGGCGACTTCGCGCGCGATCACGGCGCGATCGCCCGCAGCGCGCCGGCGGCGTGCGCCACCTGCCACCAGGAGCGCGACTGCAGCGACTGCCACGCCGGCGCGATCCGCGTCATGGACTTCCACCCGGCCGGCTACCTGGCGGTCCACGCCGTCGACTCGCGCCGCGGCGCCCCCGACTGCGGCACCTGCCACAAGACGCAGTCGTTCTGCGTCGCGTGCCACGAGCGCAGCGGCGTCGCGATGCGCGGCGCCTCCGACTACCGGGCCGGCGATCCGGCGCGCAGCTTCCACCCGCTCGACTGGGCCTCGGTCGATCGCGCCGGCCCCAACCGCCACGCCGCCGCCGCGCGCGCCAACCTCGCCGAGTGCACGTCGTGCCACCGCGAGGACACCTGCCTGCGCTGTCACTCGGCCGAGCCGGGCGGGGCGCGGATCTCGCCGCACGGCCCCGGCTGGCGCGGCAGCGCCCGCTGTCGCGCGCTGGCCGCCGGCAACGGGCGGATGTGCCTGCGCTGCCACATCTCGCTCACGCCGGTCGGCTGCGACGGCTAGCGGGACGTCGCTGCGCCGCCGTGCCCGGGCGGGCTATACCTCCGGCGTGGCCGCCGATCCTGCCGACGCGTTCGACTACGACTACGTGATCGTCGGCTCCGGCTTCGGCGGCTCGGTCGCGGCGCTGCGGCTGGTCGAGAAGGGCTACTCGGTGTGCGTGCTCGAGCGCGGTCGGCGCTGGGCCGCCTCCGACTACCCGAAGACCAACTGGAACCTGCGCAAGGCGCTGTGGATGCCGGCGGCCAAGTGCTTCGGCATCCTCCGGCTGTCGTTCCTGTCCGACGTGTTCGTGCTGTCGGGCGCCGGCGTCGGCGGTGGCTCGCTGGTCTACGCCAACACGCTGTACGTGCCGCCCGACGCGTTCTTCGCGGCGCCGGCGTGGCGCGACCTCGCCGACTGGAAGACCGCGCTCTTGCCGTTCTACCGCCGCGCGCAGTTCATGCTCGGCGTCACCCAGCACGCGATCGAGGAGGAGCCCGACCGCGTGCTGGCCGCGGTCGCCGAGGACCTCGGCCACGGCGACAGCTACGTCCAGACGCCGGTCGGCGTGTACTTCGGCGAGCCGGGGCGGGCCGCGCCCGATCCGTACTTCGGCGGCGCCGGGCCGGCGCGCAGCGGCTGCACGCTGTGCGGCGGCTGCATGGTCGGCTGCCGCCACGGCGCCAAGAACACCCTCGACAAGAACTACCTGTGGTTCGCCGAGCAGCGCGGCGCCGAGGTCCGCCCGATGCGCACGGTCACCGACGTGCGGCCGCTGGCCGGCGGCGGCTACGCGATCGCGCACCGCGCCACCGGCGCGTGGGTCGCGCGCGATCGCCAGACGCTGCGCGCGCGCAACGTCGTGCTGGCGGCCGGCGTGCTCGGCACGGTGCAGCTCCTGCTCGAGTGCCAGGCCCGCGGCAGCCTGCCGGCGCTGTCGCCGGCGCTCGGCCGCACCGTGCGCACCAACAGCGAGGCGATCCTCGGCGTCACGTCGACGCGCAAGGACGTGCGCTTCGATCGCGGCATCGCGATCACGTCGTCGATCCACGTCGACGCCACCACCCACGTCGAGGTCGTGCGGTACTCCGACGGCAGCGACGCGATGGCGCCGCTGTCGACGCTGCTCACCGACGGCGGCGGCAAGCTGCCGCGCTGGCTGCGCTACCTCGGCAACGTCGTCCGCCACCCGATCGACTTCGCGCGCGGGCTGTGGCCGTTCGGCACCGCCCGCCGCGGCGTCTACCTGCTGGTGATGCAGAGCCTCGACAACTCGATCGGCCTCGCGCTGCGGCGGCGCTGGCGCCGGCTGTGGCGCAAGGCGCTCGACACCCGGACCGGCGATGGCCCGGCCAACCCGACGTACATCCCGCTGGGCAACGAGGTGGCGCGCGCCTTCGCGCGCAAGGTCGACGGCGTGCCCAAGTCGAGCGTGTTCGAGGTGCTGTTCGACGTGCCGACCACCGCGCACATCCTGGGCGGCGCGGTCATCGGCGCCGACCGCGAGGCCGGGGTCATCGACGCCAGCCACCAGGTCTTCGGCTACCCCGGCCTGTACGTCGTGGACGGCGCCGCCATCCCGGCCAACCTCGGGGTCAACCCCAGCCTCACGATCACCGCGCTCGCCGAGCGCGCGATGAGCCTGATTCCCGTCAAGGATGGCGCCACGTTGCAGCCCGCGATCGATCCGGCGTGGGAGGCGGCGCGGGTGGCCGACCTCGAGCGCCTGGCGGCCGACAGCGGCAGCGCCAGCCTGCAGATCCGCCGTCGCCGCTGAGGGTGGCCTGGCCGCGCTACACGGGGTGCGCTTCCGGCCGTCCCTGGTAGTATGCCGCGCTCCATGACGGTAGATGTCCTAGACCTGTCCGGCTCGCTGGCGTTCGTCGACGAGATGTACCAGCAGTTCCGCGCCGATCCGGCGTCGGTGGATCCCAGCTGGGCGGCGGCGTTCGGGGCCCCCGCCGCGGCGCCGGCCAACGGCGCGCGGACGAGCACGCTGGTCACGCCGCCGAGCACCAAGCCGGTCAACGGCCACGGCCGGCCCGGCGCGGTGACGATGGGCCCGCTCACCGCGACCGCGACCGCCTCGGCGTGGCCGCTGGTCAACGCCTACCGCAGCCGCGGCCACCTCGCCGCCGACCTCGATCCGCTGGGCCTCGTCGAGCGGGTGTCGGTGTCCGAGCTCGACCCCGCGACCTGGGGCTTCGCCGGCGCCGACCTCGCGCGCACGATCGCGCCGACCGGCGTGCACGGCCTGCCCCAGGCCACCGGCGAGGAGCTGGTGCGGGTGCTGCGCGAGACCTACTGCGGCTCGATCGGCGTCGAGAGCGCCCACATCGACTCGCCGGCCAAGCGCACGTGGCTGGCCGAGCGCATGGAGACCCGGCGGCTGCGCAAGGCCGACCCGGCGGTGCGGCGGCGCATGCTCGAGCAGCTGATCGGCGCCGAGGGCTTCGAGCGCTTCTGCCACGTGAAGTACCCCGGCACCAAGCGGTTCTCGCTCGAGGGCTCCGAGGCGTTCATCCCGGCGATGGATCTGATCCTCACCCACGGCGCGCGGCTCGGCGCGATCGAGGCGGTGATCGGCATGGCCCACCGCGGCCGGCTCACCACCCTCGAGCAGATCATGCAGCGCGCGGCGCGCGAGATCTTCGCCGAGTTCGAGGACATCGAGCCCGAGGCGCTGTCGGGCGGCGGCGACGTCAAGTACCACCAGGGCTACTCCAGCGATCGCGTCGATCCCAACGGCAACCACCTGCACCTGTCGCTGGCGTTCAACCCCAGCCACCTCGAGGCGGTCGATCCGGTCGTGGTCGGGCGGGTCCGCGCCAAGCAGCGCCGCCACGGCGACTACGAGCGGCGCAAGGTCATGGGCATCCTGGTCCACGGCGACGCCGCGTTCGCCGGCCAGGGCCTGGTGACCGAGGTGCTGCAGCTGCACAACCTGGCCGGCTACCGCACCGGCGGCACCGTCCACGTCATCGTCAACAACCAGGTCGGCTTCACCGCGTCGCCCCACGAGTCGCGCTCGACGCCGTACGCCACCGACGTCGCGCAGATGATCCAGTGCCCGATCTGGCACGTCAACGGCGAGGACCTCGACGCCGTCGCCGACGTGTGCGAGATGGCGATGGAGTACCGCGCCGCGTTCGCCACCGACGTCGTGATCGACCTGTACTGCTACCGCAAGTACGGCCACAACGAGAGCGACGAGCCGAGCTTCACCCAGCCGATCATGTACGACCGGATCCAGCACCGGCCCAGCATCGTCGAGGCCTACGGCCAGCGCCTGGTCACCGACGGCGTCGTCACGCCGACCGTGATCGGCGAGCTGGTGGCGGCCCGGGCCGCCGGCCTCGAGGCCGAGCTGGCCGCGGCGCGCTCGGCCACCCGGCGCCCGCGCAACGCGGCGCTCGGCGGGCTGTGGCGCGGCTACCTCGGCGGCCCGGCGGCCCACGTCCCCGACGTCGACACCGGCGTCGCGCTGCCGAGGCTGGCGCAGATCGCCGAGCGGATGGTGCGGCTGCCCGACGGGTTCACCGCGCACCCCAAGGTGCTGCGCCTGCTCGATCAGCGCGCCCAGATGGGGCGGGGCGAGCGCCCGCTCGACTGGGGCATGGGCGAGATGCTGGCGTACGGGTCGCTCCTCGTCGAGGGCACCAACGTCCGGCTCACCGGCCAGGACTGCGGCCGCGGCACCTTCAGCCACCGCCACGCGATCCTCACCGACACCACCTCCGGCGCCGAGCACCTCGTGCTGGGCAGCCTCGACGCCGAGCAGGGCACGGCGCGGGTCTACGACAGCCCGCTGTCCGAGGCCGGCGTGCTGGGCTTCGAGTTCGGCTACTCGCTCGACTACCCCGACGCGCTGATCCTGTGGGAGGCGCAGTTCGGCGACTTCGCCAACGGCGCGCAGGTGATCATCGATCAGTTCATCACGTCGTGCGAGGACAAGTGGAACCGGCTGTCGGGCCTGGTGATGCTCTTGCCGCACGGCTACGAGGGGCAGGGGCCCGAGCACTCGAGCGCGCGGCTCGAGCGCTTCCTGCAGGCGTGCGCCGAGGACAACATCCAGGTCGCGCAGCCGACGACGCCGGCCCAGATGTTCCACCTCCTGCGCCGCCAGGTGAAGCGCCCGTGGCGCAAGCCGCTGATCGTGATGACGCCCAAGAGCCTGTTGCGCTTGCCGGCGGCGACCTCGACCCTGGCCGAGCTGACCACCGGCACCTTCCAGCGCATCCTGCCCGACCCCGAGATCGCGGTCGCCGGCGCGCGCCGGGTGCTGCTGTGCACCGGCAAGATCTACTACGAGCTCGTCGAGGCGCGGAAGAAGCGCGGCGACACCGCCACCTCGATCGTGCGGCTCGAGCAGCTGTACCCGCTGCGCGGCGAGCACGTGCAGGCGGCGCTGCAGGGCCTGGGCGCCGACGCCGACGTCGCGTGGGTCCAGGACGAGCCGGGCAACATGGGCGCCGCGACCTTCATCGTGCCGCGGCTGGCGGCGATCCTGGGCCGGCCGGTGCGGACGGTGTGCCGCGAGGACAGCGCCAGCCCGGCCACCGGCTCGCACAAGGCCCACGCCCTCGAGTTCGCCCGCATCGTCACCGCCGCATTCGGCTGATCCCGCAACCGCCTCTCGACCTCTCGCGCGCTACGATGCGCGCTCATCGGAGCAACGCAATGGCAGATCTGGTAGTCCCCGCCCTTGGCGAGTCGATCACCGAAGCGGTGGTGTCGCGCTGGTTGAAGAACGTCGGCGACGCCGTCGCCCAGGACGAGCCGGTCATCGATCTCGAGACCGACAAGATCACCGTGCAGCTGCCGTCGCCGGTCGCCGGCACGCTGACCGTCCGCTCCGTCGTCGAGGGCGCGACGGTCAAGGTCGGCGATCGGGTGGGGGAGGTCGCCGCAGGTGCGGTCGCCGCCAAGGCGCCCGCGCCGGTGGCCGCCAAGGTCGCCGCGCCGGTGGCCGCGCCTGCGCCGGTGGCCGCGCCCGCGCCCGCGCCCGCCGCCGCCATCGACGAGGACGCGCTCCTCCGGCTGCCGCCGTCGCAGCGCCGGCTGGCCCGCGAGCGCGGCGAGTTGCCCCACGACGTCCCGGCCGCGCCGCCGCCGCGCGCCAGCGCCCCGCCGGCGCCGCCGCCCACGATCCACCCCGGCGACGAGGTCGTGACGATGTCGCCGCTGCGCAAGCGCATCGCCGAGCGGCTGGTGCAGGCGCAGCACGAGTCGGCGTCGCTGACGACCTTCAACGAGGTCGACATGACCGCGGTGATGGAGCTGCGGGCCAAGCACAAGGACGCGTTCGAGAAGACCCACGGCGTGAAGCTCGGCTTCATGTCGTTCTTCGTGAAGGCGTGCGTCAGCGCGGCCAAGGCGTTCCCCGGCATCAACGCCGAGGTCGCCGGCGACCAGATCATCTACAAGAAGCACTACGACTTCGGGATCGCCGTGCAGACGCCGAAGGGCCTCGTGGTGCCGGTCCTGCGCGGCTGCGACGGCCTGGACTTCGCCGGCGTCGAGCGCGGCATCGCCGAGCTGGCGGACAAGGCCCGCACCGGCAAGCTGGCGATCACCGACCTCACCGGCGGCACGTTCAGCATCTCCAACGGCGGCATCTACGGCTCGATGATGTCGACGCCGCTGCTCAACTACCCGCAGACCGGCATCCTCGGGATGCACAACATCGTCAAGCGGCCGATGGTCGTCGGCGACGCGATCGCGATCCGCCCGGTGATGTACGTCGCGCTGACCTACGACCACCGCGTCGTCGACGGTCGCGAGGCGGTGTCGTTCCTGGTCGCGGTCAAGGACCGCCTCGAGGCGCCCGACCGCCTGCTGTTCGGGCTGTGACGCGCGGCCTCGCGCTCGCGCTGGGGCTGGCCGTCGGCGCGTGCTCGCGCGATCCGGCGCCGCGGCCGCCGATCGACAACCGCGGCGGCGCGGTCGTCGTCGACGCCGCCGGGCCCGACGCCGGCGACGGCGCGTGCGTCGAGGCCTGCGTGCGCGATCGCCAGATGGTGGCGACCAGCATCGACGCGATCCGCGAGAGCTGCCGGCGCGAGTGCGCCGCCGGCTCACCGTGATCGGGTGACCGCGCCGATGTCGTGGTCGCGGCGCGCGGCGGCGCGATCGCGACCGCGCTGTCGTGGTCGGTGATGGCCACCACCCGCGCGTCGGTTGCCACCCGCTCCACGCTTGTGGTCGCGCGCGCGCGGGCCTGACAATCGAGGCCTATGAAGCCTATCGCGAGCCTCGTCTCCGTCGGTGTGTGCGTGATCCTCCTCGGCGCCGGCGCCGCGCGGGCCGAGAGCCCGCCGTCCGAGCGCACCTGGTCGGTGCCGCTCGAGGCGTGCCAGGAGCCGACCGCGGTCAGCACGACCGCGTCGGGCCACGCGGTGATCCGCCAGCAGCTGTTCGGCGGACAGGCGGTGGACTACAGCATCAGCTTCGGCGGCTTCGCCGGCGCCGAGACCGAGGCTCACATCCACGGTCCGGCCGCGCGCGGCCAGGTCGGCCCGATCCTGTTCACGTTGCCGGCCGGCAGCCCCAAGGAGGGCGCGCTGACCCTGACCTCCGAGCAACTCGCGGCGCTGAACGCCGGGCAGCTGTACATCGACATCCACTCGTCGACCTACCCCGACGGCGAGTTGCGCGGCCAGATCGACGACAGCGGCTCCGCCTGCCCGCCGCCCGTCGACGCCGGCGTCGACGGCGGCCTCCTGTGCGACGGCGGCTGGATCCCTGGCGCCGACGCCAACGAGGGGAGCGGCTCCGGCAGCGACGGCTGCGCCGCCGGCGGCGGCCGCGGCTCGCTCGCCCTGGCCGCCGCGATCGGCGCGCTGATGCTCGCGCGCCGCCGCCGGCGGTAGACAAGAGCCGGCGCCCGAACCGCAGCCGGCGTCAAAGCCGGAGCCGGAGCCGGAGCCCGAGCCGGAGCCGGAGCCGGAGTCGGAGCCGGAGTCGGAGCCGGAGCCGGAGCCGGAGTCGGAGCCCGAGTCAGAGCCGGAGCCCGAGTCGGAGTCGGAGTCGGAGTCGGAGTCGGAGCCGGAGCCGGAGCCGGAGTCGGAGCCGGAGCCGGAGCCGGAGCCGGAGCCGGAGTCGGAGTCGGAGTCGGCGTCGCAGCCGGAGCCGGGTGTGTCAGCCAGGGGGGGGCGATCCCACGTGGGACGGCGCTGCTCGATCCCACGTGGCAGGGCGCTGCTCGATCCCACGTGGGAGGGCGCTGCTCGATCCCACGTGGGACGACCCCACGCGATCCCACGTGGGACGGCCCCACGCGATCCCACGTGGGAGGGCGCTGCTCGATCCCACGTGGGACGGCGCTGCTCGATCCCACGTGGGATGGCGCTGGTCGATCCCACGTCGGAGGGCGCTGCTCGATCCCACGTGGGACGGCCCCACGCGATCCCACGTGGGACGGCGCTGGTCGATCCCACGTGGGACGCCACCGGCACCGACCCTGGGCACGGGCACCGGCTCGGGCACCGACACCGGCACCGTCGCCGCCGTAACCGTCGCCGTCGTCGCCCGCGCTGGCTACCAGCGCGTCGCCGCGATCGTCGCGCCCGCCGCCATCGCTCGCCCGGCAACCTCCACCGCGACCGTGGACTCGATCCCCGCCGCCCACCCGCCGTCATCGCTCGCGAGTCCCCGCACCGTGGTGAGCCCGTCGCTGCTGATCGGCGTGATCGCCGCGACGCCCGCCGGCGTCACGGTCGCCAGCATCGCGTCGTCGCCGCCGGCCGCCGTCGCGCCGCCCACGCTGCCGGAGAACCAGCCCGCGACCACCGCGGTGTCGCCACGCGCGACCACGGCGGTCAGGCCGTCGAAGTCGGGGCCGCCGACCAGCACCGTCGCGCGCACCGCGCCGGCCCGATCGAAGTACGCGACCAGCCCGTCGGCGGCGCCGGCGGCGTCGAGCCGGCGGCCGGCCACGTCGACCGCGCCTCGCACCGTGCCCGCCACCACGACGCCGTCGGTGGTGGCCGCGACGCCGGCGCAGGCGTCGGCGCTCGGGCCGCCGAAGGTCCGCACCCACCGCACCGCGCCGTCGCCGGCGACGGTGGCGACGAAGCCGTCGCCGTGCACGTCGTCGTACAGCGCCGGGATCGTCAGGTCGGCCAGCTCGGCGCGATCGCCGTAGGTGCCGGCGATCGCCACCTGGCCGTCGGGCAGAGCGGCGATCCCGGCCACGTCGTCGGCGCCCGGGCCGCCCATCCGCCACAGCCCGCGCACCGCGCCGTCGGGGCCGAGCCGCGCCCAGAAGCCGTCGCTGCGGCCGGCGCTCGTCACGACGCGATCGCCGACCCGCAGCGTGCCAGCGAACCCCCCGGCGACCAGCAGGCCGTCGCCGCCGGCGACCAGCGCGCGCACGCTGGCCCACTCGGTCGCGCCGATCCCGACGATCCAGCGCCGCTGGCCATCGGCCGCGCCCACGCCGATCACCGCCGCGCCAGGCTCGCCGCGCAGCCCGAGCGGCAGCCCGTCGACCGCGCCGGTGCCGCTCACCGCCACCGCGACCACGTCGCCCGCGATCGCCACCGCGCCACCGTCGGCCGGCAACGGCTGCGTCCACGTCGGCGCGCCCGCGTCGGTGCGCACCAGCGACCGGCCGCGGCTCGCGACCGCCGCGTCACCCGCCAGGGCCACGCCACCGAGCGGCGCCTCGCCGCTGGCCAGCCACGCCGCCGATCCGTCTCCGCGCGGGGCCTGCGCCCCGCCGCGCGGGCAGCCGCCGAAAAGCACGACGGCCGCCAGCGCCATCACGCGCGGCAGCCGCCCAGCCGTCGCCCGAAGGGCGATCAGATCTTCTTGCCCTGCGCCCGAAGCTCGGCCACCACCACGCCCAGGCCCTTCTTGTCGATCGTACGCATCGCGCGGGTCGACAGCTTGAGCGTGATCCAGCGCTTCTCGCCCTCGAGCCAGAACCGCTTGGTGACCAGGTTGATCTCGAAGCGCCGCTTGGTGTGGCGGTTCGAGTGGCTCACGTTGTGGCCGACGAGCGGCTTCTTGCCAGTGACTTCACAGACGCGCGACATGGCGATGACTCCAACGGACCTGTGCAGGACGCTCTGGCCCGTTTCGGGTGGGGGCCCCGGCGGATGCCGGGGGAGGGGCTTTGCGAAAGCCCCTCTTCAAGGAACACGAGGGTCTTTGCGAAAGACCCTCCTCTGCAACACGTTAGATCTTGCTTTCCTTGAACTCGACGTGCTTCTTCACGACCGGGTCGTACTTCTTGAAGACCAGCTTGTCGGGCGTGCGCTTGCGGTTCTTCGACGTGGTGTAGAAGTAACCGGTGTCCGCGGTGGAGACGAGCCGGATGAGCTCGCGGCCGCCTTTGCCTTTCTTCGCCATGACAGGTGCTCCGCAATCGTGAGAGTCGGTCCGGCGGGGGTGCCGGACGGGTCCGCGCTTATGGCACAGGGCCGGAGGCTTTTCAAGCCCCCGTGGCACCACCGCCGCCGGCTGGGCCACCGCCCGGCTTGCCGGGGCCGGCGTTGCTGCCAGGGCGGGTCGGGGGGACCACGCCTGGCCGGGTCGGGGTGGGGTCTTGCCGCAGGTCGATCGGCACGCCCGGGACGGTCGAGGTCCGGCGCCGGGCCCGCCGCTCGTCGATGCCCATCGCCACGACGGTGATGTCGTCGGACAGGCCGCCCGAGCCGACGTGGCTGTCGACGTCCTGGAGGATCGCCTTCACGACGTCCTCGGCGGCGCCCCGGGCGGTGCGCAGCCGGCGCGACAGCCGCATCATCCCGTACTCGTTGCCGCGGGGATCGCGCGCCTCGAGGATGCCGTCGGTCACCAGCACCAGCATGTCGCCGGCGTGCAGCTGCACCCGGGCCTCGCCGACCTCGAGATCGGTGACCACGCCGATCGGCGCGATGTGGGCGCGGTCGGCCTGCAGCGGGAACACCCGCTCGCCGCGGCGGAGCAGGGGCACGCAGTGGCCGGCGTTGGTGAACACCAGCGTCCGGGTCTCGAGCTCGTAGATGGCGTAGACCAGCGTGGCGAACATGCCGTCGTCGCCGAGCTTGACCATCTCCTCGTTGACCCGGCGCAACAGCCGGGCCGGGGTGCGGGCCAGGCCAGCCCGGCTGCGCAGCTCGCTCGACAGCCGCGCCATGTACAGCGCCGCGCTGATGGCCTTGCCGGCGACGTCGCCGATGCCGACGCCGAGGTGGCCCTCGTCGTGCCAGATGAAGTCGTAGAAGTCGCCGCCGATCTGGTAGGCCGGCTCGTAGTGCACGGCGAAGTCGAGGCCGACCACCTGCGGCACCACCGCCGGCAAGAGCGAGCGCTGGATCTGCCGCGCCACCCGCAGGTCGCGCTCGAGCCGGTCCTTCTGCGCCAGCTGCACCGCCACCCGCGCGGCGTGGATCGCCAGCGCGGTCTGGTACGCCACGGTCTGCAACAGGTCGACGTCCTCCTGCCGGAACCCCGCGGCCTTGCCCTCGACGTAGATCACGCCGTAGTGCGCCGACTGCGCCGACAGCGGCGCGCCCATGCGGGTGCCCGCGACCTCGCCGCCGCCCGACGCCGCCGCCTCGCCGAGCAGGACGCCCCGGCGGTCCTGGACGACGTGGGTGATGATCGTGCCCGGCACGCGCAGCCCGCCGCCGAAGCCGATCTTGCGCGACTTGTGGTGCTTGACCTGCAGCTCGCCGGTGCGCTCCTCCTCGACGAGCACGCCCACGGTCTCGGCCTCGGGGAACATGTCGAGCAGCGGATCGAGCACCGCCTCGAGCAGCGCGTCGGGATCCGGCGTCTTGGCGGCGGCGTCGAGGATCGCGGTCAGCGCGGTCAGCTTGCGCTCGAGCAGCCGCAGGTGGCGCAGCTCGGTCGACGAGGTCAGCACCCCGGTCGCGCGGACCAGGCTGTGGTTGCCCGACTCCTCGCGGCTGCGCACCACCGAACCGTGGGCGTCGACGATGGTCAGCCGGGCGTCGCCGGCCGGCGTGTGCAGCGCCTGCTCGTCGGGGCTCTCGACGCGGATGCGGTTCGAGGCGATCGCGATCTCGTCGCCGTGGCGGATCGGCTGGGCGCCGGCGATCCGCGCGCCGTTGACCCAGGTGCCGTTGTTGGAGCCGAGGTCCTCGACCTCCCACTTGCCGGCGTTGGTCCGCAGCCGCGCGTGCTGCCGCGACACCCGCATGTCGGGTACGAAGATCTGGCAGTCCGATCGCCGGCCGATCACGTACTCGCCATCGCTCAGCGCGTAGCGGCGCCCGGTGTTGGGGCCGGCGATGAAGACGAGCGCGGTCACGGAAGCGCATAGATACACCACCACACATGCGCGCGCGAAGCGCTGTCGCGGCGATCCCGTGGCCGGGGTGATCGGCCCGACCATCGACACCCGGGATGGCCAGCGAAAGCGTGGAGATCGCAGGGGAATCGGCGGATACCCCGGGTCGCCTTGACCCCGCCGTGCCCCCCGGGTACGAAGCGTCGGTGAACGCGCTTGGCAACTTCATCGGTGGAGTGTTTGTTCCCCCCAGCGGCGCCGCGGTGCGCTCGCACAACCCGGCCGCCGATGGCGCCGTGGTGTTCGAGACCGCAGGCGACGAGCGGGCGGTCGCCGCCGCCTGTGACGCCGCGGCCGCCGCGGCGGTCGGCTGGGGCCGGCTGAGCCTGGCCGATCGCGCGGCCGCGCTCGGGCGGTGGAAGGACGCCATCGCCGCCCGCAAGGCCGACCTGGTCGAGGCGATCGTGCTCGAGACCGGCAAGATCCGCAGCGAGGCCGAGCAAGAGATCCAGACCGTGCTGGCCCGGTTCGACGTGGCCCGCCAGCTGGCGGCCGCCGACCTGCGCGAGGGCCCGATCGCCGGCTCGCCCCACGAGCAGCTGCGCTACCACCCGCTCGGCGTGGTCGCCGTGATCGGCCCGTACAACTACCCGATCCACCTGTGCCACGCCCACGTCGTCCCGGCGCTGCTCACCGGCAACGCGGTCGTGGTCAAGCCGTCGGACATCACGCCGCTGGCCGGCCAGCGCTACGCCGAGACCGCCGCCGCCGCCGGCCTGCCGCCCGGCGTCTTCAACCTGGTCATCGGCACCGGCGCGATCGGCGCGGCGCTGGTGGCCGACCGCCGGGTCAAGGGCCTGTGCTTCACCGGCAGCTACGCCGTCGGCCGCCGCATCCAGGAGGCCGCCCTCGATCGGCCGGAGCTCCTGGTCGCGCTCGAGATGGGCGGCAAGAACACCGCGATCGTCCTCGAGGACGCCAGCATCCGCCAGGCCGCCCACGAGATCCTGGTCGGCGGTTACCTGTCGGCCGGGCAGCGCTGCACCGCCACCGACCGCGTGCTGGTCCACCGCGCCGTCGCCGCGCCGCTGCTCGACGCGCTCCGCAAGGCCGCGCCGACGCTTCGCTTCGGCCACCCCGACGACGCCGGCAGCTTCGCCGGCCCGCTGGCCACCGCCGCCGGCCGCGATCGGTTCGAGCGCGCGCTGGCCGCCGCGGTCGCCGCTGGCGCCGAGCCGGTGATCGCCGGCGCCCGCAAGGACGGCGGCTTCTACCGGACCGCGTCGCTGCACGTGCTCCCCGCCGGCAAGCACGACGCCCCCGGCTACACCGACGTCGAGCTGTTCGGCCCCGACCTCGGCGTCGAGCTGATCGACAGCGACGACGAGGCGATCGCCGTGGTCAACGCGTCGCCCTACGGCTTCGCCAACGCGGTCTTCACCAACGACAGCGCCCGCTTCGAGCGCATCTACCGCGAGACCACCTCGGGCATCCTCAATCGCAACCGCTCGACCAACCTTGCCAGCCCGCGGCTGCCGTTCGGCGGCGCCGGCAAGAGCGGCAACTACCGCCCGGCCGGCTCGACCGCCCACCGCAACGTGGTCGTGCCGGTCGCGGTGCAGGACAACGTCATCGGCACGATCGCCACCCACCCGATGCTGGCCGATCACCTGCCGGCGCCGGATCTCGATCGGCTCGAGGCCCAGCACGAGGCCGAGGACGCGGTCGAGGCGGCGCGCAACCTGATCGACGACCCGCGGCCGCTGAGCCTGCGCCGGCCCAAGGGCGGCGTCATGCCCGACAGCGACCGCTGGCTGATCCGCCTGTACGCCGGCGACCGCGTCGTCCGCGAGAAGAAGCCGGCGGTGTTCGATCACCTGCGCTCGGCCGGCCCCTGGTACGTGTCGATCGACGCCCACCCGCTGTGCGTGCTCGACTCGATGGCGCAGACCGCGACGGTGTGCGGCGGCTTCGCCGAGGATCCGGTCGTGCAGGCGCTGGTCGAGGGCGAGTTCGGCGACACGCTGACGGTCAACGAGGACACCGCGGTCGGCGAGACCTGGGCCGCGGCCGAGTACGCCGCGACGCTGCGCCACCTGGTGCCGGGGCTGCCCCACGTCACGTTCGTGGCGTCGGGCGCCGAGGCCAACGAGAAGGCGTTCGCGCTGTGCCGGCACTACAGCAAGAAGCCGGGCGCGTCGAAGATCCTCGCGTTCGACGGCAGCTTCCACGGTCGCGCGATGCTGTCGATCCACGCCACCCACAGCCCGGCCAAGCGCGCGCCGTTCGAGCTGCCCGGCTACGAGGCGACCTTCGCGCCGTTCCCGGTGTGGACCACGCCCGGCGACGAGCCGGCGGCGCCGTCGGGGTTCTACGCGGCGTGCGCGGCCGGCCAGATCGACGAGCTGGTCGAGCGGTTCGGCGACGCCAAGGAAGATCCGCTGCTCGCCGCCGAGGTCAAGAGCCTGGCCGCGGTCCACGCGGCGCTCAGCGGCGGCCAGCACTACTGCGTCACCGTCGAGCCGATGCAGTCCGAGGGCGGCGATCGCTACGCCACCGAGCGGTTCTTCCGCGCGCTGCGCCTCTTGACCCGCTGCCACGACCTGCCGCTGATCTTCGACGAGGTGCAGTGCGGCTTCGGCCTGGGCGGCCCGTTCGCGTGGCACACCAAGTTCCGGCTCTTGACCAGCCGCGGCCAGCCCGACTACCCCGACGCGGTGTGCTTCGCCAAGCGCGCGCAGGTCGGCGTCGTCATGTCGCGGTTCGAGGATCCCGAGCCGGCCAGCGCGCACAACGCGTCGCTGGTGCGCGGCCGGATCCACGCCGAGATGATGTCGACCTCGCACGCGGCGACCCGCATCGAGAAGCTGGTCAAGCCGCGGCTCGAGTCGATCGCCAAGGCGTTCCCGCACCTGGTCAGCGCGCCGCGGGTGTGCGGCTACGCGTTCGCGTTCGATCTGCCGACGCCGGCCCACCTCGACGCGTTCATCGGCCAGCGGTTCTGGCGCGGCGCGATCGTCTTCGCCGCCGGCACCAAGACCGCGCGCTACCGGCTCGCCGACACCTTCGGCGTGCGCGAGATCGAGCTGTTGTTCGACGCCGTGCGCCGGTCGCTGTCGTGGATCGACGCCCACCCCGGCAAGAAGCCGCCGGAGTGGGAGGACATCGCCGAGCCGGCCGAGGCCACCGCGCCCGCGCTGCCGGCCGACGTGACGTTCCGGCTGGTGCCCAGCGCCGAGGCGATGGCGCTGCTGCCGGCGATCCTCGACATCGAGTACCAGGTCTACGAGCCGGCCCGGCGCACGCCGCCGGCCGAGATCAAGGCCGCGCTCGACGACGCCGAGGGCTCGTTCGTGGTGGCCGAGAAGGGGCAGGGCGCCGCGGCGCAGCTGGTCGGCTTCGCGATCGGCGCGCCGCTCGAGGCCAGCCACGACGTCGAGGGCCCGGATCGCGATCCGATGCTGGGCAAGCACAACACGATGTACTCGGTGTCGGTCACCGTCGCGCCCGGCTACCAGGGCACCGGCATCGGCCGCCGGCTCAAGGAGCTGCAGCTGCGCGACGCCAGCGGCCGCAAGCGCGCCGACGGCAGCCCGCGCTATTCCCACGTCACCGGTCGCAACCGCGTCGGCCGCACCGCGCAGATGACCCACCTGAACCGGGTCTTCGGCGCGCACCTGGTCGCGGTGCTCACCGGCCAGTACGAGGATCCCGAGGGCCAGGCGATCTACTACCGCATCCCGCTCGGCGCGATCGCGCCGTCGGGCGAGCGCACCGCCGCGGTGGTGGCCGACAAGCGCGCGCGCTGGGGCGGGGAGCGCGCCGGCGAGCGCGGCGCCGCGCTCGACGCGGCCAGCGGCCTGACCAAGGTGCTGGCGACGCCGCCGGCGAGCCTGCGCGCCGCCGAGGGCAACGGCCTCTTGTACGGGCCCGCGGTCAACAAGATCACGCTGATGAACTACGTCACGCCCGGCATGGTGCGGGCGCTCGAGTGGATCGGCGCGCTGGCGCCCGACCTGCCGCACATCTACGTGACGTCGTCGCGCGACGAGACCGTCGACAAGGCGCTGCGCCTGCTGCGCACCGCGCGCAAGCAGGCCACCGTGGCGATCGGCCTCGGCGGCGGTTACTACGGTCACACCGTCGCGTCGTGTCGCTCGCTGTCGGATCCCGAGGTCCACCGCGGCGGGCCGGCGCACTTCGCGTGGCCGCGGGTGCCGCACCCGGCGCAGGCCGGCACCGCGGCGTCGCTCGAGGCGATCCGCGCGGCGATCGCGGCCGCCGGTGGCCCCGACAAGGTGTTCGCGATCGTCTACGAGCGCGTCGGCGAGCGCACCGGCTGGGTGGTCCCGGCCGACTTCCTCGACGGCCTCGCCGCGATCCGCAAGGACACCGGCGTGCCGCTGGTGGCGGTCGAGCACACCACCGCGATGTACCGCTCGGGGCTGGGCGCGTTCGCGTTCCCGGCCGGCCCGCGGCCCGACGTGCTGGCGTGGTGGGGCGGCGGCCAGACCGGCTACCTCCACGTCGCCAGCAAGTGGTTCAACGCCGCGCCGCTGGCGCTGGTGTCGACCTGGGACGGCGACGAGCTGTCGCTGGTGCGCAACCACCACCAGCTGCGCGCCGCGCGCCACCTCGACGTCACCGGCGCCGCCGCCGCGCTCGATCGCGCGCTGGCCGCCGGCCGCGTGCCCCACGCCGGCCTCGGCCTGTACCGCGTGCTCGACCCGGGCGCCGGCGCCGCCGACGCGCTGCACGCCCACGTCGCCGCGCGCGGCGTCACGCTGCGCAAGTTCCCCGGCGGCCGGCTCGGCGTGGTGCCGACGCTCGATCAGGCCGCCGCGGTCGCGGAGCGCCTGGGCGCCGCGCTCGCCGAGTGGCGCTGACGCCGCACGCCGCGTGCGGATGACGCGCGACGCCCCCGCCGACCACCATGGTAGGCTGACGCGGGCATGCGGCGCGCGCCTGGCTCCGAGGAGCGGACCCCGGTGGTCGACCCCGCCGCCGGGCCGACGGGCGCGGCGTTGCTGCTGGTGGCCGGCGAGGGCACGTTCGCGACCCACGTGCTCGGCGGCGGCGACCTGGTGATCGGGCGCGGCGAGGGCTGCGACGTGCGGCTCGATCACCGCGTGCTGTCGCGGCGCCACGCGATCCTGCGCGCCGGGCCGCCGCGCACGATCCAGGACCTGGGCTCGACCAACGGCACGCGGGTCGGCGGCGAGCAGCACCGCGGCGGCGCGCCGGTGCCGCTGGCCGCCAACGACAGCTTCCACATCGGGCCGTTCTCGTTCGTCGTCGTGGCCGGCGCGGCCAGCGACAACCGCTCGCTGTCGGCGCGCGACGCCACCCGCATCGTCGATCCGACCCCGGCCGGCGTGCCGCGCCTGGTGCGCGACGTGGCGGCGACCCTGACCAACGTGGTCATCCTCGGCGAGACCGGCGTCGGCAAGGAGGTGCTCGCCGAGACCGTCCACGCGCTGTCGGGCCGGTCCGGCGCGATCACGCGGATCAACTGCGCGGCGCTCAGCGACACGCTGCTCGAGAGCGAGCTGTTCGGCCACGAGAAGGGCGCGTTCACCGGCGCCGCGGCGCAGAAGGCGGGCCTGCTCGAGTCGGCCGATCGCGGCACGGTGTTCCTCGACGAGGTCGGCGAGCTGCCGCTGTCGATCCAGGCCAAGCTGTTGCGCGCCATCGAGCACCGCGAGGTGCTGCGCATCGGCGCCACCCGGCCGGTGCCGGTCGACGTACGCTTCGTCGCCGCGACCAACCGCGACCTGCCGGCCGAGGTGACCGCCGGGCGGTTCCGGCGCGACCTGTTCTTCCGGCTCGACGGCATGACCCTGGTGATCCCGCCGCTGCGGGAGCGCGTGCACCTGATCGGCCCGCTGGCGCTGGGCTTCCTCGAGGCCGCCGGCAAGCGCGCCGGCGTGCAGCCCCGGCTCGACGGGGCGGTGCTGGCCGCGCTCGAGGCCTACCCATGGCCGGGCAACGTGCGCGAGCTGCGCGCGGTGATCGAGCGCGCGGTGCTGCTGGCCGGCGCCGGCCCGATCGGCGTGCGCCACCTGTCGTTCACCCGCTCGCTCGCGACCGACGAGCCGCCCGCGGTCGCGGCGCCGCCGGTCG
This sequence comes from Myxococcales bacterium, assembly GCA_016794525.1. Taxonomy (GTDB): domain Bacteria; phylum Myxococcota_A; class Polyangia; order Haliangiales; family Haliangiaceae; genus UBA2376. Next base: position 44,528 of record JAEUJY010000011.1, read on the forward strand.
CCGGGGCGGGCCGCGCGCGCCCGGCCACGCCCGCCGACGACGCTCCGGCGCTGGTCGGGCTCGATCCCGAGCAGCGCGCCGAGCGGGCGCGCATCATCGCCGCGCTCGAGGATTGCGCCGGCAACCAGACCCGCGCCGCCCGCGCGCTGGGCATGGCCCGCACGACGCTGGCCAACAAGCTCGGCCTGTACCGCATCCCGCGCCCGCGCACCTGAGTTCCAGGGGGGCGTCGCCGCACCTCCTCGCGCGACGGGTTGACCGTCGATCTGTCAGGACGATCTGACCAGGCCGGTGCTCATGCGACGACGTCCCGCGCGTTGACGGCCACTTGCGCCGGTCGCCGGGGCTGGCGTGGCCGTTGCTGAAGCATCGCCCCATGTCCTACCAGCTCGACCGCGAGTTCGAGGGTTCGCACGACACCGCCAGCTCGGCCCGGGGCGCCCCCGGGAAGCGGAGCCTCACCGATCGACTGCAGCGCAAGGCGGCCGACGCGGCGTCGCCCGCCAGCGCGGCGCCGCCCCCGAAGTACGTCGACCCGACGCTCGGCGATGCGGCCTTCGTCGATCAGCTGCTGGCGATGCCGGTGCAATGCCGCGGGGGGGACGCGGCGGGGCCCGAGGCGATGCACGCGCTGGCGGCGCAGGGAACCGCGGGGAGCGGCGGTGCGCTGCCGTTCCTCGACCAGATCCAGCTGGCGTTTGGGAGCCACGACGTCACCGGCGTCCGGGCGCACACCGACGACCGGGCCGCCGCGGCTGCCAGCAGCATGGGCGCGACCGCGTTTGCGACGGGCAACCACGTGGCCTTCGGGGGCACGCCCGACCTGCACACGGCGGCCCACGAGGCGGCGCACGTGGTGCAGCAGCGCGCGGGTGTCCACCTCGCCGGTGGCGTCGGCGCGGCGGGCGATGCCTACGAACGTCACGCCGACGAGGTCGCCGACGCCGTGGTGCGCGGGGAGTCCGCCGAGTTCCTGCTCGGACCCGCCGGCGCGCCGTCGGCGGCGATCCAGCGCCACGCCATCCAGCACAAGGCGCCGCGCAAGGGCGGCAACGCGAAGGACGACTCCGTCGCGATGCTCGACGACGACGACTTTCTCCACGCGTTCGCGGGCTACACCGCGTTCAGCTCGTTCCGCAGCCTGAGCGCCGGTGGCCACCCGGTGGCGAAGACCCCGATTAGCGATCCGAAGCTCGACGCCGCGCTGCAGGGCGTGCGCGAGACGGTGCTCGCGATCCAGGACGACCGGCAGGCGGATCACATCAAGCGCGCGCTCGACCTCTGGGGCACGCATCGCGCGGCGGTCCAGGCGGTGCTCGCGCGCGCCGACAAGCGCGGCGCCGACTGGCACAAGGACCTGAAGCGCGCCCACGAGGGCTTCGAACGGATGGAGACGTACACGGTCGACACCGCGGCGCAGGACGCGATCGACCGGGGCGTGAAGGACCTCGGCGGCGACTTCAAGGTCGAGGCGAAGCTCCACCAGGCGGAGTACGCGGCGGCGCGTGCCGCGATGCTCGAGGTCGTGCAGGTGCTCGGCAAGGCCAAGCACCTCCCCGACGCCGCGAACCTGCACCAGCAGGTCGCCGACTTCGACGCGACGGCGCAGATCGTCACCAAGCACGAGACGCTCTCGGAGTCGCTCTCGGTCGCGGAGCGCGTCGGGCTCGCGATCAAGGGCCAGCACCCGCTGGAGTGGCCGCGCCACATGCTCCGCGTCGCCAAGGCCATGATCCAGGGCGTCGCGATGCTCGGGAGCGCGGTGTGGAAGGCCAAGCCTGAGGCCGGCACGCTGTTCCGCCAGTTCGCCGAGCGGGTGATGAAAGACGGCGACTTCGCGGCGAAGTCGGCCAACGTGCTGGGCCAGGCGCTCAACGTGCTCCAGATCGCGAAGGGGCTCTACGATCTGATCGGCGGCCTCGCGAGCGGCGACAGCGATCGCGCGATCACCGGCGCGCGGAACGTGCTGTCCGGCGGCACCGGCGTCCTGATGACTGGCGCCGGCGCAGGCTTCGGCGCGTCGATGAGCGCGGCCGCGCTCGCGTACATCTTCGTCGAGACGATCCGTGAGTGCCTGAACGTCGGCAAGCTGCTGCGCGAGATCCCGCACGTGCAGGAGGTGATCGCGGTGACCCGCTTCGTCGAGGAGGCGGCCAGGCTGGGCGAGCCAGGCGCGCGCGCGTTCGCGGCGATCAGCGAGCGCTACGCGGGCCACACCTACGCGAACAACCCGACGATGCAGGCGGAGGTGCAGGCGCAGATCGAGGAGCACATGAAGCTCGAGGCGAACAAGCTCTCGGCTGGCGTGAAGGCCAGGCTCAAGCCGAGCTTCGACGGCCGCGACCCGCACTCGCTCGGCAAGTACCAGGACGCGATCGCGGCGATGGGCCCGGAGGCGGTCGGGGCGCTTGCCTACATGACCGACAACAAGCCGGACGATCCGGGGACCGTCGCGTGGAACGCGAACAAGCTGTTCAACGGGATCGGTCGCATGGGGCAATGGGTGCAGGTCGCGCACGGCGCCCACCGCGACAACGCCGAGAACAAGAAGAAGCGCGATCAGCTCGACAAGCAGGTCGACGGCGAGTGGAAGAAGGAGGAGGACAAGCGCCGCGACTGGGAGCGGCCGCCTCAGGGGCCGACCGACGAGGAGCTCGAGGAGTCGATGCGCTGACCGCCGGCGGGCGACGGGGCGCGGGCGAGGTAGCGCGGGGCCCGTCGTCAGGGGCGTCGAGTCTGGAGGTGCTCGAGGTTGCGCCGCCACCCGGCGACGTTCGCGGAGTCCATGCCGGTGCGCGCGGCGATCGCGAGCAGGTCGCGGTAGATCGCCGCGGCGTCGGCCCGGCGGCCGGCCTCCCGCAGGACGTCGCCGACCGTCGAGCGGAGCGCGAGCAAGACGGCGTCGTCGGGATCGAGCGCCGCGGCGCCGAGCGCGACGGCCCGCTCGGCGTCGGCGATGGCCTCGGCGTGGCGGCCGAGGTAGGCGAGGATCGAGGCGCGGGTCGAGATCGCGAGGGCGGTGTCGACGGCGGCGGGGTCGCGGCGGGTGCGGACCCGCACCGCCTGGTCGGCGGCGATCAGCGCGGCGGGGTACGTCTCCTGATCGCGCAGCACCTGGGCGACGTCGAGGTAGACGCCGGCGGCGTCGGCGGTGTCGGGGCCGAACGCGCGATCGAACAGCGCGATGGCCTCGCGCAGCGGCGGCAGCGCGGCGTCGTAGCGGCCGGCGTACCAGTGGGCCTCGCCGAGCGACTGCAGCAGGCCGGCGAGCTGCGCCGCGACCGGCGAGCCCGGCTGGTCGGCGCCGGCGCGCTGCAAGAGCTGGCGGGCCTGATCGAGCGCCGCGAGCGCGCCGTCGGCGTCGCCGGCCGCGGTGAGCACGTCGGCCTCGTTGGTCAGGACCTCGGCGCGGACCAGCGGCGGATCGCCGGCGCGGGCCGCGGCGGCGCGGGCCGCCAGCATCATGACCCGGGCCTCGTCGGGCTGGCCCTGGAACTGCGCGGTCAGGCGGCCCATCAGCGACCAGGTCTTGGCGGCCTCGACGTCGTCGCCGCCGCGCGCCGCGACCTCGGTCAGCTCGCGGAGGAAGCCCAGGCCGCCGGGGATGTCGCCGGTCACGACCGCGATGCGCCAGCGCAGCCCGATCGCCTTCGACAGCGTCAGCTCGTGGCCGAGCGCGCGCGCGCGGGCGATGATCGCGTCGGCGCGGGCGGCCAGCCCGTCGGTGGCGCCGGCGCGGCGGTCGGCGTTGGCGCGATCGACGTCGGCGAGGATCGCCGTGGCCTCGGCGCGGGCCGCCGGCGCCGCGGGCAGCGCCTGGGCCGCGAGCAGCGCCTCGGGGTCGGCGCAGCCGTCGAGCGGCGCGATCGTCGTGGTCGCCTTGATCGCGCCCTCGAGCGCGATCGCGTCGCCGGCGCCGTCGAGCGCGCGCACCGCGCCGTCGAGCCCGGCGAGCCAGCGGTCGAGGCACGCCATCCGCGCGTCGAGCGCGGTGTCCGACTGGCGGTGTTCGACGCGGGTCGCGCGGCAGGTCTCGACGAACATGTCGCGCCACGCCGGCGCCGCGCGATCGAACACCGCCGCGGCCGCCGCGTGGCGGGCCGCGCCGTAGGCCGGATCGATCGTCGCGAGGCGGGTGGCGAGCGAGGCCTTGCGCGTGGTGCCCCACACCGCGTCGAGGCGCGCGTCGGGCGGCGCGCACACCTCGGCGACCGCGTGGTCGCCGCGGTCGGCGGCGAGCGCGGCCCCGCCGGCTGCCAGCACCACCGCCGCGCCCGCGGCCAGCACCCCGGCGCGCCGCCGCCGCGTCATCCGCTCGGTCATCGCGTCGAGCAACGCGGCGACGCTGGGCCAGCGCTGCGCCGGCGCGACGGCGAGCCCGCGATCGAGCAGCGCCCACAGCCACGCCGGCGCGTCGCGCGCCGCGCCCGGCGAGGTCGGCCGGCGTCGCCCGGCGATCACCGCGGCGCGCAGTTCGTCGACGGTGTCGCCCGCGAACGGCGGCTGCTGCGCGAGCGCCATCCACAGCGCGACGCAGAACGCGAACTGATCGCTGCGGGCGTCGACCTCGCCGCCCTGCCACTGTTCGGGCGCCATGTACGTCGGCGTGCCGACCACCGCGCCGTCGACGCTGAGGCTGCGCCCGAGGTCGGCCGCCGCCGCGCTGTCGACGTGGACGCCGCTCTCGGCGAGCCCGAAATCGCTGACCCGCGGCCGTCCGTCCTGGCCGATCAGCACGTTCTCGGGCTTGAAGTCGCGGTGGACCAGGCCGGCGTCGTGCGCGGCCTGCAAGCCGCGGCCGGCGGCGACGAACATCGCGACGATCTCGCGCCAGCCGGGGGCGTCGTCGGCCAGCCACGCCTTGAGCGTGCGGCCGTCGACCAGCTCCATCGCGACGAAGACCTGCTCGCCGGCGCGGCCGACCTCGTAGACCGTCACCGCGTTGGGGTGCGCCAGCTTGGCCATCGCCTGGGCCTCGCGATGCAGCGTCAGCCGCGCCTCGACGCCGGCGCCGCCGTGGCGCAGCACCTTGATCGCCACCTTGCGGTCGAGCTCGGGATCGAAGGCCGACAGCACCACGCCCATGCCGCCGGCGCCCAGCGCTCCGAGGACGACGAAGCGGCCGATCGTGCCGCCCGGCGCGAGCGCTGGCGCGCCGCCCGACGCCGGCCCCGCGGCGCTGGCGCCCGCCGCGTCGCGCACCGGCAGGGTCTCGTCGCCGCTCGCCATCGCGCGAGGGTAGCGCAGCGTGGCAGCACACCGTGAGCGCCGATCACGCGCCGGCGGCCGTGGGCGCCGTCACAGCGCCACGCCCATGGCGATGCGGATCCCGCGCGCGTGGTGGAACTCGTCGAGCTGGTACGAGATCCAGCCGCCGCCGATCTCGATCGTCCGCGCGCCGGCCGGGATCCGCAGGAAGTAGAGCTGGCGGCCCTCGGTGTCGACCTCGTCGGCCGCCGCCACGCGACGGACGTGGGTGTACTCGAAGCGGAACCAGGCGAGCCGGAGCCCGCCGCTGATCAGGACGTAGGGCGCCGCCGGGAGCTCCTCGGCCGAGGTCCCCACCGCGTCGGCGCCGAACCCCGCGGCCAGCGTCACGTCGATCGGCAACGGCAGGCGGAGCCCGGCCCGCGCCTCGGCGGTCCAGGTCAGCGGGCCGCCCAGCGGGACCAGCTCGCCGCGCAGGTCGAGGCGCAGCGACTTCGCGACGTGCTCCCAGCGCGCGCCGACGCCGAGCCCGTACTCGAAGTCGCGCCCGACGATGGTCGACTCGAACATCGCCACCTCGAGCTGCGCGGTGGGATGGGCCCACCACTGCCGCGGCCGCCAGCGCGGTCGCGTGGGCGCGGGGCCATCGGGCGTGATCGCGGGCGGCGGCCCCGCGGGCACCACCGACGGCAGGATCGCGGGCGCCACCGCCGCCGCGGCCCTGGCGGCGACCAGCCGGGCTACCAGCTCGAGGCCGTCGATGAGGCGCTCGTGCTGCGCGTCCGAGTGATCCACCGCGCCGACGTGCGCGATCAGCGCGCCGGTCGCGACGCGCGCGCACAGGAAGCTCCCGAACACCCCGGCGTCGAGCAGGTAGGGCTCGTAGCCCTGGGCGATCCCACCGGCGACGTCGAGGAGCGGCGCCGGGGCGTCGGCCACCGAGCCGGGGCGCGACGGGCGCGACACGTCGTCGAGCAGCTGCCGCGAGCACGGGCGCGCGTCGGTCCGGAACCGGACCGGCTGCTCCGGCACCAGGCCGGCCCAGGCGTCCCACCGGGGCTGGGCCGGGCCCGGCATGGACTCGCCCAGCCCGTCCTGTTCCTGGGAGACCAGCGTCGACGGCCAGGCGGCGGCGGGGACCTCGATCGCCAGCGACGGGAAGACCAGCTGCCCCGACGGGCTGACCGGGCTGACGCGCGCGACCGCCGCGGCCACCCGCTGCGCGCCCGCGTCGTCGAGCTGGGCGGCGCCGAGCTCGACCGTCAGCGCGACGCCGCTGCGATCGACGCACAGCCGGGTCGCGCCGCCAGCGGCGAGCGCGTGGGGGCCGTAGCCGACGTCGGTCGCCCAGCGCGGGGCCGGGCCGATGATCGGGTCGGCCGGGCGCTGCTGGGCCCGCTGCCAGTGCGTGGCCAGGTCGGCGCATCGCTCGAAGCCGTGCATCCGGTCCCGCGTGAAGTCGGCGTGGTGGACGAGCACGTCGACGCCGCCGACCGTGATCCGGTGGCCAGCGCCCGCCGGCGCGATCCGCCAGGCGGGGTCGGCGTCGAGCCAGACCCCGACCGCGGGCAGGTGGGTGGGCGTGCCGGCCGCCGCCGGCGCCGCGCCAGCCGCGAGCGCCAGGAGCCAGCCGGCGAGCTGTGCGCCAGCGCGCCCGCGCATCGGGCCGGGCCTCGTCGAAGGTGCCATGTCCGGACAAGCGGACCGCCGGGGCCGGACGTCAGGCGCGCGGCGCGATCACCCGAACAGCTCGGGCCAGGCGCCGCGGAACCGCGCGCGCAGGCGGGCCTGGGCCGCCCGCACCAGCGCCTGGGCGGCGCGGGCGTCTGGCAGCGCCAGCGCGGCGGCGATCGCGTCGAAGCCGGCCTCGTCGAGCCACAGCCGCAGCGCCGCCTGCATCGGCGGCGGGAACTCGCCGATGTGGGCGGTGATCTCGGTCAGCGCCTGCCGGACCCCGAGCAGCGTCGACAGCGGCGGGCGCTCGCCGCGTTCGGGCGCGTCGTCGAGGCGATCGGCGCCGCTGGTGGCGTCGCGCTTGCTCGCGGCGGGCAGCGGGCGGACGGCGAAGCCGCGGGCCGCGATCACCCGCTCGAGCTCGTCGGCGCGGATCCGCGCCGGCCGGTACCGCACGACGAGGCGCGTCGTCGCGGGATCGTCCTCGACCTCGACCACGCCGTCGAGGGCGGCCAGCGCGTCGACCAGCGCGGGGCGATCGGGGGCACGATCGGGCGCGCCGTCCGCGGCGGCGACCTCGGCGGCCCAGCGCGCCACCGCGCGCCAGCCCAGCCGCTGCTTGACGTGGTCCTTGATCACGAACCGGGTCTGCAGCAGCAGCCAGCCGCGCAGCGGCGTGCCGGTGGTGACGTCGGCGTCGGCGTCGGCGGGCGTCGCGGGCGGATCGTCGGGCCCGCCGGCCAGCCGCGCCAGCCGGTCGACCAGCCCGGCCTCGTCGTGCTCGCCGGCCTCGTCGCGGGCGGCGGCCTCGGCCGCCGCGGCGTCGCGCTGGTACGCCAGGTAGCGGCGCAGCGCCGCGAAGTCGCGGTCGCACAGCCGATCGATCACGTCGACCAGCACCGCGCGCGGCTCGTCCTCGCCGGTGAGCCCGGTGCGGCGCAGCGCCGGGCTGCGCGCGGCCCAGCGCTCGACGTGCGGCGCGACGTGGATCAGCAGCCGCTGCCACGCTCGCTCCCGGGCCGTCGCGGCCGGGCCGGCGCAGACCTCCTCGACGAGCGCGTGGCAGGCGCGCTCGAACGCGGCGTCCCAGGCCGACATGGGTGGCCATGGTAGCATCGCGCACGGGGCGGCTGACGTTCGCTGGTCGCGGTGCCGCTTCGATCTCGGCCATGCCGCATCCGTCCGTGCACGACCTGCTGGCCGCCGACGACCCGGCGGTGGCCGACCACCTCGCCGGGTGCGCCGCGTGCCGGCGGGTGGTGGCGCGCGCGCGCCCGCTGACCGCGCCGGTCGAGGCGCCGGCGGACGACGCGCTGCCGCTGGTCGACCCCGCGGTCTACGAGCGCACCGACGGCGGCGAGGCGCGCGGCGGCATGGGCCGCACCTACCGCGCGCGCGATCGCCGGATCGGCCGCGAGGTGACGCTCAAGCAGCCGCTGGGGCCCGCCGACGTCGCCGACCCGGTGCTGCGCGCGACCCTGCGCGCGCGCTTCGAGCGCGAGGCGCGGTTGACCGCGCGGCTCGAGCACCCGGCGATCGTCGCGGTCCACGAGGTCGGGCGGTTCGTCGGCGGCGACGTCTTCTACGCGATGCGCCGGGTGCAGGGCGCGCCGCTGGGCGAGCTGATCGCGGCGCGGCCGCGGCTGGCCGAGCGGCTGGCGCTCTTGCCCAACCTGATCCTGGTGGCCGAGGCGCTGGCCTACGCCCACGGCCAGGGCGTCACCCACCGCGACGTGACCCCGGCCAACATCATGATCGGCGCGTTCGGCGAGACCGTGCTGATCGACTGGGGGCTGGCCGCCGACGCCGAGGGCGCGGCCGCGGTCGACGCGCCGCCGTACCGCGCCGGCGAGCTGCCGCTCACGGCGTACGGCGTCGGCACGCCCGGCTACATGGCGCCCGAGCAGGCGCGCGGCGTCCGCGCCGACGCGCGCGCCGACGTCTACGCGCTGGGCGCGACGCTGTACCACCTGGTCGCCGGACACGCGCCGGCGCCCACGCCACCGCCGCTGGCGACGCGCTGCCCCGACGCGCCGGCGCCGCTGGTCACGTTGATCGCCCGCGCGATGGCGCCGGATCCCGCGGCCCGGCCGGCGTCGGCGGCGGAGGTCGCCGCCGAGCTGTCGCGCTTCACCGCCGGGCAGCTCATGGCCAGCCACCGCTACTCGCCCGGCGAGCTGGCGCGCTACTACCTGCGGCGGTTCCGGCTGCCGATCGCGATCGGCGCGCTCGCGCTGGTAGTGGTGGCCGTGATCGGCGCGCTGGCGGTGCGCGGCCTCGCGCGCTCGCGGGCGTCGACCGAGCGCGCCCGCCAGGCGGCCGAGACCAGCGAGCGCGCCGCCCAGCAGGCCTTGCGCCGGCAGCTCGGCGTCACCGCGACCCAGCTGGCCGACGAGCCGGCCCGCCGGATCGACGCGCTGGCCGCCGGCGTCGCCGCGGTCGCGCCGGAGGTCCGGGCCGGCCAGGCGCCGCTCCCCGAGGGCTGGCACGGGCTGGTCGCCGCGCTGGCCGCCGCGCCGATCGCCGCGCCGCTGCCGGGGCGGGTGACGATCAGCCACGCGGCGTTCACCGCCGACGGCCAGCGCGTGGTCACGGTCGGCGTCGACCACCAGCTGCAGCAGTGGGACGCGACGACGGGGCGCTCGCTCGGCGCGCGGCCGCTGGCGCTGGAGCGCCCGCTCACCGTGGCGCTCGCCGCCGCGCCGCCGCGGGCGCTGGTGTGCGGCCTCGATCCAGTCGCCGAGCTGCACCCGCTCGACGGCGGCCCCGCCGTGGCGGTGCCGCTGGCCGCCCCCGACGCCCGCTGCGCGATCGACGCCGGCGGTCGCGCCGTGGTGGCCGCCGGCCGCGAGGTGATGGTCCTCGATCGCGCCGGCGCCGTCGCGCAGCGCGGCGCCCTCGACGCGGCGGCGACCGCGCTGGCGATCGCGCCCGACGGGCTGATCGCGATCGGCACGGTGGCCGGGGCGATCGCGCTGTGGCGCCCCGCCGCCGGCCCACCGATGGCCTTCGCCGCGCACCCCGGCGGCACGCAGGCGCTGCGGTTCGCCGACGGAGGCGCGCGGCTGATCTCGGGCGGCGCCGACGGCCGCGCGCTGGCCTGGCCGATCGCGGGCGATCGCGCCGGCGCCGCCGCGGTGCTGCTCGACGGCTGGCCCGGGCCGATCTCGGCGATCCTCGACGGCGGTGGCGGGCGGATCGCGCTGGGGGCGCCGCGCAACCGCACCGATCAGCGCGCGGTCGACACCGTCGTGATCGACGGCGCGGCGCGGCGCACGCTCGCGGGCCACGCGGTGGTCGCCGACGAACGCGGAGACGCCCGGCTGATCGCCAGCACCACCGTCGATCGGATGCGGCTGGTCGATCCCGCCGACGGCGGCGAGGTGCTGGCGCTGCCGCCAGCGGCGCCGCACGTCGTCGTGCTGGCGCGGTTCGGCCCGCGGGCGCTGGTCGCCGCGGCCAGCGGCGAGGCGCTCTTGTGGGACCTGCGCAGCGGCGCGGCGAGCGGCACGCTGCTCGGGCACAGCGGCGCGATCGTCGGCGCGGTCGCGCTCGGCGAGACGCTGTGGACCGCCGCCACCGACGGCACGATCCGCGCGTGGTCGCTGCGCGCCGGCGACGCCGACGCCGCGCCGCGGACCTTCGCGCTGGGCGCCGAGGCGCTGGCGCTCGCCGCGACCGCCGGCGGCGCCGCGGCGCTG
>JAEUJY010000012.1 GCA_016794525.1 Myxococcales bacterium
CGTCGTCGGCCGGTCGGCCACATCGAACCCGCGCGTCACCGCGAACCCGCGCCCGTCCCACGTCCACACCGGCCGGTCGTACGCGTCCGCCACCGCCCACGTCGGCCCCGCGTCCACGCTCCCCTGCGCCACCACCCGCCCCCGCAGGTCCCGCACGTACCTGAACGCCTCAAGCCCGCGCGCGTCGATCACCGCCTGCGCCTGCCCCGTCGCGTCCAGCACCTGCCGCGTCCACGCGTCCACCGCGCTCGCGTCGCCGACCGCCCGCGTCGCGCACACCACGCCCCGCGCGTCGACGTGCGTCACCGTCGGCGTCCCCGCGTGCCCGGCCGCGTGCTCGTAGGCCACCCGCTCTGCATCATCCACCGGCCGCCCCTCCCGCACCACCCGGTACGTCGACTCCAGCACGTTGTCCCCCGGCGTCGCCGCCGTCGTCGCCCACGCCCCGGGCGCCGTCGTCGCGTACGTCCCGTTCGGCAGGTCGACCCGCACCGGCCGCCCCACCGCGTCGTACGTCGTCACCGTCGACACCCCGAACCGCGCCAGCACCGCGTCCCCTTCGTACGCCGCGCTCGGCGAGAAGTACGGCTCGTACACCCGCCCCGGCTGCCCCTTCGCGTCGTAGACCACGTGCCCCGACACCCGCCAGCGCTCGGCCGCTGGCGCCAGCACCGGCCGCCCGCCCGCGTCGACGATCACCTGCCCGCTCGCGTCGCGCTGGATCGCCGGCCCCGCCTCGACCTGCACCTTCTCTTGCAGCACGCGCCCGAACCCGTCGAGGTAGCGCACGCGCACCTCCAGCGGACCGATCGCCGCGCCGCCGCCCGCGCCGTCATCGACCAGCGCGCTGCGCGCCACGGTCACCTCGGCGATCGGCGTCGCGTCGCGCGCCCACGCGCGGTCGTCGATGAACGTCGTGGTCGCCGCGTCCGCCAGGTAGCCCGCCGGATCCGCGAGCACCGCCGCGACCGTCGCCGCCCCCGCCGTCCAGCTGATCGCCGTGCCCGTCTTCCACGGCTGCGCGCCGACGTGGCCCTCGACGCCGCTCGCGACCACGCGGCCGAAGCCGTCGTGCACCGCGCTGGTCGTCGTGCCGTTGGGATCGATCGTGCGCGCCGGCGCCATCACGCGGTAGTCGATGATCGACGTGGTCGACAGCCCGAGCGCGTCGATCTGCGCGGTCACCACGAGCTGATCGTCGTCGTAGACCTGCTCCGCCGTCGCGCCGTCCCCGCGCACCGTGCGCGTCACCAGGCCGAACGGGCCGCTGACCTCTTGCACCGGGCCGCGCTGCCACCAGTGGCCGTCGGCCAGCACGTACCCCAGCGCCGCGACGCCGGCCGCGTCGATGCGCGGCGCGAGCGCCGCCGCCACCAGCCCAGGCGTCAGGCACGCCACCTCGGCGTGATGGACGCGCGGCGCCTTGGGCACCACGCCGAACGGCGCCTCGGCCGCGCGCGCCGCGTCCCAGTAATAGGTGCGCTGCCAGGTCAGCCGCCGCGCCGCCGGTGCCGCCGCCGCCGGCTCGAGCGCCTGCTCGAACGGCGCCGGGCTGGCCAGCGCCGCAAGCACCGCCGGGGCGGTCAGCGCCTCGACGCCGATGCGACCGCCGACCGGCGTGGCGCCGACCAGCTCGAGCTGCGTCGTCGCGAGCTCGGCGCCCAGCAAGAACTGCGTGTCGACGTCGACGTCGGCGCGGCTGGTGTCGGTGACCGTCACCCAGGTCCGCGCCTGGGCCGGATCGTCGACCGCGCCGCGCCGCGCGTACGCCACCTGCGCGGTGCGCGTCGGCGCGCCCCAGGCGTCGTGCGCCAGCACCAGCTCCTCGGTCAAGCGCGGATCGCCGCCCTGTCGCTCGTAGGTCGCGACGCGCCGCCAGATCACCGGCGCCCGGGGCGCGCTCGACGTTGAGCTGCACGGCCAACGCCGCCGGCGATCGACGAGCTGCGCGCGAGTCCGGTCAGATCGGAGCCGGCCGCAGCTTCAGCTCGAACTTCGGGTTGCCGCGGACGCAGCGGACGCCGAGTCGGATCGGGTTGGGGATGTTCTGGTAGTCGTCGTACTCGGTGCCAGGAATCCCCAGATCGAGCCACAGCTCCGATGGCTCCCGGCCCAGGAGGCCCCATCCCCCGCCCTTCACGCCAGGCCGGCCTTCATAGAACCCGTCGACCCACTCCTCTACGTTGCCGGACAGGTCCTCGACACCCGTCGGGCTCGCGTAGTCAGGGTGCGGACCGATCGGGTGTGGCCCCGTCCGCTCCTCGCAGACCGAGTTGTACCCGTACTTGCACAGCGCCGCGGGCGTCTGGTCGTCACCCCATGGATACCGACGGAAGTTGCACGTGGTGCCGTGACGGTCGTCCCGAACTTCCAGCGGATCCGTGCACGGCGACGGCCCGCGCGCCGCAGCCTGCCACTCTTCAGGCGTCGCAAGTCGGCGTCCAGTCGCCTTGCAGAACGCCTGCGCGTCCACGAACGACAGCTCGAGTGGGGCGTCATCCGCCTGCCCATCGAGGAACGCCTTCGGCGCGCAGGCCTTGCACCGCCGGTAGTCGCCAACCGAACTCTCCCGCTTGCTCACCCACAGCGGCTCCGCCAGCACGAGCAGCGCTGGGTCCTTGTTCATGATGCCCAGGTGGGCACGCTCCTCGAAGTCGACAGCGTAGCGAGCAGGCGGCAGACGCACTTCCGGGCCGAACTCGCCATCGACCTCGCAATAGCCCGCCACGTTGCACGTCCCCGGGCAAGTTTCCACGTCATGGCTACACGCCCCGGGCACAGGCACGGCGTCGCGGTGGGGCGCCGCCTTCTCCTTCCGCGCTGAGCCGGTGCAGGCAACGAACACCGCTGCGACGGCGACTGCCGCGGGGGCGTTCATCCTCCACCTGCCCGCAAGATCTCGAGCCGCTTCATCTCCTCGTCGAACAGGTGCTGAGCCTTGCCGACGTCGATATCGAGACCGAGTTCTCGCAGCAGCTCGAGCCAGCTCTTGTCGCGTGAAGTGAACTCGGTCATCAAGTGCTTCAACGCCTCCTCAAGCTGCGACACCGCAGCGTGCAGGTGCATGGTCAGGGTCTTGTACGCCAGCGTCGCGTGCTTCTCAACCGCGGCCGACATCCCGCTCACCTGCGCCAGCCGCTTGAACGCCTCGACGTCCTCCACGATGCCCTGCTGCGCGATGACGCTTCGCGCCTTCTCGCTGAGCGCGGTCTCCAGATCGCGCGCCAGCAGCGTCCGCAGCCGGAACAAGACCCGAACCAGCCGGCTCAAGCTGAAGGCCACCGACTCCTCGTCGGTCTGGAACACCTGGAGGCGCGCCATGTTCTCGCGCTCGAGCTTCTCATCATCGATCGAATCCAAGAACGACCCGATCGTCTCCTCGGAATGCTGCACGACGAACACGCCTTTCGCCCGCATGTCCTCGTACAGCGTGACGTAGCGCCGCAGCAACAGCCGCAAGATCGGACCGACGGTGCCGATCTTCAGGTTGCGCTGAATGCTCGACCCCAGCAGGGGCGAGTCGCTCAGCTTGGCCCACTTCTCCTCGGCGTTGTTGTCCTTCCACTTCTTCTTCTGCGGCGCGCGGTTCGTCGCCCGGAAGACCAGGCTGTTGAACATGAACACGCCGACCACGTTACCCACGACCTCGCCGTTGAGCTCCGCGCGATCGGCCGTCGGCCCGGGCAGGTCGCGCACCAGCCCGATCAGCAGCTCCTGCAGCGTCGGGAAGAGCTTGTCGTCGAGCTGGTCGTCCGCGTACATCAGGAGCCCGATCATCGAGGCGATCGCCACCATGATGATCGCCGGGCGCGCCGGCCGGATCCACTTCACCTCCCACTTCTTCCACGTGAACGGTCGGTTGCCCCACGTGTAGGCGATCGTCTTCCAGATGTGCGGGCTCAACATCCCGGCCGCGAGCAGCGCCGGGAACGCGCGGCTCCGACGCAGGGCCGTGAGCACGTCGTCGAGGTCGTGCAGCTTGAGCTCGTTGGCCAGCTGCTCGGCGAGCTCGCCGAGCTGGAACCCAGCCTCGAGCTCCCACTCCGCCGGGTTGGGCGGCTCCTGATCGATCTCCTGGCCGAACAGGTGAAGGATCGGGTTCACCTGATCGTGCTCGAGGTGGTACAGGCTCGACATCAGGAGCAGCACGCCGTTGACCGTGTGCCCCATCGCCTTCTTGAAGTGCTCGACGCCGGCGCGCGCACTCTCCTTGGTCAGCTCGCGCTCCAGCGTCTGGACCACCTCGTGCACGCGCTCGATGACGTGCTGCAGGCGGCGCACCATCTTGTAGTAGCGGTACTCGGGGATGCCCTCGGCCAGCGTCGTGCCGATCGTCCCGCGCACGAAGCCATCGTACAGCGTGTTCACCAGGTAGCCGCGGAAGAAGCCGTCGGCGAACGCGCGCCACTTCTGGGCGTCGCCGTTGGGGTCGTCGTCCCCGCTGGCGTAGACGAACAGCGACGTCACCAGCGACGTCATCTTGGCGGCCAGCGCCGGCACCAGCCGCATGGCTGCGCGCTTCGCGAGTTCTCCGGCCGCCCGCTTCGCCCCCTCCTCGGTGATGAAGCGCGCCATCGCCGCTGGGCCGATCGCCGTCACCACAAATGGCGCCGCCGCGCACGCCGCGACCAGCCCGACCAGCGGGATCACACCCGCCGTGTTCTCGTAGACGATCTCGGCGACCTCGATCAGGTACGCGTCCCAGACGAAGTCGTTGTGGGTCTGGACAAAGACCGCACCGTTCTTCACGTCGCGCAGATACACCCAGGAGCCGTCGGCGCCGATGAACCGCGCGCTGCCGAAGCGCGTGCCCTGCGGGATGACCAGCTTGTCCGGATCGACCAGGACCGCCTCGATGTCCTTGCGCCGCTGCGCGTTGACCTCGAGCAGGTGCTGGTTCGGATCAGCGGCGCTGGCCAGCGCCTTCTTGGCGGCGTCGATGCCCCACTGCCGGACGCTGCCGAACGCCCCCTTGTCGGGCCGGACGCTGTGCCCTGCGAAGTCGATCACGTAGAACGGGTCGGGGAAGAAGCCCTTCACCATCTCGACGAACCACGCCCACGGGTCGCCGGCGCTGCTGAGCTGTTGCGCGTTGCCGACGCCGAGCAGCGACTCGACCAGCTGCCGGGGGTCGAGCATGAGGCGCTCACCGCCGCCCTTGCCGGGCCGTGGCCGCCGACGACCGTCGACGATGTTCTTCGGGAACCCCTGCGCGGCGTGGAACAGCACCGCCGTGGTGCGACGTGACGTCTCGAGCAGGCCGAAGTGGAACGAGTCGTACGAGCCGACGAGCTCCTTGGCCGACAGCGCCCCGTGCTCGTCCTCGGCCAGCGCGAACAAGCGGTAGCCGTTCGGAGAAGTCAACAGCAGGTAGTCGCCGCCCGTCTTGAGGAACACCTCCGACGTCGATCGAACCAGCATCTCATCGGTGTAGGCAGAGACGACATCGCGTGATCCGACCTCGCCGGGTTGCCACTTCATGAAGTAGTCACCGGCGGGCGCGGTGTACGTGCCGTAGGTCGCCAGCACCTGCATGAAGCGCTTGGGCTTGACCTTGCGCAGGCTCGCGGGGCGGTCGTGGATGTCTCGCAGGTTGGTCTGATAGACCTCCCGCGTCTCGGTGGACATGCTCCCGAGCGTCTCGGCGAAGGCCGTGGGGATGCCCGAGCGCCTCATCTCGTCCGTATCGTCGACGGGGATGTCCGCGAACTGCTGCCAGTGGAGGAGGTGCGTGACGTAGGCTCGGGCGAGGTCGGCGCGGTACGGCTTGACGCGGTAGCGCTCGTCAGGCTCCAGCTCCAGGGGATCGCGCACCACGTCGAGCGGGTTCTTGTCGATCACCAGCCCAAACAGCGTGGCCGTGTAGTCGTCACGGCCTTCGAGGATCTTCACCACCCTCGGCTTGCGCCAGCGGCGATAGGAGCCGAGGTGGATCGCGGCGACACGCTCGATGCCGACGCCGAGCGTCTGCACCATCTCTCCTTGAAAGAGCTCGTCGACGTACGACAGCAGTCGCTCGACCGCGGCTTGCTCCGACGCCGGCTCGGTGGGCTCGAACGCGCTGCTCATGAACGACCTCCGCGCGCCGGCCGGCGGCGGCGTGGGGTGATGGTGCCGGTGGCCAAGGGCGCGGTGCCGCTGGGCGCGGGGTGAAGGACGAGGCCGGCGAAGGTCATCCGCTCGTGGCCGTCGGCGGTGCCTCGCTCGACCTTGGTGCCGGCCGCGAACATCGTGCGCAGCATCGCGCCATCAGGGCGCAGCACCTCGATCGTGCCGTCAGGCTGAACATCGAGCCCGATCCCGCGGGGCGCCTGCGCGGGATCGTCGTCATCACGGTGAGGGATCGCGATCAGCGGGCGACGCAGACTGAGCCCGAGCGGCGCAGGCTGGGCAGCGTCCCGCGACGTCAGGATGCCGCTCGGGTGGACCTTGCATTGTCCGACGACCGGCGCCGGCTGGTGAGCATCGTCGGCGTCCTCCGGGCTCGCCAAGGCCAGCGCGATGTTCGGGACACACGCCGGCACGGCGTACGCGTCGTCGCGGATCGCCTCCCCCTCGTCATCGAAGCCCACGATGTGTAGCGCCGTGAGGCGTGGGACGACGCGGGGCACGGCTAGCAACGTCGGCGCCTTGCTCCGGAACTTCTCGGCGCCGCCGATCTCGATCGACACCCCCAGCTCGTACTCGGTGCCTTCGATCTCCTCGGCCTCCGACAGGATCGGGACGTCGTAGACCGTGTCGCTGCCGGGGAACCGCAGCTTGATGATCAGCGCGTCGGGTGGCGCCGGCTCGATCGTGGCCGACGCCACCTTGAACGCGCGCCAGTCGGGCTTGCGGCCGCCGCCCGGCGGCGCGGGCTCGATGCTGCCGACGAACGTCGCGAGCAGATCATCCGGCGTCCCCTCGCGGCGGGGTTTACCGTCGGCGCCCAGGAACGCGTCGAGCTCCCAGATCTTGATCGTCACGTCAGCCGCCTTCCGTGGCTGGTGGATGCGGACCTCGATCGGCTGGTTGAGGTCGGTGACGCGGCCCGGGTGGAGTCGACCGTGGAACTTCATGACGCCTCCGACGACGTGAGCGCGACCAGCGCGATCCCGTCGCGCCGCGGGCCGAGCGTCACGGTCGCGTGGCCGGCCTCGCCGCGCAGTTCGTACTCGCCGATCGGCAGCGGCGCCGGATGCGAGGCCATGCCGGCGTCGTCGGTGAACAGGGTCACCGACGCCGGGCCTGACAGGGTGAACCGCGCGTCGGCGATCGGCGTGAACGCGTCGTCGCCGATGTACAGGTTGACGAACCCGAGCTGGACGCCGGGGACGTGGCGCTCGTGGCGCTCGTCGCGGGTCGAGACCGCGGGGGCGTGCACCTTCGCGGTCTCGAGCGCCAGCTCGTAGTCCTGGAACGGGACGTGCTCGTGGAAGACGACGCCGTCCTGGTCGGTCGTCAACTCGACCGTGCCCTGCCCCGGCACCTGGACCGACACCAGGTACGCCGCGAGCGGCGCCTGCCCGAACTCGTCCATCAACCGGACGTGCAGGTAGCCGGTCGACTCCCACTCGATGGTCGGCTGGTCGTCCTTGACCGCCACGCCTTCGGTGAACGCCTTGGTCGTGGTCTTGATCGTGGGCATCAGGCGTCCTCCGCGCTGACCAGGTGCAGCTTCCAGGTGCCGATCGCGGCCTCGGCGATCGCCACCTTGCCGTCGGCGTCGGCGGTGGCTCGGACGCGGTCACCGGTCTCGACGGTCTCGAGCTCGACCTCGACGCCGAACGCCGGCAGCTCGTCGAGCATCAGCGTCGCGGCGAACGGCTTGACCAACGTCAGCACGTCGCTCTCGGCCGACTGTCCGCCGGCGGTGACGGTGAACGTGTACTGCGCGACGCGGGTGTCCTTCGGGGTGGTCCACGTGGCGTTGGCGACCGCGTCGCCGCACGTCCCGGACACCGTCGCGACAGGTGCGCCGCCGTCGGCAGGCCGGATCTCGAAGCTCGCGGCCTGGCCGGCCAGGTCGAGGCACATCGCCGCCAGCTCGACGGTGGCACCGACCGGGACCTTGGCCTGGACCCAGCGGGCAGACAGCAGCGCCGGGACCGGCTCGGGTGGTTCCGTCGCGGCCGCCTCCGCCGCGGCGGGGCCTGGGGTGGCGTTGCCGGCACCGCCCGCAGCAGCGCCGCCGCCACCTCCACTGCCACCAGCGCCGCCGCCGGCCTGAGCGCTGGCCTGGCCACCATCGGCGCCACCGCCCGACCCCGTCGCAGGATCGCTGTCCGGTACCTCGGCGACCGTGGCGTCGGCCTTGGCCGCGGCCGCTACGCCACCGGGATTGACGTCGATGGTGGAGCCCTTGAGCGCCACCATGTTGCCGTTGATCTTCACCCCCGCCTTGCCGGTGCCGTTGACCCCGGTCGACTTGCCCATCAGATCGACCGAGCCCTTGCCGGTGATCGCGATCTCACCGGCGACGATCGTGAGTTCATCCTTGGCCTGGATCGCGACGTCCCCCTGCTTGGCCTCGATCGTGATGCCGGCGTCCTTGGCGATCGTCACGGTGCCGATGCCGGCGCCGTCGGCGATCACCAGCTTGCCGTCCTTGTCATCGAACGTGACGGTGTGCCCCGACTTCGACGCGAACACCCGCCGCGGATTGTCGCCGCCCGGGTTCGCCTCGGTCGGCTTGTCCAAGCCATTCCAGATCTGCCCGACTACGATCGGCCGGGCGACCTCGCCGTGCTCGAAGCCGACCAGCACCTCGTCGTCGACCTCGGGCAACGTGAACCAGCCGCGATCGCGACCCGCGCCGATCGCGACCACCGGGCACCACCACGTGGCGTCGGGGCCGAGCACCGGGATCTTCACCTTCACCCGGCACTGTCGCGAGGGGTCCTTGATGTCGACCACGACGCCGATCACCACCTCATGCGCGCGCTCCGCCTCGGCCTCGGCAGCGCGGAGCTGCGACTGGAACAGCGACGCGAGATGCCAGCTCATCGCGTGCTCCCCATTTCCGGTCCGATCACTATGCAGCGACAAGCAGCGCAACCGGCCGATCTCGTACTCGGTCAACCCGATTTCACGACATCAAACGTCGGCACCGGCCCGAGCCAGATGCGGGTCCCGTGGGGCCTCTGGTCCGACGGTGTTCACGTCCTCGTTCGGGGCGGGTTTCTTACGTCGAGGATCTGGTCGTGGACAAGCTTCCCGACCGCGAACGCAGCTCCAGCGGCGGCGGTACTGGCCGGTGGGCTCGGGGCGAACGCATCGGAGTTTCGCGGCATCGGGGGCATCACCTCTGACGCTACTCGGATGGTCGTTGCCGATCCCGGCAACCACCGCGTGCTCATCTGGAACGCGATCCCAGCGACGACCGGACAACCAGCGGACATCGTGCTCGGGCAACCCGACTTCGCGACAGTGACCGCAGGGACCGGAGCCGCGCGAATGAGCGCGCCCACGGGCGTGCTCATCGTCGACGGTGCGCTTCTCGTGGCCGACAGCGGCAACGATCGCGTGCTGGTGTTCGATCCGATCCCGAACGCCAGCGGCCAGGCGGCCTCGCAGGTGCTCGGTCAGTCATCAACCGCGTCGGCGGTCCTGGACCAGCCGCCGAGCGATCGAACGATGAACGAACCAACAGATCTGGCCTTCGACGGTCGACACCTGTTCCTCGCCGATCGCACCAACCGACGAATCCTGCGATACACCTTGAACGTGCCGTAGGCCGATCGTTGCGTTCCCGCTGCACCAGGCGCAGGATCGTCGACATGAAGGGAATCCTCGCTGCGCTCGCCGCGGTCAGCGTCGTCCTCGGCCTATCCGTGTCGGCCAACGCTCAGGTGGAGCTTAAGAATGACGGCTTCACGGATGGGCAGATGGTCGCTGTGCAGGGCGGCTTCGTTCCAGGGGAGATGGCCGCGGCACGCTATCAGGTAGCCTCGCCCCGGCAGCTCCTGGCGGTGAGGACCATCTTCGCCAACGTCTCGGCGGGTGGGGCCGCCGTCGACGTGACGTTGCACGTGTGGACCGATGACGGCATATCGCTCGCGCCGGGGACCGAACTTTACAGCGGCGACTTCACGCTCACGCCCTCGCAGACGCAGATGCAAGAACTCAGCGTCGCGGCGAACAACATTACGGTGTCCGGCTGGTTTCGGATCGGGATCGAGTTCCATCACACCGGACAGCCGTCGGTCACGAACGACGTTGGCGGCTTCTCCAACGCCAACGCCAGCCTGTTGAGGGAAACGACGCTCGGTTGGCGAACCGCCGGCTTCTTCGGCGTTAGCGGCGACTGGATCCTGCGAGCCGTCGTCTCCGACGGCGGCACGACCGGCCCCGACGCGGGCACGACCGGCCCCGACGCGGGCACGACCGGCCCCGACGCGGGCACGGGCGGCCCCGACGCGGGCACGGGCGGCAGCTGCAACGGCAACGCGGAGTGCCCGGTGGGGCAGTTCTGCGACACGCAGCTGCACAGCTGCACGTTCGAGTGCCGGACCAACGCGGACTGCGGCGGCGCGACCTGCAACAGCCTGGGCCAGTGCCTGGCGGCGGACGGCGATAGCGGCGGGTGCTGCTCGACGGGCACGACGACGACCGGCGGGATGCTGGGCGCGCTGGGCCTGGCGGGCGCGGTCGGGCTGCTCGTGACGCGGCGCCGCCGCCGGTGAGGCGCGCGGCGATCATCGCGGGGGCGCTGGCCCTGGTCGCGACGGCGGCTCCCCCGGCGGCCGCCTCGGTGGTGCTCCCGCTGTCGCCGGCCGAGCTCGCGACCGGCGCCGAGCGCGACGTGATCGCGACGGTGACGGCGATCGCGCCGCGGTGGACGGCCGATGGCAAGAACCTCGAGACCGCGGTCAGCCTGACCGCCGACGACGGCGCGACGCTCACGATCGTCCAGCCGGGCGGCGACCTCGGGCGCGTGCGCCAGGTGATCCTCGGCATGCCGCGCTACCGGGTCGGCGAGCGCGCGCGGTTCTTCCTCCGCCACAACGCCGACGGCGTGACCTGGCGGGTCTACGGCTGGGCCCAGGGCAAGTGGGACCAGCGCGCGATCGCCGGCGTGCCGACGTTCGTGCCGGGCTCGCTCGCCGACGCGACCGCGTTCACCACCAACGGCATGGTGTGGCCGGCGGCGCGCAGGCCGGTGCCGTACCTGATCAACACCGCCGGCAGCGACGACCTGACGCTGCCGCAGATCACCGACGCGATCCACGCGGCGTTCCAGACCTGGCAGGACGTGCCGTGCGCGTCGATCACCTACCAGGACGCGGGGCCGACCACGCTGGGCGTGGCGGTCGACGGGCAGAACGCGATCCTGTTCATCGAGAGCGGCTGGGTCTACGGCGCCGAGGCGGCGGGCGCGACCGCGCTGACGATCCTCGACGGCCAGCAGACCGCCGACGTGGCGATGAACGGCGAGCACTTCCGCTGGGCGATCGGGCCGAGCGGGGCGCTGGCCGCCGGCGGCACGCTCGACCTGCAGGGCGTCTTGACCCACGAGCTCGGCCACTTCAGCGGCCTGGGCCACACGATGCGCAGCCACGACACGATGTACTACTCGTGGACGCCGTGGGGCGGGCAGCGCCAGCCGTCGGCCGACGACCAGGCCGGGCTGTGCTCGATCTACCCGGTGGCGGGGAACGCGTGCGCGGCCGACGGCAGCGGCTGCCCGACCGGCCAGGCCTGCGTCACCACCGCGGCCGGCCGGCTGTGCGACACGCCGATCGATCCGATCGGCGCGGCCTGCAACTACGACCAGGTCGAGTGCGACGACTTCTGCCTGTTCACCGCGACCGATCTGTCGAGCGGCTACTGCTCGCGGTTCTGCGACACGAACGCCGACTGCCCGCTGACCCACCACTGCGCGCCGGCCTCGGCCGGCACGATGACGGTCAACGTGTGCTTCACCGGCGCCCAGCCGACGCCGCTCGACGCCGCCGGCAGCTGCGCGCTCGACGACCACTGCCCCACCGGCCAGTACTGCTCGACGATGAGCGCGTGCACGCTCGACTGCCGCACCAGCGACGACTGCCCGCGCGACGAGGCCTGCGACGATCGCGGGCGGTGCCAGCCGGGGCCCGGCGCGCCCGCCGACGACGGCGGCTGCTGCAGCACGGGGGCGGGGCCGGGCGCCGCGCCGCTGGGGCTCGCGGTGCTGGCGGCGGTGGCGCGGCGGCGGCGGCGCACGATACGCTCGCCGGGATGATCAGCGCCGAGCGCTCCAGCCCGGCCGGCGTCAGCTGGGCGTCGAACGCCGAGCTGGCCGCCGACGCCGCGCGGCTGCAGTTCGCGGCGCGGCTCGCGGTGTTCATCTGGATCGCGTACGTCGGCACCGACCTGCTGCTGGCGCACTACCTGTATCACCCGCCGCTCGCGCCGATCGTCGTCATCCGCATCGCCGGCGTGGCGGTGCTGGTGGGGCCGTACCTGCTCGGGCTGGGACGGCCGACCACGGTCCGCGGGATGACGATCCTGTCGGGGTTCATCTGCGCCGCGATCGCCGCGCTGATCGGCGCGGTGGCGGCGTACCTCGGCGGTCCCGGCAGCCCGTACACGATCGGCGTCGCATACCCGCTGGCCGGCCTGGCGATGCTGCAGCGGCACTGGCGCAACAACCTGCTCCCGGCGATCGCGACCAGCCTGGCGTTCGCGGCCGGGCAGCTGTTCGCCCCGCCGTCGCCGGGCCTGGCGATCCGCGGCGACGCGGCGCTGGCGTTCGCGGTGACGATGGTCGCGGCGCTCGGGCTGTCGGGGTTCTCGCTCTTGCTGTCGCACCAGGGCTGGATGCTGCGCCGGCAGGTGTTCGAGTCGCGCAGCATCGGCCGTTACCGGCTGCGCCGCCGGCTGGGCAAGGGCGGCATGGGCGAGGTGTGGAGCGCGTTCCACGCGACGCTCGGCCGCGACGTCGCGGTCAAGATCCTGCGCCCCGAGCGCAGCGACCCCGACATGATCGCGCGGTTCGAGCGCGAGGTGCGCGCGACGACGATGCTGTCGCATCCCAACACCGTGCGGGTGTTCGACTACGGCGTGACCGACGACGGGCTCTGGTACTACGCGATGGAGCTGCTCGACGGCGCCAACCTGCGCCACCTCGTCGAGCACGAGGGCCGGCTGCCGGCGGCGCGCGCCGTCCACCTGGTGACGCAGGCGGCGCGCGCGCTGGGCGAGGCGCACCGCGCCGGCCTGGTGCACCGCGATCTCAAGCCCGAGAACCTGCTGATCACGCAGGCCGGCGGCGAGCTCGACTTCGTCAAGGTGATCGACTTCGGGATCGCGCGCCACGCCACCGACGTCGGGGTGACCCGCGTCGGCGAGGTCGCCGGCACGCCGCAGTACATCGCGCCCGAGGTGGCCAGCGGCGCCGCGGCCGACGCGCGCGCCGACGTCTACGCGCTCGGCGCGGTGCTGTACTACCTGCTCACCGGCGCGCCGCCGTTCGGCGGCGAGACGCCGGCGGCGCTGCTCCTGGCCGCGGTCAACGAGCCGGTGGTGCCGCCGAGCCTGCGCGCCCCCGACGTGCCGCGCGACGTCGAGCAGCTCGTGCTGGCGTGCCTGGCCAAGGCGCCCGACCAGCGCCCCGCCGACGGCGCCGCGCTGGCGACGGCGCTGGCGACGCTGGCGTGCGCCGGCACCTGGCACCCGACGCAGCCGCCGCCGCCGATCGGCGAGGCGGCGCTCGCGCCGACCGGGCTCGCGACCAACGCCCCGACGGTGGTCTGACGCAGACCCGGGCGCGGCCGCGACGCGACGCTGGTCGCAACGATCGTGCGACGCCTCACGCGCACCAACGCGGCCGTAACCGGTTCCATCGCGGCGCGTACCTGCGCTACCGTCATGGCGTTGTCGCCGCGCTGCAGTCTCGCGCTCGGGTTCGTGGCGGCGCTCGCCGCGTGTGACGACGCGAGCGACCGGCCCGCCGACTGGGGCTACGTCCACGCGGCGATCGTCGAGCCCAGCTGCGCCACCGCGCTGTGCCACAGCAAGAGCGCGGCCCGCGCGGCGGTCGATCTGTCGACCTCGGCGTCGGCGTACGCGGTGCTGGTCGGCCGGGTGTGCGGCGCGCCGCCGCTGCCCGGCGATCCGATCGGCAACTTCGTCCGCCCCGGCCACCCCGAGAGCTCGCGGCTGATGTACCTGCTGCGCGGCGATCGCACCACCGTGATGCCGCCCGACGCGCCGCTGCCCGACGGCGAGATCGCGGTGATCGAGCGGTGGATCCTCGAGGGTGCGTCGTGCGAGTAGCGCTGATCGTCGTCGCGCTGGCGCTGGCCGCGGCGACCGCGCACGCCTACCCGCAACTCCAGTTCACGACCGGCGCGACCCGCTGCGGCGAGTGCCACGTCACCCCTGACGGCGGCGGCCTCTTGACCGACTACGGCCGCGACGAAGCCGGCGAGACGCTCAGCGGCCGCGGCGACGGCCGGCTCTTGCACGGCGCGTGGACGCCGCCCGACTGGCTGCAGCTCGGCGGCGACCTGCGCGGCGCGCTCGGCGGCAAGCAGCTCGACGGCGAGGCGGCCGAGCTGCTGGCGTTCCCGATGCAGGCCGATCTGTACGGCCGGGTCGCCGTCGGGCCGGTGTCGCTCAACCTGACCGTCGGCGGCAACGGCGCCGCTCGCGGCCGCAACGCGGACGCGCCGATCTCGACGTACCTGGTGTCGCGCGAGCACTTCGTCGCGTTCCATCAGGAGGACGCGGCGTGGTCGGTGCGCGCCGGGCGGTTCTACCCGACGCTGGGCCTGCGCACGCAGGACCACACCGCGTACGTGCGCCGCCACCTCGACATGTACCTGCTCGAGGAGCCGTACGCGCTCGAGGGCGAGTACACCCGTGGCCGGTGGCAGGCCTTCGGATCGGCGTTCCTCGGCAACCCCACGGCCGAGCTGGCGGCCGGCGATCGCGCCAGCGGGGCGGCCGCGTCGATCGAGCGGCTGCTCGACGACGGCGCCGTGGCCGGCCACGCGCGCGCGGCGTTCGGTCCCGAGGATCGCCGCTACCTCGTCGGCGCCGTCGGCAAGCGCTGGCTCCCGGGCCCCAAGCTGCTCGTCCTCGCCGAGCTCGACGTGCAGCGGCAGCGCCTCGCCACCGGCTTCGTGCGCTACCAGCTGGTCGGGTACCTCGGCGTGACCCGGCCGTTCTTGCCCGGCTACCTGATCGGCGCGGCGCTCCAGCGCTACGCGCCCGACGTCACCTTCCGCGGCACCACCCGCAACGCGCTCGAGCTGAACCTGCAGGCGTTCCCGTGGGCCCACACCGAGCTGCACCTGCTGACGCGCGCCGAGGCCACCGGCGGCGACACCACCCACCCCAACCTGCTGGCCCTGCTCCAGGTCCACTACTTCCTATGACCCCGCGCCCGCTCCTCGTCGTGACGCTCGCGACCGCGGCCTGCGCGACCGATCCGGTGCCGGCGCAGCCGAGCTGGCAGGTCGACGTGCTGCCGGTGCTGGCCGCCAACTGCGTGCGGTGCCACGGCTACCCGACCAGCGGCTTCGCGACGCCGGGCTTCCGCCTCGACTCGTTCGCGCCGACGCTCCTGGCCTCGGGCGATCTGATCCGCGGCGCCAGCGAGAACGCTACCGAGATCGCGCGGCGCACGAAGGCGGCCTTCCGCCCGCCGGGCGAGCTCGCGATGCCGCCGGGGCGCGAGCTGGCCGACGACGAGATCGGCGTGCTGCGCAACTGGGCCGGCCTGGTCGACGGCTCGCTCAAGGCGCCGCGCGGCCCTGGGCGCCCCGACAACGCGCCGCCCACGCTGACGTTCACCGAGGTCGGCCGCCAGGGCGCGGTGATCACGTTCGCCTACGAGCTGCGCGACGCCGATCGCGATCTGGTCGTGGGCTCGGTGCTCGGGCCGGTCATCAACGAGCAGGGCCAGCCCGGCGTCGGCCCGATCGCCGATCTGGTGTCGGGCCGCGGTGAGATCGCGTGGGACACGACGGGCATCGCGCCCGGCACCTACCCGCTGACCGCGCGCCTCGACGACGGCGCCGACGTCGACGGCCCCGCGGGCGACGCCGACTACGTCGAGCAGGGCGCCGGCACGATCACCGTCACCGCGGGGCTGCGGTGAAGCGCCTCGCGCTGCTCGCGCTGGCCGCCGCCGCGTGCACCGAGGCGGTCGATCCGCCGCCGCTCGGCGACTACACGACGTGGCTGAAGGTCGAGACCTGGGGCCCGGCACCGGGCCACGGCGACACCTACCGCGTCATCTACGTCAACGACGTGGCGCGCACCGCCGGCCCCACCGCCCACGACGCGGTGCTGGTCAAGGAGGTGCGCGACGACGACGGCGGCACGCCGGGCGCGCTGCGCTACGTCGCGATCATGCGCAAGCTGCGCGCCGGCCCCGACCCGGCCGACGAGGGCGGCTGGCTGTTCACCCAGGCGTCGACGCCGGGCGGCGCCGAGCGCCACAGCGACCTGTGCTGGAGCCGCTGCCACGCCCAGGCGCCGCTGGCCGGGGTGTGGCTCGACTACACGCAGTTCCCGCCGCCACCGTGACGGCGCGCTACTCGGTCGGGCAATCGAGGCCGAGGTCGAAGCCGGTGAACACCAGGCTCACCACGGCGTCGCCGCTGCCGTACTCGCCGGAGAGCGGGCCGCCGGAGCGATCGTTGCGCCCGAGCACGAGCCGCGCCTGGCTGGTCGCGGCCGGCACGCCGCACGGCCGCCCACCGAGGCCGTACATCGGCGACGCGCCGTCGACGTCGAACCGCCGCGCGACGACGCTGCCGACGTTCTGATCGGGCATCGGCAGCTCGGTCAGCGTGCGGCGCAGGCCGCGCTGACGCAGCCACGGGCCGTGGCGCCCGGGCAGGTAGCCGCACGCGCCCGACTCGACGTCGCACGGCCACGGATCGAGGATCGGCGGGTGCGGGCCCCACGGCTGATCGTCGGGCGGCGCGACGCGGAGCGCGTCCCAGTTCCAGTTGAACAGGCCGCCGGCGCCGATGTGGTAGTCGCCCACCGTCGACGACTCCAGCCCGGCGCTCATCGCCATGCCGCCGACCACCGCCAGCACCGGCTCGCCCGCCGGGATCGCGACGCCGCGCGACGGGGTCACGCCGGGCGGCGGCGGCGTGAACTGCGAGCTGACGTACGGCTGGCGGAACGCGACCGAGTCGAACAGGCGGTTGATCGTGATCCGGATCGAGTCGGGCTCGTGGGTGATGCTCTGCACCAGCGCGTCGCAGCTGCCGGTCGCCGGCGTCGTGCATACCTCGCCGAGCTCGGCGATCCGCTTGTCGATCTTGTCGCGGACCTTGTTGTCCTTGATCTCGGCGACGATCGCGGTGACGAAGTCGAGCAGCATGCCGCTGGGCAGCGAGCAGTAGAACGGGTAGTCGGCGCTGGCGTCGGGCCCCTCGACCCACTCGGTGCCGATCGTCGCGCCTTGCAGGACCACCCGGAACCGCCCGCTGACGGTGATGGTCGGGTCGCAGCCGCCGACCGGCACGTCGGTGTCCAGCAGGTCGGCCTTGGCCGTGGCGACGAACGACAGGCCGTCGGTGCCAGCGAACAGGTGGAAGTTCGCGTAGTCGAAGCCGTAGAAGTTGACGCCGTTGCGCGCCCAGTAGTTCTGGTCGCCGAACTTGCCGTACATCGCCTGCAGCACCTCGTTGATCAGCTCCTGCTTGCTGATCTCGAGCTGCCCGTTGTGCGCGGGATCGGCCTCGAGCACCTCGGCGACGGTGATCGCCGCGGTGGCGGTGGTGCCGACCGGGCTGGCGAGATCGACCGCGAGCGTCGAGCTGGTCCCGTTGGCGTAGTTGACGAAGTCGAGCCCCAGCACGAGTTCCCAGTCGCCGTTGGGCAGCTCGCGCCGCGACGTGACGGCGTACCCGACGCCGTCGGACGGCTCGACCGGATCGTCGGGCGCGACGGCCGTACCGCGGAACACGACGCGCGAGACGTCGGCGCACGCGGTGGTCACCAGCGTGAGCTCGAGGCGGTTCCCCTGGACGTAGTGCACGCGGCTGGCGCTCGGGCCCTTGGCGAGGAGCCGGCCGCCCGGCGCCGCGACGCCGGCGATCGACGCCGTCGGGAGGATCGGGCAACCGCCGAAGTTGCCGACCTGCCCGTAGGTGTCGGCACCGAAGCACCGCACCGTGCCGTTCGGCCGCCGCAGGCAGGTGTGCTCGCCGCCGGCGGCCACCTCGGTCGCGGTGAGCATCGGATCGGTGCTCACCGCCAAGAGCTCGAGGTACGGCGTGACCGGGCGGCCGAGCTGGCCGGCGTCGTTGTTGCCGACGCACCAGGTCTCGCCGGCCGATCGCACGCACGTGTGGTACTGGCCGGCGGCGGCGCTGGTGACGTTGACGATCGGATAGGTCAGCGTGCGCGACACGGCGCGGCGCATCTCGACCGGCGTCGAGCGCGCGGTCTGGGTGCCGTCGCCGAGCTGGCCCATCAGGTTCATGCCCCAGCAGCGCACGCGGGTGTTGCTGGTGACCGCGCACGCGTGGTTGTCGCCGACCGCGACGTCGACCGCGGTGCTGATCCCCGACGCCGCCACCGGCAGGCTGCGGTTGGTCGTGGTGCCGTCGCCGAGCTGGCCGTAGTTGTTGCGCCCCCAGCACGCCACCGCGCCGCTCGACATGCGCGCGCAGGTCGCGGACGCGCCGGTCTCGATCTCGGACGCGCCGGCGAGGTTGACGATCGTCGAGGTCGGGGTGGCGCGGTACAGGACCGCGCGCGGGGTCGCCGCGCTGGTGGTCGAGTTGGTGCCGAGCTGGCCGTAGGTGTTCGAGCCCCAGCACCGGGCCTGCCCCGACGACAGCGTCGCGCAGGTGTGGGCGCCGCCCGCGGCGATGCTGGTGACGCCGCCGAGCCCGCTCACGACCACCGGGGTCAGGCGGGTCAGGCTGGCGCCGTCGCCGAGCTGGCCGCTGGTGCCGAGGCCCCAGCACCGCGCCGAGCCGTCGACCAGCGCGGCGCAGGAGTGGTACTTGCCCGCGGTGACCGCGACCGCGCCGGTGACGCCGGCCACCGTGACGCCGAGCGGCGCGTCGGTCGTGGTGCCGTCGCCGAGCTGGCCGTAGGTGTTGCGGCCCCAGCAGGTCACGGTCGCGTCGGGCGCGATCGCGCAGCTGTGCTGGTGGCCGGCGGCGACGGTGGCGTTGCGTTCGAGGATGACGTCGTGGGTGGCCTCGCCGAGCGACGCGTCGGGTGACGGTTCGTCGAGACAGGCGGGGACGACGGCGAGGATCAGGAGTGACGCGATGGACGGGACACGCATGCGCGCCCCGGTTGCACCACCTGTGCCCACCGCCAACCCGTCGAGACCACGTTGCTCGCGCGCCGCCGCGCCGCGCTGCCTAGCCGACTTGGCTGATCGAGCGGGTTCCTACGCGAGCACGCCGGCCAGCGGCCGGGTGCCGTCGTCGCCGAACGTCGCGACGTCGTGGCCGAGGCCCTTCATCAACGCGATGAACAGGTCGGCCATCACGCCGCCGCTGGTGTAGCGGCGGTGGACGCCGGTGGCGATGCTGCCGCCGCCCTTGCCGACCACGACCACCGGCAGGTTGGTGTGGCGGTGCGCGTCGCCGTCCTCGATCTCCGACGAGCAGAACACCGCGGTGTTGTCGAGCGCGGTGGCGCCGTCGCCGTCGTCGATCGCCGCGAGCTTCTCGGCCAGATAGGCGAGCTCGCCGATCTCCCAGGTGTTGATCTGGGTGAGCTTGGCCAGGTTGGTGGCGTTGCCCATGTGGTGCGACAGCTCGTGGTGCGCCTCGGTGACGCCGATCTGCGGGTGGGTGTTGCTCGAGCCGGCGTTGCCGAGCATGAACGTCACCACCCGGGTCAGGTCGCAGCTGAACGCGATCGCGATCAGATCGATCATCGCCCGCGAGCGGGCCGCGAACGACAGCCCGGTGGCCGGGCGCTCGCCGGGGCGGCACACCTGGATCGGCTGGCTGACCCGCGCCTCGACCTCGCGCACCGAGGTCAGGTACTCGTCGAGCTTGGCCTGATCGGTCTTGCCGAGCTGGCCGCGCAGCGACGTCGCCTGGTCGAGCGACGCGTCGAGCACGCTCTGCCGGTAGTGCTGGCGCTTGACGATCTCGGCGGCCGAGGCGTCGGGGTCGTAGCCGGCGAACAGCCGATCGAACACCGCCGCCGGGTTGGTCTGCTTGGGCAGCGGCGTCGTCGGGCCGGCCCACGCGATCGAGCGCGCGTAGGCGCAGCTGTAGCCGGTGTCGCAGTCGCCGACCGCGGCCCCGCCGTCGGTGCCGAGCTCGAGCGACGGGTACTGCAGGCCCTCGCTGAGGATCGGCGCCAGCACCTGATCGACCGACGTGCCGTTGAGGATGTCGGCGTTGGCGGTCTTGCGGACGTGGGTGGCGGTCAGGAACGAGCCAGTGCCGGCCGCGTGATCGCCGCCGCCCTCGGAGCGCCCGGGCAGGTTGCTCACCCCCGACAGCACCAGCGTGTGGCTGGCGTAGGGCGCGAGCGGCGCCAGGATCGGCGACGACCAGCCGGCGCCCTCGGTGGCGGGCGTCCAGTTGCTCATGACGATGCCGCACGGCAGGTAGAACCCGACGAAGCGGCGCTTCTGGGCGGCGGCGGCCCCGCGGGCCGGCCGCGATCGACCGAGCGACGCGAAGAACGGCAGGGCGATCATGGCCCCGGCTCCGCCGAGGAAACGACGACGGCTGAACTTCACGGCTCACCTCGACGGCTGGTGAACGACGGGGACGTGGCCAGATCGACGATCAGCTCGGGCAGCGAGTACCCGTTGGCCATGAACCGCTTGGTCATGGCGTCGATCTGCTCGGTGGCCTCGATGCGGAACGGCGAGCGGCCGGTGTACGTGTACAGCTTCTCGACCATGCAGCGGTAGACGGCGGGGTTGTGGGCCAGCGCCTCGACCATGGCCCGGCCGTCGGCGAACGGCGTGCCGTCGGCCAGCGTGCCCGACGCGTCGATCGGGTAGCCGCTGTCCATCGTGCGGAACCGACCGATCGCGTCGAAGTTGTCGAGCCCGAAGCCGAGCGGATCCATGACCCGGTGGCAGCTGGCGCAGATCGGGTTGGAGACGTGGGCCTCGAGCCGCTGCCGCACCGAGCCGGTCGCGGTCATCCCGTCGGGCAGCGCCTCGACGCCGGGCGGCGGCGGCCGCGGCGGCGTGCACAGCAGGTTGTCGAGGATCCACTTGCCGCGCAGCACCGGCGAGGTGCGCTTGGGCCGCGACGTGACGCGCAGGAAGCCGGCCTGCATCAGGAACCCGCGGCGCGGGGTGTCGGCCAGCGACACCCGCTGCAGCTCGTCGGAGCCAACCGGCGGCAGGCCGTAGTGCGTCGCGAGGCGATCGTTGACGAACGTGAAGTCGGCGGTGAGGAACTGGTCCATCGGCGCGCCGCCCTGCAGGAACTCCTGGAAGTAGCGGCGGGTCTCGGCGCGCATCGCGTCCTCGAGCGCCTGGTCGTACTCGGGGAACAGCGCGTAGTCGGGGTCCTGGTCGCCGACCGCGCGGATGAACAGCCACTGCCCGGCGAAGTTGTCGGTGAGCGCGACCGCCTTGGGATCGGCCAGCATGCGCCGGACCTGCGCGTCGAGCTCGGCCGGCTCGTGCAGCGTGCCGGCGGCGGCCGCCGCGAACAGCGCCTCGTCGGGCATCGACGACCACAGGAAGTACGACAGCCGCGACGCCAGCTCCCAGTCGCTCAGCGGGTGCGGCACCAGCGAGCGCGGGTCGGGGTCGACCTCGACGCGGAACAAGAAGTGCGGCGAGACCAGCACCTGCTGCAGCGCCAGGCGCAGCCCGGCCTCGGCGTCGTCGCCCTCGGCGCGCGCCACGTCGACCAGCCCGAGCAGCGCGGTGATCTCGGCCGGCGCCGGCGGCCGGCGCCACGCGCGCTGCGCGAAGCCGGTGAGGATCTGGGTCTGGCAGGCGCGGTCGTCGAGCGCGGCGCAGGTGAGCACGCGGCCGCGGCGACCGCCGTCGATCACCGGGCCGTCGAGCGGGCCCTCGATGGTGACGCCGTCGATCCACAGGTTGCGATCGGCCATCGTCGCGGCGTCGTAGAAGTCGTTGACGAAGCCGACGGTGACGAGCGAGTGCCCGGCGGGGAGCGCCACCGACCACTCGTAGGTCACGGGGCTGGCCGCGACCGCGGTGACGTCGACGATGTGGACCGGCTGGTTGGGGACCTCGATCGACAGCCGCGCCGGATCGGGACCGGCCTGCTGGCCGTAGGCGCGCACCGCGATCTTGTAGGTGGCGGCGATCGGCGTGTCGGCGGTGATCGACGCGGTGCCGGCCGAGAAGAACAGCCAGCCACCGGCCTGGACGTTGCCGACCGCGGCGTCGCCCATGATCTCGAAGCTCTGGGTGGTCGACGCGGTGGGCGTGGCCAGCGCGTCGGCGATCAGCGCCTCGGCCGCGCTCTCGTACAGCTCGAGCGACAGCGGCGACAGCCGCAGCACGTCGGCGACGTTGTCGAAGCCGTAGCCGCGATCGTCGGCGGGGAAGTCGCGGGCCGGCGTGAGCGCCGTGCCCAGCAGATCGCGGACGGTGTTGTCGTACTCGACGTTGTTGAGGCGGTGCAGCGTGACGCGGCCGGGGTCGCCCCCGTCGCCGTCGCCACCGCAACCACCGACCACGACGCCGAGCGCCCACGCGAAGAACAGCCGGCGCATGCCGTACGGTAACCCGAGCCGTGGTGCCGATGGCAAGCGATTGCGCCGCGCGCGCGGGTCGGACCAGCTCACCCGCCGTGAGAAACGTGGGCTGGCTCGCGCCGCTGGTAGCGACGACGGCTGATGCCGTGGGCGATCCCGACGACGATCGCGGTCGCGCCCAGCAGGTACGCGCCCGGCAGCCCGCCGCCGAAGGCGCACCCAAGTGCGGTGACCGCGATCGCGACGAGCCGCTCGGGGGCCAGCCCGCGCGCGGTGCGCCACTGGATGTGCAGGTACGCGCCGAGGATCAGCGCGACCGCACCCGCGAGGAGCCAGCGATCGGCCGCGGACGGGGTCGCGGTGGGGTGACGGACGACGTGCTTGGCCACCACCGCGTAGGCGATGATGCCGGCGACGATCGGGAAGTGGCCCAGCGTCATCAGATCGCGGGCCAGGACGCCGCGGCGCGCGCCGCGGGCGGCGCCGAGCGCGTGCTCGGTGACCTCGGGGATGTACGCGAAGTACGTCCACCACAGCACGCACGCGCCGACCACCGCGACGCCGGCGCCCAGCACCGTCGTGCGATCGAGCCCGAGCTCGGTGGCGGTGGCGCCGATCGCGACCAGCGCCTCGCCCAGCGCGATGATCACGAACAGCGCGTGGCGCTCGGCGAAGTGCCCGGGGTTGAGCGACCACTCGCCGCCGGCGCCGCGGAACGCCGCCCCGACGTTGAGCGCGACCGCGATCGCGTAGGCGATCGTGCGGGCGTCGCCGTCGAGCAGGCCGCCGATCAACACCGCGGCCGGCGCCAGCGACGTCATCGAGACGTACGCGACGAACGCGCGCCGGCGCTCGGGCTGCCGCACCGCCTCGGACCCCTGCATCGCCAGCACCAGCCACTGCACCGCGAGGTACGCCGCGCCGAACCACGGCCCGCCGTCGCCGTCCGCGGTGGGGATCGCGATCGCCATCAGCAGCGTCGGCGGCACGGTCACCAGCACCAGCAGCCGGGTGCTGGCGTGGCGCTGCAGGTCGAGCGCGGCGCCGGCCCACGTGTACTGCGACCACAGCCACCACGCGAGCCCGGCGATCAGCGCGCCGCGGCCGACGCCGGCCGGGGTGAGATCGTGGGCGACCAGGCCGGTGATCTGGGTGACCGCGAACACGAACACCAGATCGAGGAACAGCTCGAGGTTGGTGGCGTGGCGCTCTTCCTCGACGGCGTCGGCGCTGGCGTCAGCAGCGTGGGCGGGCTCGGCGGACATCGCCGGCGAGCGTAGCGCACCGGCCGATCACGGCACGAACGCGCCGGCGCTGATCGCGACGTCGTCGCCGGCGTCGATCACCCGCTCGGCGTGCGCGACCGTGTCGATCACGACCAACCGCTCGCCGTTGCCGACGGCGTTGCCGGCGGCGGGATCCTTGCGGCGCGTCGCCAGGACGAAGCGGCCGTCGGTCGACACCGCAAGCGCCTGGCGCACGTCGGCGGCCAGGGCGGTGGCGCCGGCCGGCCCCAGCTCCCACAGCGTGCCGCGCTCGAAGCCGGTGTCGTCGACGAACACCACCGACCCGCGGGCCGGCACCGGCACCAGCGCGCCGCGCAGGAGCGGGTAGCTGGCCGCCGCGCGCTGGGTCGCGACGACCTTGCGCGCGGTCAGGCTCCACGCCTCGTAGACGCCCACCGCCTGATCGGCGGGATCGCGGCGGAACCAGTACAGGTGATCGCCCACCGGCACCGCCGCGCTCATGATCAGCGGCAGGGTCACCGTGGCCTTCTTGGCCGCCACCAGCTTGCGCGCCTTGGCCGCGGGCGCCGGCCACGCGGTCACGTAGACCGCCCCGCCCTTGCCCTGGTACGCGGCGCGCTTGCCGAGATCGTCGACCGCGAGCGCCGCCGCGGTGCGGGCGTCGGCGATCGCCGCGCGGACCGGCTTGGCCGCGAACGTCCACCGGCCCCAGGTGGCCCAGCTCGAGCCCTCGCTCTGCACGAACACGTAGGCGCCGTCGGGCGAGAACCGCACCGGCGTCTCGAAGCAGGCCTTGACCTTGCTGGTGCACGCCGGGTCGCCGTAGATCGTCGCGACGATCTGATCGCGCTCGCCGAACACCAGCGTCGAGCGATCGTCGGGCTTCGACACCGCCTGGCCGCCGATCGTCAGCGGGTCGCCGTTGCCGAGCTGGTGGAACGCCAGCACCCAGCGCCCGGTGCCGGCGTGGGCCGCGAGGTGGTAGGTGCCGAGCGGCATCCCGGCCTGCACGTCATGCGCGGCGCCGTCGGCGTCGAACCGGCGCAGCGCGACCTCGTGGCCGCCGGCGAACGTGCGCTCGGTCAGCGCCAGCACCGCGGGCGCGCGCGGGTCGTCGGCGTGGGCGGTGGCCAGCGGCGCGGCGAGCGCGATCAAGCAGAGGAGCGTCCGCATGATCTGCGATCATCGCACGGGTGCCGCCCGCGCTCTAGCCGATCGCCACCGCGAGCAGGCGATCGACGACGGCCCGCGCGCGGGTCACCTCGCCCTTGAGCGTGATGCACGGGACCTGGTGCGCGCTGAACATCTGCTCGAGCCAGCCCTCGGCGACGCCCTGCGCCAGCAGGCTGTCGTCGATCACCGCCGCGTCGGGCAGCGTGCCGCGCTCGGCGGCGCGGATCAGCGAGCCGGGATCCGCGCACGGCGCCACCGCGTAGCCGGCGTCGGACAGCACGCGCGTGATCGCCTCGAGGCGCGGCAGCGCGGCGCCGACCACGACGGTGCGGGTGGTGCGGCGCTCGATGCGGGTCAGGAACCGGGTCCAGCGCACGCGGTCGCCGTCGGTGACCTCGGCGATGTGCAGCCCGGCCCCCGGCGCCAGCCCGCGGGCCTCGGCCGCGCCGGTCGAGATCACCCGCACGACGCGCGCCACCAGCTCGATCGGCGGATCGCCGAGATCGAGGGGCACGGTCACGCCGACCGCGGCGTCGACCGGCAGGCCGGGCGCGTTGACGAACAGCCCGCCGAGCGACAGGTCGAGCGCGTCGACGTGGCTGGGGTGCACGCCGCGCAGCGCGACCGGCCAGCGCACCGGGAAGCGCATCGACGCGCGCGGCGGCGGCGGCTTGATGACGATGCCGCGGGCCCGCGCGTGCTGCAGCAGCTCGAGCAGGCGGCTGCGCGCGGCCGACGGCTCGGCGGCGAACCGCACCGCGAACCCCGAGGAGCCAGTCTCCGACGCGTCGCGCGCCGAGGTCACGTGGTAGACGGTGCCGCGGGCCAAGGCCGACTTGTCGTCGAGATCGAGCGCGACGTAGACCTCGTCGCCGAGCCGCGGCGGCGCGCCGGTGACCAGGTACGCGCCCTTGGCCGACAGCGAGCGCAGCCGCGCCGGCGACCACTGCCCGCCGCGCAGGAAGCGCACGACGATCGAGGCGGCGCGCTCGACCTCGCTCGACGGCCGCGGCGGCGGCGGCGCGGTGGCCCGCCCGCGGTAGTTGACGGTCTCGGCCCGCGGCGTCGTGCTCCGCTGCACCGGCAGCGCGGCCCGCGCGTCGGCGAGCGACGGCATCGCCGGCACCTCGGGCGCGGGATCGCGGATCGCGCCGAGCCCGAGCGCGGTCGCGCGGGTCGGATCGCTGCGCCCGCCGGCCGGCGGCGTCGGCGGCAGCGCCGGCGCGGACTCGGCGCCGACCACCGGCTCGGGCCCGGTGCCGCGCGCGCCGGCCTTGGGCGTCTGGCTGCGCCACCGCAGCGCGGTCATGGCCGCGGCGATGCCCGGGCACCGCTCGGCGATGCGCTCGTAGCTCGCCAGGTACGCGCCGAAGAACGCGCGGCGATCGCCTTCGCTCATGCGCGCGGGATCGATCACCGCGACGCCGCTCGCGACCACCCGGCCGATCCACCGGCCGCGATCGCTGTCGCCGCGCAGCCCGACGCCCACCAGCGCCACGTCGGTCGCCGCGCGATAATACAGGTCGACCTCGGCCACCGCGGGATCGTCGAAGCGCTCCCACGCGCGGGTCAGCGCCTGGCCCCGCGCCCCATCCACCACGAGAAAGATCGCGCGCGCGGACTCCATGAGGGCCGGCGATCAGCACGTCGCATTCCGCGGCGCGGAACTGTAAGCCACCTCGACCCTCAGCGTGGGAGTGCCCGTGATCGCTCGGCGGCCCGAAACACCCGGCAGCGGCGACCATGGCAATCCCACCACCATTGCCGTGGCAAACTTACCACGCACTCAACAAATCAAGATTCTTGACCTTCGGGAGTGGAGTACCTGGCACACCGACATTCCCCCGAACTTGCCACCGTGTCCCACCGGCATAGAGTAGGTGCCCATGAGCGGCAAGTCCTCGGTCCGAACGCTGCCCCTGCTCCCGCTGCGCGACATCATCGTGTTCCCCCACATGGTGGTCCCGCTGTTCGTGGGGCGCGAAAAGTCGGTCAGCGCGCTCGAAGAGGCGATGGCCGGCGACAAGGAGCTGGTGCTGGCCGCCCAGAAGAAGGCCAAGACCAACGACCCGCGCGAGGAGGACATCTTCGCGGTCGGCACGATCGGCCACATCATCCAGCTGCTGCGCCTGCCCGACGGCACCGTGAAGGTGCTGGTCGAGGGCAAGACCCGCGCCGAGATCACCCGCTTCGAGGGCGCGGTGCCGCACTTCACGGTCGAGGTCGCGACCTGGCCCGACCCGGACGAGCGCTCGGTCGAGCTCGCCGCGCTGGTGCGCTCGGTGCAGGGCGTCTTCGAGACCTACGTGAAGCTCAACAAGCGCATCCCGCCCGAGATGCTGATGAGCGTGCAGACGATCGAGGAGCCGGGCCGGCTGGCCGACACGATCGTCGCCCACGTCAACCTGAAGCTGAAGGACAAGCAGGAGCTGCTCGAGACCGCGTCGCCGACCCGCCGGCTCGAGCGGCTGTACGAGCTCATGCAGGCCGAGATCGAGATCCTCCAGGTGGAGAAGAAGATCCGGACCCGCGTGAAGAAGCAGATGGAGAAGTCGCAGAAGGAGTACTACCTGAACGAGCAGATGCAGGCCATCCAGAAGGAGCTGGGTGACCGCGACGAGTTCAAGAACGAGCTCGCCGAGCTGGAGGCCAAGATCAAGGCCAAGCGGATGTCGAAGGAGGCCAAGGAGCGCTGCGGCAAGGAGCTCAAGAAGCTCAAGATGATGTCGCCGATGTCGGCCGAGGCGACGGTGGTCCGCAACTACCTCGACTGGATCCTGGCGCTGCCGTGGGACGAGAAGTCCGAGGACCGCCACGACATCGCCGAGGCCGAGCGCATCCTCGACGCCGAGCACTACGGCCTGCAGAAGGTCAAGGAGCGCATCCTCGAGTACCTCGCCGTGCAGGCGCTGGTCGATCACATGAAGGGCCCGATCCTGTGCCTGGTGGGCCCGCCCGGCGTCGGCAAGACCTCGCTGGCGCGGTCGATCGCCCACGCCACCGGCCGCAAGTTCGTGCGGCAGTCGCTGGGCGGCGTGCGCGACGAGGCCGAGATCCGCGGCCACCGCCGCACGTACATCGGCGCGCTGCCCGGCAAGATCGCCCAGTCGCTCAAGAAGGTCGGCACCAACAACCCGGTGTTCCTCCTCGACGAGATCGACAAGATGGCGATGGACTTCCGCGGCGACCCGGCGGCGGCGCTGCTCGAGGTGCTCGACCCCGAGCAGAACACGACGTTCAACGACCACTACCTCGACCTCGACTACGACCTGTCGGACGTCATGTTCATCACGACGGCCAACAACCAGCACGCGATCCCGCTGCCGCTGCAGGACCGCCTCGAGATCATCGAGCTGCCCGG
Organism: Myxococcales bacterium; assembly: GCA_016794525.1. GTDB lineage: Bacteria > Myxococcota_A > Polyangia > Haliangiales > Haliangiaceae > UBA2376. Next base: position 28,402 of record JAEUJY010000012.1, read on the forward strand.
CTACACCGAGTGGGAGAAGCTGGCGATCGCCCGCCAGTACCTGATCCCCAAGCAGGCCGAGGCCAACGGCGTCAAGGCGCTGGCGATCACCTGGACCGACGAGGCGCTGACCCGGATCGTCCACCGCTACACCAAGGAGTCCGGCGTGCGCGCGTTCGAGCGCGAGATCGCCACGGTGTGCCGCAAGATCGCCAAGGACTGGCTGGCCGCCGGCAAGCCCGAGGGCGCGACCTTCGAGGTGTCGCCCGACGCGCTGGGCCGCTACCTCGGCGTCGAGAAGTACCGCGAGACGCAGCGCGAGGGCGCCGACGAGATCGGCCTGGCCAACGGCCTGGCGGTGACGATGGTCGGCGGCGATCTGCTGCCGGCCGAGGTCACGGTGGTGCCGGGCAAGGGCAAGGTCACGCTGACCGGCAAGCTCGGCGACGTGATGCAGGAGAGCGCGCAGGCGGCGATCACCTACCTGCGCAGCCGCGCCGACACGCTGGGCCTGCCCAAGGACTTCCAGAACAAGGTCGACATCCACGTCCACTTCCCCGAGGGCGCGATCCCCAAGGACGGGCCGAGCGCGGGCATCACGATGGCGACCGCGATGGCGTCGGCGCTGATGCGCGTGCCGGTGCGCCAGCACATCGCGATGACCGGCGAGGTCACGCTGCGCGGCCGGGTGCTGCCGATCGGCGGGCTCAAGGAGAAGATCCTCGCCGCCCACCGCGCCGGCGTCACGACCGTGCTGTTCCCCGAGGACAACGTCAAGGACCTGAAGGACATCCCCGAGGCGGTGCTCGCCGAGCTGACGGTCAAGCCGGTCAAGCACATGGACGAGGTGCTGCGCATCGCGCTCGCGGTCGCCAACCCCGACGAGTTCCTGCGCGAGCCGTCGGGCGTCGTCGACTGGCGCGTCGTCGAGACGCTGCCGCCGGCCGATCCGCAGGCCGCGCACTGAGACCTTGGCGGGTCTTTCGCAAAGCCCCTCCCCCACCAGACGTGGGGCCCCCACGCAAGACGCGAGAGGATTGCTGGGGGGTGGGTCGCGACACCGCGGGCGGGCGCGATCGCCCTACTTGCGGCAAGGCGCCATGGGCACGTCCTTGAGCTCGAGCGTCGGGTTGACCAGGTCGACCTCGAAGCCGCCGGCGCCGATGATGCGGCCCGCGACCTGATCGACGGTGTTGGCGCTGCCGTCCATGATGGTGCTGCGATACACGGTGCCCGAACGGACGGCGGCGATCTGGGCGCTGGTGACGCGATCGACGGCCTTGCCCTGCTCGGCCAGGCGCCGATGTTCGCTCTCGGCGATGGCGACCCGGGCCGGCAACACGTAACCACCGACCTTGGCTTGCACGATCGCGCCGCCGCTGTGCGGATCCGCGATGGGCACCGTCTCGCCCACGTGGCCGTTCATGATCGTCCGCGCGCGCTCCATGCCGCCGGTCCACAGCTCCTCGTCGCTCATCTCGACCTGCGGATCCTCGGGCACGCCGTCGGCGCGGTTGCCGGACGCGCCGGTCGCCGCGCCCTCCTGCGGGTGCTGCGCGGCGATCTTCTTGCGCTCCTCGGGCGTGGCCTTGCGCGTCTCGACCACGCGGGCCGGTGGCACCAGGGAGCACTCGCCGGTCAGCGCGAACGGCCGGAGCACGAGGCCGCCTTCGCCGGTGACGCGCCCGCCGCCCGACAGCTTCAGGCTGCCGATCGTCGCCTCACCGAGGTTGCACTTGTAGATGTTGTAGACGTCGCCGGGCGAGTTCAGGTCGACGTAGACGCCGCCCGCCGCCTTGATGTCGATGCCGCCGCCGATCTCGACGTCGATCGCGCCGGTGACCTGGTCCTCGACGTTCTCGATCGATCCGGTCACCGTGATCCCGGCCGACGCCACGGCCGAGACGCTGACGAAGCCTCCCCCGGTGATGCTGAGCACGTTCGCCACGCCGACGCCGGCGCCGAGCTTCAGGCTGCCGGTGGCGGCGGCCTGCACCGATCCACCCCCGGCCGCGCTCACGGTCAGCATGTCGGTCTCGGCCGCGCGCGGTCCGTCGGCCTTGGTCAACGCCGTCTTGAAGGTGGCATCGGCGGTCGCGCCGACGCTGACCCCGAGCTCACCCTTGAGCTCGCCGACCACGCCGGCGGCGAGCGGGATCTGTTGGTTGTACGACTTCTTCCAGAGGTCCTTCTTCTTCTCGCCGGTGAACCCGAGGGTGCCGACCGCGCCGTCGGTCCACGTGAACCCGATCGAGCCGCCCAGCTCGGGCAGGATGCCCTTGGAGATCGACTGTCCCTCGAGCTTCGGGCGCCGGGCCTTCTCGTCGTCCGTGGCGCCCGCGGGCTTGGCGCCGTCGGGCTTCGGCGCGGCGGCCGGCGCGGGCTCGCGGGCGACGACGCGGCTGACGCCGGCGCTGCGCGCCACGGTGGTCGGCTCGCCACGCACCATCGCGTCGGCGGCGCGATCCGCCTCGTGTTCGGCGGCGTCCTGGGGCGACGACACCACCAGCTGGTGTTGCCGGACCGGCGCGGCGCCGTCCTGCTGCACGGTGTGCGCGACCTCGTGGGCCAGGAGGTGCAGGCCGAACGGGTCGTCGGGCTGGTACATGCCATCGGCGAAGTGGATGTCCTGGCCGACCGTGTAGGCCCGGGCGCCGACGGCGTCGGCGGCCTCGCGCGACGCCGGCCCGGTGTGGAGCCGCACGCGCGACAGGTCGGCGTCGAGCGACTGCTCGAACTGGCGCTGGAGCGTCACCGGCAGCGGGGCGCCGGTCGACGCCGCGGCCCGCTCGACCGCCGCGTCGGCGCCGGCGGCCACCCCGTTGGCGTCGCGCCCGGCGATGCCTTCGCCGAGCGCCCGCGCGACCGCCGGGTCCGAGAGCCGCAGCACCGTCAGCTGCGTGGCCGGCGCGAGCCGTGAGGTGAGCGTCGACTTTCCAGGCAGGTGCCCGGTGCGGTCGCCCTCGGAATCGAGCCCCAGGTTGCCAAGGTCGCGGCGCAGCAGCTGGTCCATGTGGTGGAGGCCGGGTCGGCGCCGGATGTGACACGCCGAAAATCGGGGCGGCGCCAGGAAGCCCCTTGCGCGTATCGTAAATCTGATTTACTAATTGCTCGTGATTCACGAAGTGCAGGCGACCCCACGGGCGCGGCGGCGCGAGGCGAACCTCGAGCGCATCCTCGACACCGCGCTCGACGTGGTGGCGCGCGAGGGGCTCGAGGGCCTGCAGATGGCGCGGCTGGCGGCGGCGGTCGACTACACGCCGGGCGCGCTGTACCGCTACGTCGAGTCGAAGGACGCGCTGGTGGCGCTGCTGGTGACGCGCACGCTGGGCCAGGTCGAGGCCGCGCTGCGCGCGGTCGAGGCGACGGTGCCGGCGCGGGCCACGCCGCTGGCGCGGGTCGCGGCGCTGGTCGCGGCCTACCGCCGGTTCGTGCGCGGCGCGCCGCACCGCTTCGGCCTGCTGGCGGTGGCGATGGCCGAGCCGCGGATCCTGGTCGGCGATCCCGCGCACACCCGCCTGACCGCCGCCGCGGTGGTCGCGGCGCTGACGCCGGTGGCCGCCGCGCTCGACGCCGCCGCCACCGCCGGCGCGCTCGACGCCGGCCCGGCCATCGAGCGCACGCTGTGCGTGTTCGCGATGGTCCACGGCCTGTCGCAGCTGCCCAAGATGGCCCGCGCCGCGCCGACCGCGATCGACGTCGACGCGATCGTCGCCAGCGGCCTGCGCGCGCTGCTCATCGGCTGGGGCGCCGCGGCGCGCTCGGTCGACCACGCCATCCGTTCGAGCTTCGAGCCGGAGCACCCATGACCTCGCTCATCGTCACCTTCGCCCTCGGCATGTTCAGCTGGACGTTCCTCGAGTACGTCATCCACCGCTGGCTCGGCCACGATCCGCGCTACCGCGGCAACCCGTTCGGCGTCGAGCACGTGCGCCACCACGCCGAGGGCAACTACTTCGCCCCGACGCCGAAGAAGGCGGCGCTGGCGGCGCTGGTCGCAGTGCTGATCGGCGGCCCGGCGGCGTGGCTGGCCGGTGCCCACGGCGCGGCGGCGATCGGCGGCCTCCTGGTGATGTACGGGACCTACGAGGTGCTGCACCGCCGCGAGCACACCCACGCCGGCATCGGCGGCTACGGCCGGTGGGCGCGCCGCCACCACTTCCACCACCACTTCGTCGACCCCAAGACCAACCACGGGGTGACGACGCCGCTGTGGGATCTGATCTTCCGCACCTACCGCACGCCGGGCGTCATCCCGGTGCCGGCCAAGCTGTGCATGCGCTGGCTGCTCGACGACGCCGGCGCGGTCCGGGCCGAGCACGCCGCCCGCTACCAGCTGCGCGGCGCGCGGTCGTAGCCGCGACGGTCCCGGCGTGGCGACACGCCCTCCCCAGGCGGTCACCGCAGCGGGACGGTCATGCGGATCGCGCGCTGGCCGGTGCCGTAGCGGCCGACGTCGAGCGCCACCGGCGTGAACCCGGCCCGCTCGTACATCCGCTGGGCGCGGTGGTTGTGCTCGGCCACGCACAGCCGCAGCTCGGTGAGCCGGCCGGCCTTGGCGGTGGCGCGGCTGACGTGGAGCGCGTGATCGAGCAGCGCGCGGCCGAGGCCGTGGCGCCGCCACACCGGCTCGACCGAGATCGCCAGCAGGTCGGCGACGTGATCGCCCGAGAAGTCGTCGCGGTAGAACGCCAGCATCGTGAAGCCGCGGCGCGGCCCGGGATCGTCGATCCACGCGGCGACGTTGGCCTGCCGCAGCCACGCCGGCAGCACCTCGCGGTAGTCGCCGAGGTCGGCGAACGCGCGGCTGCCGAGGTCGATGATCCACGCGTGGTCGAGCGGCGTCGCGCGACGGATCGTCGGCGGCGCGATCGCGGGGCGGAGCACGGACACCACGGCCCCGAGTATCGCGCGGCGGCGCGGCCGGCGCACGCGGGAGCGGCCCGCGAACGGCTCAGGCGTAGGCGGCGGCCAGCATCGCCGCCAGCGGGTGCGCGACCGCGGTGGCGGCGGCGCGCAGCCGGGCGCGATCGAGCTCGACCACGCGGCTGGTGATCGCGACGTCGGCGCCGCGCAGCTCGACGACCGCGTAGGTGGCGTGGGGCAACAGCACCGGCGGCCCGCCGTGGGCGAACTCGCGGAACGCCAGCCCGACCGAGCCGGGGTTGACCAGGTACATGCCGCGGTGCAGCCGCACCATCGGCACGTGGGTGTGGCCGCCGGCCAGCACCACCGCGGTCCGCCCGCCCAGCATCGCGTCGAGCTCGGCCTCGGGCGTGGTCGCGAGCAGGTTCTCGACGTTGGACCGCGGCGAGCCGTGGAACAGGTGCAGCGTCGCCGCGCCGTCGGTGAGCGTGTGCTCGCGCTGGTAGCGCACCAGCCGCGCGCGGTCGGCGTCGGTGAGCTGCGCGGCGCACCACGCCACCGCGTCGTGGATGATCGGCGCCTCGGTGTAGCGGGCGATCAGCGCCGGCTCGAGCAAGAACTCGTCGTGGTTGCCGAGGATGGTCGGCGTGCCGAGGTCGTCGACCGCGGCCAGCACCTCGCGCGGGTGCGGCCCCAGCGTCGCGACGTCGCCCAGGCACACCACCGCGTCGACGCCGAGCCGCCGGGCGTCGGCCCGCACCGCGTCGAGCGCGACCAGGTTGCCGTGCAGATCCGAGATCAGCGCGACCCGCATCGGCTACGCCGCGCGGCTCACGCGAACACCCGGCGGATCCGCGCGACCGCCTCCTCGACGTTCGCCCGCGAGTTGAACGCCGACAGCCGGAAGTAGCCCTCGCCAGCGGGGCCGAAGCCCGAGCCCGGCGTGCCGACCAGGTGGGCCTTGGTGAGCAGCTCGTCGAAGAAGTCCCACGACTTCGCGCCGCCCGGCGTGCCGAGCCAGATGTACGGCGCGTGCTGGCCGCCGAACACGGTGAAGCCGGCGGCGGTCAGGCCCTCGCGCAGCAGCCGCGCGTTGTCCATGTAGAACGCCACCTGCCCCAGCGTCTGGGCCATGCCCTCGGCGCTGTACGACGCCGCCGCGCCGCGCTGCACGACGTAGCTGGTGCCGTTGAACTTGGTCGAGTGGCGGCGGCTCCACATCGCGTTGAGCGACACCCGCTCGCCGCCGGCGCCGACGCCGCGCAGCTCCTTGGGCACCACCATGAACGCGCAGCGCACGCCGGTGAAGCCGGCCCGCTTGGAGTAGCTGCGCAGCTCGATCGCGCACTCGCGGGCGCCGTCGATCTCGTAGATCGAGCGCGGCAGCGCGGGATCCTGGATGTACGCCTCGTAGGCGGCGTCGAAGACGATCAGCGCGTCGTGCTGCCGCGCCCACGCCACCCACGCGGTCAGGTGGTCGCGGGTCATGACCGCGCCGGTCGGGTTGTTGGGCGAGCACAAGTAGACGACGTCGATGCCCCCGCCCTTCGGCGGCTCGGGCACGAAGCCGGTGGCGGCGGTCGACGGCAGGTACACCAGGCCGGGGTAGCGCCCGTCGGGCCCGGGCGCGCCGGTGCGGCCGGCCATGACGTTGGAGTCGACGTAGACCGGGTAGACCGGGTCGGCGATCGCGATCACCGCGTCGGCGGCGAACAGCTCCTGCAGGTTGCCGCTGTCACACTTGCTGCCGTCGGAGACGAAGATCTCGTCGGCGCCGATCTCGACGCCGCGCGACCGGTAGTCGTGGGCGCGGATCGCGTCGAGCAGGAAGTCGTAGCCCTGCTCGGGGCCGTAGCCGCGGAACGTCGCGCGCACGGCCATCTCGTCCACGGCGGCGTGCATCGCCGCGACGATCGCCGGCGCCAGCGGCTCGGTGACGTCGCCGATGCCCAGCCGGATCACCTGGGCGTCAGGGTGCGCCGCGGCGAACGCGCGCACGCGGCGCCCGATCTCGGGGAACAGGTAGCCGGCCGGGAGCTTCTGGAAGTTCGGGTTCGCTCGCATCGGCCGCGACCATACACGCCCCGCCTCTCCGGTTCACGTCACGTCACCCGCCCCACCGTCACGCACCTTCCGGGCGGCCCCACGGCGCTCTGGTTCACGTCACGTCACCCGCCCCACCGTCACGCACCGCCCGGGAGGCCCCGCGGACAGCCGTCTCGGAGGGGAGGCTCGATCCCGGCTTTGCCGGGATCGAGGGGAGGTCTGGCGACAGACCTCCCTAAAACCAGTTGAAGCCGACGCCGATCGACCCGCCCGACACGTCCTGGCCCTGATCGTAGCTGCCGACGATCATGCGCAGCTGGGCGTCGATCGAGAAGCGCGGCGCGCTGAGCAGCTCGTAGCCGACCGCGCCCATCGCGGCGCCGCCATCGGCGATCGACTCGGAGTCGCTGTTCTGGGTGCTGCCGTTGTCGTACGAGTAGCCGAGGTTGGCGCCGCCGATGCCGCCCTTGATCCACAGCTGCGGGGTCAGCCAGTACTGGATCGCGACCATCGCGCTGGCCTGGACCAAGCTGGTGGCGCCGAACTGGTTCTCGTCGACCGTCTGCGCGTTGCCCTGGACCTCGAACATGATGCCGAGGCGCTCGTTGAGCATGCCGCCGACGTGGAAGTCGAACTCGCCGGCGACCGGATCGTAGTCGCAGCTGGCGCAGTTGACCTCGTCGTCACCAATCTTCATCCCGCCCAGGCCGAGCGAGAAGCCGAGCATCATCCGACCGCCGCGCTCGTGGAACCCACCCACGGTGGTCGGCTGCGGGTTGGCCGGCGCGTATCCGATCGGCTGCGGCTGCGCGGTCATGGGCTGAGCCATGGCGGCAGCAGGAGCGAGGATGGCGGCGGCGGCGAGGATGAGCGTCGAAGTCTTCATAGGAAACCCCTTCCAAGGAGATCGTAAGGTCGTGCCTGGTGGTAGTGCAAGCCTGGGCCCAGAAGCCGCGCCGCGGTGCGACAAACCGCGACGCGAGTGAGTCTCGCGGGTTAGCTCAGCGCGTCGAGTGGTTGGGCCACTAGCTGTGAACGGCCGTTTGGAGGGCGTGGCGTGGAGTGAGTCGCCGCCACTACTGATCGGGGCGCAGGCGCACGGTCGGCGGGGATCGCGCGGTGCCGCGCGCTCGCCCCGCGGCTACGGGCCCGCGAACGGATCGGCGGTGAACTTGCCGAGCAGCCCCGACGAGCAGCCGGTGCCGCCCAGCCCGCCGCAGAACTCGCCGGCGCCCCAGGCGCTGTCGCCGGGGAAGCCGAGCGGCGCGAGATCGTCGATCCGGCGCCGGCCCGGCTCGCCGACGTTGGCGACCGGCGGCAGGCGATCGTAGGCCGCGGGATCGGCGACGCCGTCGGGCGCGCAGTCCTCGTCGAAGCACGGCACGACCGAGACGCCCTCGCACAGCGCAATCGTCGCGTACGTCGCGTGCTTGTCGGCCGACGGGTACACCACCCAGCGCGGCTCGCCGCGCTGCGGATCGGGCGCGGTGACCAGCTGCGCGCGATCGGCGCCCGCGAAGATCCGGCTCTGATCGTTGCTGGTGCCCTCGTGGCCGGTCGTGAACGCCGCCACCACCTCGACGTCGCCGGGGCCGCCGCCGGCCGGCGTGCCGAGCCGCAGCGCCACCCGCTCGGAGTCGCCGTGGTGGCCGGTGAAGCCACCGCAGCTGCCGTAGTCGAGCGAGTACGCCAGCACGATGATCGCGACGACGTCGAGGTCGGCGCCGGCGCGCGGCGTGACCCGCCCCAGCTGGCGCAGCACCGCGCCGGCGTCGCCGATCAGCTGCTCGTCCTCGTCGAAGCGCAGCAGCGGTCGCAGCCGATCGAGCGCGAGGTCCTCCCAGGCGTCGGTGAGCCCGTCGCCGTCGACGTCCGCGCACGGCGCGCCGACCTCGGGCAGCGCCGCGCACGCGGCCGCGCGCGCCGGCAGGTTGGTCGCCAGCGTCAGCGGCCCGGTCCCCGCGCGGGTCACGGTCGCGCGCAGCGCGAACGCCGGTGCGTCGACCGCCGCGTCGCGCGGCGTCGGGGCGTCGGTGGGGCCGCCGCTGGGCCCGCCGCCGCAGCCCGCGACGATCGCCAGCGCGGCGGGCCACCTCATCGCCGCGTCACCGACAGCAGCGGAAGCCGACGTTGGGGAAGAAGAACGTGTCGCCCGCCGAGGTGAAGGCGAGGTCGCAGGTGATGCCGGTGCCCTCGTTGTTCGAGGCGCCGCCGCGCAGCGGGTTGATGCCCGGCATGCGCGCCATCGTCCACTCCTTGACGTTGCCCGACAGATCCTGGATGCGGTTGGTGCCGCCCCAGTTGGCGTAGCAGCTGGCCCGGTTGCCGCCGACCAGGACGTCGTCCTGATCGCCGGCGACGGCGCCGTTGGTGTCGTAGTTGTCCTCGTTGCAGACGCCCAGCTGGTAGGTCGTCGGGTTGGCCGCGTACGACCAGGTGCCGCCGTGGGTGCGCACCTCGGTCGGGGCGGTGGTCGAGTTGTTGCGGGTGATGACGATCGCGTCGACCTTGATGCCGTCTTCCTGCATCCAGATGTTGAGGTAGCGGTTGCCGCCCGCGGCCGGGATCGAGAACGCGCTCGACTGCACCCACACCCACGAGCCGTTGGTCGGCGTAAACATCTGCACCGTCGGCGTGCCCGGCAGCGCGGTGTTCATGCCGATGCGGATGGTGTCGTCGGCGCCGACCGCGCTGTACATGCGGACCCACACGTAATAGTTGGTCGCCGCCGCGGTGGCCGGGAACGTGAGCTGGTAGTCGAGCCGCGGCGCCTGGGTCGGGGCGTTGGCCGCCGACACGTTGGCGCCGAGGTTGGGCGACGACCGCATCGCCGAGATGCCGGAGTAGTTCGACGGCGCCGAGTCGGGCACCCACGCGTGGACGCCAGCGCCGGTGCCGGTCGACGTCGCGGTCGTCGAGCTCAGGAAGTCCTCGGCCTCGATGAAGACGTAGGCCGGCGAGGCCCCGGGCGCGGCGATCGGGTAGGTCGACTTGGACACCACCGAGCAGGCGCGGTGCCAGTCCTGCTCGGTGCACAGGTCGGCGCCGATCGCCTGGCACGCGGCGCGGGCCTGGCCGTAGGTGACGTTGGTCCACGGCTGGACGCCGCTCTTCGAGCAGGCCCGCGCGGTGACCGCGCCGCCGGCGGTGGCGGTCGCGTCGGGGTGCGACGCCTCCCACTTCATGACCTGGCGGCCGCCGCCGATCGACACCCAGTCCTGGGCGGCGTTGTCGTCGATCGTGCCGTTGCAGTTGTTGTCGAGGTTGTCGCACAGCTCCGCCGAGGAGGTGCCGCCGGGCTGGGTGATGTTGCAGGTCACCGCGCCGGTCGGGTTGCCGGCGTCGCAGACGTAGGTGCCGCGGCCCTGGCACACGCCGACGCCGCTGTCGGTGCAGGCCTGGCCCTTGAGCGGGTGGCCCTCGTCGACCCGGCCGTCGCAGTCGTTGTCGATGTTGTCGCAGCGGTTCTCGGGCACGATGTCGCCGGCGGCGTCGGTCGTGACGTTGGGGCCGTAGGCGCAGTCCCAGCCGGTCGCGGTGCAGGTGGGCACGGTGCCGGCGCAGGCGCCGGCGGTCAGGCAGATCGCCGGCGGCGTCAGGTTCTCGTCGACCTGGCCGTTGCAGTTGTCGTCCTGCTGGTTGCACGCCTCGGTCGGCCCCTGGTACTGGCAGCCGTACTCGCAGCCGTCGGCGGCCATGCCGTTGACGTTGTAGAAGTCGGGGTCGCAGTTGGCGACGGTGCAGTTGCCGGCGGCGCAGCCCTCGACGGCGTGCGGCAGGTTGCACACCCGGTTGCAGCTGCCGCAGTTGCGCGGATCGGTGTTGAGGTTGAAGCCGTTGGTCGGGTTGCCGTCGCAGTCCTGATCGAGCGCGTCGCACAGCTCGAGCGTGGGGCCGACGTCGCCGACGCAGGTGGGCACCCCGCCGACGCAGGTCAGCGTGCCGAGCGCGCACTCGCCGACGCCGGTGGTGCCGCACGAGCCGAGCGGCGGCAGGCCCTCGTCGAAGTTGCTGTCGCAGTCGTTGTCCTTGCCGTCGCAGATCTCGGGGTTGCCGCCGACCGTGCCGATGTCGCCGACGCAGTCGATCACGCCGGCGACGCACGTCGTCGTGCCGGCGACGCACTCGCCGACGTCGGTGCCGCACGGCACGCCGCCGCCGGGGTTGCCCTCGTCGGTCATGCCGTTGCAGTTGTTGTCGAGGTTGTCGCAGGTCTCGGGGCTGCCGCTGACGCCGGTGCAGCGCAGCGCGCCGGCGGCGCACTCGATCACGCCGGCGGTGCACTCGCCGACGTCCGTGCCGCAGGGATCGCCGACGGTGGCGACGCCGTCGTCGACCTGGCCGTCGCAGTCGTCGTCCATGCCGTTGCAGGTCTCGACGCCGGTGGGCACGCACGCGTCGGGCGGCGTGACGTTGCCGTCGTTGCCGTCGCCGGTGGCGTCGCCGACGATCGCGTCGCCGTCGCCGGCGTCGTTGCCGCAGTTGAGGCAGTAGTCGTTGACGCCACACCCGGTCGCGAGCAGCGCGCCGGCGGCGGCGAGGACGAGCGCAAGGCGCTGGATCACTGGCCACCTCCCGCGGCGCGGGCGGCGCGCCGCCGGCGCAGGCCGAGCGCGAGCGCCAGGCCGAGCAGCAGCCCGCCCGGCGAGCCGCCGCCGGTCGAGCAGCCGCCGCCGCCGCCGGTGGTCACGCGGTCTTCGTCGACCGGCCCGGCGTCGATCGGGGGCGGCGGCGTGGCGCAGGTGCCCTGCTCGCAGACCTCGTTGGCGCCGGGGCAGGTCACGCCCAGGCACGGGTCGCGCTCGCACATGCCGTTCTGCGGGTTGCACGCCTCGCCGCTGGGGCACGGGCGGCCCAGGCACGGGTCGTTCACGCAGGTGTGGCTGGTCTCGTTGCACACCTGGGTGCCGGGGCAGGGGCCGCCGCACGGGTCGGGCTCGCACATGCCGCGATCGCAGCGCTCGCCGGTGGCGCAGGTCACGCCGGTGCAGCTGCCGACGCACTGGCCGCCTTGGCAGTACTGGTTGCCGCCGCAGGTGACCCCGGCGCACGGATCGTCGACGCAGGTGCCGCCGACGCACTGCTGGGTGGCGGTGCAGCGATCGGGGAACGTCAGGCAGTTGTCGGGGCGGCACTCGCCGAGGCTGCCGACGCACACCTCGCCGGCGCCGCAGGTGACCTGATCGCACGCGCGCACGCAGGTGCCCGCGTCGCAGACGGTCTGGTCGCCGTTGGGCAGCGGATCGCAGGTGACGTTGAAGCACGGATCGGCGATGCAGAAGCTGTCGACGCAGACCCGGCCCTCGGGACACGGGAACTCGCCCGACGCGCACGGCAGCGCGCACTGGCAGTGGGTGCAGGTGGCGCCGCCGCCGCACAGCGTGCCCTCGTCGACCTGGCCGTTGCAGTTGTCGTCCTCGCAGTTGCAGGTCTCGGTCATCGCCGGCTCGCCGCCCTGGCACACGTAGGTGCCGCCGACGCAGCGCAGGACGCCGGGCATGCACAGCGGCTCGCCGCCGGGGCCGGTGGTGCACGGGCCCATGTCCGGCACGCCCTCGTCGACCAGGCCGTTGCAGTTGTCGTCGAAGTCGTTGCACACCTCGGGGCCGCCGCCGGTCGAGCCCTCGCAGGTGAGCACGCCGTTGGTGCAGACGGTCTGGCCGACGCCGCACGAGCTCGAGCAGTCGGCGCCGCCGGTGCCCTCGTCGACCATGCCGTTGCAGTTGTTGTCGATCGTGTCGCACGACTCGGTGGCCGGGCCGACCTCGCCGACGCAGGTGCCCCAGCTGCCGGTCGAGCAGGTCTGCATGCCCGGGTGGCAGATGCCCATCATCGGGTTGCCGCCGGGGATGGCCGAGCAGTCGCGGACCAGGCCGTCGATGACGCCGTCGCAGTCGTCGTCGCGGTTGTTGCAGGTCTCGGTGGCGGGGCCGGTGCCGGTGCAGGTGCCCCAGCTGCCGGCGGTGCAGGTCTGGGTGCCGGCCGAGCACTCGCCGACGTCGGTGCCGCAGCCGCGGACCAGCATCTCGTCGACCTGGCCGTCGCAGTCGTCGTCGGCGTTGTTGCAGATCTCGACGCCCGAGCAGCTGCAGATCAGGCCCTCGTCGATCTGGCCGTCGCAGTTGTCGTCGATGTTGTTGCAGATCTCGGTGGTCGGCGTCGCGCCCGGGCTGGTGATGTTGCAGGTGGTGCCGGCGCCCGACGCCGTGCACACGTAGGTGCCGGTGCCGCGGCAGCGGCCGAGCATGCCGTTGTCGCAGGCGCCGCCGCGGTTGGGGAAGTCCTCGTCGATCAGCGTGTCGCAGTCGTCGTCGAGGTTGTTGCACTGCTCGAACTTCACGGCCTCGGCGAGGATCGTCGAGATCGCGACCTGGAGCTGCTCCTCGTTGGCGGCGTAGAGGCCCTCGTTGACGCCGGCCACGTCGGCCGCGCCGCCAGCGTGGGCGATGCCCTCGATCGACGCCGCGCCCGGGGTGACGCCGAAGCCGATCGCCTTGGTCTCGATGCGGTAGGAGCGGGTGTCGACGGTGGTGGTCAAGAGCGACGCCGCCGCCGCGGTGGTGTTGGCGAACGTCGTGCAGGTCTCGTCGCCGTCGGTCAGCGAGATGACGATGTACGGCCGGCACTGGCGACCGCTGGGCAGGAACACGTTCTTGAGCGGGTCGTTGCGGATCGGATCGAAGCCGGGCTGGCCCGACGCCAAGAGCGTCGTGCCGTCGGTGGCCTGCAGGCCCTGCCAGTAGCGCTTGGCGCCCTTGAGCGAGCCGGCGATCGGGGTCCAGCCGCCGGTGTAGATGTCGGGGTCGTTCGCGATCGCGGTGCTGGTGCAGGTGCCGAAGACGAAGTTGTTCCAGGTCACGAGGTCGCTGTTGTTGCCGTCGTACATGCCGGTCAACACCTCGAGGCGGGTGTCGCTCGACATCGCCGACGAGCAGCCGGTGCCGGTGGCCTCGTCGCACGCGGTGCAGTCGATGCCGTTCATCGTGCAGCCGTCGGCGGGGTTGGTGTCGGTCGACGACTCGCGGAAGCGGCCGAGGCCGAGCACCATGTCGCCGTAGCTGTTGGCGATGCCGGCGATGGCGCACTTCGCGTGATCGAGGCGGGTGTCGATCGAGCCCGGACAGCTCGGCGGCCCGAACCCGGTCGCGTTGTCGGTCATCGACCCCGAGGTGTCGACGATCAAGAACACGTACGGCTTGAGCGGTTCGCCGGCGTCGGAGACGCGGACCAGCGCGCACAGCAGGAAGAACGTGGCGACCCCGCGCCACGCGAGCACTCGTTGCATAGCCCAAAATTCTACAGGCAGCGCCGGGTCGCCCGCAGCCGATCGAGATCACACCTACCCCATCGGCATCCCAGCCCGGCGAGGTAGGTGCGGCTGCGACCGGGCCGCCGCGGCCCCTACTCGTGACGGAGCGCGACGATGGGATCGAGCCGGGCCGCGCGGTGGGCCGGGTACCAGCCGAAGACCACGCCGACCGCCCCGGCGACGCCGACCGCCAGCGCGACGACGTCGGGCTGCACCAGCAGCGGGAAGCCGAACTTCGCGGCCATGCCCTGGCCCGCCAGCACCCCGGCGGCGATGCCGGCCACGCCGCCGGCCAGGGACAGCACGACCGCCTCGATCAGGAACTGCTGCCGGATGTGCCGCGGCCGCGCGCCGACCGCCATCCGCAGGCCGATCTCGCGGGTGCGCTCGGTGACGCTGACCAGCATGACGTTCATGATGCCGATGCCGCCGACCAGCAGGCTGACCAGCGCGACGCCGGCCAGGAGCGAGGTGATCGTCGCGGTCGACGCGGCGCGGGCCTTGGCCACGGCGGTCAGGTCGCGCACCGAGAAGTCGTCGTCGGCGTCGGCCCGCAGCTGGTGGCGGCCGCGCAGCAGCTCCTCGATCGCGGCCTTGGCCTCGGCGGTGCGCTCGCGCGACGTGGCCATGACCATGATCTGCCCGGTGAGGAAGCGGGCGTTGGACGGCGCCAGCTTGCCGGCGAACGCGGTGGTCGGCACGACGATCAGGTCGTCGTTGTCCTGGCCGAAGCCCGACGTGCCCTTCTTCTCGAGCACGCCGACGACGGTGAACGGGGTGCGGGCGATCCGCACGGTCTGGCCGATCGGATCGACGCCGGGGAACAGGTTGTCGACGATGGTCTGGCCGATGACCGCGACCTTGCGCGCGCCGGCGACGTCGGCGTCGGTGAACGCGGCGCCGGCCGCCACGTCCCACGACCGCACGACGAACCACGCCGGCGTCGTGCCGTTGACCTGGGTCTGCCAGTTGCTGGTCTCGGACACCGCCTGCGCGTTGGTGCGCAGCTGCGGCGCCGCCGCCGCCACCTCGGGCAGCGCGCCGACCGCGGCCAGGTCGGCCCAGGTCAGGGTCGGGCGGCTGCCGGCGCCGCCGCGCACGCCGCCGCTCTGGGTCGAGCCGCTGGTGACGATCAGCGTGCTCTGCCCCATCGCCTCGAACTGCTCGGCGACGCGGACCTTGGCGCCCTCGCCGATCGCGACCATCGCGATGACGGCGCCGACGCCGATGATCACGCCGAGCACCGTGAGCAGCGATCGGGTCTTGGTGCGCGACAGCGCGGTGAGGGCGATGGCGATGGTGCGCAGCAGGTTCACGACGGCTCCTCCGGCAGGTCGGCCAGCGCGGCGGCGGCGGTGGCGGCGACCTGCGGTCGATCGCTGGCGATGCGCCCGTCCTTGACCACCACCACGCGCGTCGCGAACGCCGCGATGTCGTGCTCGTGGGTGACCAGCACGATCGTCATGCCCTCGGCCGACAGCTCCTGGAACAGCGCCATGATCTCGAGGCTGGTGCGGGTGTCGAGGTTGCCGGTCGGCTCGTCGGCGAGGATCACCGCCGGGCGGGTCACGATGGCGCGCGCGATCGCGACGCGTTGCTGCTGGCCGCCCGACATCTGGTTGGGGTGGTGCAGGAGCCGCGCGCCGAGCCCGACCCGCTCGAGGGCGACCTGGGCCCGGGCCCGGACCTCGCGGCGCCGCACGCCCGCGTACAGCAGCGGCAGCGCGACGTTGTCGAGCGCGGTGGTGCGCGGCAGCAGGCTGTAGTTCTGGAAGACGAAGCCGAGCGTGCGGTTGCGCAGGTCGGCCTTGCGATCGGGGGACAGCGTCCCGACGTCCTCGCCGTCGAGCAGGTAGCGCCCAGCGGTCGGCGCGTCGAGGCACCCGAGCAGGTTCATCAGCGTCGACTTGCCCGAGCCCGACGCGCCCATGATCGCGACGAAGTCGCGGGCGCCGATCGTCAGGTCGACGCCGCGCAGCGCGTGGACGACGTGCTCGCCCTCGCCGTAGACGCGGGTGACGCCGTGCAGCTCGATGACCGGGTGGGAGGCGGTGGCGATGGCGGTGGCGGGCATGGGAGGCTCGGTTCGCGGTGGGTTGAGACGCCTCGAGGAACTCAGAACATCGGCGGCGGGCCCGGCGGGCCGCTGCTGCGGTTGCCGCCGCGGCTGCCGCCGTTGCCGGCGGCGGGCGCGGCGCGGGCCCGCGAGTCGGCGGTGATGATCGCGTCGCCCTCGGCCAGCCCGGCGCCGGTGATCACCGTCGAGGTGCCGTCGCTGAGGCCGGTGGTCACCGCGACGCGGACCGGCGCGCCGTCGCGCAGCACCCAGACGCCGGGGCTCGGGCGCGCGCCGCGGGCCGGCTTGTCCATCGTCGCCGTGGCCGGGCGGTAGCGCAGCGCCTTCACCGGCACCACCAGCGCGTCGGGCGCCTGGTCGACGACGAACGTCGCGGTCGCGGTCATGCCCGGGCGCAAGAGGCCGTCGGGGTTGGCGACCGACACCACCGCGTCGTAGGTGACGACGTTGTTGGTGGTGACGGCCTGGTTGCGGATCTGGCGCACCGCGCCGGCGAAGGTGCGATCGGGGAACGCGTCGAACGCCAGCTCGACGCGCTGGCCGTCGGCGAGCTGGCTGACGTCGGCCTCGGCCACCGACGCGTGCAGCTCCATCCGCGCGAGGTCGCCGGCGATCACGAACAGCTCGGGCGCTTGCAGCGAGGCGGCGACGGTGTTGCCGGGGTCGACCGAGCGCGAGATCACGACGCCGGCGATCGGCGCGGTGATCGTCGTGTACGTGAGGTTGGTCTCGGCGTTGCGCACCTGGGCCTGCGCCAGCACGATGCTGGCCTTGGCCGACGCGACCGCGGCGTCGGCGACCGCGGCCGCGGCCTGGGCGGCGTCGACGTCGGAGGCCGACACCGCGCCCGACGCGACCAGGCTGGCGGTGCGGGTCGCGGTGACGTGGGCGTTGGCGGCGGTGGCCTTGGCCCGCACCAGCTCGGCCTGCGCGGCCTGCAGCCGCGCGCGGGCCTGGGCGCGCTCGCCGGTCAGCACCTGGGGATCGAGGCGCGCGAGCACCTGGCCCTTGGTGACGCGATCGTTGTGGTCGACCAGCACCTCGATGACGCGGCCCGAGACCTGGCTGCCGACCGTCGAGATCTCGACCGGCGACAGCGTGCCCGACGCGGTCACCGAGCGGACCAGCGTGGTGCGCGCGAGCGGCGTGGTGGTGTAGGTCAGCGGCGCGGCGCGCCCGTGCCAGCGCTGCCACCCGAGCCAGCCGGCGACGGCCGCGACGGCCAGCACCGCGAGCGTGACGAGCCGCCGGGTCGCGGAGGTGCGTGCGTAGGTTGGATGCGAGGCCATGCCTCGCGGAGTTGCAAGCGTCGCGCCCGTCGACGATCGCCGTCGTGTCGCGCGGTTGCGGGGCCGGCCTGCAGCTCCTGCAGGCCGACCTGCAGCGTGGCCCGCGGGCTACTCGATGCCGTAACGCTTGAGCTTGTCGTAGAGCGTGCGCTCGGCGATGCCCAGCACCTCGGCGGCCTTGCGGCGGTTGCCGGCCACCGAGGTCAGCGCGGCGACGATCGCGTCGCGCTCGAGCTCGACCAGCGGCCGCGCGGCGGCGAGCGGCGGCGCCGCGTCGACCGCGGCCGGCGGCGGCGCGCTGGCCTCGAGCCACACGTCGCTGGCGCCGATCACGTCGCGCTCGGCCAGGATCGCCGCGCGCTCGAGCGTGTTGGCCAGCTCGCGCACGTTGCCCGGCCAGTGCCACGCGACCAGCCGCGCCTCGGCGTCGGCGCCGAGCGTCAGCACCCGGCCGCGCACGCTGGGGCCGATGCGCGCGAGCAGCGCGCGGGCCAGCGGCACCAGATCGCCCTTGCGCTCGCGCAGCGGCGGCAGGCGGATCGGGAACACCGCCAGGCGGTGGTACAGGTCCTCGCGGAACCGGCCGCCGGCCATCATCGCGCCGAGGTCGCGGTTGGTCGCGGCGATCCAGCGCACGTCGACGTCGAGGCTGCGGGTGCCGCCCAGCCGCTCGAACCGCCGCTCCTGGAGCACCCGCAACAGCTTGGCCTGCAGCTCGAGCTTGAGCTCGCCGATCTCGTCGAGGAAGAACGAGCCGCCGTCGGCCAGCTCGATCTTGCCGCGGCGGCGCTCGACCGCGCCGGTGAAGGCGCCGCGCTCGTGGCCGAACAGCTCGCTCTCGAGCAGGTTCTCGGCCAGCGCCGCGCCGTTGATGGCCAGGAACGGCCGGGCGCGGCGATCGCTGCGGGCGTGGATCGCGCGGGCCGCGACCTCCTTGCCGGTGCCGGTCTCGCCGAGCAACAGCACGCTGGCGCTGGTGCGCGCGACCTTCTCGATCGCCGACACCACCGGGGCCATCGCCGGATCGCCGTAGGTCAGCGGCGGCAGGCTGTCGTCGGCGCTGGCGCCGGCCTTGGCGTCGAGCAGCCGGCGCCGCTCGAGCGCGCGCTCGACGACCAGGCGCAGCTCGTCGGGGCCGCCCAGCGGCTTCTGCAGGTAGTCGAACGCGCCCAGCTTCATCGCCGCGACCGCGGTGTCGACCGCGCCGAACGCGGTCATGACGATCACCTCGACCTCGGGCTGCTCGGCCTTGAGCTTCTTGACCAGCGTCAGGCCATCGACGTGGGGCATGCGCAGGTCGGTGACGACCAGATCGAAGCCGCGCTCGTCGAGCTTCTTGCTCGCGACCCGGCCGTCCTCGGCCTCGACGACGTCGTGGCCGTCGAGGCGCAGGCTGTCGCCCACGAACTCGCGCAGGCCGGGCTCGTCGTCGACGACCAGGATCCGCGCCATCAGCGCACCGCCTTGGGCAGGTCGATCGTGAACGCCGCGCCGCCGCCGTCGGGGTTGGTGGCGGCGAGCGTGCCGCCGTGCAGCTCGACCAGGCGCTTGCACACCGCCAGGCCCAGCCCGGTGCCGTGGGTGCGGCGGGTGAAGAACGGCTCGAACACCCGCGCCAGATCGCCGTCGGGGAGGCCGGGGCCGTGATCGCGCACGACGAAGCGTAGCCCAGAAGCGCCGCGGGTGACCGTCGCGTCGATCCGGCCGTCGCTCATCTCGGCGGCGTTCTCGAGCAGGTTGACCAGCACCTGGCGCATGCGATCGGCGTCGAGCGGCCAGGCCCGCGGGGCGTCGTCGTCGTGGAGGTCGACCCGGCCGGGCGCCGCGGCGTCGGCGGCCTCGCGCAGCAGCGCGACCGGATCGGCGGCGGCGACGCGGATCTCGCCGGAGCGCGCGAACGCCAGCAGGTCGTTGGTCAGGTGCTCGAGCCGCACCGCCTCGTCGACGACGCGGTCGGCCTTGGCGCGGGTCCGCTCGCCCTCGGGCAGCGCCCGCGCCAGCAGCTGGGCGTTGCCCTTGAGCGAGGCCAGCGGGTTGCGGATCTCGTGCGCGAGGATCGCCGACATCTGGCCGAGGTTGGCCAGGTGGCGGGCCTGCTCGACGGTGCGCACGCTGGCCTCGCGGCCGAGCGACCAGCGCACCAGCACCAGCGCCAGCCCGATCAGCGTGAGCGCGGCGGCGACGCCGATCGCCAGCGACCAGGTGGCGACGGTGTCGAGGTGGTCGACCTCGGCCGGATCGATCTCGAGCAGCACCTCGCCGGGGCCGCGGCCCGGCGGCGTCGGGCGGTTCGCGCGCGGCGGCGGGCGCTTGTAGACGACGCGGATCCGCGCGCCGGTGACCACCGGGACGGCGGCCGGCGCGGCGGCGAACCACGCGACCAGCGCCTCGGGGCTGTCGCTCGGCGTGCCGGCCGCGGCGACGATCCGCCCGTCCTCGATCAGCGCGAGGTAACGGACGTGCTGCGCCGTCGTGGCCTCGAACGCGTCGCGCGCCCGGGTCGCCGCCGGTTCGTGCTCGCTCTCCATCATGCGGGTCCGCACCGCGCCGCCGGCGTCGGCCGCGAGCCCGCGCAGCATCGTGGCCCGCGCGTCGACCACGCTGGCGTGGGTGATCCACACGATCGCCACCAGCGCGGCGCCGACCACGCCGATGGCCAGCACCACCGCGGCGCGGGACAGACGCGGGAGCCAGCGGAACGGCACGTCGGCGATCACTGTATCCCCCTGAGCAAGCGGCGAGCCAGCGCCGGGGCTGGCGCGGCGCCCGCGGCGCGGGGCGGTCCTGCGAAACCTGCAGGTCCTGCAGCGCCTGCAGCCAGCCGGCGCGCGGCGCGTCGCTTGCAGTGCGTCGGCGCATGCGACCGCGCAGCTTGCTCTCGTTGATGTTGGTGTCCGGACTCGTACAGTCGGCGTGCGCTGGCGGACAGCGACCCGAACCGCGCACGCCGATCGCCGCCCTCGGCCAGTTCTCGACGTCGGGCGGCCGCCCGGCGCCGCCGCGGTTCTGGACCGCGTTCGGCGATCCCGCGCTCGACGCGCTGATCGAGCAGGCGCTGGTCGACGGCTTCGACGTGCCGATGGCGTGGGCGCGGCTGCGCCAGGCCGACGCCGCGGCGCGCGCCGCCGGGGCCGCGCGCTACCCCAGCGTCGACGCCAGCGTCGGCGGCGGCGCGTCGGCCACCGGGTTCGACGGCGCGTCGACTCGCACCAGCGTCTCGGTGGGCGTCGCCGCCAGCTACGAGCTCGACCTGTGGGGCGGCGTGGCCGCGAGCCGCGACGCCGCCGGGTGGTCGGCGCACGCCGCGCGCGCCGACGTCGACGCCGCGGCGATCACCGTCGCGGCGCAGCTCGCGACCGCGTGGTACCGCCGCGCGACCGCGGTCGCCGAGGTGGCGTTGCTCGAGCAGGACCTGGCCACCAGCGAGGCGACGCTGGCGCTGGTCGCGGCCCGGGTCGGCGGCGGCGTCGCCCCCGACAGCGATCGCCTGCGGCAGACCCAGGCGGTCGAGGCGCTGCGCGGTCAGCTCGCCGTCGCGCGCGCCGCGGTGCGCACGCAGGAGCACGCGATCAACGCGCTGCGCGGCGCGGTCCCCGACGCCGCGCTGCCCGCGGCGACCGCGGTGCCGACGCTGCCGGCGCTGCCCGCGACCGGCGTGCCGGCGACGATCCTCGGCCAGCGCCCCGACGTCGCCGCGGCGTGGGCGCGCGTCGAGGCCGCCGATCGCACGGTGGCGCAGGCGGTGGCCGAGCGTTACCCGCGGGTGTCGCTGTCGGCGAGCCTGGCCTCGACCGGCCAGCTCGAGGGCTGGCTGGCCAACCTCGCGGCCAACCTGGTCGCGCCGCTGTTCGACGGCGGCAGCCGGGCCGCGGCGGTCGATCGCGCGCGCGGCGGCGTCGACCTCGCGCTCCTGTCGTACAAGCAGGCGGTCGTCGCGGCGGCGGTCGAGGTCGAGGACGCGCTGGTCGACGAGGCGGCCCAGGCCGCGCTGGTGGCCAGCCTCGATCGCCAGCTCGCGCTGGCCGCGGCGACGCTGACCGCGGTGCGCGAGCAGTACGTCGCCGGCGCCACCGACCAGCTCCACGTGCTCGCCGCCGAGCAGAGCTACCAGGGCGTCGCCCGCGCGCGGCTCAGCGCCGCGACCCAGGCGGTCTACGCGCGGATCGCGCTGTACCGCGCGCTGGCCGGGCCGTTCCCGCTGGCCGCACCGGCGGAACCTGCAGTCGGCACGCGGAACCCGCAGCCCGCCGCCGCGCCGGCGGTCGAGCCGTCGCGGGGATAGCGCTGGCGCGGCGGGTGCAATCACCGGCGGCGTCAAGGAGGTCACGATGTCCCGCTCGATGTTGTCCACGCTCGCCCTGGCCGCGACCCTGCTGGCCGGCGCCTGCACCGAAGACGCCGCGCCGACCACCGGCGCCAGCAGCCGGCTGGCGCCCGACGAACCCGCCGCGCGGCACCGCGGCCACCGCGATCGCGGCGACCGCCCCGCCCCCGCCGACCGCGCCGAGCTGGAGGCGCGGCGCGAGGCGCACCACCAGGCGATGCTCGATCGCTTCGACGCCGACCACGACGGGGCGCTGTCGGCCGACGAGCGCGCCGCCGCGCACCTGGCGCGGGTGACCGAGCTGATCGCGAAGCTCGACACCGACGGCGACGGCGCGCTGTCGGCGACCGAGTTCGCGGCCCGGCCCGGCCCTGGCCGTCACCGCGGCCCCGACTTCGCGACGATCGACGCCGATCACGACGGCGCGATCAGCGCGGCCGAGCTGGCCGCGGTGCGCCCGCCGGGGCCGCCGCCGGGTGGGCCGCCGGGCGGACCGCCCGATGGCGACGACGATCGCCCGCCGCCGCCCGACGAGGCCGCGCCCGAGTGAGCGCCGGCGGCGCGGTCAGGCCTTGCCGGCCAGGAGCGCGCGGCCGACCACCTTGAGCGCCAGGATCGGGCGCACGCCCTCGAAGATCGGCAGCACCAGCGCGTCGACGACGTAGCGGCTGATGGCGTACTCCTCGGCGTAGCCCCAGCCGCCGTGCAGCACCTGCCCGAGCTGGGTGATCTCGACCGCCGCGTCGCACGCGAACAGCTTGGCCTGGGCCGCCAGCGGCGCGGCGGCGCGCTCGTCGGCGTCCATCGCCAGCGCCGCCTCGTAGGTGATCGCGCGCGCGGCGGCCAGCCGGCACGCCATCCGGCCCAACTGGTACTGGGTCAGCGGGTAGTCGATGATCGGCTTGCCGAACTGGCCACGCGCGACGACGTACTCGGCGGTCTTCTCGAGCGCAGCCTGGGCCACGCCGCACGCGCGCCCGCCGGTCTGCAGGCGGCCCGCGGCGAAGCCGGCCATCTGCAGGTAGAAGCCGCGGCCGAGACCGTCGCGCTCGCCGACGAGATTGGCGGCGGGGACGAACCAGTCGTCGAACGCCAGCGTGAACGAGTGCATGCCGCGGTAGCCCGGGGTGCGATCGGCCTTGCCGGTGAGCTGGCCGCCGCCCGGCTGACGCGCGCTGAACTCGTGGCCGTCGAAGCGCGGCTTCTCGACGATGAACAGGGACAGGCCCTTGGCGCCCTTGGCCGGATCGGGATCGGTGCGCGCCAGCACGGCGATCACGTCGGCGCGCCCGGCGAACGTGCACCACGCCTTGGCGCCGGTGATCGCGTAGCCGGCGACGCCGTCGACGGTGGCCGGGGTCGCGCGGCACGCGACCGCCGCGACGTCGGAGCCGACGTTGGGCTCGGTGACCGAGATCGCGACCATGATCTCGCCGGCGGCGATCCGCGGCAGCCACGCGCGCTTCTGGGCGTCGGTGCCGCCGGCGAGCAACGCCTTGGCCAGGATCTCGGGGCGGGTGATGAGCGATCCGGCGCTGGCCAGCGACGCCCGCGACAGCTCCTCGGTGGTGAGGATCATCGCCAGGTTGCCCAGCTCGTGGCCCCCGAACGCCTCGGGCACCGACAGCCCGAAGTAGCCGAGCTCGGCCATCGCCGCGATGAAGCGATCGGGCACCAGCTCGTCGGTGCGGTGGATGTGCTCGGCCTGCGGCGCCACCTCGCGGTCGGCGAACTGCCGCACGCTCGCGCGCACCTCGGCCAGCGTCGCGTCGAGCGGCCACGGGTTCTTGCCCTTCGACGCCGCGACCGCCTGGCCGATCGCGCGCACCGCGTCCTCGCGGCCCAGCCGCGCCAGCGCCGCGCGCTCGTCGGCGGTGTACGCCGGGTCGGGCAGGCCGAGCTCGCCGGCGATCGGGTCGAGGCGCTCGCGCGCGCTGCGCGCCAGCTCGGCGATCGCGACCTGCGCCGGGGCGACGAACGCCGCGTCGGCGCGCGGGTGCGCCGCCAGCGCGGTGAGCAGCGAGCGCGCGACCCGCGCGTCGGTCGCCGCCGACGCGACCTTCTCGACGACGACCTGGTGCTCGTCGATGCGCTCACCGCCGGCGGTGAGGGTGGTGGCGGCGGCGAGCGCCTGGGCGGCCAGGCGCTCGAGGGCCGCGGCGACGGTGCGGACGTCATCGGCAGGCGTGGACATCGGCAGCAGCCTACTCGTTCTGACGCAGCGTGACATCACGAAGCCGCGTCACCGGGGCGCGGCGAGGTGTCCGGGGATCGGGTAGCGTGAGGGTGGAGACCACCCATGACCAAGCTCGCCTTCGCGTTCGCCCTGCTCGCCTCCGCCTCGATCGCCCGCGCCGACGCGCCCGAGCACGTGATCAACGACGCGGCCCAGACCGTCACCGTCGACTGCGGCGACGGCGGCAAGGTCGTCGTCAACGGCTCGAGCAACAACGTCACCGTGACCGGCGGCTGCGCCAAGGTGGCGGTCAACGGCAGCGCGAACAACGTCGCGATCGACGCCGCCGACAAGATCGCGGTCACCGGCAGCGGCAACCACGTGACCTACAAGAAGGGCTTCACCAAGAAGTCGCCCAAGGTCGCGCGCACCGGCGTCGGCAACAAGGTCAGCCGCGCGAAGTAGGCGGCGGGAACGCGGCGAGGATGCCGCGGCAGGCTTCCAGGCAGACGTCGAAGACCTGGTCGAACGCGGCCTGATCGCCGTAGTACGGGTCGGGGACCTCGGCTTCGGGCGGCGCGGCCGGGTCGAAGCTGCGCGCCAGGCGGATGCGGTCGCGGAATTCAGGCGGTGCAAGATTGGTGAGGGCGCGTGCGACGGGAACGTCGACCGCGAGCACCAGATCGTAGCGAGCGAAGTCGGCGCGGGTGAACTGGCGGCCGAGGTGATCCAGCGTCACCCCACGACGACGCGCAGTTGCGACCGCGCGCGGGTCGGGCGGCTCGTCGACGTGCCAGCGCCCGGTGCCCGCGCTTTCGACCTCGATGTCGGTGCGCCGCGCTTCGCGCAACAGATGTCGGAGGATTCCCTCTGCCGTCGGTGACCGACAGATGTTGCCGAGGCAGACGAACACCAGGCGCATGGCGGACGAGCGCGATCGTGTACCATGGCCCCGAGAGGATCCGATGCGGCACCTGCTGTCTCTGTGCATGTTCGGACTGGTCGCCGCGTGCTCGTTCACGCCCAACGGCGCGACCGGCGCGATCGACGCTCCGCCGGCGGACGGCGCCGAGGTCGACGGCGTGGTGGCCGACGCCAGCGACGACGCGACCGGCATCGACGCCGCGACGATCGACGCCGCGACGATCGACGCCGCGCTGCCCATCGACGCGGCGATCATCGACGCGCCCGACATCGACGCCCCGCCGCCGATCGACGCGGCGATCGACGCGCCGCCGATCGACGCCCCGCCGCCGGTGGTGATCGCGTACCTCACGCCCGCCGACGCCACCGTCGGGACCGGCGACCTGACGATCACGACCAACACGCTCAACACCGACACGCTGGCGTTCACCGGCGCGATCACGCTGCCGAGCGGCGTCACGCTCACCTCCGGCACCCAGACCAGCGGCGGCGCGGTCGCCGTGCTCCACGTCCGCAACCTGGTCGTGAGCGGCACGCTGTCGGTGCGCGGCAGCCGACCGCTGGCCATCGTCGCCGGCGGCACCGTCTCGATCAGCGGCACCATCGACGCCGGCGCCGAGAGCGCGCGGCCGGGCGGTGGCGGCTTCGGCGGTGGCATGGGGCCGACGCTCGGCACCGCCGGCGCCAGCAACGGCAGCAGCGACGCCGGCGGCGGCGGCGGCGGCCACGGCACCGCCGGCGAGCGCGGCGGCAACGTCGGCGGCGCGGCCTCGAGCGCCGTGAACGGCGGCGGCGGCGGCGCGGCGATCGGCCCCGGCATCCCGACCGAGCTGCGCGGCGGCTCGGGCGGCGGCGCCGGCCCTCGCACGTGCACCACGCCGGCCCGCGGCGGCGGCGGCGGCGGCGCGGTGTTCGTCTACGCCGCGACGTCGATCTCGATCACCGGCGCGATCAACGCCGGCGGCGGCGGCGGCTCCACCGGCGCCGGCTGCTCCGGGTCCAACGGCGGCAGCGGCGGCGGCGCCGGCGGCCAGATCGATCTGCAGGCGCCGGCGATCACCGGCGTCGGCATCCTCGCCGCGAACGGCGGCGGCGGCTCGGGCGCCGAGGGCGCGAACACCGGCAACGCCGGCAACCCCGGCCAGAACGGCGCCGCGGCGCTGAGCGGCGCCGCGGGCGGCACCGGCGGCACCGGCACGCCGACCGGCACCACCGGCGGCACCGGCGGCTTCCTCGGCGTCGCGCCCACCACCGGCGGCGACCTCGCGGTCAACGGCAACACCGGCGGCGGCGGCGGCGGGGCCGGCGTGATCGTGCTGCGCTACCAGGGCAGCCTGCCGACGACCGACGCGGTCATGATCAGCCCGACGCCGGCACGGCGCACGACCTACTGACCCGGCGGCTGGTCGCCATCGCCTCCCCTCCCCGATCGCGAGTCCTTCGATGTCGCCCCCCACGCTGTCGTTCGCCTGCGCGCTGGCCCTCGCGGGGTGCACCTTCGTCCCCAGCGGCGACGCGACGCGCAGCGACGACGCGCCCGGTGGCGACGGCGGCGCCCCGATCGACGCCGCGCCCGGCGTCGACGGGCCGCACGAGGACATCCACCACGTCGCGCTGGCGCAGGAGTACCTGGGCGACGCCGACGTCGAGATCACCGCGGCGGTCACCCTCGACACCACCGCGCTGGCGGTGACCGCGGGCAGCGCGCCGGGCTTCACGCTGATGCAGGCGCCGGCCGAGGGCGGCGGCCCCGAGCTCGCGATCGCCCACGTCCGCGATCTCCGCGTCACCGGCACCCTGCGCGTCGTCGGCGCCCGCCCGCTGGTGATCATCGCGCGCTCGATCTCGATCGACGGCGAGCTCGACGGCGGCGGCCACGGCGGCACCCCGGGGCCGGGCGGCGGCGGGCCCGGCGGCGGCGCGGGGCACGGCCAGGACGGCCAGCGTCACGGGACGTTCAACGACACCGGCGGCGGCGGCGGCGGCTTCGCGACCGCCGGCGCGATCGGCGGCAACGACGGCAACGGCGACGGCGGCGGCGGCGCGGCCTACGGCGACGCGATGCTGGCCGCGCTCGAGGGTGGCTCGGGCGGCGGCAGCGCCGACGGCGACTGCAGCGAAGGGCCGCCGGGCGCCGGCGGCGGCGCGGTGCAGCTCTACGCGACGGTGTCGATCGCGATCACCGGCAAGATCAACGCCGGCGGCGGCGGCGGCGGCGGCGGCCACGGCTGCGCGTTCCAGTACACCGCCGGGCGCGGCGGCGGCAGCGGCGGCGCGATCTACCTGCAGGCGCCGCAGGTCGTGCTCGATGGGACGATCGCGGCCAACGGCGGCGGCGGCGGCGGCGGGGCCGACTTCAACGACGGCGGCGGCGGGCAGGACGGCGCGGTCGGCACCGCGCCGGCCAGCGGCGGCGACGCGGGCGGCGGCAACTACGGCGCGCGCGGCGGCGATGGCGGCACCGACGTCGCGCCGACCGCCGGCGGCGACAACGACGGCGACGGCAACGGCGGCGGTGGCGGCGGCGCCGCAGGACGCATCGTCATCCGCACCCGCAACGCGCAGCTGCTGGGCACGTCGAGCCCGACCGCCGCCGTCGCGCCGTATTGAGGCGCCGCGCGGGTGGCGGCCGCTACTCGCGATCGAGCTCGCCGGTCCAGTACAGGTAGTCGCGCCACGCGTCGGGGACCGAGCGCAGGCTGACCCGGATCGTCACCGCGGGCACCCAGTTTGGCTGCACCGGCAGCGCGCGCAGCTGCATGCCGGCCTGCCGCGGCGTGCGCCCGCCCTTGACCCGGTTGCACTCGTGGCAGCAGGTGACGATGTTGGTCCAGTCGGTGGCGCCGCCCTGCGAGCGCGGCACGACGTGGTCGTAGGTCAGCTCGCTGACCGACAGCCGCACCCCGCAGTACTGGCAGGTGTAGCCGTCGCGGGCGTAGATGTTGACCCGCGAGAACTTGACCGGCTTGTGGTGCCGGCGGAACGCGCGCAGGAGCCGCACCACCGCCGGGATCTTGATGACCACGGTCACCGAGCGCACGTCGTGGGCGTACTCCTCGACGACCTCGACCTTGCCCAGGAACAAGAGCGTGATCGCCCGCTGCCACGAGATGATCTTGATGGGCTCGTAGCTCTGCGACAGGAGGAGGGTTGCGGTATGGGCCGGCGCGGCCTCCATCCCCCCGAACATAGCATCCGCCTCGCGCCGGCGCTCCGCGCGGCACTACGCCGCGCCCCGGCAAACTTGAAAACGACTTTCAGTTTTGCTAGACCTCCGGCGATGCTCACGCTGGCCGAGGTCGAACGCCACGCCAAGGTCGCGATCGTCGCGGTCGACGGCGAGCGCGGCTTCCGGCGCCGGTTGCTCGAGCTCGGCCTGTGCCCGGGCACCGCGGTCGCGATCACCAACATCGCGCCGCTGGGAGATCCGCTCGAGATCGAGGTGCGCGGCGGGCGGCTGTCGATCCGCAAGGACGAGGCCGCGCAGATCCGCGTGCGGCGATGACCACCGTCGCGCTCCTCGGCAACCCCAACACCGGCAAGACCTCGGTCTGGAACCGGCTCACCGGGGGCAGCGCCAAGGTCGGCAACTACCCGGGCGTCACCGTCGAGCGCCGCGTCGGCGCGCTGCGCAAGCGCCCCGACATCGAGGTGGTCGACGTGCCTGGCGCCTACAGCCTGGTCGCGCGCTCGGCCGACGAGCAGATCGCGCTCGACGTCGCGCTCGGGCTCGACGGCGAGCCGGCGCCCGCGGTGGTGGTGGTGTGCGTCGACGCCACCCAGCTGGTGCGCAGCTTGTACCTGCTGTTGCAGCTGCAGGAGCTGGGCGCGCGCTGCGTGGTGGCGCTGACGATGGCCGACGAGGCCGGCCCCGCCGCGCCCAACGCCACCGAGCTGGCCCACGTGCTGGGCTGCGCGGTGGTGCCGGTGGTCGGCCGCACCGGGGTCGGCGTCGACGCGCTGGCTTCGGCGATCGTCACCGCGGTCGACGCCGGCGCGCCGGCCGCGCCGATCGTGCGCTGGCAGCCGTCGCCGGCGCTGGCCGCCCAGATCGCGACCGTGCGCGCCGCGCTGCCGGCGACGTGGCCGCAGACCGACGCGCTCGCGGTGTGGGCGCTGCAGTGCGTGGGCGACGACGAGCTGATCCGGGTGCCGGCCGAGGTGCGGGCGGCGGTGGCGCGGGCGGCCCCGACCGCGGCGCTCGACGACGAGGTGATCGCGGCGCGCTACCGCTGGCTCGACGAGCAGGTCGCCGGCCTGGCCAAGGCCAAGGTCGACCGCCGCCGCACCGCGCGGGTC
Source organism: Myxococcales bacterium (assembly GCA_016794525.1). Lineage (GTDB taxonomy): Bacteria > Myxococcota_A > Polyangia > Haliangiales > Haliangiaceae > UBA2376. The sequence continues at coordinate 57,691 of JAEUJY010000012.1, forward strand.
GATCGCGTCCTGCTGCACCGCGGGCTGGGCCTGGTGATCTTCGGCGCGGTGATGTTCGTGCTGTTCATGTCGCTGTTCGCGTGGTCGGAGCCGGCGATCGCCGCGGTCGAGACCGCGTTCGGCTGGCTCGGCGACGGCGCGCGGGCGGTCCTGCCCGACGGCGTGATCGAGGACTTCGTCGTCGATGGCGTGATCGGCGGCGTCGGCTCGGTGGTGGTGTTCCTGCCGCAGATCCTGCTCTTGTTCTTCTTCCTCGGCCTGCTCGAGGACTTCGGCTACCTGGCGCGGGTCGCGTACCTGATGGACCGGATCATGCGCACGATGAAGCTGTCGGGCCGGGCCTTCGTGCCGATGCTGTCGGGCTTCGCGTGCGCGGTGCCGGCGGTGATGGCGACCCGCACGATGGAGCGGCAGCGCGATCGCATCCTGACGATGCTGGTCATCCCGCTGATGACCTGCTCGGCGCGGCTGCCGGTCTACACGCTGGTGATCGCCGCGCTGTTCCCCAGCCACACCGTCGGCGGGCTGTCGACCAAGAGCCTGCTGATGGTCGGGATGTACGGGTTCAGCCTGGTCACGTCGCTGGTGGCGGCGTGGGTGCTGGCGCGGGTGGTCAAGCCGCTGCGGGCCAAGCGGCTGCCGTTCGTGATCGAGCTGCCGCCGTACCGCGCGCCGCGGATGCGCGACGTCGTGCGGATGATGGGCACCAAGACCTGGGCGTTCCTGCGCGAGGCCGGCACGGTGATCCTCGCGTGCACGATCGCGCTGTGGGCGCTCCTGTACTTCCCGCGCGAGCTGCCCGCGGGCTCGCCCGACTACGACGCGCAGATCGCCGCCGCGCCCAGCCCCGAGGCCAAGGCCGAGCTCGAGCACGCCCGCGACGGCGCGCTGCTCGAGAACAGCTACGGCGCCCGGCTGGGCCACGCGATCGAGCCGGCGATCGCGCCGCTGGGCTTCGACTGGAAGATCGGCGTCGGCATCATCGGCGCGTTCGCCGCGCGCGAGGTGTTCGTCTCGACGCTGGGGGTCATCCACGGCGTCGGCGACGACGAGGGCTCGCTGCGCAAGCACCTGGCCAACGAGCGCAAGGCCGACGGCACGCCGCGCTACACGCCGCTGGTGGGCCTGTCGCTGATGGTGTTCTTCGCGCTGGCCTGCCAGTGCATGAGCACGCTGGCGGTGATCAAGCGCGAGACCGGCGGCTACCGCTGGCCGCTGTTCGTCTTCGGCTACATGACCGTGCTGGCGTGGGTGTCGAGCTTCCTGGTGTTCCAGATCGGCTCGCTGCTCGGCTATTGACGCTCGGCGTCGAGGTCAGAGAACTCCCGAGGCGGCGACCGCCCACCGCGCGCGGTTGGCATCGACCGGGGGCGCCGCGTTACAATCTCCCGCGGGGTGTCTGACGTCGCGGAGAACACTGCGCTCGCCGAGTTGCTCGGCGCGATCGCCGATCGGCGGATCCGGCGCAAGGTCCAGAAGCTGCTGCAGCTCGGCGAGGAGGCGGTGCGCGCGCTGGGCGAGCTCGACGCCGCGCTGTACGTCCGCGAGGACGGCGAGGCGCAGATCCAGATCGTCGCCGACGCGGTGCTGAGCCACTTCCGCCGGCTGCTGGAGATGCTCGGCGTGCTGCGGCAAGAGGACGCACCGGCCGAGCCCGCGGCGGCGGCGCGGCCGTCGTCGCCGCGCATCCTCGCGGTGCGCACGATGAGCGACGAGCAGAAGTGGCGATCGCTGGTCCGCGAGATCGACACGCTGCAGTACGGCCTGAGCTCGGAGCTGCGCGAGTTCGATCGGCGGTTCTCCGACGCGCTGTCGCACGATCGGCAGGAGCAGGCGCTGGTCGATCTCAACGACGCGACGACCGCGCTGATGGACGGCGTCTTCGCGGTGATGGCGACGGTCTACGAGTGCTTCCTCGGGCACGCCGAGCCCGAGCGCATGATCCCCGGCCACCGCGACACGCTGGGCAAGGGCCTGGCGGTGCGGCGCGCGGTCGCCGAGCTACGCCGCACCGTCCGCACCTTCAACCGCGCGATCCAGGACCGCGCGACCCCGCCGGCGGAGGCCGAGTCGAACTACCGCGGCGTCGTCGCGGCGATGGTCGACTTCATCGAGCGCGACGTCTTCTTCTACCTGCGCTCCGACACCCGGAAGGAGTTCGCCAACTTCCGCGAGGTGCTGGAGCCCGGCGACGCCGCGCGCAACCGCCTCGACTGCGAGGGCTTCGACAAGTACCTCGACTCGCTGGCGTTCCTGTCGCAGCGCGGCGTGCTGATCAAGCACGACACCGACCTCAAGGCGAAGATCGCCGCCGAGCTCGGCCGCGCCGTGACCTACGCGGCGGTGCTGCCCGAGCTGGTGTGCGACGTGTTCCAGGAGTCGTTCGTGAAGGCCGAGCGCCTGTTCGGCCTGAGCGATCAGATCGACACGATCGTCGAGCAGTGGACGCTGCTGCCGCCCGCCGCCCGCACCGACGTCGACGCGATCGTGCCGCTGGCGCGCGCGCTGCTCGAGCTGGTTCGCCCGCCGCCCGCCGCGGCGCCGCCGACCAGCGGCGACTTCTTCTGAACGCCGTCCCTGGGAGCGTCAGGGCTTGGCCGGCGTGATCAGGTCGAGCGGCAACAGCACGCCGTGATCGATGCACGCCTGGATCACCCGCCCGCGCCGCGCCGCCGGGATGATCGCCAGCGCGCGGGCCGCGAGCTTGCCGTCGCTGGTGTTGCACGCGGCGAGGCCGCACCCGATCGCGAGGCCGAGGCGCACGTCCTTCGGCGCGCGCGCCAGCGGCGCCTTGGCGCACGCGGTCACCGCGGCCGCCCACTGGCCGTCGCGCACCGCGGCGGCCACCGCGTCGGCGAGCGCGGCGAGATCGGGGTCGCCCTTGCTCGGCGGCGGATCGGTCGGCGGCGGATCGGTCGGCGGCGGATCGGTCGGCGGCGGGGCCGGGCGGGCGCGGCAGTGCTGCGCGCTGGCGGTCATGCGGTTGGCGGCGTCGGCGCCCCAGTCGGCGGCGGCGCGCGCCGCGACGGTGCGCGCGTCCATGCACGCGCCGGCCTTCACCAGCCGCGCGACCTCGGCCTCGGCCTTGGCCAGCGCCGCCGGGCGCGCCTGGGCCAGCAGATCGTCCGCCTTGGCGCGATCGGGATCGCCGTCGAGCGTGAAGTCGTAGACCACGTCGAGGTTGACCCGGACGGTGTGGTAGTCGCCGGCCGCCAGCGCCGCCGCCATCGCCGCGACCGCGTCGGCCGCGCGCTTGCCGCGCTGCGCCTGATCGAGCAGCGCGGGCGCCATCGGGTGGTTGGCGGCCGCCAGATCGCGCGCCAGCGCCACCGCGGTGTCCCAGCGTCGATCGGCGATCGCCTGCTGGGCCTGGGCGTAGAGCGCCTCGACGCCGGCGTCGGGGCCGGCGGCGTCGACGAGCACGGCCGCGTCCACCGGCACGCCGGCGTCGATCGCGCGCGCGCCGCCCCCGCCGCCGCGGGTGACGATCGCCGCCGCCGCGCCGCCCGCGACCACCACGACCGCGGCCGCGATCCACGCGCCGGTGCGCCGCCGCGGCGGCGGGGCGGACGCCGCCATCGCGCTCGCCGCCGGCGCGGTCGGGGCCGGGCCGCGCACCGCGCCGATCGGCGTGTTGGGGAGCGTCGCGGCGACGCCGAGATCGACCGGCGCGCCCGCCGCCACCGGCGCCGGCGTCGGCACCGCCACCGGCGCGCCGCTGGCCGCGCCCAGCTGCCCGAGCTGCGCCGCCAGCTCGTCGGCCGACGCCGGCCGCGCCGCCGGATCCTTGGCCAGGAGCCGCGCCACCAGCGCCTCGACCGCGGCCGGCGCGTCGGGGGCCAGCGTGCGCAGCGCCGGCGGCGCGACGTACAGGTGCATGCCGATGATGCCGCCGACGCCGTCGCCCTCGAACGGCAGCCGACCGCTGATCATCTGGAACAACATGCAGCCGAGCGAGTACAGGTCGGCGCGGTGATCGACCGCGCGCGAGCCCTCGCACTGCTCGGGCGACATGTAGTGCGGCGTGCCCATGATCGCGCCGGTCGTGGTGTGGGCCACGCCGCCGTCGCCTGTGAGCTTGGCGATGCCGAAGTCGAGCAGCTTCACCCGCTCGCCGCCGGCCACCTCGGGATCGGCGACCAGGAACGCGTTGTCGGGCTTGAGGTCGCGGTGGACGATGCCGGCCCGGTGCGCGGCGGCCAGCGCGGTGGCGATCTGCCGCGCGATCACCAGCGCCGTCGCCACCGGCAGCCGCCCCAGCCGCGCCAGCCGGGTGGCCAGCGACTCGCCGTCGAGCAGCTCCATGACGATGTAGGCCGCGCCGTCGGGCGCGACGCCGAAGTCGTAGATCTCGACGATGCTCGGGTGCTTGATCGCGCTGGCGGCCCGGGCCTCGGTGAAGAACCGCTGCACCGTCGACGGATCGCGCGACAGCTCCGAGCGCAGCAGCTTCACCGCCGCCTTGCGCCCGAGCATCGTGTGCACCGCCAGGTACACCGCGCCCATGCCGCCGCGACCGAGCTCGCGCTCGATCGTGTAGCTGCCGAGCGTCTGCCCGATCACCCGACGACGATAGCCTAGGGCTCGGGGATCGACAGCACCACCGGCAGGTGATCGCTGACGTTCGCGAGGTAGCCCGGGAACTGGACGTCCAGCGGCGGGATCACCGCCGCGCGATCGCCGGCCAGGCCGTCGAGGGCGACGCTGGTGAGGATGTGGTCGATCACCTTGCCCGACGGGATGAAGCTGGCGGCGCCGCCGCTGGCCGCCGCGGCGGTGCGCATCCGGTAGGCGTCGGGGGCCAGGAGCGGGGTCAGGACCTGAGAGCCGTCGGTCAGCGCCTCGTTGTAGTCGCCCATCACCACGAACTCGGGGTCGCCGGCGCCGGCGAGGTGGCTGCGCAGGTAGCCGTCGAGCGTGCGCGCCGCGGCGGCCCGGCGATCGGCGTCGGCGGCGTCGGCGCCGGCCTTGAGGTGCACGCCGATCACGTCGACGGTCAGCGCGCCGACGGTCACCGGCACCCGGAACGGCGGCCGGGGGAAGCCGTAGCTGTCGGTGACGAACAGGAGCTCCGGCGTGCCGACCGTGACCAGGCCGCGGCGGTAGATGAGGCCGATCTTCTGGTACGAGGTCGGCGTGTAGGCGTGGGTCGACAGCACCGCGTCGTACGCCGGCAGCCGGTCGAGCAGCTCACGCCACGCCGCCAGGCTGGCGATCTCCTCGACGACGATCACGTCGAGATCGAGGCTGGTGATCAGATCGGCGACGTAGGCCGGCGTGCGTGACGTCGCCGGGAAGTTCTCGATGTTCCAGCACGCCAGGTCGAGCGTCGTCGCCGAGCCGACCGCGGGCACGACGTCGACGCGCGGCGGCGGGTAGGCGTCGGTCGCGACCGCGTCGATCGCCGCGTCGGGCGTCGCCGCGCCGCCGTCGACCAGATCGCACGCCGCCAGCGTGGCCAGGATCACGGCGGCGACGGCGCGCATCCCTCCGCGTACCACGGCGGCCGCCGGACGTCAGCCGACGTTCAGCCCACGATCGCGCGCGCGACGCGGATCCCGTCGAGGGCCGCCGAGACGATGCCGCCGGCGTAGCCCGCGCCCTCGCCGGCCGGGTACAGGTCGGCGAGCGTCGGCGACGCCAGCGTGGTCGGATCGCGCGGCACCCGGACCGGGCTCGACGTGCGCGACTCGACGCCGACCACCACCGCGTCGGCCGAGACGTAGCCGCGCAGCTGCTGATCGAAGCGGCCCAGCGCGACCCGCATCCGCGCCGCGAGATCGAGCCCCGACGCCGCCAGCACCTCGCCGACGTCGGTGGCGGTGACGCCGGGCACGTAGCTCGACGGCGGCGCCGTGGTCGAGCCGCGCCCGGCGACGAAGTCGGCCACCCGGGTCGCGGGCGCCTTGAGCTGGCCGCCGCCGGCGACCGCCGCGGCGACCTCGAGCCGGCGCTGCAGCTCGACGCCGGCCAGCGGGCCGGTCAGCCCCAGCGCGGCCAGGTCGGCCTCCTCGATCGCCACCACCAGGCCGCTGTTGGCGAACGGCGAGTCGCGGCGCGACAGGCTCATGCCGTTGACGACGACGCCGTCGACCTCGGTGGCCGCGGGGACGATCCAGCCACCCGGGCACATGCAGAACGAGAACACGCCGCGCTGGCCGCCAGGGCCGTCGGTGGTGTGGGCCAGCCGGTAGGGCGCGGCGCTCAGCCGCGGGTGGCCGGCGGCGCCGCCGTACTGCGCGCGATCGATCAGCGCCTGCGGGTGCTCGATGCGGACGCCGACGGCGAACGGCTTGGCCGCCAGCGTGACGCCGGCGTCGACCAAGAGCGGCCAGACGTCGCGCGCCGAGTGGCCGGTCGCCACCACCACCGCGCGGCCGGTGAGCTGGCGACCGTCGGCCAGGCGCACGCCGGCGACCCGGCGCTGGCCGCGGTGGTCCTCGACCAGGAAGCCCACCACCTTGGCCGGCAGCTCGAAGCGCACGCCCAGCGCGACCAGCCGCTCGCGCATCGCGGTCAGCACCTTGGGCAGGCGGTTCGAGCCGATGTGCGGGCGCGCGTCGACGAGGATCTCGGCCGGCGCGCCGTGCAGCGCGAGGATCTCGATGACGTCGCGGACGTCGCCGCGCTTGTGCGCGCGGGTGTAGAGCTTGCCGTCGGAGTACGTGCCGGCGCCGCCCTCGCCGAAGCAGTAGTTGCTGTCGGGATCGACGCGGCCGTGCTGGGTCAGGCCCTTGAGGTCGCGGCGGCGCGCCTGCACCAGCTTGCCGCGATCGAGGACGATCGACGCGACGCCGTGGCGCGCCAGCTCGTAGGCGCAGTACAGGCCGGCCGGGCCGGCGCCGACGACGATCACCGGGTCGCCGCTCACCGCCCGCGGCAGCGGCGCGGCCAGCGGCGGCGGCTCGGCCGGGCGCGCGCCGACGGTCAGGTGGAACCGCACGCGGCGGTGGCGGGCGTCGATCGCGCGGCGCCGCACCTCGAGCGGCGGCAGGCCCTCGGGCGCGACCGACAGCTTGTCGGCCACCGCCGCCCGCACGGTCGGGTGGTCGGCGTCGAGGCTCGGCGCGTCGAGCGGCAGGTCGAGCTCGAGCTCGAGCTCGTCGTCCCAGGCCACCGGCTCGATCATGGGCAGCGGGCTCCGCCGTCGTGGACCGTCACCCGATCGAGCCCGAGCGCGCCGTCGAGCGCGCGGTAGCTGGCGATCAGCCCGACGAACCAGTCGATGTGGGTGCCGACGATGCCGCCGCCGGTGTCGGCGGCGAGCACGCAGCCGTCGTGGACGAAGCCTCCCCACGGCGCGGCGCCCGGCACGGCGACGCCGTCGAACTCGGCCACCCACAGCCTGGTGCCGTAGGGGATCACCGCCGGGTCGACCGCGATCGAGCGGTACGGGACCAGCGGGCGGTCCTGGACGCCGGTACCCCACGGGTGATCGGCGGGCGGCTCGACGTAGCACGGCGAGCGCGCGCAGCCGCAGCCGCCGTCGACGTTGATCAGCCGGCCGTCGCTCAGGCGGCCGGTGCCCTCGATGTCGACCGCCGACGCGAAGCCGGGCCGGACCGTGGCCAGCGCGGCACAGCCCGGCCGGTACAGCGTCACCGTGGCGGCGCCGCTGTAGTCGTCCTCGGAGGTCACCCAGTAGTAGGTGAGCTGGAAGCTGCCCCGCGCGGCGCCGGCCGGCGGGCGCGCGGCGTCGATCGGCGGAGCCGCGGCGTCGATCTCGGCCGCCGCGTCGACCTCGGGGGTCGGCGATCCGCTGCACGCGGCGGTCAGGAGCGCGATCGCGAGCCAGCGCATCGGCGCGCATCCTGCCACGGCGATCGCCGCCGGTGGGGCCCGGACGGCGCCGATCGCACGCGGCGCTCAGGCGCTGGCGCGGTGGCCGCGCGCGCCGCGCGCCGCCAGATCCTGCGCGAGGTGCGCGATCAGATCGAGCGCGGTCGCGACCCGCGGCGTCAGCGGCTGCCCGCACGACAGCCGCAGGCACGCGCTGAAGCGCTGCTGCCGCGCCGAGAAGATCGGCCCCGGCGCGATCGCGACGCCGCGGGCCAGCGCGCGCTCCTGCAGCACCAGCGTGTCGACCGCGCCCGGCAGCTCGATCCACAGGACGAAGCCGCCGCGCGGCGCCGACACCCGCGTGCCGTCGGGGAAGCGGGCCAGCACCTCCTCGCGGTAGCGCGCGACCTGGCCGGCGACGACGTGGCGCAGCCGCCGCAGGTGGCGATCGTAGCTGCCCGACGACAGCATCTCGGCCACCGCCATGCCGGTCAGCGTCGGGCACGCCAGCGACTGCGAGAACTTCAGCCGCTCGATGTCGTCCTGGTAGCGCCCGGGCGCGATCCACCCGACCCGGTAGCCCGGCGCCAGCGTCTTGGACACCGAGCCGCACAGCAGCACCCGGCCGTCCTTGTCCCAGGCCTTGATCGGCCGCGGCCGCGCGCCGTCGAAGCACAGCTCGCCGTAGACGTCGTCCTCGATGATCGGCACGTCGTGGCGCACCGCCAGCGCGTACAGCGCGGCCTTGGCGTCGTCGGGCATGATCGAGCCGAGCGGGTTGGCCGCGGTCGGCATCGTCACGATCGCGCGGATCGGCGTGGCCTTGAGCGCGTCGTGCAGCGCCGCCAGGTCGATGCCGGTGCGCGGGTGGGCCGGCACCTCGACCACCTTGAGCCCGAGCGCCTCGATCGTCTGCAGGATGCCGAAGTAGGTCGGCGACTCGACGACGACGGCGTCGCCGGGCCGCGCCACCGCGCGCAGCGCCAGCGTGATCGCCTCGGTGGCGCCGATCGTCGCGACGAAGTCGTGCTCGGTCATCGGCGCGCCCCAGCTGATCGAGCGCCGGGCCAGCGCCCGCCGCAGCGTCGCCAGCCCGGGCGGGGTGTCGTCGCGGGCGCCCAGCGTCGACACCTCGCGCGCCAGCGCCGCGGCGATGCGGTTGAGCTGCGCGACCTTGAGCGTGCCGGGGTCGAGGTACGCGGCGGCCAGCGGCACGACGCCGGGGTCGCGCAGCGCCGCGATCAAGCGGGCGATGCCGTCGGACACCGCCGGCCGGGTCGCCGTCACCGACTTGCGCGGCGGCCGCGGCGCGTCGCCGTCGTCGGTGCGCCGGCGCACGAAGTACCCCGACTTGGGCCGGGCCTCGATCAGCCCGGTGCCCTCGAGCACGCTGTACGCCTGGACGACGGTCGCCACCGACAGCGCGCGATCCTCGGCCAGCCGACGCACCGACGGCAGCTTGCCGCCGGCGCGCAGCGCGCCGCGCTCGATCGCGTCGCCCAGCTCCGCCGCCAGCTGCTCGTAGAGGTAGTCGCTGGGCATCGCACGGCGCAGTGTATCGTTCGCTCCTGCACGCGACCAGCACAGATCCCGCCGCCGCCGGCGGCACAGCGGGACGTGGGTGTGTATCGGTGGGATGCCGGCGCGCGCGCGATCTGTGCTGGTCGGCGGGATCGCAACTGTCGCTGGCCGCGATCGCGGTCGGTGCCACACTGGCCGCCATGTCCACCGGCCCCATCGCGTCGATCGCGCCGAGCGCGGCCGCGCCGGCGACCCGCTCGACGACGCTGGTGGTCGCGCTGGCCGCGGTCTACGTGATCTGGGGCTCGACCTACCTGGCGATGCGGGTCGTCGTCGAGTCGATGCCGCCGCTGGGCATGGGCGCCGCGCGGTTCACGGTGGCCGGCGCGATCCTGCTGGTGGTCGCGCGCGCCACCGGCGCGGCGTGGCCGACCCGCCGGCAGTGGCTGGCGGCGCTGCCGGTGGGCGCGCTCCTGTGCGTCGGCGGCAACGGCCTGGTCGCGATCGCCGAGACCCAGGTGTCGTCGGGGATCGCCGCGCTGGTGTGCGCGACGATGCCGCTGTGGATGGCGGTGTTCGCGACCGCCACCGGCGAGCGGCCCAGCGGCCGCGAGTGGCTCGGCATCGGCGTCGGCCTGGCCGGCGTGGCGATCCTGGTCGGCGGCGCCGAGCTGGCGGCGACGCCGGGCGCCGCGCTGATCCTGTGCGCGTCGCCGCTGTGCTGGGCGCTGGGCTCGGTGCTGGCCAAGCGGCTGGCGCTGGCGCCGGGGCTGGCGGGCGCCGGCTCGCAGATGCTGCTCGGCGGGATGTGCCTGCTGGTGACCGCCGCGGCGCGCGGCGAGGGCTGGCCGGCCCACGCCACCGCGCGCTCGCTGGGCGCGCTGGCCTACCTGCTGGTCGCCGGCTCGCTGATCGGCTTCACCGCGTACGCGTGGCTCTTGCGCAACGCGCGGCCCGCGGTCGCCACCAGCTACGCGTTCGTGAACCCGGTGCTGGCGGTCATGCTCGGCGTGCTGCTCTACGACGAGCCGCTGACCCGGCCGACGCTGATCGCCGCGCCGCTGGTGATCGCCGCGGTGATCCTGGTGATCGGCGGCCGCCGCGCGCCCGCCGCCAAGTCGTAGCAGCTCCTGACGGCGCAGCCCCAGCGAGATAGCCTCGCTGGCGCTCGGCTCTAGGCGCGTGCCTTGCGCTTCTCGACCTGGCGGTGGATCGCGCGGCCCAGGCGATCGCCGAGCGCGCGCGGCGCCAGCCGCTCCATGCCCCACGCCGCCCACGCCTCGGGGCCGACCGGCCGCACCGCGGTCGGGTGGCCGATCGCGCCGACGATCGCGTCGGCGACGCGGCTCGGCGGCCAGCCGCGCTCGCTGAACAGCTTGCTCGCGGTCGCGCGCAGGCCGGCCTCGCGCGCGGCGAAGCGGGTCGCGTCGATGATCGCGGTGTTGATCATGCCGGGGCAGATCGCCGTGGCGTGGACGCCGGTGTCGGCCAGCTCGGCGCGCATCGACAAGGTCAGCCCGAGCACCGCGAACTTCGACGCCTGGTACGCGATCACCCGCGGCGTCGGGTAGAAGCCGAGCATCGACGACACGTTGATCACGTGGCCGCGGCGCCGCGCGACCATGTTGGGCACGAAGTAGTGGCAGCCGTAGACCACGCCCATCAGGTTGACCCGCAGCGTGAAGTCCCAGTCGTCGAGCGTCGTGTCGAGGATGCCGCCGGCCTGGCCGACGCCGGCGTTGTTGACCAGCACGTCGACGCCCGGCTGCAGCCGGTGGCAGGCGTCGGCCAGCGCCGCCACCTGCGCGCGATCGCCGACGTCGACCCGCCGCGCGAGCGCGACCGCGGCGCCGAGCTCGCCGGCCACCTCGTCGAGCCGGGCCTGATCGATGTCCGAGATCACCAGCCGGGCGCCGCGCGCCGCCAGCGCCGCCGCGGTGGCGCGGCCGATGCCGCTGCCGGCGCCGGTCACGACGCAGAGGGCGCCGTCGAGCGTCACGCCGACACCGCCGTGGTCGCGGCCGCCGCCTCGACCCGCGCCGCCTCGGCCTTGGCCAGGAGCGTCTTGGCCAGGTGGTAGTTGTCGTCCTGGTCGGGGTGGAAGTCGCGGCGCAGATACGCGCGGATGCCGCGCAGGAACACCCGCCGGAAGATGGGCTCGCTCGGCCGCACCTCGCGCATCGCGCGCAGGCTCTTGGCCGCCTTCCACGGCGTGATGCCGTCCTGCCACAGCAGGTACAAGGTCGCGGTCCACCACATCGACACCAGCATCGCCGTCGACATCGCCAGGCCGGCGACCCGCAGCGCGTACGACGAGTTCACCTGCTGCAGCACGTCGAACGCGACCGACTTGTGCTCGAGCTCCTCGGCGGCGTGCCAGTACAGGAGCTGCCGCATCGCCGGGTGGGCCAGCTCGAGCGGCACGTCGGCTGCGGCGCCGGCCGCCATGATCGCGGTGTAGTGCTCGGCGGCGGCGGTGGCGGCCAGCCGCAGCGGCGGCGGCGCCAGGCGCTCGAGCAGCGTGTACGACAGCCACTCGTAGACCTTGAGGAAGCGATCGATCTCGTAGCCGTGGCCGCGCATCGCCGCGAAGAAGTCCTCGTGCGACCGGGCGTGGCGGCCCTCCTGGCCGCCGAAGCCCTTGATCGCCTCCTTGAGCTTCGGGTCGTCGATGCGATCGAGGTAGTGGTAGACCGAGCGCACGAAGAAGCGCTCGCCGGCGGGGAACAGCAGGTTCACGCCGTTGGAGATCTGGGTCGGCACCGGCAGGCCGGCGAACCAGTGCTTGGGCACGCCGTCGAACTCGCGCGGGCCAGGCCGCGGCGTGATCGGCGGGCGCTCGGCACGCTCGACGGCGGCGGCGGCGGTGAGGTCAGCGGGCAAGGACGGGGCGGTGGTGGTGGTCGTCATCTTGCCAACCCAGGATGGGTCGCTATTGACCACAAGTCAATAGCCAAGTCGCATCCAGCCCGGGGCCGGCCCGCAACCATGCGGGACCGCGGCGGTTGCGCGCCGCCGTCGCCCCGCGGTACCCATGGTCGGTGGCCCTCGCTCGTACCGGACGCCGCACCGCCCGCGTGGCCAAGGCCGTGGCCCGCGTCGCCAAGCGCCGGCCCGGCCGGCGGATCCGCCTCGACAACGACGCGCGTCGCGCGCAGCTGCTCGAGCTGGGCCAGAAGGCGTTCGCCGAGCGCACCTACGACGAGGTGTCGATCGACGACATCGCCCGCGCCGCCGGCATCTCGAAGGGCCTGCTCTACCACTACTTCCCGACCAAGCGCGATCTGTACGTCGCCGGCCTGCAGGCCACCGCCGACGACCTCGTCGCGCGCACCGTCGGCGCCGCCGACCCCAAGCTGCCGCCGCTCGAGCGCATCCGCGCCGGCCTCGACGCGTACCTCGACTTCGTCGTCGCCCACGCCCGGCCGTTCTCGGCGCTGTTGCGCGGCGGCATCGGCTCGGACCCCGAGGTGGCCGCGGTGGTCGAGGGCACCCGCACCCGCTACATGGAGCGGCTCTTGTTCGACGCCGAGGGCACGCCGCTGGCGACGATCGCCGCCAGCGAGGTCCCGATGGTGCGGATCGCGGTGCGCGGCTGGCTCGGCTTCGTCGAGGCGGCCAGCCTCGAGTGGTTGCTGCGCGGCCAGGCCGATCGCAAGCAGCTGCGGGATCTGCTGGTCGACACGCTGCTGGTGACCGTGCGCGCGGTCGTGGGGCCGCCGCTGACCGGAGGCTGGTGATGGCGAAACGGATGCTGACGCCGGCGTGGTTCCACCCGGCGGTGACGATCGACGCCAGCGGCCACCTGGTCGGCGAGCGCGACACGCTGACCGGCTGGGGCGACGCGTTCGCCTCGGGCCTCGAGCTGTGGGCGATCGCGCACGACGAGCGCGGCCGGCCGCTGGCCGCCGAGGCCAAGGTGCCGCGCGCCTGGCAGCGCAAGGTGGTCGAGCGGATCATCCGCCAGCGCGCCGAGCGCCGCGGCGCCCACCGGCTGCGGTTCGAGGCGGCGGCGGCGACCGTGCTGCTCGACGTTTTCGAGGGCGCGGCCCGGGTCGACCGCGCGCTCGCCAAGGACGCGCTCGTCGAGTACGGCGACATCTTGCACCGCACGGTGTCGCACCGGCTGCGGGCGTCGATGGTCGCCAACCTCGATCGCGTGCGGCGGCTGCTCGACGACGAGGGCCGCGCGCTCTTGACCACCGGCCGCCAGCGGGTCATCCCGACCAACCCGCCGTACCGCACCTGGTTCGCCGACGGCCGCACCGAGGTCCGGCTGCTGTGCCAGGTCCAGGACGTGTTCTTCGCCGACTGGAAGGCGGTGTTCCGCCGCCTCGGCTTCCGCGTCGTGCGCCAGGTCGACGCCAAGCGGATCCTCTACCGCCGCGACGACGTCGTCGCCGGCGTCCCGACGACGTTCCACCTCGACTACCGGCAGAAGGGCGAGGGCATCTTCGCGGCGCTGCACGACCCCAAGGTCGACGGCGTCATGTTCCTCGGCCACTCCGACTGGTGGGCGCGGGTGCCGCGCAACCTGGCGCAGGACCACCAGCACGACGAGGGCAAGGACAAGCTGCTCGTGCTGGTGATGTGCTTTGGCAAGCACTTCTACAACGCGCTGCGCGAGCGCTACCCGCGCGCGCACATCGTCACGACCAAGGACCCCACCGAGGATCCCGAGGACGAGGCGATGTTCCGCCACCTGCTCGACGGCATCGCCGCGCGCAAGACGTGGAAGGAGATCCGCGACGGCGCGGTCGCCGATCACCGCACCGAGGACAACTTCATCTACCCCGGCGACGCGCGCTACGTCGCCGGCGTGCTCGACGAGGATCGCGACGGCCGGCTCGATCGCTTCGATCGGTTCTGCAACGTCGCCGGCTACCGCGACCTGGCGCCCGCCACCGGCGAGGACGCGTTCGTCCCCGACCCGCCGCACCTGCACCCGCGCGGCGTCGACCTGGCGCCGCGCGAGCTCGACGGCGGCAAGGTCCTCGAGGCGGCGCTGATGCTGAACTCGCTGTCGTACGACAACCAGTTCCTCGACACCGTCAACCAGGAGCAGCGGGTGGTGGCCGCGGGCTGGCACGTGCCGCGGCCCGGCGACTTCCGCTGCACCCGCTTCACGCCGGCCCGGCTCGACGGCCAGGACGTCGTGCGGATGTCGTGCAGCGTGCGCTACGCGCGGGCCGCGCAGCCGGCGCTGACCGCGATGGCGGTGTACGAGGGCTGGCAGTACTTCGCGGCCAAGCTGCGGCTGCCGCGCACCCGCCGGCTCGACGCGATCGACGTCGCGCTGATGGGCCTGATGCTGGTCGCGCACGCGCTGGCCAACGCCGCGTACGACGGCCACGCCCGCTACTTCCGCGCGTTCGTCCGCCGCTACGGCTTCCCCGGCCAGCTGCCGCTGGCCCGCGTGCTCCAGCACGTCGAGGTCGATCACGACTGGGAGTCGGGCGGCCACAAGGCGATCGCCGCGCTGCGCGGCGAGCTGTCACCGGCACAGCTCGAGCGGCTGGAGCGGCTGCTGCATGGGTGAGCGCGCGACCGGCTGGCCGGCGTTGCTCGCCGAGCCGTGGCCACGCGGCGCCGCCGTCCCGCCGTTCCCCGCGTACTCGGAGTTCATGCCGGCGCCGCTGGTCGAGCGCAAGCCGACCGGCGAGTTGATCGGCGAGGCGCGCATCGCCGGCGACGATCACGGCTGGCGGATCACCGCGCGCGAGGCGACCCACGAGCTCGAGCCCGGGCTGGCCGCGCTGGCGGCGGCGCTGGCGCCCAAGCTGGCGGCGGTGCTCGACGACGACGCCCACACCCGCGGGCTGTCGCGCGATCTGATCGCCGGCAACCGCTACCTGCCGGACGTCGCGCTGCCGGCGGGGCCGCTGATCGCGGTCGTCGGCGTCGCGCTGAGCCGCACCCAGGACGACAAGGGCCGCGTGCGCTGGACGCTGCTCGGCGCGACCGACCTCGGCCCCG
This sequence comes from Myxococcales bacterium, assembly GCA_016794525.1. GTDB lineage: Bacteria > Myxococcota_A > Polyangia > Haliangiales > Haliangiaceae > UBA2376. The sequence goes on from JAEUJY010000012.1 coordinate 72,967, forward strand.
GGCCAGCGTTCTGGGCCGGGTTCCACCGCGGCCCGCGCGCCGCCGACGAGCTCGACGGCGCGACCGCCTCGGCGCGGCTCGCGGCGCTGGTCGCGCCGATCGTCGACGTGCCGCGCCCGAGCGTCGCGGCGCTGCGGCGGGCCGGCGTGCGCATCTTGCCCGCCGGCGACGATCCCGATCTGCCGGGCTGGGGCGACGAGCGCATCCCGCGGTGCCTCCGGTCGCTGCTCGTCGAGGACGCCGGCGCCAGCGCGCGCGGCGTGCGCGCGGTGATCACGTTCCGGCCGTGGGCGCGCCTGCCGGTCGCGCTGCGGCGCGCCGCGGCCCGCGGCGCGATCGCGCTGGTGCCGTCGCCGGTCGCGCTGGCGTTTGCCGGGCACCGCGGCTACCGCCGCCTCGCCGCCGAGCTGCCGGGCGCGATGCAGCTGCCGCTCCTGCGCGCGGTCCCGGAGGGCCTGCGCGGCCTGCGCGTGCCGCAGTCGGGGTGGCTCGATCAGGGCGGCCACGCCGGCACCGTCACCCACGGCGCGGTCCGCGATCGCGTGCGGCGCACCCACCGCTGGCAGCGGGTCCGGCGCGACTCCGACGACGAGGCCGCGGTCGACTACGCCGACCGGGTGGCCGACGCGCTGTTCTCGACCGATCCCGGCGTGCTCGGCCTGTACGACAAGCCGCTGGCGCGCAACGCGCAGGTGTGGACCGCCGACTACCGCCGCGTGCTCGACGGGCCGCGCGCCGATCGCGCCGAGCTGGCCGCGGCCGCGCGCACCGTCGCCGGCGGCGGACACTTCGGCTACCGCTTCCACTGGCCGCCGATGCGGGTCGGCGCGCGCGAGGTGGTGTGGCACCGCGCGCTGGCGTTCGTCGTCGACGATCCGGCCGCGGCGCCGCGCGTCGTCGACGTCGGCGCCGGCGTGCTGGTCGCGAGCCGCGCCGGCGCCGCGCCGATCCACCTGTGGCCGCGCGCCGACGCGCGCCCGGCGTGGACCGCGCTCGAGCAGGGCTTCGCCGGCCACGCCGAGGCCCGCCACGACGTGCGCAAGCTGCTCGACGCCCGCGACCGGCTGGGCGCCGCGCTGCCGCCGTCGCTGGCGACCCGGCTGGTGTCCGCCGATCGCGACGCGCGCTGGGCGACGTGGCGCGCCGCCCTGCCCGGCCACGCCGCCGATCCGGCCGCCGCGCGCGCGGTGACCGCCGCGATCGATCGCGCGGTCGCGCGCCGCGAACCGCCGCCCGATCGGCCGCGCACCTTCGCGCGCACCGCGACCCGCGCCTTCGAGGAGCGCTACTGGCGGACGATCGCCGAGCTGGCCCACGCCACCTGGCGCGCCAAGAACAACGCCGACGGCGTCGCGCCGGCGGGTCCCGGCCGCGATCTCGACGGCCTCGCCGACGAGCTGGCCCGGCGCCACCAGGCGGCGATCGCCCGCGCCGGCCTGCGCCACCGCGCGGTGGTCGGCCACCACTGGTTCCGCTGGGCCACCGAGTTCGACATGCCGTGGTCGCACGGCTGGGTCGCCAACCAGCTGCACGGCCCGCGCGAGCGCAACGTGATCTGCGTGATCCCCGGCCGCGATCGCCGCCGCGCGGTCGTGCTCGCCGATCACTACGACACCGCGTACATGGAGGACGTCTACGACGGCAAGCTGCGCGCGCTGGCCGCCGGCACCCGCCACGCCGCCGCCGGCGCCGACGACAACCACAGCGCGACCGCGGCGCTCTTGCTCGCCGCCGACGTGCTCTTGCCGATGAGCGCCGCCGGCCAGCTGGCCCACGACGTGTGGCTGGTGCACCTGACCGGCGAGGAGTTCCCCGGCGACAGCCTCGGCGCGCGGCAGCTCGCGCGGGCGATCGTCGCCGGCGATCTGATCATCCACGAGGCCGGCAGCGACCGGCCGGTCGCGCTGGGCGGCGTCGAGATCGCCGGCGCGATCGTCATGGACATGATCGCCCACCGCGATCCGCGCGCCGGCTACCGCTTCCAGATCGCCCCCGGCGAGAGCGCCGGCGCGATGCGGGTCGCCGCCGCGCTGCACCGCGCGACGGAGGCGTGGAACCGCGGCGCCGCCCGCTGGAACCGCGCGCCGGCCCGGGCCGGCGCCCGCCCGTATCGCCGCCGCGACCGCGGCGCCCGGGTGCCGGCGATCGCGCCGCACCCGACGCTGGTCGGTGAGCTGCGCCCGCACTGGCACTGGTCGTCGACGGTGTTCAACACCGACGCGCAGTGCTGGTCGGATCTCGGCCTGCCGATCGCGCTGGTGATGGAGCACTACGACATCGACCGGCAGGGCTACCACGACACCCACGACACGCTGGCCAACATCGACCTCGACTTCGGCGCCGCGATCGCCGCGATCGCGATCGAGGCCGCGACCGCGCTGGCGACCGACGACGACGCGTGATCACCGCGCGGGTCAGCGCGCCGGCGCGCACGGCGGGATCGCCGCCAGCGGCTCGCGCCAGCGCACGACGCTGGCGGTGCCGGGCTCGCTCGGGATGCGATCGCGGCGCGGGAACTCGTCGGCGATGTACACGTAGGTCAACTCGAGGTTGAGCGGCTCGGCGGGGTCGGCCTCGGGGTCGCCGTCGGCCAGCGCGGCGAGGTCGACCGGGAACCGCTTCGACGCGCCGGGGTCGAGCCCCGAGTCCCACACCGTCCGCTTGCCGCCGTCGTCGGCCTCCTCGAAGCGGCGGCCGAAGAACGCCTCCCACACGCCGGCCGGCGCCGACGAGCGCCACACCCGCAGGAGCAGGTGGCGGTGGATGTCGCCGGTCGGGATGCGGTGGCCGGCGGCGGCGTTGGTCAGCTCGACCTGGAGCGCGTCGGCGCCGCGGCACCAGCTCACGACGAACGCGCCGGCCAGCATGTCGGGCGCGTGGCCACCGGGGAACGCGTGGTCGTGGCGCGACCCGTGGCAGGTCAGGCACCCGGCCGGCTCGCGCGCGTAGGGCCCGGCGTTGAACGACGTCACCGTCGCCTGCATCGGGTGATCGGTCATCGCCACCGCGCGGCCGGCGTCGTCGAGGATCGGGAACGTGAAGTCGTGGCAGTCGGCGCAGAACGCCGGCGAGCCGAAGGAGGCGTCGACGACGGTGTCGTGGGGCGAGCCGGCGGCGCGGCCCTTGGCCACCAGCCGCCCGCCGCGCACGTGGCACGTCGCGCACGCCACGCCCTGCGCGGCCAGGCGATCGTCGCCGGTCGCCAGCCCCTCCTGCTGCGCGGTGGTCGGCGCGTGGCAGTTCACGCACCACGGCTTGGGCGCCGGGCCGTACTCGCGCTGGAAGATGCCGTTGGTCCAGGCCAGGCCGTGGCGGCTGTGCTGCCACTCGTCGGCGATGCCGGCGTGACAGCCGCGGCACGCCGCGGCGTCGTTCAGCGCCAGGTCGCGGGTGCCGGTCTCGATCGCCACCTGGCCGCCGCGCGCGCGCACCTGCCACGCCGGCGGCGCCGCGGCCGGCACCGCCTCGATCCGCGGCGACGGCGCGCACGCGGCCACGACCACCACCGCCAGCGCTGCCAGCCGCCCGCGGCTCACGGCGTGATCTGCGCCGCGTCGAGCTCGGAGCCCTGCGCGAGGAGCGCGTGGCCGCCGCTGATCATCGGCTTCTCGCCGGTCGACCAGCGGTACGCGTCGATCGCGCCCTGGCTGACCACCACCGCCAGGCGCCCGTCGGCGCCGTAGATCAAGAGCTGCAGCGCCGCCGACGGGTAGTAGCCCTCGCGGCCCTCGACCATGCCGCAGCGACCGATCACCAGCGCGCGCACCTGCGCCGGCGCGTTGGGGTCGCTACCGGCGACCCGCTTGACCCACGCCGCGTCCTTCTTGCACTTCTTGTCGACGGTGTCGACGAACTGGGTCGGCGTCTTCGCGGCCTTGGCGTCGAGCACGCGCAGGTCGCTGGCGTTCATCACCGCGGCCTTGTCGAGCACGGGCAGCCGCATCGCGCGATCGCTGAACCACGGGCCCTCGCTGCCGGCCAGCTGATCCAGGCCCGGGCGCTCGAAGCCGTCGGCCTCGGGCAGCGCGGTCTTGGCCACCGGCGCCAGCTGCGCCGCCGGCAGCGTGTCGAGCTCGGCGACGACGGCCTTGCCCATCGCCAGCGCGTCCTTCCACTCCTTGAACTTCGGGTTGGCGGCGGCGGCGGTGAGCATGTCGGCGAGCCCGCAGTCGTCGCCGCACACGTTCTGCACCTCGGTGGTGGTCACCTGGTAGCTCGGGTGCAGCGGCAGCGCGACCTTGGCGCCGCCGTAGGCCTTGGCCGCGGCGAGCCGCGACGCCCGCCACGCCAGCAGCGCCTTCTTCTTGTTCTTCTCGAAGCCGGGGTTGTCGGGCGTGGTCGCGGTCGCGAACACCTGCACGTCGCTGATGCACAGGTCCTTGTACTTGGAGCCCTCGTACACCGAGCCGACCTTCAGCTCGACGGCGCGCATCGGCCCCGCCGCCTGGCTGATCGTCAGCTCCTGCCAGCCGTCCTTGTCGGCCAGCGTCGCCTTGAGCTCGGTCTTCGACGGCAACAGCCGCACGACCACGTCCTTGGCGCGCGCGTTGGCGGCGAACAGGCCCTTCGACTTCTGGTAGCCGTTGCGGATCTTCAGCCGCACGGTGGTCGTGCCCTCGAGCGGCGTCACCTGCAGGCGCAGCCACTCGCCGGCGCCGCTGCCGGCGCTGCCCTCGACCCACGCGGTCTTGGCGTCGTCGTCGCCGACGTAGTTGGGGTGGTAGTTCTCGATGAACCGGTTCCAGTCGCCCCACAGGAACGAGCTGGCCTCGGCGGTGTCGGTGTACAGGCGGCGCTCGACCGCCTCGCCGGCGGAGGCAGAGCCGACGGCGAGCACGAGCGCGAGCGCGCCCACGAGACGGGACAGCGAGCTGGCGAGGGTCATGGACCGGATCCTTTGCGGGCGCGACCGCGCGATCGTCCGTCGATCGCGCAGGCCCCGAGCGAGGCTCGCAGGCGTCGCAGCAACGCGCAAGCGGCCGCGGCGATTCCCGCCGCGCGCGCTCAGTCGTTGACCAGGCCCGGCAGCGGCACCAGCGTCGTGGCGTCGCCGGCCTGGCCCTCGTCGCCCTCGCCGTGGATCCGCAGGATCGCCCACCCGGCCGAGCCGTCGTCGGCGAAGTGGTACCAGATCGCCGCCGAGCTGACGCCGAGGCCCTTGCGCAGCTTCGGCGCCTTGATCGCCTTGAAGCGCTTCTTGCCGTTCAGCACCGTGACGGTCTTCGTCTTCCAGTTCCAGCGGAAGGTCACGTTCCAGGTCGACACGTCGACCGGCGGCGTCTCGAAGCGGTGCTCGTCGAGCCAGGTCGGCGTGTAGCCGACCTGCGCCAACGCGTCGATCAGCTTGGCCCGCGCCGCGGCCAGCGCCGCCGGGTCGCGATCGGCCTCGCGCACGGTGATCACGATCGGCTTCTTGGTCGACGTGTCCTGGACGCGGACCTCGCAGTCGACGGCGCCGGCGTCGAGCCAGCAGCCGCCCCACGCCGCGTACTCGCAGTCCATGCCGCACGCCTCGACCGCCGCCGACCAGGTGTACGGCGCGTCGCCGACCTTGACGTCGAGCAGCCGGTCGGCCATCGCGCCGCGGACGTCGGGCTCCTCTTGGTCGGCGCGCGCGGTGCCGGCGGCGAGCAGCGCCGCGATCACGATCCAGCGGGGTGCGGTCATCACCCCATCGTACGCTCATCGCGGGCCCGGTGAACGCCCGCGACAAGCGACCGCGGCCCCGGATCGATGGCATGCTGCGGCCATGCAACTCGAGGCATCGGACTTCGCGGCGCTCGACGACTCCGGCAAGCTGGCGGTGCTGGAGGCCCTGATGCTGGTGGTCTACGCCGACGGCAAGGTCACGCCCGACGAGATCCGCCGCTTCGACGGCATCGTCACCGCGCTGCCGTGGGGCGTCGGCCAGGACGTCCTGAAGGCGCTGCTGCAGGGCGCCAACCAGCGCATGGCCACCCTGACCACGCCGGTCGCGATCTCCGACTTCGTCTCGAACCTCGCGACCCGCCTGCCCGGCGCCGAGCTGCGCGAGAAGGTGCTCTTCACGATGGCGATGATGGCGGCGGCCGACGACGTCCTGCACCCGTTCGAGCGCAACCTGCTCGGGCTGTGCGTCGTGTCGTTCAACATCACCAGCGACCGGGTCAAGGCGATCCGCGCCGCCGTCGACGCCGCCCGCCCCGGGAACTGAGTTCTTGGGAGGGCGTGTCGCCATCGAGCCTCCCCGTCACGCCAGCGGCCCCGGCCGCTCCCACAGGCTGGGCGCCGGGCCGCCGCGCTTCCAGCCGCCCTGCATGAGCCAGGTCTGCGGCGCCGCCGTCGGCATCGGCTCGAAGCCCTTGGGCCACGCGAACGGCACGCCGTCGCGCTCGGCCCAGCCGGCAAAGGCCACGCCGCTGGCGTAGCGATCGAGCGGCGCGCGGCGCTGGCCGAGGCCGGCGTGATCCTCGCGGTGGCGGCGCCAGTTGTTGAGCACGTAGGCCAGCGCGTGGCGCGCCTGGCGCGGCTTCGCGAGCGTCGTCGCGTGGTAGCGGTCGGTGAAGACCCGGCCGCGGCGCGGCGCGCCGGGCTCCGCGACGATCAGCGCGTTCAGGCGGCGCGCGGCGGAGACGCACAGCGCGCGGACGCCGTTGGCGAGCGCGCGGCGATCGTCGGCCTCGCAGAGCAGGTGGATGTGGTGGCGCTGGATCGACAGGTGGACGACGCGGAAGTCGGCGCGCCCGACCAGCGCGATCATCGCGGCCCGCACCGCCGCGTACGCCTGCGGGCGGCGCAGCCGGCCGACCTGCCGCGCGACGCGCAGGACGACGTGGACCGGCAGGCGGCGATCGTGGAACGGCCGCGCGCGGTGCTTGCCGCGCGGCGGGCCGGGCAGCGTCCGCTTGCGCCCGGCGCCGGCGCGCTTGCCGCCGTGGCCGGTCGGGTTGCTCGCGCGGCGTGGCGCGCCCTCGGTCCTTGGCAACCCCGCCTGTCGCGCCCGCTTCGCCGCCATCTTGATTGGGCGAATATAACACGGACGAGCCCGACGTCAAGCGCCGAGGGGAATCCGGTGGCGCGAATCTGTCTGCGATCGCCGCGCGGGGCCGCGATCGGCCGGCGATCGGCCGGCGATCGCCGCGCGGGCCGGCGATCGTGCCGGGAGGCGGCCCGCTCCGAGGGCGCTGTGGAGTTGCCGGCGGTGGTGGACAACCGCGCCCGGTCGCGCGCCGGCGGGCGCGCATCGTCGGCGTCGCGCGGTTGCCCACACCGCCTTGAAGAACGGCGCGGCGGCGGTGGCGTGGTGCACGCCATGGCGGGGGCGCCGTTCTTCACAACCCACACAGCGCGCGCCGCTATCCCGGATCACTTCGTTGGAGATCCCAGAACCAGAGGCCGCTGAGCCAGGGCCCGATCCAGGCGGCCACCCCGTCGGCCTCGCGAGCGTCGCTGCCGCGACCGTCGCCGCCCTCGCGTTCTCTCTCTCTCTCTCAACCCAACGAAGTGATCAGGGCCCGGCGATCCGCGCTGTGTGGGTTGTGAAGAACGGCGCCCCGGCGATCGCGGTCGGAGCGCGCTCCTGGCCGCGCCGTTCTTCAAGGCGGTGTGGGCAACCGCGCGACGGCATCGACGCGGGCT